>CACFWO010000003.1 GCA_902570035.1 uncultured SAR86 cluster bacterium | reverse complement strand
GAAATTTGGTCTAAGAATGCAAGGGAAACCAATTTCCTGTTGGATTTTTATTGCTTCCTCTAGATTATGTGCTAATCCAGCTTTTGGAGTCTTTAAACCTATTTTTTTAATCGCTCTTGCAAACAGTTCTCTGTCTTCTGCCTTATCGATAGCTTCCTTAGTGGCTCCTATCAACTCGACATTATGTTTTTTCAAAATACCCTTTTGATCAAGATCTAAAGCAGTATTTAAGGCTGTTTGTCCTCCCATTGTCGGTAAAAGAGCTGATGGTTTTTCTTTTTCGATTATCTTTTCTAATGTCTTCCAATTAATAGGCTCTATATAGGTTGAGTCAGCAGTCTCAGGATCGGTCATTATTGTTGCAGGATTAGAATTCACCAAAATCACTCTGTATCCCTCTTCTCGAAGAGCTTTGCATGCTTGCACACCAGAATAATCAAATTCACATGCCTGACCAATCACAATTGGACCAGCTCCAATAAGCAATATGGAATCTAAATCATTTCTTTTTGGCATTGCTTTTTATCACTGTTAAAAATTTATCAAATAATTCTTGTATTTCTTGCGGACCAGGACTGGCTTCAGGATGTCCTTGGAAACTGAAGCATCTTTTATCGGATGTTTCTATACCTTGAATGGTTTCATCAAATAAAGAAAGGTGTGTAATTTTTACATCCTCAGGAATTGATTTCGAATCAATGGTAAATCCATGATTTTGGCTCGTTATGAAAACTCTATTTGAATCCAAGTCTTTAACTGGATGGTTAGCGCCATGATGTCCAAACTTCATTTTGATAGTTTTCATTCCCAAAGCTAATCCTAAAAGTTGATGGCCTAAACAAATGCCGAACATTGGTATTCTTTTTGTCCTAAGTTCCTTGATGCATTCAATTGCATACTTGCAGGGTTCAGGATCACCAGGTCCGTTAGAAAGAAATACTCCGTCGGGCTTCATTGCCATAATCTCTGCAGCAGTTGTTTTAGCTGGAACCACGATCACCTTAAATCCTCTATCTTTAAGCATTCGTAAAATGTTGTGCTTTACTCCAAAATCGATCGCAACTATTTTTAAATTATTATCATCAAAATCCTTTCTCCAAGAAGGTTCTTTCCATTCATATACTTTTTTTGTGGAAACAACTGAGGCGAGATCTTTTCCACCTAAAGGCACAAACTCTTCAATTAATTTAAGCGCTTTCTTTTTATGGTCTTTGCCGGAAACGATAGCACCTACTTTTGCACCTTCTTTTCTGATTATTCGAGTAACTTTTCTAGTATCAATCCCATAAATGCCTGAAATATTTTTTGTCTTCAAGAAGTTTGATAAGTCATCCTGTTTTCTCCAGTTGCTTGTAGTGGTTGACGGGTCTCTGATGATGACCCCATTACATCCGTTTGAATCGGACTCTAAATCATCATCATTAGTTCCTACATTGCCTATGTGAGGGTAAGTAAAATTAATAATTTGATCGGTATAAGATGGATCAGAAATTATTTCCTGATACCCAGACATGGAAGTATTAAAAACGACTTCTCCGCAAGTATCAGCATTTTTTCCAACGGAAAAACCTTCAAAAAATCTTTCGGAATCCAGATATAAGTATGCTTTTTTTTCTGTCATTTAGGCAAAAAAAAACGCGGCACTAAATTTTTAGTAACGCGTTTTGAATGTTTTCTAATGCTATTGGCATTAGAACGACACTATAATGAAGAGTACTTAATAAGTCTATGACTTATAATGTAAAATCTCAAAAAATGATTAAAAGTTCTGACGAAATAGCCAAAATGAAGGTCGCAGGAAAGCTTGCAGCTCAAACTTTGGAAATGATTGAACAACACGTTCAACCAGGGGTATCTACAGGTGAGTTGGATAGAATCTGTCACGACTACATTGTCAATCAAATTGACTGTATTCCTGCTCCCCTAAATTACAATGGTTTTCCAAAATCTATTTGCACTTCTATAAATCAAGTGGTTTGTCACGGGATACCTGATGACAATAGAGTCCTAAAAAACGGAGATATTATCAATATTGATGTAACTGTGATTAAAGACGGTTACCACGGAGACACAAGTAAAATGTTTTTTGTTGGAAAAAAACAACCTCATGCAGAAAGGCTGGTAAGTATTACTCAAGAATGTCTCTATAAAGCCATAGCAATATGCAAACCAGGAATAAAACTAGGCGACATAGGTTATGTGATTCAAAAACATGCAGAAGAAAATCACTACTCTGTTGTCAGAGATTATTGCGGTCATGGTATTGGCAAAGTTTTCCATGAAGACCCACAAATTCTTCACTATGGAAATCCTGGCACTGGAATGGAATTAAAAGCAGGTATGTGTTTTACCATTGAACCTATGATTAATCTTGGGACTCATAAAACCAAATTATCTAAAAATGATGGCTGGACAGTAGAAACTATTGATGGAAGATTGTCAGCCCAATGGGAGCATACGTTGGCAATAACCGATGATGGCTGCGAAGTTCTTACTGCTAGATCAGAAGAAACTTTATGAATCATTTACTGTCTAAAATTGGATCTTATCCATTTGAAAAACTTAATCTTCTTCTTAAAGACATAAAGCCATCAAAAGATGTAATCAATCTGTCCATTGGTGAGCCGAAATTAAGTGCTGACTCCAAAGTCCTAGACATTTTGAACAAAGAAACAAATTCTTTTTCAAACTATCCTCCCATGAATGCAGTTCCTGAATTATCAGAGGCATATCGGCAATATTTGAAAAGTCATTTCGGTATAAAGAATGTTGCTGAGGATGAAGTTTGTCTTGTAGCTGGTACAAGAGAAGGAACATTTTCAATTATTCAGGCTCTCTTTAATAAAGAGAATGTTAAAGAAAAGCCCTATGTTGTAATGCCTAATCCTTTCTATCAAATTTACGGTGGAGCAACGACTCTTGCCGGAGGAGAAGCAAAGTTTCTAGATTGTCCTGAAAAAGATAATTTTCAGCCGGATTTAGATTCCCTTAAAAGTGAGGATTGGCAGAAGTGTCAAATTTTAGTTATCTGTTCCCCAAACAATCCAACTGGGTCAGTCTTACCTCTTAGTAAACTTAAGGAAATTTTAGATTTAGCAGATAAGTATGACTTTTATGTTGTTTCTGATGAGTGTTATGTGGATTTATATACATCGGAGAAATCCTGTCCAAGCATCCTACAAGCTTCGTCAGATAGATCGGATAGATTGATTGCTCTTCATAGCTTATCGAAAAGATCTAATTTACCTGGCTTTAGATCGGGTTTTGCTTGCTCCGGTAAAGAAACCATTTCTGCCTACAAGAAGTTTAGGTCTTTTCATGGGGTCAGCGTTCCCTTGCCAATTCAAAAGGCGAGCGTTGCAGCTTGGCTGAATTATGATTTTGTCGCTGAAAATAGAAAATCTTACAATGATAAATTTAGTCTGGCAGCAGACATGCTTAAAGATAAGGTAAACAATATAGTTCCTGAAGGTGCTTTCTATCTCTGGTTGGATGTAAGAGACGGTCAATCATTCTCAAAAAAATTTTTTGAAAAGGAGGGTTTAATTGTACTTCCTGGAAGTTATTTATCTGTCGAGGTAAATGGTTTTAATCCTGGAGAAAAATACGTAAGAATTGCTTTAGTGTATGATTTTGAAACCACAGAAGAGGCATTGAAAAGAATCAATAATCTTTTATAAAAAAATGACGAATCAAAAATGGATTGGTTTTGGCAAAGGAACCAAAAATAAAAAAGGTGAATACATTGAAATGTATTTTTCGCCTGATGATATAACTACAAGTGCTGCAGAAATTAAGGATGGATATGAAAAAGTAGAAGTTTCTGATGATATGCCGCCCTCTTCTGTCCCTGAAGCTTATCTGAAGTTACATCTTCTATCTCTTCGCTTGATAAAGCCCAACGAAACTAATTTAGAAGGTATTTTTGGCATATTACACACGGTAGCATGGACCTCAGCTGGCCCAATAGATTCAAATGAATTAAATGAATTTCTTAATGAAAAACGAAGTAAAGGCGAATACGTAAAAGTGCATTCAGTTGATAAGTTTCCTTGCTTAACAGATTACGTTGCATTGAATGATGTAAGGATTGCAGATGCCAGCAGAGTCAGATTAGGAGCTTATCTTGGGCCAGGGACAACAGTTATGCATGAGGGTTCGGTTAATTTCAATGGAGGAACCCTAGGTGAAGCAATGGTTGAAGGCAGAATTGCTCAAGGGGTGATAGTTGGGGATAAATCAGATATTGGCGGAGGTGCCTCTACTCTTGGAACACTATCTGGAGGCAACGAAGTTATCATATCCATTGGAGAAAGTTGTTTGCTGGGTGCAAATTCTGGTTTGGGCATTCCTCTTGGGGATCGATGCACAATTGAATCAGGCCTTTATGTAACTGGTTCATCAAAGGTACAAGTAATAGAGAACGGCAAAGTAAAAGAAACTGTCAAAGCAATGGAATTGGCGCATAAGTCCGATCTCTTGTTTATTAGAAATTCAATCACCGGCTCTATTGAATGCCGAGATAACCGAAACGTTAACGAATTAAACGAAGACCTTCACGATAATAATTAATGGTCATTAATCTTCTTCTAACTTGGCTGGCTCTTTATGTAATTGCATATGCAACAACTTTTATTTTCAAGGGAATTGATCCCAAGAGAAGGTGGTGGCTGTCTTTGCAATTAAGCTTTTTAGGTTTTCTAGTATCGGTAATTTGGTATAACTTTTTTTAAAGTTTTACTCTTCAACTTTTCCTTTAATAAAGAAAGATAAAACAATTAAAACCACTGCTAAAACAAGGTAGTAATAAACTAGCTCTGAAAATATAGGCGTCATGCTATCTAATCCAGTTGACGTTGCCTCACCACCGAACAATCCTGCTAAGACTCCTCCCAAGGAAGAGGCAAGAAACCACAATCCCATCATCTGTCCTAAGTATCTCTTTGGAGAGTATTTAGAAAAAGCTGATAAGCCTACTGGAGATAAAGCTAACTCTCCAAAGGTATGGAGTAAATAAGTTAACAGTAACCACTGGACACCTACTGGGGATGAAACTAAAGCGTAATCGACTGCAAAGAGCATGATTATAAAACCCAACGCCATGAAGATTAAACCTACAGCAAATTTAACAGGTGTGTTTGGATTGAGATTCCTTTTTCCTAAGAATACCCATATATAGGCAAAAAACGGAGCCAACATTACTACGAACAGTGGATTTGCGAATTGAGTCCAGCTAACAGGTGCAGTAAATGATCCAAAGGTTAGATCAACATAATCTCTTGTAAAAATAGTCAAAGATCCGGCTGATTGATCGAATCCAGACCAAAAAGCTGCAGCACCTATGAACAATAATAGAAGCATCAAGACGTTTCTTTTCTCTGCTGAGTTAAGTCCGGCAAAAAGGAAAAGGTAGGCAAAATAAACCATTGAAAGGATGACAAGGAAATCCCTAAATCTTTCAGCAAAAAATACTGCATCAACCGACCACCACCCTAGAAGGCCTGAGAGGACTAATAAGGAAACTAACACAATAATCCCTAAAGAAATATTTCTGAGTTTAATTTTATATTCGTCAGAATTAGGATTCGGATTCAAACCGGCATCTCCAAGTTGGCCTCTAAAATAAATAAATTGGATTACTCCAAGAAGCATTCCAAATCCGGCCGCACCAAATCCCCAATGCCATCCTACTTTTTCCCCTAACCATCCGCAGACAGCAAAACCAAGCATGCTTCCGATGTTGATAGACATGTAGAAAATCGTAAAACCGGAATCTCTTCTATCGTCGTTAGTAGAATAAAGTTGGCCAACTATCGATGATATATTGGGTTTAAGCAAACCTGTTCCAGCAGCGACTAAAATTAGTCCTAGAATAAATGTTTGTTCTAATGGAATCGCTAAAGTGAAGTGACCAAGCATTATGATCAAAGCTCCAAATAAAACCGCTCTTTGATAGCCCAATAGGTTATCTGCTAACCAACCGCCTGGAAGAGCAAGGAAATAGACCATTCCTGCATAGATGCCGTAAATTGCATTTGCTTCTGCATTGGACCAATCTAAACCAGGATTGCCAGTCACCCCTACGGTCATGTAGAGAACCAATAAACCACGCATCCCGTAATAGGACATCCTTTCCCAAAGTTCGGTAAAAAAAAGTGTTCTTAAGCCTTTTGGATGACCAAAAAATCCTTGGTCGATCGAATCTGTATTTTCTGTATCTGGATTCATCATAAATTTAGGAATTTAAGATATCATAATTCTAGTATGTTCTTTAGAAGATTATTGGCGTTATTTTATGACCTGCTTTTAATAGCAGGCATATTGCTCAGTTTCACCTTATTGATCGTTATCATTAACGGTGGCGCCATTTCATCTTTCCTAGGAAGCAATTTGATGCTTCTCTCGTATTTTTTAATTTCTTTTATTTTTTATGTTTATTTTTGGCATTTCAACGATGGACAAACCCTTGGAATGCAAGCTTGGAAAATAAAATTAGTTGCAGATGACAATCAAGCAATCTCTATAAAATCTATGCTTCAAAGGTTGGTGTTGGGCTTATTATTTGGATCAATAGCAGGTTTAAATTTTTTTGTGATTCTGTTTAGGTCAGATAAAAGAAGTCTCAATGATATCTTCTCAAAGACCAAAATAGTTCGCTCTTAAAGTCTTTTACTGAATATAAAAATAAGACTTACAAGCCCAAGAAGAAAAATAAGAGTAGTTATGAGTGGGCTGAAGCCAAAAACGATGGAGACGTTCCCCGCTATTTTTTCTGTAAAGTTGAAAAATATTGTTAAAACCACTCCTGTGAGTACCTTATAAGTGATGGAATAATCTCTTAAGAATGCTTGGCAAAAGAAGAGGGCTAACAACACAAAAATTGAGACAGATATTGGTTGTATAATTTTTTTTAAAAACTGCCACAAAAATAAGTTCTTCTCTCTAGTGCTATCTGAAAATTTAAAATTCTGAAAAAGCAAAGATGGAGGTTGTCTGTTTAACTTAATGTATTTTGAAAGCTCAATTTTAGAAGGAGCTTTCCATATTTTTTGTATTTGATTATCTGAAGCTCTATCTTTAAAAAATGCTTCTTTTTGATCGAGCGAAAGATCAAACTCATCTTTTTTAAAAACTGAATCAATATCGCCTTCAGAGTTAAATTCATAAATTCTTAAATTATCAATTTTATCGCTAGATATATCACCTAGGTAAATGAGTTCATTCTTTCTCGTTAACCACTGAGCTTTTTGCGCTTGCTGAGGATTTGTTTTATAAACTTCAGACATCAAATTTGAACTTGGAATAACAAATTCCCCTATCGTGAGCATTATTGATAATAGGATAAATATTGGAAGAAGCATTGAAGAGAAGATTTGTTTGAATGATTTTCCCAAAACCCTTATGGCAATCAGTTCTCCAGACTCTTGAAGTCTTCCGTAAGAAACTATTGCACCAATCAAACAGGCCAAAGGAACCACATCATAAATTCTTTTAGGCAGACTAAAAGCTAATGAAATTATAAAAGATTCAGAATTCTGATAATCGGATATATTTTGTAACTCGCCCACCATCATTAGAATGAAATCAAGAGAAAAAAGGATCAAAAAAACCAAACCTATGCTTTTGAGGATTGAAAGCTGTATCAGCACACCAGTTATATCAAATAGACTCTTAAACATTTAGATTAAAAAGTAAAAAAACATATAAATTACAAAAGCCAGGAGAACTAGATTAAATATTATTTGAAAGTTATTTATTGAAGATACTCCGCTATTATAAATATTTATGGGTGACTCTTTATTAAGAAAATAACTAAGGAAAATACCCGCCAAAAAAAATACTAAGTGAAAAGCAGCAAAAGAAATAGATGGATTGTACTCAGAAGATAGCGTCCAGTTTTGCAAGCCTAAATAAATACCAAAATAAAGCAAAAAGAATAACGATCCAGTAATTAACGATACTGTGAAGCCAATTCTATGATTTGAAATTCCAAAATTGAGAGCAACGAAGGCACTCACAATAATTAATACAAAAATTGATAGCCTTTTAAAAAGTTCTGATTGTTCTCGATTATTCTCTAAATTTGAGATGAGGCTAGTCATTGAAAGATGACTTAGATCAGTCGATGAGGTTTTAATTTTTCTGGGAAAAGTAAATTCTAGCTGCGAGAAGTTCATCAAAAAGTCTCCCTCTATCTCTAGGCCAACAATTTTCCCATTCTTAAAAGTTAATCTGTTGGTAGATTTGTCAGTGGGTATAGAAGAAACTTGATCTGCCGTTAAAATAATCTCCATATCTTCATGTTCAATTGATGCAAATATTTCACTGAATCCAAAATCAAAGTCATTAGATTCTTTGGCAAAAAAGGTAGTATTCACATCCTCAAAATAGGTAGGCTTTCCTGCCCCCATCATTTTGAATCTATCAGAGAAAGTTTGATTGCTTGTAAGCTTGTACAAAGAGTCAAGAGAATAAGGAGAGACTATCAGAGATATAAATAGTGCAAAAAAAGACATTAACAGTATTGGTATTGCAAGGATTTTAAGAAAGTTACTGCTCTTTAACCCCATCTGCCTCATGAAATTTATTTCATTGCTTGTGTTCATTCTTGCAATACAAATTAAAGTTGAGAGGAAGATGCTCAAAGGGAGAATAATCTCAATGACACTTGGAATGTTAAAAAATATATAACCCAAGGCAATTTGTGGATACATATCTCCTCTTGCTGCAATCTCTAGGAAATCAATGCTTCTTAGAAAGAAAAAGGCTAAAAATAGTACTGAGAATATAACTAAAAAAGTCTGTAAGAAGCTTCTGATAATATACTTAGATATAATGCTGAACATGTCAATTTGTCTATGGTGATATTATCCCACAGAAATTTGGCTTACTAAGGAGTAATAAATGACATCAAATTTAAAAATAAACCTATCTATAACTTCTCCAAATGAGATGCTTTCTGATAAAAACGAAACTCTTATAATTGGTATTCAAGAAAACGGCAACTCTCAATCCAGTAAAAATATATTCAATAAGGCTTCTAAGGGCCTAATGAACACTTTGTTAAAAAGAAAAGAATTCTCAGGAAAAGTTAATACTTCATGTTATGTCCCCGCCCTAGCGGATCAAAAAGATAAAAAGTTTTTCTTATTAGGTTTAGGTAATACGTCAGATAAATTCAAAGATGATGATGCATCGAAGTTGATAACTAAGATTTGCACCTTAGCAAAAACTGCAAATACAAAAAAAGTTTCTTTGTTTCTTCCAGAAATTAAATTTGAAAAAAGAGATTTTTCTTGGTTCTTGCAAAACCTTTCAATGCAATTGGAATCATCTACTTATAAATATATTTTTGATGGAAAAAAAGAACAAAAAAATAATATTCTTGCGTCCGTAAATTTACTTATTAACTCTAAAAAGGATATTACTGATCTAATAAAATCAATATCTATTGGGGCTAATATAGGTGTTGGGATAAACAGAATGAAGGAGCTTGGCAATACTCCTGCAAATATTTGTACGCCCACTTTCCTTGGAAATACTGCTAAAGAGCTTGGAAGAAAATATAAAAATCTATCTGTGAAAGTTCTAGGTGAAAAAGAAATGGAAAAGCTTGGAATGCATTGTCTTTTGTCTGTAGGAAATGGGAGTGTACAAGAATCTAAGTTCATTATTATCGAATACAAAGGTGGTAAAAAAACGGAACAACCGGAAGTTATTGTTGGAAAAGGCATAACTTTTGATACTGGCGGTATAAGTTTAAAGCCAAGCCCAGCAATGGATGAAATGAAGTATGACATGAGTGGGGCTGCGAGCGTTCTAGGAACCATGGAGGCTATTGCTTTGATAAAACCAAAGTCTAATATCATTGGAGTAGTCGCTTCTGCTGAAAATATGCCTGGCAGCAAGGCAACCAAACCTGGAGATGTTGTTAAAACAATGTCTGGGCAAACTGTGGAGATACTTAATACAGATGCAGAAGGACGATTAGTCCTTTGCGATGCACTCACCTATGTAGAAAGATTTAAACCCAAAAATGTAATAGATATAGCGACATTAACTGGAGCAGTAATAGTAGCTTTAGGTCATGTTGCTTCAGGTTTGATGAGTAATAATCAGAAATTAGCCGACAAAATAATAGATGCTGGTCATGCTTCAATGGATAAAGCATGGCAATTGCCTCTATGGGATGAATATCAAGGTGATTTGGATAGTAATTTTGCTGATATAGCCAACATTGGTGGTCGAGCTGGAACAATTACTGCTGCGTGTTTCCTTTCAAGGTTTACTAAAAAGTATCCTTGGGCGCATCTTGATGTAGCTGGGACAGCTCATGGGTCTGGAAAAGCCAAAGCCTCAAGAGGAAGACCTGTTCCACTCTTAACTAATTATCTATTGTCTCAATCCTAATTAATGAAATTTTACAAGGCTGGAACTTCCTTAGACGAGGGAGAAAAGTTTTGCTGCCAATTTACAAAAGACCTCTATTGGAAAAATATTGAATCTGACGAAAAAAATTATATTGTCATAAATTGTGAAGATCTAAATCAAGCAAAAAAATTAGATGACTTTCTGTGGGAAAATATTTCAGATATTTTTCTACCTCATAAAATCTGTAATGATTTAGATTCACCAGATGCTCCAATTTTGATTTCCTTCCCTGGAATAAAGCATCCTTGTAATAAAAATACTTATTTGATTAATTTGAACCCAAAATTGCCTTCGAATTTTCAAGATTTTAAATCCTCTTATCAATTGGTTATTGAAGATGGCGGTGAATATCAAAAGATTGCAAGAGAGAGTTTTAAAGTTTGTTTAGAATACGGAATTAAACCAAACTATGTTGGATAATGGATTCTAAATACCAACCCAAAAAAATTGAGAGATTGTGGTCTTCTAAATGGGAAGAATCTAAATTATTTTCACCAAGCTTAAAGAAAAATAGCAAAGCTTTCTCCATCATGCTTCCGCCCCCAAATGTGACAGGGGTTCTACACATGGGGCATGGCTTTCAAACATCTATCATGGATTCGATTTGTAGATACAAACGAATGAATGGATACGATGTGTTATGGCAACCAGGAACAGATCATGCTGGCATATCAACAGAAATAGTCGTTGAAAGAAATCTTGAAAAGGAAAATAAAAGTAAAAATAAATTAGGGAGAGATAGGTTTATCAAGGAAGTCTGGAAGTGGAAAAGCAAGTCGGGAAATACCATCACAAGTCAATTGAGAAGGTTAGGTGCATCTTTAGACTGGGAAAATGAAGCTTTCACCATGAATGAAGATTATGCGCATATTGTAAGAAAAGTATTCATTGAACTTTATGAAAAAGGACTGATTTATAAGAAGAATAGATTGGTTAATTGGGATCCCAAAAATAAGACTGGCTTATCCGACTTAGAGGTAAACACGAGGGAAGAAAATGGGAATATTTGGCATATCAAATACGAAGTTGGAGCTGGCTTTATTATTGTTGCTACAACTCGGCCTGAAACAATGTTTGGTGATCAGGCAATAGCTGTTCATCCCAAAGACAAAAGATATAAAAAATTAATAGGTTTAAAAGCAAAAATACCTTTTACCGATAAATATATCCCCATCATTGCTGATCCGTACGTTGATAAAGATTTTGGTACCGGTTGTTTGAAGATCACTCCTGGTCATGATTTTAATGACTATGAACTAGGCATAAAACATGGACTAGAACCTATAAATATTTTGAATCCTGATGGCACTTTGAATGCTGAGACTCCGGCTCCTTTCTCAGGCATGGATCGTTTTGATGCTAGGAGAGAAATTATTAAATCTTTAAAAGATATCCAGATGTTAGAGAGAATTGAACCGCATAAATTATCTATTCCAAGAGCAGAAAGATCCGACACGATACTAGAGCCTTATCTAACAGATCAATGGTATTTAAATACAGACCTTATTGGTAAGGAAGCTTTGAGCTTGGTCAAAAAAAAGTCAATCAATTTTATTCCTGATAATTGGAAAAAAACCTATTTCTCTTGGATGAACGAGCTTCAAGATTGGTGCATCAGTAGGCAATTGTGGTGGGGTCATCAAATCCCAATTTGGTATGACCAAGATGGAAGTGAATATTGCGGAGAAAACGAGAAAGATATTAGAAAAAAATATAAATTAGATAAAAAAATATCTCTGGTTCAAGATCAAGATGTTCTGGATACGTGGTTTTCTTCCTCTTTGTGGACTTTTGCTACCCTTGGTTGGCCCCAACAAACAAAAAGACTAGATAAGTATCACCCTACCTCATTATTAGTGACTGGTTTCGACATCATCTTTTTTTGGGTTGCCCGGATGATAATGATGACAAAGCATTTCACAAAGGCAATACCGTTTAAAGAAATCTACATTACTGGGCTCATCAGAGATAGTGAAGGCCAAAAAATGTCTAAGTCAAAAGGAAATGTTCTTGATCCTTTGGATATTATTGATGGAATAAATTTAGAAGCTCTTATTTCAAAAAGAATTTCTGGTCTGTTAAATCCAGACGACGAGCAAAAGATAATCAAACAGACAAAGAAAGATTATCCTCAAGGAATAAAAGCTCACGGTACTGATGCTTTGAGATTTACTTTTTTGTCTCTTGCCTCTGGAAGTAGAGATATTAATTTTGATATGAAGCGCGTAGAAGGTTATAGAAATTTTTGTAACAAACTATGGAATGCCTCTAGATTCATTGAATTAAATAGGCCAGCTAGTTTCAAAAAGACTAATCAATTTATAAAAACTCCCGAAGATAAATGGATCGTGGAGAAATTAAATCGCACGATAGTTTCTATGAATACGCATATGGATAATTATAGATTTGATTTAGCCACTCAAAGTGTCTACGAATTCGTATGGAATGATTTTTGTGATTGGTACATCGAGTTTTCAAAAAATCGACTTGATTCAGATAACATTAAGAAAAGCGAAGTAGATAGAATCATATCTGGTTTGCTGAATATTCTTGAGTCAATTTTAAAACTTTGTCATCCTTTTATGCCTTTTATTACAGAAGAAATCTGGAATCAGATTGCTTCCGGAAAAAAACAATCATTCTTGTTAAATCAATCGTTTCCAAAAAAAGTAAGAATTTCAGGATCAAAATACAAAGAAATAGAAAATTTGAAAAACTCAATATCGTCAATAAGAAACATGAAAGCTGAGATGGGTATTGCATCTTTAAAGCTTGAAGAGGTGTTTATATCGGGCAATAAAACTTCGCTGAATTTTATTCTCGAAAACTCAGATCATTTAAAAAAACTTGCCGGAATAAAAGATTTTAAAGTATTAGAGATAGATAAACCTTGCGCCATAGTTGTTTCACACGATCTCAAATTTCATATACCTTTTGAGGGAAACGTAGATCCAATATCAGAAAAATTAAGAAATGAGCAAAAATTACAGAAGATAACCAAAAATTTGGCCAATATTGAAAATACTTTAAGCAACAAAAAGTTTATTTCAAGCGCTCCTAAAAGCCTTGTAAATGAGAGAAAACGTCAATATAGGCAGGCACTTAAAGAATCTAAGTCTATTCAATTACATTTAAAGAACTTAAATAAACTTAACTAATCCTTTAATATAATTGGATGTGGTTACGCGGACTCACTACTTCAGCAATCATTTCTCTCTTAGCTACTTTTCTAGTTTTTAACTTCCCCCAATTTTTTTTGTCATTTGGACCTATGTTTTTGGTTCTGTTGATATCAACTTTAATCTCCAGTATGGCGATAGTCTATGGAAGACAAATTACTAGAAGGTTGAAAAGAGAAAAAGGAGCAATCAAATGGTTTGATCCTAGCAAAGGTTACGGTTTTGTTGAGAGAGATAAAGGTGGTGATCTTTTTGTTCATTTTGCTTCGGTAAATGAAAGTGATAGAAAATTATTAAAAGAAAGTACCAGAGTAAGCTTTACCGTTACCAATGGTGCAAGAGGACCCCAGGCAGAACAAGTCAAAATTATCTAGAACAGCAACCTTCCTATAAACCATAAGGTAGAGAAGAAAAAAACAATCAAAGAGATAAAATCTTTTAAAAATAGTCTGCTTATAAACCTTGTTTTTACAATAAGGTTAAGGGTCGAAAGAAGAAGAAAAGCATATAAAATTTGAGCTGCTTCTATTCCCAGATTGAAAAGAATAATAGATGAGACTAGTGATTGAGAATCAAAACTAGATATGTTTGAAGCAAAACCAAAACCATGTAAAAGTCCAAAAAATACCGTCGCAACAATTCTAATATGTGAATTTCTTGTTATTAAATAAGGATAAGAAATTCCAATCAAAGCCATACCTACGGATAAAACAGTTATTTCTGGGAAGAAGACAAGTGAAACGCAGACCAGTGATATCCAAAAAATGGAATTTATCTTCATAATTCTATTTTTATTAACTTGTCTAAGTGTTAAGTACTCCAGAGCCAATAAAAATATTGAGTAACCGATAAGAATTTCAATTATTGAAATTTTTACAGAAATAAAGCCTAAGGATGAGAACGTAATGCTGATAGCGTGGCCTAAGGTGAAGCCAGAGAGCAGATAAATTAATTGTTTTATTCTAATTATCAGTAAGGCTAAGAGAGATACAAACGCAATATGATCGTAGCCTCCTATAAAGTGATTTAATCCTAAAGAAAAAAAACTAAAATTCTGATCGTTTTTTTTGAAATCAATTTTACTTTTAGAATTATTTAAAAATATTTGATTTTGAAGGCTAGTCTCTTTTTTAATATTCACCAAAATAGTTTGATCTGGATACAAAATAAAGAAGTTTCTAGCCTCAAGTGATCTAGGAAAATTGTTACAAGTAATTATTTTCTTGAAAGTTAAGTATCTCGCTGTTGAATTAACTAGATCAAAATCTTTTTCGTTACAGGCATCAAAATTTAATCCATTGTTAAGGTTCTCTTCCAAAGATGGTCTGTAAAAGTTTCGAGGTACTTTAATATCCATCTCAACTTCCTTGGATTCATCTTTTTCAAGAAAGTCTAAGGAAAGGTTAAATTTTTGAAGCTCATGTGAGCTCAAGAAAGAGGCTGTCAGTAAAAGATACAAAGACAGAAGTCTCATTACTTAAATAGGATAGGGTTTATTTCAACTGGATAACTTTTTTTAAGTTCATTTATGTATTCTCTAAAAGACCTCTCTCTTTCGCTACTTATTGCCTCTTGATTTACTATGTCAAATATTGAGTTCAATGAAGTGGGCTCCCCTTCTATCTTATCTAGAAGAAAAACACTAAACGGTTGATCATCTTGGATAAATTTAATTTCACTGCCGATCTCAAGAATATCTATATTGATAATTGCATCCGCTCCCAAATAATCTCTTAGCTTCTGCTTTGTAAGATAATCATTGGGCAAGTTAATGAATTCACTATCAGATTTCATTAAATACAAATTATTTTGAGAAAATTTTTCTAGATTATTTCTGTAATATTCTTCTACGTCTTCATACTCAATATTCAAGATGGTCTGGTTAGAAATGATGTTTGTCATGTAATCGATGAGATTATTTTTCAATAAAGGATCGCTTTGGATAATATCTTCATCGATTGCCCTCATAATCAGTAATTGCTCAATGACGAGTTGATCAATCACTGACTCTTTAAGTTTGGCATCTATTTGCCCGTCATTATTGAAATCAAGTTGGCTAATCAGAGTTAAATAACTATCCATGGAAACGGATTTGTCCCCCACTTTTATTGCCCAGTTTGAGGATGGAAGAGAAATATCTTCAAAAAAATCATAAGTTAAGAAAACTATTCCCAGAATAAATGAAAGAAAGAATCCAAAATTGAGATAAGAAATATTCAATTATTTTTCTAGGACCATTTCTATATGAGGAATCCCATCCTCATCATAAATTTTTCCGACTGTTTTGAAGCCGTAACCTTGATAAAAATCTACCAAGGGATATTGTGCTGAAATTCTAATATCTGTGTCGGGATAAAGAACTTTGCATTTATGGATAGATTTATCCATCAAAATTTTACTTAACCCGCTTCCGCGAAATTTTTTGTGTAAAACCACTCTTCCTATAGAAGCGTCTTGATACTTTATTCCTGGTGGAATTAGACGACTGTAGCCCTTAAGGTTTGATCCTATGTAGGCAAGCAAGTGAAACGAGTCTTGATCAACATTATCCGCATCTAGATATGAAGTATTTTGCTCTATTAAAAATACTTCTTGGCGAAGATTCATTACGTCATAAAGTTGATGAACGCTTAAGTCTTCGAATGTTCTTTCTACCCAGGTAATGTCATTCATGGACAAGGATTTGGACACCCGTAATGAATTTCTTCAATTTTCTTCAGACATTCTTCATCAAGCTTTGTATCAATACTGCCAACAGCAATCTTTAGCTGCTCCATAGTTGTGGCGCCAATAATATTTGAGGTGACAAAATCTTGATCATTAACAAATGAATTAGCCATCAAAGCAGGATCCATTGAATATTCATTGGCGAGATTTACGTACTTCCTTATTATTTCCTCTGCCTGTTCCGTTTCGTATCTTTGGCCTCGTTCAAATAACGTAGTCCTTGCTCCAGCTGGCCTAGCACCGTCAAGGTATTTCCCGGTTAGATATCCCTGTGCAAGAGGTGAGTAAGCCAACAAACCAACTTGAGATCTGTGATGGAATTCGGACATCCCACTTTCATAAATTCTGTTTAACAAGTTATAGGCATTTTGAACGCTCACAACTTTAGGTAAGTCATGCATTTCTGCAGCCTTAATAAATTCGGACAGGCCCCATGGGGTTTCATTGGAAAGGCCAACGTACCTAATTTTTCCTTCTTTCACTAAATCACCCAAAACTTTTAAAGTCTCCTCTATGGCTATTGTTTCTAAATCGTAATGCTTATAAGAGAGGCCTCCACCAAATAAATTTATCGGTCTATCTGGCCAGTGAAGTTGATAAAGATCAACGTAGTCAGTTTTGAGCCTTTTAAGGCTTCCTTCAATAGCCTTTGTAATATTATCGCTATCAAGTCTTGTTTCACCACCTCGAAACCATTTCATGCCGCTTCTTCCAGCAACTTTAGTCGCAAGGATAATTTTTTCTCTGTTACCTCTTTTTTCAAACCAATTGCCAATTATTGTCTCAGTGCTCCCCTGAGTATCTTCCATTGGTGGAATAGAATATAACTCAGCAGTATCAAAAAAGTTTACTCCTTGATCAACGGCGTAATCCATTTGCTCAAAACCTTCTTCTTCAGTATTTTGCTGTCCCCAAGTCATGGTTCCTAAGCAAATAACACTCACATCGATATCTGTATTGCCTAATTTTCTATATTCCATAATAATTACCCTCCAAAAACATTTGCTTAGTATATAGGGGGAAAAAGTGGAACCAAACATCTATTCAATAAATTTTCAGGATTCAAAAGAAGCAGAAAAAAACTTAGAAGAATACAAAGGAAAGTATATTTTGATAGTTAATGTAGCCAGTAAATGTGGTCTTACACCGCAGTACGAAGGCCTTAAAAAAATTCAGGATTCATATGAGAAAGATTTGCAAGTTATTGGTTTCCCTTGCAACCAATTCATGGGTCAAGAACCAGGTACCGATGAGGAAATTCAAACTTTTTGTAAAACGAAGTACGATGTTAATTTTCCTGTTATGAAAAAAGTTGAAGTAAATGGGTCAAATACTCATCCGCTTTATGAATATTTAAAATCGGAGAAAACTGGAATTTTAACCGAAGCCATTAAGTGGAACTTTACAAAGTTTTTAGTTGATAGAGATGGGAACGTTATAAAAAGGTATTCACCTCAAACGGAACCTAGCGAGATTGAAGAAGAACTTAAAGACATTATCGAGTAGAAGAATAATTACAGGCTTGCTTAGATTTTTTTGCATAATTAATCCATCCTCTCTGCCAAAATTTAGTTTGTAATAATTCTTTCTTACTCCTGCTTCCTGAAAACCATTTCGACGATAAAACTTAATAGCTCTTTGGTTTGATTCTCTAACCTCTAAAAAAATTCTTTTTTTAAAAGTATATTTTGATTGATCTACAACCCTTTTTAATAACTGATAACCAATTGATTTTCCAATAAATTGTGGAGCAACAGATATATTTAAAAGGTGGATTTCATCCATCACATACTGATAGATGACATATCCATTAACTTTACCGTCAATAGTAACCACATCAGCTTTACTAAACCTCAGGGCATCATAAAAATTATTTTCAGACCAAGGAGTTTCATTGGTCAGCGACTCTATGCCGTGAACATAGTAGATATCATTTTTATTCATAGGTCTGAAATTAATTTTCATTTTTCCAAGCTTGTTTCCTCTTTTGAGAATTTTCCAATAATTCAGATAACTTCAATGATTTAGAATTTAGAAAATCTAATGCACTTTTGTTATCTTTAGTGAAATTATTTAGGTAATAATCCAATGACTTTAAAAACTGATCATTGCCTTCGCTTTCATCACTTTTATCGACTGCCTTTACTTTGTTATCTACAAATATAAAATCCTCAATCAATTCATAAGTTGAGATGCCCATTTTGTTTAAAATCTCTTTATTCATTTATCATTCGTTATGAATAGTATAATAATTTATAAATTGGTTATTTAATTGAAAAAAATTACAAATACAAATACTTCAAAGTACTTACCGTTTGAAAAGATCGACCTAAGCGATCGTAAATGGCCAGGAAATATTATTTCTAAAAAACCTATTTGGTGTAGTGTCGATTTAAGAGATGGCAATCAAGCTTTGATTGAACCTATGGGGTCTGAAAAAAAGCATAGATTTTTTCAATTATTATTAGAGACTGGATTTAAAGAAATTGAAGTTGGATTTCCATCTGCTTCAAAAACTGATTTTGATTTTGTTAGAGACTTAATTGAAAAAGATTTAATTCCTGATGATGTCACTATTCAGGTTTTAACGCAGGCTAGAGATCATTTAATTGAGGATACCTTCAAAGCTGTTAAAGGAGCAAAAAATGTTTGTATTCATGTTTACAACTCCACTTCTACCCTTCAACGCGAGGTAGTATTCAAAGAAAGTAAAGATGGGGTCAAAAAAATTGCTTTGAACGGTGCCTCCTTAGTTAAAGAATTAGCAGATAAAAATAATGAGACTAATTGGGTGTTTCAATATAGTCCAGAAAGCTTCACTGGCACAGAATTGAGTTATGCGGTTGAAGTTTGTAATGAGGTGAATGAGATATGGAATCCTTCCAGTGATAATAAATCAATAATGAATCTTCCTGCTACCGTTGAGATGTCTACTCCTAATATATATGCAGATCAAATTGAGTGGATGTCACGAAATTTAAACAACCGGGAAAGTGTAATATTAAGTCTTCATCCCCATAACGATAGAGGGACTGCCGTAGCTGCAGCCGAATTAGGATTAATGGCAGGAGCGGATAGAATCGAGGGTTGTCTTTTCGGCAATGGAGAGAGAACTGGTAACGTTGACATAGTAACACTTGCGCTAAATCAACTTACACAAGGTTTAGACCCAGAATTAGATTTTTCCAATATCAATCATGTAATGCGAGAAGTTGAATATTGTAATCAATTACCTGTGCATCCTAGGCATCCTTATGCTGGGGACTTAGTTTTCACTGCGTTTTCAGGGTCGCATCAAGATGCAATCAAAAAAGGTTTTGATTCAATGAGAGAATCCAACGACCCGCTTTGGAAAGTTCCATATCTTCCAATAGATCCTGAAGATCTAGGAAGAACATATGAAGCTGTGATTAGGATAAACAGTCAGTCAGGAAAAGGTGGTATTGCGTACATTCTAGAAAAAGACCATGGATTATCAATGCCCAGAAGACTTCAAATTGATTTTAGTCAGGTTATTCAACAAGTTACTGATGAGACTGGAAAAGAATTAGAGAGTAAAGACATTTGGACCAAATTTAGGGAAACTTATTTGGAAGGAAATAAGTACAGATATGTTTCTCATAAAATTTCTTCTGGTCCTGACGATAAAGGAATCCAAAAAGATAACATTGAAGTTACTCTGTCTAAGGAAGGTAAAGAATTTGACATAAAGGGTGAAGGAAATGGGCCTATAGATGCATTTTTGGGTGCATTCAATAACTACAATCAATCATCGTTTTCAATTTCTGATTATCATCAACACGCAATCTCATCCGGGGCAGATGCCCAGGCAGTTGCGTATATAGAAGTACAAAAAGATAAGAAAAGCCTTTCTTGGGGGGCTGGTATTCATGCCAACACGCTAGTTGCCTCTATTATCTCTGTATTAAACGCCCTAGATTAGATCAATTCAGAGACAACTAAGCATTCTTTTGTTTTTTTTATTGAGACAGATCCCTTTTTGCCTTTAGCACCCCAGTGAAAATAGGAATTATTCTTTGAAGTTTTTATGAAAATATTAATTAAATTATAAAGTATTTTTTGATTTGGTGAATTTAAACCATTTAATTTTATCCATTTTCTAAGGATGATTTTTTTTTGACTATCTTTTTCATCAATTAGTTTTCTGAGATTAAGAGTATTTTTAGAAAGCTCAGCATCACTAAAGTCATGAGAAGTTTCAGCTAGACCTAAATATTCCTTTTGGATATCGATAAAAGATTGAACTTTGTTTTCATAGTTAGGCCAACGATTCTTTATTTTTGGAATGATATTTTTCCTTATGTAATTTCTATCAAAACTTGTATCTTTATTCGATGGATCGTTTATAAAATCCAGTTTATGTTTTTTTGCATATGATAGAAGAAGATCTTTTGACAAACCAAGAAAAGGTCTGACTAGTCTTCCCTCATTGAGAGCTCTTTCTTCTGGAATACCAACTATGCCATCCATTCCCGTTCCGCGAAAAATTCTAAAGAAAAAAGTTTCAATTTGATCATCTAAGTGATGAGCAAGGAAGAGAGTAGAATTTTTATCTACATATTCAGAAAATACTTCGTATCTAAGATTCCTTAAATCATTTTCTGATAGTGCTTTTTCGTTTGATTTGATTTGAGAGCAAGCGAAAGAAACCTGCATGGTTCCACAAAATTTTTTGCAGTGTTCGATCCAGTTCTTTGAATTCTTGTTCTGTTTATGGTCTACGTGTATCGCAAGGATTTCTTTGTTTAATTTTTTTTTAACTAAAGCTTGCTTAAGAGCATAAAGGAGAACTGTTGAATCTAATCCTCCACTGAAAGCAACTAAGAATTTTTTTGCATCTTCGGTTAAGTAACCTGTGAAAGACTCATAAATTTCGTTCACTTACTCGATGGCTCCGTAGCTCATAATTTTCTTGTGTCTTTCATTAAGAAGATCCGAAATATTAAGGGACGAACATTTTTCAAGCTGCTCAGAAATATGGTCTGAAAGCACGGAACTCATTTTTTGAATATCTCTATGAGCACCGCCTAAAGGCTCATCGATGATTTTATCTATCAAACTTAACTCAAGAAGATTGGAAGCGTCTAATTTCATTGCTTTTGCGGCATCCTCTGCTTTTGAAGAATCTCTCCAAACAATCGACGCACAAGCCTCTGGAGACGCCACAGAATAGATAGAGTACTCTAACATTGAAATATTATCTCCCACTCCAATTGCCAAAGCTCCGCCAGAACCGCCCTCTCCGGTAATAATTACAATAATTGGTGTTTTAAGTTTGGACATAATACTTAAGTTGTAGGCTATGGCTTGTGAATTGCCTCTTTCTTCACTTTCTATGCCAGGATATGCTCCAGGAGTATCGATAAATGTTATGACCGGCATAGAAAAATCTTCTGCAAGCTTCATTAACCTGGCTGCTTTTCGATAACCTTCTGGTTGCGACATACCAAAATTTCTTTCTATCTTATCTTTTGTGTCCTTGCCTTTTTCATGACCGATAAGCATCACAGGTTTTCCTTTGAAAGTAGCGGTTCCTCCAATTATTGCCCTATCATCACCAAAATTTCTATCACCATGATGTTCATCAAAATTATGAAATATTTTTTCTATGTAATCACTAAAATGCGGCCTGTGGGGATGTCTCGCGACTTGAACTTTTTGCCATATGGAAAGATTTGAATATAGCTCCTTGGTTATTTTAATAATTTCTTTATTAAGAGAGTCAACTTGGCTTTGAATTACATCTGGCTGGTCTTGGCTCGAGCGCAGATCTTCAATCTTTTTTTCTAAAAGGCTGATTGGTTTTTCAAAATCTAAAAAAGAGTAAGACATTATCTTCTATGATACATAAGTTCTAAATTATCTCTTCCATAAGTATTTAAAAGAGCTTTCATGGTATTGTTAGTCAATAAAATTCTCCTATCCTCATCGAATTCTATTTCTGCTTCAGATTTTTTTGAAGTATATTTCAGCTCAACAGGACAACCAATTGAAGATTCTGTATCAAGGTCGTCGAGCAATCTTTTGAAGCTCTCAATGTTAGACTTTTTTGATTCAATCAAAGATATTCTTAATTTTTCTACCATCCTGATTCTTAAGTTTTCTAAAGTATTGATATTAGTAACTTCAATTTTTTTTGCTAATCCGTACAAAACTTCTCGAGTGTTATCTACAGTAACCTTACCGTCCACAATAAAAATATCTTTGTTATTTAATTCAACCTGCATTGATTGAATTACATCAGAACCCAAAATGATCTCTATTTTTTCAGTTCCGTCATCTAATGTTGCAAACGTTACCGGACCTCTCCTGCCTTGAATTGTCCTTTTGGTAGTTATAACACCTGCACACCTTTGAATATTCTTATCTTCATTGAGACTAGAAATTCTATTAGGGCAAATCTGTTCAACTTCCCATTTATATTCATCCATAGGATGACATGAGAAATAAAATCCTAAAGAGTTTAGTTCACCCAGAGACTTATCAAATTCAATGATTTTTGCTTTTGTGATGGGAATAACATTAGGTAGTTCAACATCACCGAATAAATCATCAATGCCGCTTTTTTTCTCTTCAGACACCTGTCTAGCAAACTTTAAAGCAGATTCAATATTCACAAACATCTCTTCCCTACTAGATTGAAATGAATCCATTGAGCCAGAAGCAACCAGCGGTTCTAGAGCTCTTTTTCCTACTTTTTCTGTATCAATGCGACCAGAAAAATCCGAGAGCGTCTTGAAGTTACCTTTTAAGGTTCTGTTATCAATTATGCTTTCGATAGCTGACTTACCAACTCCCTTTATTGCTCCCAATCCATACATAAGTGTTTCATTGTCTATATTCCTGAATTCATAAAAACTTGAATTAATATCAGGCGGCAAAACTTTAAGGCCCAAAAGCTTGCAGTCATCAAGAAGCATCTGAATCTTATCAGTATCATCCATTTCTGAACTTAAGACAGCAGACATAAACTCTGCTGGATAGTGGGCTTTTAACCATGCTGTTTGATAAGAAATAAAGGCATAAGCTGCAGAATGAGACCTATTAAAACCATAGCCAGCAAATTTTTCAATTTGATCAAATAATCCTTCTGCAAATCTTTTATTTTTTCCTTTTGCAATTGCGCCTGTTATAAAGGGTTCTTTTTGTTCTTCCATCTCAGACGCTATTTTCTTTCCCATTGCTCTTCTAAGAATATCTGCCTCACCAAGCGTAAAACCGGAGAATTCCTGAGCCAATTGCATAACTTGTTCTTGATAAACAATCACACCGTGAGTTTTATCAAGTATTTTTTCAACTGATTTGTCTCCATAAGAGAATTCTTCTCTTCCATGCTTTCTTTCAATATAAGTTTCAACCATGTTCATTTCTAAAGGACCAGGCCTATATAAGGCAATCAAGGTAATAATATCTTCAAAGTTATTCGGTTTTAGCTTTACTATGTACTCTTTAATACCCCGTGATTCCAGTTGGAAAACAGCAGTAGTTAAGCCTTTTTGGAGGAGCTGATACGTCTTTGAATCATCAAGAGGAAGATCATCTAAATTAATTGCTTCGAGTTTTAATGTCTGCCTGTTCTGATTAATTAGCTCCAGGGCATTTTTCATTATTGTTAAAGTTTTAAGACCTAAAAAATCAAATTTTTGCAATCCAACAAGTTCAATATCTTTCATATCATATTGAGTAGATACCGCGCCAGTTTCCTCATCTAAGTAAAGAGCAGAAAAATCTGTTATTTTTGATGGAGCCATGACAACGCCAGCAGCATGCTTTCCCACATTCCTTGATAAACCTTCAAGTTTCTGTGACATCTCAATAATTTCTTCTGCATCTTCATCATTTTTTATTGCTTGTTTTAATTCTTTATTTTGCAATGCAGTTTTTAGTGTCATATCAGGATGAAAAGGGATTAATTTAGCGAGACGATCTGCAAGGCTATAGGATTTTCCTTGAGCTCTTGCCACATCTCTCACAACTGCTCTAGCAGCCATAGTGCCTAAGGTGCTTATTTGAGCAACAGAATCTTGTCCGTATTTATTTGTAACGTATTCAATTACTTTCTCTCTACCATCCTTACAAAAATCTATATCAAAATCTGGATTGCTAATTCGGTCAGGATTAAGAAATCTTTCAAACAATAGATCATATTTGATTGGATCTAATCCTGTTATTCCTATGGCATATGCAACTAATGATCCAGCTCCGGATCCCCTTCCAGGACCAACAGGAACATCATTCTCTTTAGCCCAGTTAACAAAATCTGCAACAATTAAAAAGTAGCCTGAATATCCCATCTTTTGAATTACACTTAATTCAAAATCTAGTCTTAAAAAATAATTTTCCTTAACTTCATGACCAAAAATTTTATGCAGGCCTTCGATAGATATTTTTTTTAGGTAATCATCTTCTGTTTCACCGTTAGGTGTCTCAAAGTCAGGAAGAATATATTTGCCTAGCTCAATTACAAGGTTACATTTTTGAGAAATCAAATAAGAATTTTCTAGAGCTTCTGGTATATCCTCAAACAACTCAAACATTTCATCTGTTGATTTGAAATATTGAGTTGATAAGTAATTCTTTTTTCTGGCAGGATCGCTTAGAACATTTCCAGTTTGAATACATACTCTAGTTTCATGAGCTTCAAATTCTTCTTCTTCCATGAATCTAACCTGATTGGTTGCTACGAGAGGTATTTTTGCTTTGGCCGCCATAGATGAAACAATATTAATGTAATCTTCTTCCCTTTCCCTTCCTAGCCTGGAAATCTCAATGAAGAAATCCTCATTAAATATTTTTTTAAAAAAATCTATTCTTGCTTCGGCTAGCTCAAAATTATTTTTTAGAATTGCATCAGCGATGTGACCTTCCATATCTCCAGATAATACAATTAATCCGTCATTTAAATCTTTAAGCCACTCCAATTTAAGATGAGGTATCGATCTAATTCTTCCTTCTATGTGAGATTTGGAAACTAACTTTGTTAGGTTTCTATAACCTTCAAAATTTTTTGCATAAAGAGTTAATTTGCCAGACTCAGAATTATCGTTAATGTCTTTCACTGAATTAAAATTTACCCCGCAAATTGGCTTAATGCCTTTGTCGCGCATTTCTTTATAAAATTTTACAAATCCAAATAAATTTGAATCATCTGTTATTGCAATAGATTCAAAATTTAAATCTTTTGCTTTGCTCGAAAGCTCATCTAATCTCACTAAGCCATCAGAGATTGAGTATTGAGAATGTATATTTAAGTGTGAAAATTTATTCATTTAGAAATTGCTTAATTGGCTTGAAAGATTTTCTATGAATATTTGTGACTCCATATTTCTTAATCATACTCTTATGAAGTTTGGTTGAGTAACCTTTATGTTTGTCAAAAAAATAGCCTTTAAATTTATTTTCTAGTTCTCTCATGTATTCATCTCTATAGACTTTTGCAATTATAGAAGCGGCCATTACTTCCCTAATTTTAGTGTCTGCTTTAATTATAAATTCTACAGATTTATCATTAAAGAAATTATCGTTTCCATCAATAATTATTTTTGAAAAAGGTTTTTTTAATCTGCTTATGGCCCTGATCATTGAAAGCTTTGTAGCTTCCCGGATATTATATTTATCTATTTCCTCTACAGAAGATAATCCAATAGACCATTCAAGAGATAGTTCCTTAATTTGATTAGAATATTCTATGCGTTTTTTTTCTGAAAGATCTTTAGAGTCCTTGAGCCCAAAGATTTTATTTTCTCCTAAAATAACCGCTGCAGACACAACCGGACCAGCGATGGATCCTCTTCCAACTTCGTCTAATCCAAGGATCATAATAAATCAAAAAGACAGTTAAATTTATCTTCTTGATTTACTTTCAAAGAATTATGAATCTTATCGAATTTTATTTTTATCCGATCTAAGTTGGTGGCCTTACTCATATTGAGCAGCTCTCTTTCGATTCGATCGGAATTTACAAAACCTTGTCTCAATTCTGGTATTAATTTCTCCTCTGCAAGGATATTCGGGAGTGAAATGTATTTTGTTTTTAAAAATTGATTTAAAAGAAAGTTATTAAAAAAATTTGTTTTGTAACAAACTACTGGAGGAGCCTGATTTAAAAGGCACTCAAGACTGGCTGTGCCAGACACACTAACTGCTATGTCAGTCGCAGCAAGAACTGAATCTGTCTTATCGATAAATATTTTGTAAGTGTTTGATTTTAAATTACCTAAATTGCTCGAAATTTCGTTTTCATCCTTAAAGGGAATTAAAAATTGATAATCTTCCTTTTTGCTTAGAGAATTTATCGTTTCAATCATCACAGGCAGATGAGTCTTAATTTCAGATATTCTGCTTCCAGGTAAAAAAGAAAATGTTTTTAGATCGGGATCTAAGTCTAATTCCAATTTATATTTTAATTTATCAATATTAGTTGAAATGCGAGATGCTTTAGGGTGACCTACAAAAACTGAATTAACGCCGAAATTTTGAAGAAAACTTTTTTCAAAAGGGAATAAATTTAAAACGAGATCTAAAAAATTATTAAATTTTTTTGCTCTATTTGATCTCCAAGCCCAAACTTGAGGACAAACATACTGAACTGTTTTGATATTGGACTTTTTTTTTAAAATTCGTGAAATTCCTAAATTTAATGATGGGCTATCGATTCCAATAAAGATATCTATATTTTTATCTATTAGGTGATCAATTAATTCGTTTCTTTTTTTAAGAATTCTATTGATTCTAAATATTGGATCAATCAGTCCCATTACTTGAAAATCCTCATTTGAATCAAATGAATTAAAACCTTCTTTTCTCATTTCAGAGCCACCAAGACCAAAAAACTCAATTAATGGATCTTTAGATTTAAGGTTTCTAATTAAGTCCGAGCCAAGAATATCTCCAGATGACTCTGTGGCACATAGCCCCACTTTTAATGGCATTAGCGAACAATTCCTCGATCAGAACTTTGGATTGAATCAAGAAAAAGTTTTCCTTCATCAAAATCGGAAACTTCTTTTTCTATCTCAGATATGGCTTGATCAAGTTTAAGTTTTCTTAAATATACAAGCTTATAGAATTTTTTTAACAGTGATGACTGATCTTTTCCAAGATCTAATCTTTGAATTCCTATTACATTTAATCCTCTTGGTATGGCAGGATTTCCACTGACTCTTACAAAGGCAGGAATATCTTTCGAAACTGCAGACCCCATGGCACAAAAACTATATGGGCCAATATTGCAAAATTGATGAACTAAAGTATATCCGCCTAACCTTGCACCTTTTGCTATATTTACAACTCCAGCTAAAGCTACATTATTAACTAAAACAATATCATCATCTAGAGTGCAATCATGAGCCACATGAGAATAAGCCATAAAGAGATTATTATTTCCAATTGTTGTTAACCCTTTCTCTTGGGCAGTCCCTCTATTTATAGTGACTCCCTCTCGGATTTGGTTTTTATTACCAATCTTGAGGAAAGTTTCTTCGTCTTCGTATTTTAAATCTTGAGGATCTCCTCCAATGCTTGCAAAAGGATATATATGATTGTCTTTTCCAAGCTTTGAATTTTTATGGATGACTACATTCGATTCAATTATAGTTCCTGAACCAATCTCCACATCTTTACCAATAGAGGAATACGCACCAACGGAGGCATTTTTAGCGATTTTTGCAGAGGGATCAATTAATGCAGTTTCATGAATCATTTTGGTCTGTCTGCACATAAAATCGTAGCAGAACAAACTAAATTCTCTTCCAATGAGGCCTTGCAGTCAAACTTCCATATGCCGCGCCTGTCTTGAATTTTCTTAGATTCTAATGTCAATATACTTGGAGGAACTACTGGAGATCTAAAACGAACATTATCAGCTCCAACAAAGTAATAAATTGAACCCTCTTCAGGGGTCTTATTCATGGTAACAAAACCTAAAATTCCTGATACTTGAGCTAATGCCTCAATGATTATTACTCCCGGAAGTATAGGGTTATCAGGAAAATGACCTTTAAAATAATATTCATCTTCTTTAACCTCTTTGAAACCTTTAATATATTCATCTTTAATTATTTCTGTCACGCCATCAACAAATAAGAAAGGTTCTCTATGAGGTAGATATCTTTTTATATCTTGCTTTTCAATCATTAATCTTTTTTTGATAACTTTTTATATGTTGCTGAAGCTTTCAACCATTCTCCCCTTGGCATCAGCGGTGCAGAACCCGAGTATTTACCTGCCTTATTAATTGATTTGAATATGAATGATACTGGAGACACTGTAACCCCATCCGTGATGACTAGATTGTCAGCTACACCGCAAAGTCCACCTATCATGCAGTTTTCTCCAATGATTGTGCTTCCTCCAATTGTTGCATTTGCACCCATTATTGTAGATTTCCCAATTTTACAATTATGCGCAATATGAACTTGATCATCTAACTTCACATTTTCACCTATGATTGTGTCGTCAAGAGTACCTCTATCAATAGTACAATTAGACCCTATCTCGACATCATTGTTTATCACCACTTTTCCTAAGTGATTTATTTTTTTCCATTTATCGTTTTCGTCCTTGGCAAAACCAAGTCCATCAGATCCAATTACAGTTCCTGAATGAATTATACAATTCTCTCCAATTGAAACATTTGAAAGTATAGTTACATTAGGTAATAAAATAGAACCCTTTCCTATCTCGACGTTTTTTTCTATCGCGCAACCAGGTCCAACATAAACATCATCTGAAATTACAGCTTCTTTATTTATAAATGCTTCCTTAGATAAACCTTTTTTTTCAGATAAAAAAGTTGATTCAGCAAATAATTCAGTTGCTTTGGCATATGCCAGATGAACGTTATCTATTATTAATTTATTTCCTTTGAAGTATTTTGAGTTCACAGTATCTGTAATAACAGCACCTGCGTTAGTTTTTGAAAGGTCTTCTTTGAACTTATTACTGTAAAAAAATGAAATATCTTTATCAGATGCCGAAGCCAGAGATTTCATGGATGATATCTCAATATCATCACCATCCAATGAAGCGCCGATATATTTTGCTATGTAACTAAGCTTATAGGCCTTTGAGGACAAAATTTAATCTTATTCTTCGCTATCTTGATTTATAAGCTCAATTACTTCAGGAGTAATGTTTATCAGTGGATTAGTTCCCTCAAATGCTGCTAAAGCCTCTCTTCTGAATAATAGCTTGATTTTCTTGGCAATAATTAGCTCATTAACGACCTTTTGAACTGTTTCTGCTTGCTCAGCTTGTAATTTTTGACCTAATTCTTGCTCGAGCGCTCCTCTCTTTTGAGCTAAAAACTGCAAATCTTGAGTTAAAGATTGAATCTTTTTATAAAGATCAGCTTTTTCAGCTTCTGACATTGTGGGTCCATCTTTTTCGAGCTTATCTGCAGCGTCCTTTCTTTCCCCATCTTTTAAGGCAATATCATCCGTGATTTCTTTATATTCATCAGACTCTTGAAGCTCTTCAAATGCTTGTCTTGCTGCATCAGTTCCAAAAAAGATTGCTTGATAATCAATGACAGCCATTCCATCTGTATTCGCTAGCAAAGTGCTTCCAAAAAATAGTTGTGAAACTAAAATTAAAGCGTGATTAAATTTTTTCATAATATGCCTTATTTATTAATTTTTATAAATTTGACGGCAAGTTTACATGATTGCACAGTAAATTATCCAATAAATATTTTAGAATTGCGTGCCAATTTCAAATTGAAACTGCTCAACATCTTCCAAAGGATCCCTATTAAATACTTGAGAAATTGCAAAAGATAAAGGACCGAGTTGTGTGATCCACGTTACAGCTAAACCAACAGAGTATTTAAGATTTTTAGTATCGAATTTAAAACAATTTCTCTCGTATTGCTTGCATCCATCACTAAATACATTTCCGTAATCAAAGAAAACAGAGCTCCTTACGGATCGGGTGTCTTGGCTGATAGGAAGCGGGAATATCCAGTCCACTCCTCCTTCAAGAGAGTATTGCCCTCCTATAGGTCTTCTTTCATAGAAATAATAGGGATTTGGAATTGGATTTCCATCAGAATCAGTAACAATTTGACCATTTGAATCAATTACATATTCGCTAGCTTCTGATCTGGGACCTAGGGTATTTGCTCTGAATCCTCTTACCGAGTTCATGCCTCCGGCATAGAAATGTTCGAAAAATGGTGGCGTTGAAGTATCTCCATATGCTGCAAGAATTCCAATCTGATTTCTAAACGAGAAGACCCAATCATTTCCCATTGGAGCAAAGTATTTCATTCTATAGATTAGTTTTCCGTAGTTTAAACTGCTTCCTGGAAGAGAGGTTTGTATGCTTACAGCATGAGACTGACCAGCTGTCGGAAAAATACCTCTATTAAGTGTAACTCTTGACCATGTGGTGGTTAATTTATAAGTTTCGAATGCATCTCCCTCAGTGTTAACAAAATCATTCAACTGAAGAGAAGAAAAATTTCCAGTATCAAGCTTAGTATTATCGTAAGAAATATTAAGATTTAATCTTTCTATTTCACTGATAGGGAAACCAAATTGAACACCTAGACCGTAAGAATCTGTTGAATAAGATGCAAGATTATATGAACCAAAATCTGATGACCTATAAAAAGCGTTATATCCAAGACTTACTGCGTCAATAGTGTAATAAGGATCGAAAAAATTGAAGTTGTAACTGGTTTGCCAAGCATTCTTATTTATTCCAACTACTAACCTATTTCCTGTTCCAAAAGCATTATTCTCTGAATAATTTGCTCCTAATGTGAGTCCCCAAGCTCCATATCCAATTGATCCTCCAATGGAACCAGAGAATTCTTCCTCAACAGTATACTCAATATCTACTTGATCGCTGATGCCTGGCACTGGCTTTGTCTCAACCTCTACTTGCTTAAAGAAACCTAACCTTTCTAAACGAAGTTTAGAATTTTCAATTAAAGCATTGGATGCCCATGCTCCTTCCATTTGTCTCATCTCTCGCCTAAGCACAACATCGTAAGTCCTTTCGTTTCCAATGAATTCTATTCTTCTGACATAGGTTCTCTGGCCCGGCTCAACAAAAAAAGTAAGATTTACCGCTTGTTCATCTTCTAAGATTTCAGGAACTCCTGAGACTTCTGCAAAGGCGTAACCTTCATTCCCAAGTGTATTAGTAATAAATTCTTCTGATGCCGTTACGAGCTCCTGAGAGAATACTGTATCTGGCTTTACGAAAATTAAGTTTCTTAGATTATCTTTTGATAAAGGAAGATCTCCAGCTAATTTAGTCTCTTTAACTTTATAAACTCCTCCCTCTCTTACTCCTATAGTTATAAAAACCGATTTTTTATCTGGAGACACGCTAACAACTCTAGAGTCAACTGAGAACTTTACATACCCTCGGTTTTTGTAAAAAGACTCAAGTGTCTCAAGATCACCTCTCAACTTTTCTTGAGCATATTTATTGTCATTTGTAATAAAAGATAACCAATTACCCTTGCTCAGTTCAAAACCTCTCAAAAGTTCTTCATCCGTAAACGTCTGATTACCGACTATATTTATATCTTTAATTTGAGCCACTTCGCCCTCATCAACTTCGATTAGGATTCCGACTCTATTTCTTGGAAGATTATTACTTTCCACCTTAACTTTTGCGCCGTATCTACCTTGAGCGACGTATTGTCTTTCTAGCTCTACACTTAACCCTTCAACAATCGATCTTCTATAAAGTTGGCCTTCATATAAATCAGAGTTTCTCAGCCCTTCAAGTAATGCATCTGTCTTTATTGCCTTGTTACCTTGTATATCTATAGATGCAATGGAAGGCCTTTCAACCAAGTTAATTAGTAAAGCTCCTCCATCCCTTCCAATTTCTATATCATCAAATTTACCAGTATTAAAAATTGACTTAGCAACGAGTTGAATTTCTCTTTGGTCTATTTCATCACCCACAGATACCGGCATTGAGGCAAATACTGATCCTGCTGAAACTCTTTGTAGACCTGTAACTCTTATGTCTTCAATTACCCAAGAATCTGCAAAAGTGCCAATAGAATATAAAAATAAAAAAAAGAATAATAATCTTTTCATCAAAAAATCCTAGAAAGGTCATTAAAAAATGTAAAGATCATAAGACATACAATAAATGCAATACCTAGCCTATGTGATATTCCTACAAAGTTTTCAGATAGAGGTGAACCTTTTATTTTTTCTAAAGTCATCATCACGGCTTGGCCACCATCCAGAACCGGAATAGGTAATAGATTGATAATACCCAATCCGATGCTGATAAGAGCCATCAGCATTAAGAAAGAAAATAGACCCCCATATTTAATTGAATCTCCTGCATATTGACCAATCATAACTGGGCCGCCTAGATTTTTAGGCGAAATCAAGCCTTGGACCATCTTTTTTAAAAAAATTAATGATTCTGCAGATTTGGAATAGGTATCTTTAAGGGCTTTAACCGACCCTTCAAAAAGACCGTACCTTTTTTTTATTATCGAAGAAGGAAGAATCTTCAAGTTTGCTGCAATTCCAATTAACCATGCAGCTTCAGGAGATTCTCTATATTCAGGCTGAACAAGGTAATCATAGTTAGAATTATTTCTTGAAATACTTACCAATATTTCATTTCCTTCAGATAAATTGATAAAAAATTTAAGATCTTCCCAAGATTGTATTTCATTGAAATCGATGGCATTAATTTTATCGCCTATCATCAATCCAGAATTTTCAGCTGGACCGTTTTCTGTCATTTGAGCAATGATTATTTCCGAAGGTAGATACATTCCTAAATCTCTCATTAGGTCATTTGGCTCCTGTCCTTTCAGCCACTCAGATATATATATTTGATGCGATGAAGTGGCGCCTTGAGAATCTTCAGTTTCAATATTTATATTGCCTGTTTCCCCAAGCCTTCTTAACAAGGCAGATTGAACCTCCATCCTGGTTTCAACAAAAGATTCATCAATACGTTTTATCTTGGTTCCTGGTACTATTCCAGCGTTATAAGCAGGACTGTCTTTTTTAACCTGTCCGATATCAGAGGATATTTCTTGAATTCCATAAAGGTTCAAACCGGCAAAGATTATGAAAGCTAAAATAAAGTTAGCCATAGGACCAGCGAGAACTATGAATAATCTCTGATGATATGGTTTTGATTGAAAGGAATCTTTTTCAGAGGAGCTCTCACCCTCCCCTAGCATTTGTACGAATCCTCCGATTGGTAAAATTCTTATGTTGTAATTTGTCTGAAGTTTGTCCTGTTTTTGTAAGATTGATGGTCCCATACCTATTGAGAAATCTAAAACTTTTACTCTGCAAATTCTTGCAGCAAAAAAATGACCAGACTCATGAATAATGGTTATTACCGAAATCAGTACAACAAAGGCTATTAAGTAAGTTAGAACGGCAGTCATTATTATAAAGTATATCTCTCTGCATAAACTTTAGCCTGTTTTTTAGATAAGGCTTCTAAATGCAAGATTTCGTCAACAGTATCAAATTTTATATTTATGTCTAGATTATCTTTCGCATCAAATGCATGACCAATCAATTGAAAGATATCTAGGTAATTTATTTTTTCTTGCAAGAAAAGATCAACCGCAACTTCATTAAATGAATTTAGAATTAAGGGAAGATTGCCTCCTAAAGATAAAGCTTTTTTTGCGTAATCTAAAGTTGGAAATTTTTTATGGTCAGGCTCAAAAAAATTTAAAGAAAGATCAGAAAAAGATAGTCTTTCTATTCCGGATTCAAGCCTCTTAGGATATCCTAATCCATATGATATTGAGGCTTTCATATCGGGTGCTGATAAATTAGAAAGTATTGAGCCATCTTTAAACTCAACCATTGAGTGAACAATGTGTTGAGGGTGAATCACAACGTCTATTTTATTAGCATCTACTCCAAATAAAACCGATGCCTCTATGATCTCTAAAGATTTATTCATCAAAGTTGAAGAATCAATTGATATTTTTTCTCCCATTTTCCAAATAGGATGATTCAATGCATCTTGGACAGTTATCTTTTCAAAAAATTCAATTTTTTTATCCCAAAATGGACCGCCTGAGCAACATAATATGATTTTATTTACATCATCGTTAGAAGAACCTTGAAGGCATTGGAAAATAGCAGAATGCTCAGAGTCAAGAGGTATTATTTCTGATTGATATTTTTTAGCCTCATTCAATAAGAATTCGCCGCACATTACCAGGGGCTCTTTATTAGCTATCAATACTCTTTTACCAGTTTTTATGGCCTCATGAGTTGCTTCAAGGCCAATTGCACCTGAAATTCCAACAACTACGATGTCTGCATTCATATCTCTGATCATTTCACTTTGGCCATCAGAGCCTCTATAAATTTTTATGTCTGAGTTCTTTTTAATATCAGTTTCTGAGGGAGAGCCCTCCTGGATGCAAATATTTTTAACTGAATATTTATTTGCCTGCTCGTGCAAAGCTTGAAAATTTTTATTTGCACTCAAGCCGATGCACTTAAAATTCTCTTTGTGAAGATCCAGCACTTCAAGTGTACTTTTTCCAATAGATCCAGTTGATCCCAGAACAAGCACTGTTTTCATTTAAGAACCTCAAATAAAATAAAAAATACTGGAATACATAGGATATGACTATCAATACGATCTAACAGTCCGCCATGGCCAGGTATAAGGCTCCCTGTATCTTTTAAATTAGCTTGTCTTTTTATGGAGCTTATTAACAGGTCACCAAAAACAGATGCTACTGCACAAATAAAGGTCATAACAGTAAGCATAACGACATCGAAAGTTTTTAATGGGTTTTGGAAAATCATAGTTATCATCAGAGAAATTATCACAACTGATGAAACTATTCCCCCGATCGTTCCCTCTAAAGTTTTATTGGGACTAATAGTAGGGAATATTTTATTTCTGCCTAAAACTTTACCTGCAAAGAATGCAAATGCATCGGTGACAACTGAAATCATAACCGCTATCAAGATCAAGGATCGCTCCAGCTCGTATAAATATAAATATAAGATTGCGGTTACTATGAGAATAAAAGCTAAAAGAGATTGAAGAGAGAAAACTCTCAACTTAATAAGCTCATAAATTGAAATGCCAAAAATAATTATCAATCCAAAGTTAAAAAAGAAGGACGGAGATAAGAGTATGTATGCAAGAAAAAGAAATCCCAGAGCTATGCCAGATATCCATCTAATCATTATTATTCCTCTCCAAACCGTCTATCTCTTGTAGAGAATTTATTTAATGCAGATTTAAAATTAGATAGTTTAAAATCAGGCCACAGTAATTTTGAAAAATACAACTCTGAGTATGATATCTGCCAAAGAAAGAAGTTACTTATGCGAATTTCGTCTCCAGTTCTTATCAACAAATCTGGATCCGGAAAATTAGAAGTCGATAGAAGATTAGAGAAGTCTTCTTCATTTATTTTGTCTATATTTATTTGTTGATCTTTCAATCTCTTTATAGCATTCAGAATATCCCATCTACCACCGTAACTTATGGCAATATTAAGATTAAGGTTTGGTTTCTTGGCTTGAGTATCCTTCATGGCAGAATTAATTTGGGATACAAGAGATTTAGAGAAACGAGGGATGTCACCAATAAAATTTAGCTGAACCTTATTTTCAATTAATTCTGGGACTTCTTTAATTATTGATTGAAGAAAGAGTTTCATTAAATCTGAAACGTCTGAAGCAGATCTCTTCCAATTTTCTGTGCTAAAAGCAAATACAGATAGATGAGTTATTTCAGATTTTGCTGAATACCTAACAATATCTCTTAATCGATTTACTCCATGCTTATGACCTTCAATTGTCTTTAGACTCCTTTGTCTTGCCCATCTAGAGTTTCCATCCATTATTATGGCCACATGACCAATCTTATTGGATGAATTGCTCGTCATGGAAACTATATTTCAAGTAAGTCTTTCTCTTTCAATTCAAGTAATTGCTCAACTTTGGAAATAAAATCGTCAGTCAGATTCTGAATAATTTCTTGACCCCGCCTTTCATCATCTTCACTAATTTCTTTTTCTTTAAGATATTCTTTGAGCAATCCGTTAGCGTCCCTTCTCTGATTCCTTAAAGCGATTTTTGAATTTTCTGCTTCTGATTTTGCTACTTTAATTAGATCTCTTCTGGTTTCCTCAGTTAAATCTGAAAGAATGACTCTAATGACATCACCTGAAGTAGCTGGATTGATACCTAAGTCAGATGACTGAATTGCTTTCTCTATGTCAGGCACTAAGTTTTTTTCCCAAGGAGAAATTAACAATGTTTTTGCATCTTGAACAGAAATGTTGCTTACTTGGGAAAGTGGCGTCATATTGCCATAATAATCAATTTGTATGGCGTCTAGCAGGGAAGGATTAGCCCTGCCCGTTCTTATTTTTTGTAATGAACTTTCAAGAGATGAAATGCTTTTTTCCATTCTCTCTAGAGTCTCTTGTTTTATTTCTTCTAACATATTAATTTTTAAGTAATGTACCTATTTCTTCTCCAGATATTGCTTTTTCAAATCCATCTTTTTCGTCAGCATTGAATACTCTAACTTGTAAATTATTATCTCTGCAAAAGCAAAGGGCAGTTTGATCCATTACTTGAAGGTTTTGATTAATTGCATCATCAAAAGTTAAGTTTTCAAATTTTTTGGCCTCTGGATTCTCTTTTGGATCATTATCATAAACTCCATTTACGTTGGTTGCTTTCAACATAAAATCTACTTCCAGTTCATTTGCTCTTATGCTTGCAGTTGAATCCGTGGTGAAAAGGGGATTTCCTATTCCCCCAACTAAGAGGACAACTTTTTGGTTCATAAGAGCATTTAAAGCATCTTCGGTATTATAAGCTTGAACAAAGTTTCCAATAGCAAATGAAGAGAAAAGTTTATTCGAATGGCCTTTTTCTCTAAGGAAGTTTGATAAAGCTATCCCATTCATAATAGTAGATAACATTCCTATGTAGTCTGCAGACACTCTATCGATTTTTATGTCTTTGAGATCTCTTCCTCGAAAGATATTTCCTCCTCCTAAGACTATCCCCAGTTGAATTTTTTTTTGTTTAGTAAAGTCTATAGCTGAAGATATTCTTTCAAACGTTTTTTCATCAAAACCTTTTTCCTTTTTCCCAGCAAACCACTCTCCACTGAGCTTTAGAAGAACGCGTTTTGCTGATGCCATTTAAGAATTTTGGAGTTGTGCTTGGACTTCGGAAGCAAAGTCCTTTTGCTCTACTTCTATTCCCTCGCCAACTTCTATACGTGTAAATTCAACAATAGAATTCTTGTGATCGTTAAGAATATTTTCAATTGAAGTTGAAGGATCTTTAACAAAAGGCTGCTTAAGAAGACTTATTTCGGATAGAAATTTATTTAACCTGCCCTCGATCATTTTCTCAATAATTTCTTCTGGCTTATTTGTATCTTCAACCTGAGCCTTTAAAATTTGTTTTTCTTTCTCAATTGTTTCAGAGTCTACATCTTCTGGAGATAGAAATTTGGGGTTGGATGCTGTAACGTGCATAGCAATATCCTTTCCTAATTCTACATTGTCATCCTTAAGAGAAACTAAAGCACCGACCTTTCCATTGCTATGGATGTATGAATACAAGTTATCTCCTCCGATAGATTCCTTTTTTCTGATAATTACATTTTCTCCAACCTTCTGAACAAGGCTTTGTCTTTCTGATTCAAGGTCATCTGATATTTCTTCTATAGATTTCGAATCATTCTCTAAACAATAATTTAAAACTTCTTGACAAAAAGTTTTAAAGTTTTCATCTTTAGCAACGAAATCAGTCTCGCAGTTAACTTCAACCATTAGATTGTTGGCTGTTAGCAAAAGACCTTCAACCGCTGTTCTGGAAGCTTTTTTCTCTGCTTTTAAGTTGCTATTAATTTTTAGATATTCCACCGCCTCGTCAAGATTTCCTCCTGTTTCCTTAAGGGCAGCTTTGCATTCCATAATTCCAAGACCAGTTTTATCTCTGAGAGATTTTACATCTGCAGCTTTGATTTCACTCATTCTTTTACCTCATTGGATTCTTTCTGTTCTGATACAGATTCATTTTCCTCAGAAACATTCTCGGCTGGAGATTCTTCCTTAGCTTGTTTTTTTTCCTTTGCATCGGAAGAAGTTTTGGCATCTACCTTTTCTTTCTTATCAAGATCGGATTTCTTTACAATTACTGGACCATCACCATCACCTCTAATGCCCGTGGCTTTCTCAGCTCCTTCAAGGCATGCATTTGAGACTAATCTAGCAAGTAAAGAGATTGACCTTATGGCATCATCATTTCCAGGAATAATATAATCCACTGAATCAGGATCAGAGTTTGTATCTACAAGACCTACAATAGGAATCCCCATTTTTTTAGCTTCAGCTACAGCAATTTTCTCATTCTCTACGTCAACAATGAATAAAGCTTCTGGAAGTCCCCCCATATTCTTTATTCCTCCAATAGATCTTTCCAGTTTATCCATTTCCTTTTTTAGCTTTAAAACCTCTTTTTTTGTGTATCGGTTAAACTTACCTTCTTCTTCCTGAGATATTAAAAACTCATATCTTCTTATTGAGGCTCTAATTGTTTTATAGTTTGTCAGCATTCCTCCCAGCCATCTGTGATTTACATAAGGCATACCGCACCTCTCTGCTTCTTGTCTTATGACTTCTCTTGCTGATCTTTTGGTTCCTACAAATAGAATTCTATTATTCGAGGATGCAATTTTTTTGCAAAAGTCTAGAGATGGCTCCAAGCAATCTAAAGTCTTTTGTAAATCAATTATGTGTACCTTGTTTCTAGAACCAAAAATGAATTTCTCCATTTTAGGATTCCAAAACCTTGTTTGATGACCGAAATGGACACCTGCTTTAAGCATCTGTTCTATGGATATTTCCATATTTAGCTCCTTTTGTTATAGGCATTACGCCGGGTTATTCTTCCTTGGATCAGATATTTAACTGCTTCGAAGCAAAGCAGCACCCAAATATTTGATTTATCCAAGTGTTTTTTTAAGCTTTCGCGTGTGTTTTATATCACAACTGAATATAAAGGAAAACTAATTATTCAATGCATCTTGAACTGAATATATTCCAGGGGATTTACGATGAATCCATTCAATTAAATTTAGAGCCCCTAAAGCAAATGTTTTTCTATCAAGTGCCTTATGCTCCAAAGATAGAATCTCGTCCTCAAGATATATATTAATTTTATGAGTGCCTACAGAAGATTCATCTCGATTTGAAATTATTTCAATTTCATCAACATTTAATAGTTCTATTAACTCCTTTTTTAACATCAAAGCGGTGCCTGAAGGGGTATCAATTTTTTTATTATGATGAGTTTCTTCGATATTAATTCTTTTCAAAGAAAGCTTTTTTTCAGAAACGTAATTTAATAAATTGCTCAAAAAAGCTATCCCTATACTTAAATTAGGTGCGGCTAAAACAGGAATTGATAGACTTTTATTAAAAATCTCCCTGAAATCTCCTTTTCCAGTTGAAGCAACAATTAAGCTAGCACCGATTAGTTCGCATTTTTCTTTAATTTTTATTAAATCTAGCGAAGTAGAACAATCAATTACGACATCAGCATCAGTAAGGTCGTTTAAGTCAGAGATGATTTGAACTCCCTGCGGGCTGAAGTTTATAGTTGAAGAGTCCTCCCTGCCACTGACTAAACCTCCTATCAAGCTTATGTTTGATGCTTTTTTTACCTCATCAACAATGCTAGATCCTAGTCGTCCTGAAATACCGCATATGAATAATTTAATCATTGCCCTCTCATAAAATCCCTAGCATTTTCAAACCATGATTTCTCTTTAGGAGAATTCTTATCTTTATCAAATGATTCTTTAAGTTGCTCAAGAAGTTTTTTTTGCTCTGTCGATATATTAATTGGAGTTTCAATCTGCACCCTTACTAATATATCCCCTTTTGATGCTCCATTAATAGGCCTGATTCCCTTACCTTTAAGTCTCATCAATTTATGACTCTGCGTTCCTGAAGGGACTTTTAATTTAACCTTTCCTTCTAAAGTTGGAACTTCAACGTCTCCTCCAAGAACGGCATCAATATAATTTATTGGTATCTCGCAATAAAGATGTCTTCCATCTCTTTGAAATATTTTATGCTCCTGAATGTCTACCGTGATGAAAAGATCTCCATTTGGATTATTCCCGTATCCGGGCTCGCCTTCACCTGAAAGTCTTATTCTATCTCCCGAATCAATTCCTGCAGGTATTTTCACTGACAAGGTTTTATCTTTTTTGATATATCCCTGACCATGACAAATATTGCAATTAGGATAGTGTATCTCTCCTTCTCCTCTGCATTGAGGACAAGTTTGTTGCATCGAAAAAAAGCCTTGTTGCATCCTTACAACCCCTGCTCCAGAACAATAAGAACAAGTAGAAAACTTACCAGAACATCTTTCCTTTGATGGGATTTGAAGACTAACCTCCGTTCCCCTTACAGCTTCCTCAAGCGAAATGCTCAAATTGTAAGCTAGATCTGCACCGCTCGATTTCGATCTACCCCTTGCAGATCCCCCAAAAATATCTGAAAAAATATCTCCAAAAATATCACTAAAGGCATCTGCAGCACCCTGTGCACTTGAATATTGAGAATTTACTCCCTGGTGGCCAAAGTTATCATAGGCTTGTCTTTTTTGATCGTCTGAAAGAATTTCATATGCCTCAGATAGTTCCTTGAATTTATCTGCAGCTTCCTGATCATCTGGATTTCTATCCGGATGATATTTCATTGCTAATTTTCTATAAGCCTTTTTTAGCTCATCTTTTGAGGAAGATTTAGAGACTCCCAAAACATCATAGTAGTCTCGTTTACTCATTTGAACTGATAAAAATCTATCTAGATTCTTCTTTTACTTCTTCAAAATCAGCATCAACAACATTTTCTTCATTCGATCCCTGATTATCGCTATCATTAGCTTGATCAGCTCCCTGCGATTCTTGTTGCTGTTCGGCATAAAGTCTTTGTGCCATTGATGAGGATGCATCTGTTAAAGCTTTAGTTTTCTCTTCTATGCTATCTTTATCATCTCCCTTTAGAGCCTCCTCTAAATCTGAAATGGCAGCTTCAATAGCAGATTTTTCATCTTCAGAAACTTTATCTTTGGATTCTTCCAGAGTTTTTTTACAACCATGAATAAGAGTATCTGCAGTATTCCTAGCGTTTACCAGTTCCTCGAACTTCTTATCGTTATCAGCGTTCGCTTCAGCGTCTGAAACCATTTTTTCTATCTCGTCTTCAGATAATCCTCCGGATGCCTGAATAGTGATCTTTTGCTCTTTGCCAGTTGCTTTGTCTTTGGCTGAAACATTTAATATTCCGTTTGCATCGATATCGAAAGCTACCTCAATTTGCGGCATGCCTCTAGGAGCAGGAGCAATACCGTCCAGATTGAAAAGACCTAATTGCTTATTATCAGCAGCTTGTTTTCGCTCTCCTTGAACAACGTTTACTGTTACTGCTGTTTGATTGTCTTCTGCAGTGGAAAAAATTTGAGATTTATTGGTAGGGATAGTTGTATTTTTTTCTATTAATGGAGTTGCAACACCACCTAAAGTTTCTATCCCAAGAGTTAAAGGTGATACATCCAACAAAAGGATGTCTGTAACATCTCCTGCTAAAACCGCACCTTGAACTGCTGCACCCATAGCGACCGCTTCATCAGGATTAATATCCTGTCTTGGCTCTTTCCCAAAAAATTCTTTAACTTTTTCTTGAACAAGAGGCATTCTAGTCTGACCGCCAACTAAAATTACATCAGATATGTCAGATGGAGTTAAGCCAGCATCTTTCATTGCAATTTCAACGGGCTTTATGCTTCTTTCTACCAATTCTGATACCAAAGATTCGAATTTTGCTCTAGTGATTTTATACAGTAGATGTTTTGGTCCTGAAGAATCTGCAGTTACATAAGGAAGATTGATTTCAGTTTGCTGATTGGATGACAATTCAATTTTTGCTTTTTCTGCAGCTTCTTTAAGTCTCTGAAGCGCAGCAGGATCTGCTTTTAGATCAACGCCCTGATCTTTTTTAAATTCATCAACCAAATAGTCTATTATTGCAATATCAAAATCCTCTCCACCAAGAAATGTATCTCCGTTTGTAGAAAGAACCTCGAATTGTTTTTCTCCTTCGACCTCAGCAAGTTCAATAATAGAAATATCAAATGTCCCACCTCCTAAATCATAAACAGCGATTTTCTGATCAGAGGTTTTTTTATCTAAACCAAAAGCAAGAGCTGCAGCAGTAGGTTCATTGATAATTCTCTTAACATCAAGGCCAGCTATTTTTCCAGCATCTTTAGTGGCTTGACGCTGAGAGTCATTGAAATATGCAGGAACAGTGATGACTGCCTCTTTGACTTCTTGCCCTAGATATTCTTCAGCTCTTTTCTTTAAGGTTCTGAGAATTTCGGCAGAAACTTGTTGTGGTGCTAAGCCTTTTCCACCTGCTTCGACCCAAGCATCTCCGTTATCTGCTTTAATGATTTTAAATGGCACCATGTCTTTATCCTTTGACACAACGTCATCTTCAAATCTTCTACCTATGAGTCTTTTAATGGCATATAGAGTATTTTCAGGATTTGTTACAGACTGCCTTTTGGCACTCTGTCCGACTAGAATCTCGTCCGTATAAGCCACAACAGATGGTGTTGTTCTTGCTCCTTCTGAATTTTCAATAACTTTAGCCTGGTTACCTTCCATTACAGCGACACAAGAATTAGTAGTTCCTAAATCAATTCCTATAACTTTAGACATAACTTTTATCTCCTTTTACCCTAAATATGGCTTTTTTAGGAAAAAACAAGATTAATGCGGGATTTTATTTACTACTACGAGAGCAGGCCTGATAAGTCGATCATTTAATGTGCAGCCTTTTTGCGCAACGGATACAATAATGTTGTTTCCTTTGTCCTTGTCATTTGAAGCTGATATAGCTTCATGCAATTTTGGATCAAATTCATCTCCTAAAGGATCTAAAAGAACTATTCCATTTTTACCAAGAACATTTTCCAACTCTCTCAAAATTAACTCATAACCATCCGCAGGAATGGTATTTTCTTCCGTTTTAAAATCTAGGTTTCTAAATAGGTTATCAATAACTGAGAGCAAGTCTTTCATAAATGACTCTAAGCCGAATATTCTTGCGCGTGCAATGTCATTTTGAGCAGATTTTCGTGTATTGATCATTTCTGCTTGAAGTCTCATCATCTGATCTTCAAGAGAAGAAATTTTTTCTTCGGCTGAAGGCTCAACTTCTTCTAAATCTGATTCTTCTTCCGGCTGTTCAATATTATCTTGAACGTCTTCAAGCTCTGACGTATTAACCTGATCAACTTTAGAGTCTTTCTTTTTAGTCATTTTTTATAGGTTCTACGTATAAAACCAACCTATGATCAACGATTTTATAACCCAAAGACTTAGCTAATTCTTCTTGTTTTTCTTCAATGATTTGATCATTAAATTCAATAACCTTGCCTGTTTCCATACATACCATGTGGTCATGATGATCGTCTGGCATCATTTCATAAACTGAATGGCCTGATTCGAAATTGTGTTTCATTAGTATATCTGCCGATTCAAACTGAGTAAGAACTCTGTAAACAGTAGCCAAACCTACCTCATCTCCAGCCTCAATAAGTTTTTTATAAACTTCATCAGCGCTGAGATGTTTCTGATCAGATGACTCAAAAATTTCTAAAATCCTTACCCTCGGCAAAGTTACCTTGAGTCCTGCGTCTCTAATATTCTTATCTTTAACCATTTTATTATGTGTATTCCCCATTATAATTGGGATTCCTATGAATAAATCAATAATAGCAATTCTTATCTCTCTTGTATTAATTTCCTGCGGGGATAGATTTTATAGAGTGGTGGTACCTCAAGGAAACCTTGTCACAGACGAGATGATCCAACAATTAGAAGTTGGTATGACAGAAGCTCAAGTAAATTTCATTATGGGAACTCCTTTAATCCGCGATCCTTTAGAAAGAGATAGATGGGAGTATTATCGACAAATAATTCATGGCGATAAACTACTAGGAAAAACTAGCTTTACCCTTAAATTTGAGTCGGGGAGACTTATGTCTTGGACAAATAATTTAGAAGAGAGCAAAAATAAAGACCAATCCAATTAAGATTGGAGCGACATACCTAGTTAGATTTATCCAAATTTTCCAATAAAGTTCATTTTTTATCTTCATTTCTTCTTTGACAAAATTCTCTGAAAGAATCCATCCAACTAGTAAAGCAATAAACAAGCCACCCAATGGCAGCATGATTGAGTTTGTTAGAAAGTCCATAAAGTCTAAAAATGACATCGAAAATATTTGAAAGTCTGCAATTAAATTAAATGAGAACAAACTTCCAAGTCCCAATATCCAAGCAATGGATCCAAGGATAGTGACAGCATAAGTCCTGGAAATTTTAAATCTATCTTCCATCCAGGCTGTACTGGGTTCGATTAAGGATACAGATGAACTCAAGGCAGCTAACGAAACAAGAATAAAAAACAGAGCTGAAGCAAAAAAACTAAAGGGAATTCCATAAAAAGCTACAGGCAGGGTCTCAAAAAATAATGATGGACCAGCAGTTGGAGTAAGCTCTGGATTAGCAAATACGATTGGAAAAATAATTATTCCAGCAATTATGGCAACAAAAGTATCTAGAAAAATTATCAAGCTGACAGTTTTGGTTAAGTTTTGTTCCTCAGGGATATATGCTCCGTAAGCCATAATTGCCCCCATACCTAAACTCAAAGTAAAAAAAGCCTGCCCCATGGCGCTAATAATTACACTTGACGAGATCTTAGAAAAATCTGGCATGAAAAGAAAACTGATAGCTTTTCCAATTTCTCCCGTAAATGACGAATAAATTGAAAGCAGAATTATCAAAAAAAATAACGTTGGCATAATTATCTTTATGGTGGCTCCAATTCCATCAACAACTCCCTTAGCAACTATGAAACAAGTAAAAATCAAAAAAATGCTGTGCCAAAAGATCATCCTCATTGGAGAAGACTGAAACTGAGCAAAAAAATCAACAGAATATTGAGAAGGATTCAGTGAGTCAGCAGGAATAGGACTAAAAATATAAGCCAAAGAAATACCCGCAAAAACGCTGTAATAAGATAGGATCATTAAACCTGCTAAGGCACCAAACCAACCTAGCAAAACCCAATACGAAGAAATTCCTTTGAGGGAAACAAATTTTTTCATTGTATAGACTGGGCTCGATCTTCCGTATTTTCCTAGGAAAATCTCGGACATCATTACTGGAAATCCAATTAATACGATGCAGGCTAGATAAATTATTACAAATGCTCCTCCTCCATTTTCACCCGCCATGTAAGGAAATTTCCAAATATTTCCAAGGCCTACAGCGGATCCTGCCGCAGCCAAGATAAAAGTCCAATTGCCTTTCCAGATTTTTGAATTATTTGCCATACAAAGACGTCTCTAAAAGAATCATTACTAAATAGTTATACTACATTAATGAACACCTCCAAAAAAAGTAACTTGCGGCCAACAATTGAAAATCGCCAAGCAAGATTTAATTATGAGCTTTTAGATGATTTTGAAGCAGGAATTTCTTTGGAAGGCTGGGAGGTAAAAAGCATCAGAAATGGGCAGATAGAATTAAAAAATGCTTACGTTGTTCTAAAAAAGGGAGAAGCATGGATTATTGGATTGAAAATTCTTCCCATGAAAGAGATCACTTACGAAGTTTCATCAGAAAGATCTAGAAAGCTTTTGCTTACTAAGGCAGAGTTATCTAAGCTTTTCAAACAAACAAATGAAAAAGGATTGAGTTGCGTCCCCATAAAAATTTTTTGGAAAAATAATTTAGTTAAAGTAAAAATTTCTGTGGCTCGAGGAAAATCAAAATACGATAAGAGACATTCTTTGAAAAATAAGGAGTGGAGAAAGGAAAAATCTTCGTTAGAAAATTTTTCTAACTGATGATCATTAGATACAATTACTTGCTTTTTTGGGGGCGAACAGGATTAGACATCTTTCTTTCGAACCTTAAGTGCATGTCGAGATTGAGGAGTTCTCGTTAAACAGTTCTCAAAACAATTAGTTGGCAAAAACAACTACGCACTAGCTGCATAATTAAGCTAGCTTCCTTACCCTGACTTCTACTAAGGGATAAGCGAAGTCGACTAGTAGAATGCTTGAAATGTGTTGCTCAGACCCATTTTGATAAGACTTTTCTGAGCTTACTCTTCTAATCCCTTTTCATCGGGCCATGGAAGTAAAAGAAAATTGATGAAATAAGCATGTAGATCTGAAGGTAAGAGTTAGTTGGACGCGGGTTCGATACCCGCCGCCTCCACCAAAAAATGTTATTATTTTAATATGAAAAAAACTTTAATAATTTTTTTTAGTCTTCTTATCATTACAGGATGTGTTTCTAATCAAACCGTCCAGACAGTGCAAGCTGGTGATTTTGATATGAATTGTGCCCAACTAAATATGGAATTAACTAACCTTGGAGCAAAATTTGAGGAAGTTAAATCTGAATCAGGAGCTACTGGGGATAATGTAGCGCTTGGTTTCTTTTTTTGGCCAGGAATTATAGTGAATGAGCAACAAGCTAAAAAAAATCAGGATTCGATAAACGCTAGATTAACTCATCTAACTAAACTGTATTCTGGAAAATGTCTCAAGGACTAATTTGAGTAGTTAGAAAGTTATTTTCCACATTTAATAAAATGAAGGAGAATATCTCTGAGTAGGAATCTAGAATTATTTCGGTCGGTGTACCTGCGCCATGACCGGCTTGAGTTTCTATTCTAATCAAAATAGGATTTTCACTTGAATTAGCTTCTTGAAGGGTAGCAGCAAATTTATAAGAATGAGCTGGGACTACCCTATCGTCATGATCACCTGTTGTTATCAATGTGGCGGGATAAGAGACTTCGTCTTTAATGTTGTGTAATGGTGAATAAGACAAAAGATAGTTGAACATCTCTTCACTTTCATCCGATGTTCCATAATCATAAGCCCAGCCTGCACCGGCAGTAAATTTATGATACCTGAGCATATCTAGTACACCCACTGCAGGGAGAGCAACTCTAGCAAGCTGAGGCTCTTGTGTCATAACAGCGCCAACTAAAAGACCTCCATTTGAACCTCCTCTCAAAATTAAGTTTTCTGATTTTGTATAGCCCTCTGAAATAAGAAATCTTGCGGCATAGATAAAATCATCAAATACATTTTGCTTATTCATTTTTGTCCCAGATAGATGCCATTTCTTACCATATTCTCCACCTCCTCTGATATTTGGAACCGCATAAACTCCACCTTTTTCTAACCAATAAGCCATAATGCTGCTGAAATTTGGAGTGAGAGAAATATTAAAACCTCCATATCCATAAAGAATTGTTGGATTTTTACCATTTTTACTCAAACCTTTTTTATATGTGATGATCATTGGAACTTTTGTTCCATCTTTAGAGGTATAAAAAACCTGCTCCGATATATATTTTTCAGGATCAAAATTTATCTTTGGCTTGAAATAAATCTTTGATATGCCGCTCTTAGGATCAAAACTATAGATTGTGGGAGGCGTATGATAATTTGAGAAAGAATAGAAAAGTTCTTCGTCCTCTCTTTTTCCTGAAATTGGAGAAACGCTTCCTATACCTGGCAGTTCAACTTCTCTGATAAGTTTCCCTGAAAAATCATATTGAAAAGTTTTTGAAATAGCATCTTGCATTAACTCAACAAATATAAAACCTCCTGAGGAGTTTGGACTCATCACAGAAGTCTGTTCTGGAATTAAATCTTTGGATTTATCCAAAGAAGGTTCTTTAGCTTGAACGGAAATAATTTTTTGATTATCAGCATTATCATTAGTCACTAAAAAAAGCTCATCGTCTAGGCTATCTAATAAATAAACATCGATAGAAAGATTGTCATTAATAGTTTTGATTTTTGGATTTTTATCTAAATGATTTATTAAATAGAGCTCATTTCCAGATGTGGAATTTGCGGCAGATATGATTAAGTATTTTTGATCCTCCGTCACAGAGGATGAAACATATCTTCTTTTTTGTTCAGCCTTGTTTCCAAAGATAATTTGATCTTTTTCTTGGGTAGTTCCTAATTTATGAAAATAAAGTTTGTGGTTGTTATTTAAAGAACTTAATTCACTTCCTTCAGGAGCATCGTAAGTTGAATAGTAGATACCTTCATTGCTTTTCCAACTTAATGAAGAAAACTTAACATTGATTAGAGAATCTGATAACAATGATTTGCCTTCTGTATCCAAAAAAAATACTTTCCGCCAATCGCTTCCACCATCAGAAATTGCATAAGCAGCAACACTTCCATCTTTACTAAAACTAATATCAGATAAAGAGATAGTTCCATCATCACTAAGCGAGTTAGGATCTAAAAAGACTTCCTCAACTCCTTGAGAGTCTTTTCGGTAAAGCACTGATTGATTTTGAAGGCCGCTATTCTTAAAAAAATAAATGTAATTTCCTTCTTTAAAGGGCGAAGAAAATTTCTCATAATCCCAAATCTGTTTTAGTCCCCTTTTTATTTGTTCTTTAGAATCTGATTTTTCAAAGTATTTATCAGTAAAGAGATTTTGATCTTCTATCCAACTCTTTGTCTCTTCATCCAGATCATCCTCAAGCCATCTATATGGATCTTGAATTTCTTTTGAAAAATATAAATCAGAAGTATTAACTTTTTTAGTCATGGGATAAATTGATTCCAAATTATTATTATCATTCTTGCTTAACTGCTCGCACGATAACAAACTAATGGAAATAAGGATTATGGCTAGTTTTCGCATGAATGAATAAACTTGTTAAGTATTATATTGACAAATTAGTTTGTTATCTTCATCATTCCGCACCTATGGCAAACATTAAATCAGCAATTAAAAGAGCTAGGCAAGCTAATAGAAGAAATGTCCTTAAAAGCTCTCAACGTGCTTCTGCAAGGACAAGTATCAAGGCTTTTGAAAAAGCACTTGATGATAAAGATATTGAAGCTGCGGGGAATGAGTTTAAGAAAACTCAGAAACTGATGGACAAACTTGCCAACAAAAAAGTTCTTCCAAAAAATCACGTTGCAAGAACTAAATCAAGACTCAACAAAAAATTAAAAGCTCTTAAATCAGCTTAATTTCAATCTAGTTCTCTTTCTTTGGTTTTGCAATGAACCAAATAGGTCTTTTTCATGGCCGCTTAGGATATAGCCAATCCTTTGATTATTAATTAAGAAAATTTTCATAGCTGATAATTTAGTTTTCATGCCTCCTCTTCCTAACTTACCAGAGTCTCCAAAAATAATTTTTTGATTTGAAAGTGCTTTAAGGCTGACTTCGTCAATAAGTACTGCGTCCTCATTTGTTCTTGGATCTTTTGAATATAAACCTTTTTGATCTGTATAAAGAATAAGTTTTTTAGAATTAATAAGATTTGCTAGTTTTGCACTTAATTGATCATTATCTCCTCTCTCAATTTCTTCTGTTGATACAGAATCATTTTCATTGACTATTGGCGTTATACCCCATCTGAGGAGATTATTGATGCTGGATTTAATATTGTTGGATTTTGTTTCAGATTTAAAATCACTGTGACTGAGGAGAACTTGAGCAACCTCTATTTTGAATTTATCAAAATTTTTCTGGTAAGCATTGATAAGCCCTATTTGGCCAACAGCTGATAATGATTGAAGATGTTTGATATTCTTTGGTTTTTTTTCTATGCCTCTTTTCTTCATTCCATAGGAAATCGCGCCAGATGAAACTAAAACTACATCAAATTCATTTTCTCTGAAATTCTGAATGCACTTAGCAAGTCTTTTAAAAAAAGCTGAATTTTCTCGACTTCCTTGTGAAATTAAGGAGGATCCTATTTTGATTACTACCACTGAATTACTCATTACTGTTAATCTCTATGATTTTTGTGCTGACCTTTTTGACTAGTTCGCTTAATCCTTCCCCAGTTATAGAAGATATTAAAAAAACTTCATTGCTGTATGTCTTTTTTGTCTCAGATAAATAATCATTCTTTAACTCTGTTTTTGTGTCTGCTTTAGTTAAAACAATCCATTGTTCTAGCTTAGATAAAGATTCGTCAAATTCTTTTAGCTCTTTATCTAGGGAATTCTTTTTTTCCTCTACATCTTCAGGTTTGATTTCTGATACATCAATTAGATGAAGCAACAACTTTACTCTAGATAAATGTTTTAAAAATCTTATCCCAAGTCCTGCCCCTTTGGCAGCTCCTGGAATTAATCCTGGAATATCTGCAATTACATATGGATTGAGAGATTTAGCCTCAACCACTCCAAGATTAGGGGTTAGAGTAGTAAACGGATAGTTGGCTATTTTGGGTTTTGCCTCGGATATACTTGAAATTAGGGTAGATTTTCCTGCATTTGGAAATCCTAAGAGACCAACATCAGCTATTAATCTTAGTTCTAACTGAAGGGATAACTCTTCTCCCTTTTCTCCTTCTGTGGTTTTTCTGGGAGCTCTATTCGTAGATGACTTGAACCTTGCATTCCCTAATCCACCCTTTCCTCCAGAAACAACTTCAAAAAGATCACCATCTTTTTTTAAGTCAGCTATCTCTTCTTCAGTTGATTCTTCAAAAATAACAGTACCAACGGGAACTTTTAAAATTATGTCACTGGCATCCTTGCCATGTTTATTTTTACCCTCGCCATTAGAGCCATTTTTAGCTTGATATTTTTTTTGTAATCTAAAGTCTTGCAGCGTTGTCAAAGAGCTATCAGCTTTGAGAAAAATGCTACCGCCTTTTCCTCCATCACCCCCATCGGGACCGCCCTTAGGAATAAATTTTTCTCTTCTGAAGCTTAAGCATCCGTTTCCACCAGAGCCAGCTATTAAGTGAATAGCAGCTTCGTCAATGAAGCTCATTTTTTAATCTGCGCGAGTGATATTTATGAATTTTCTAAGATTCCTACCTTTTTTGCTGAAAGATACAGTACCGTCAATTTTTGCAAAAAGTGTATGATCTTTTCCAATTCCAACATTCGTGCCAGGATGAAACTTTGTGCCCCTTTGTCTCACTAGAATAGAGCCAGCAGATACCAGTTGGCCGCCGTACCTTTTAACGCCCAGTCTTTTAGATTCAGAATCTCTTCCGTTTCTACTGCTACCACCTGCTTTTTTATGTGCCATACTTAAACCGAAATTTGCTCTATTTGAATTTCACTATAATTTTGACGATGACCTTGCTTTTTCCTGTAGTCCTTCCTTCTTTTCATTTTAATAATCGTTACTTTATCTTCTTTTCCGTGTCGAAGGATTTTTGCAGTTACTTTTGCCCCTTCAATAAAAGGAGAGCCAAGAGTAACTTCGCCATCTTTCTCAATTAAAAGCACATCAGTAATATCAAAAGGTTCTCCTTCAGAAGCTTTAAGTTTTTCAACTTTAAGAATTTCTCCTTCAGCTACTTTATGCTGCTTACCACCTGTTTTAATTACTGCGTACATTTTTATATCAAAATTGAGGTCGAATGATATCTAAATAAGTTCTTTGTCGCAATAGATTCAATAAATCAACTATGATAATTTGTACTTGAGAGATTAATGAAATTTACAGAAAAGAATTCTTTCACCAAAGAAGAACTTCAACTTTGCTCGAAAGGAGAGCTATTTCATGAAAATGATGGAAAGCTTCCAAGTAGCAATATGCTGATGCTAGATAGAATTACTTCAATATCAGGAGATAAGGGTAATTATTCAAATGGACTAATAGAAGCAGAACTTGATATTAATGAGAATCTTTGGTTTTTTGATTGTCATTTCAAAGATGATCCAGTTATGCCTGGTTGCTTGGGTTTGGACGCAATGTGGCAAATTTTGGGGTTTTATTTACTTTGGTCTGGTAATCATGGAATAGGAAGAGCTCTTGGCGCCGGTCAGGTTAAATTTTATGGTCAAGTGCTTCCTCATGCTAAAACGGTTAAATATGAGATACATATAAAAAGAATGCTCTCAACAAAAACTGTTCTTGGAGTTGCAGACGGATTAATGTACGTTGATGGGAAGGAAATTTATTCGGCGAAGAACTTAAAAGTTGGGCTTTTTGAGAACCCTGGTAATTTTTGATGAGCACTTTAAAAAGAGCAGTAATAACAGGAATTGGTGCAATATCTTGCATAGGTAACAATATTTCTGAAATAACTAAATCTCTTAAACTGGGTACATCAGGGATACGTTTCAATGAATCGTACAAAGAACTGGGAATGCGAAGTCAGATTTCTGGCTCCATTAATTTAAATCTAAAGGATCTCATTGATAGAAAACATTTGAGATTTATGGGAGAAGCAGCAAGCTATGCCTATTTAAGTACTGCAGAGGCAATAAAAGACTCAGGTATGGATCTATCAAGGTTTTCTTCACAAGACGTTGGAGTCATTGCAGGTTCCGGTGGGGCATCTTCTAGAAGCCAGGTTGAAGCGGCAGATATAGTTAAGAGCAAAGGAGTTAAAAGAATAGGACCCTATAGAGTTACTCAAACAATGGGAAACACCGTTTCAGCTGCTCTTGCAACTTTTTTTGGCATCAAAGGGGTAAATTTCTCTATTTCCTCTGCATGCTCAACAAGCGCACATTGTATTGGATCAGCTTTGGAACAAATTCAATTGGGAAAACAAAAAATAATATTAGCTGGTGGCGCTGAAGATGAGCATTGGACAATGTCTAGTATGTTTGATGCCATGGGAGCGCTGTCCTCTTCATATAATGAGAGTCCTGAGAAAGCATCAAGGCCTTTTGATATAGACAGAGATGGTTTTGTTATTGCAGGAGGAGCTGGCATGCTCGTCGTTGAGGAATTAGATCATGCTCTAGAAAGAAACGCTGATATTTATGCTGAAATTACTGGATATGGAGCTACTTCTGATGGAGATGATATGGTCCATCCCTCGGGAGAAGGAGCAACTAATTGCATGCTTAAGGCTGTTGAAATGCATGGAAAAGATAATATTGGTTATATTAATGCTCATGGAACTTCAACACCTGCTGGAGATCCTGTTGAGTTAGAGTCAATAAAAAAGGTTTTCAAAGATAAAATTCCTCCTATAAGCTCAACAAAATCGCAAACTGGACATACCCTTGGTGCCGCTGGAGCTTTAGAAAGTATTTTTTCACTGTTGATGCTAAAAAACAGCTTTATATCAAAAACCCTTAATCTTGCTAGCTCCATTGAAGAAGGTGAAGGTTTAGATTTAGTTTCAGAAGTCAGAAATCAGGATTTGGATGCTGTAATGAATAACAGCTTTGGCTTTGGGGGAACTAACGTTAGTTTAGTTTTTGAGAAGTTAAAATCCTAAAAAGGAATTTCATCGTCTATGAGCCCCTCCTCAGGTTGAGGACTAGAACTATTCATCTGAGGGCTCTGATCCATATTATCCTCAGATCTTCGTCCTCCTAACATTTGCATTTCTCTTCCAATAATCTCTGTTGTATATCTCTTATTTCCTTTATCGTCTTCCCAATCTCTTGTTCTTAATGATCCCTCAATATAAACAGAAGAACCTTTTTTTAAATACTCCCCACAAACTTCTGCAATTCTTCTAAAAAAAACAACTCTATGCCACTCAGTTTTTTCCTTTTTTTCTCCAGTTTGATTATCGTTCCAGCTTTCAGATGTAGCTATACTCAAATTTGCAACTGCATCACCTCCTGCCGTATACCTCATGTCAGGATCTTTGCCGAGATTACCAACTAATATAACCTTATTTATTCCGCTTCGAGCCATAATGCACCTTATTTTTAATGTAAATTCATTATAATCCATCTGAAAAACTATTTATAAATAAATGAAAAATATCGAAGTCAAAGGTGCTAAACAGCATAATCTTAAAAACATCGATGTGATAATTCCTCGAGATAAACTTACCGTTATCACAGGGCTTTCTGGGTCAGGGAAGTCTTCTTTAGCATTTGATACTTTGTATGCTGAAGGTCAAAGAAGGTATGTTGAATCATTGTCTTCTTATGCGAGACAATTTTTATCAGTTATGGATAAGCCCGATGTCGATCATATTAATGGTTTGTCCCCCGCTATTTCAATAGAGCAAAAATCCACTTCTCATAATCCAAGGTCTACGGTTGGGACTGTTACTGAAATATATGACTATTTGAGGCTACTTTATGCAAGGGTCGGCACGCCTTTTTGTCCAGATCATGGAATCTCCCTTGAGTCTCAAAGCATCGATCAGATAGTCGATAAACTTTTTAAAGATGAGGAAAATGAAAGATCTATTATCTTATGTCCTATAGTAAGTCAGCAAAAAGGTGAGCACTTAATCCTACTTAACGACCTTAAGGTGAGAGGATTTATTAGAGCAAAGATAAATGGAGAAATCATTGATCTAGATAATCTGCCTCAACTTAATAAAAATAAAAAACATGATATTGATATTGTTATTGATAGGCTATCTATTACGAAGAAAAATAAATCAAGATTATCTGAATCAATAGAAACTGCTTTGAGAGAGTCAGATGGAATAGTGACTATCTCTTTCCTCGATGAATCTAAAAAAGACATAACATTTTCAACAAAAATGGCTTGCACTGAATGTGGTTTCAGCATTGCTTCATTAGAACCTAGACTATTTTCTTTCAATAGCCCTTCTGGAGCTTGCGATGATTGCGATGGATTAGGCCAGAAGTCTCAAGTTGATAGAAGAAAAGTTATTGTTAGACCTGAATTAAGCTTAAATCAAGGGGCAATTGAAGGATGGGATTCAAGTCAGATGTATCATCACTATCTTCTCAACAGAGTAGCAAAACACTATGGCATTTCCCTGGATGAATCCTTCGAGGATTTGTCTGAAGATATCAAAGAAAAAATACTGAATGGTAGTAAAGGGGAAATTATAGATTTTAGTTATGTTTCTAAAAGAGGGAATCTCAGAGAATCATTTAAACCTTTCGAAGGTGTGCTTAATAATATTGATAGAAGATTTAGAGAGAGTGAATCAGCTTTTTCTAGAGAATATTTATCCAAATATATGACCAATACAGTTTGTATATCATGTGATGGCTCAAGATTAAATAAAGAGGCAAGATCTGTGAAGATAGATGGGAAAGAGCTTTGGGATATAACAAACATGACCATTGATGATTGCCTTGATTTTTTTAATAACTTGAATTTGAAGGGCAAAAAGGGAGCAATTGCAGAGAAGGTAGTAAAGGAGCTGAAAGAAAGGTTAAAATTTTTATCTGATGTAGGACTTAATTATCTGACATTATCAAGAAGTGCCGAAACTTTAAGTGGAGGAGAAGCACAAAGAATAAGACTTGCCAGTCAAATAGGTGCTGGGCTCGTTGGAGTTACATACATTCTTGATGAACCATCAATTGGCCTTCATCAAAGAGATAATAAGAGACTTCTGTCTACTTTGTTTAGATTAAAAGATTTAGGAAATACGGTTATCGTCGTTGAGCATGATAAAGAGACAATAGAATGTGCTGATCATATTATTGATATCGGTCCAGGGGCAGGTATTCATGGAGGGTTTGTCAGTTTTGCGGGCAATTATAAAGAGATTCTGAAAAAAGAGAGTTCGTTAACCGGACAATATTTATCCGGAAAAAAAGAAATTAAGATTGATAAATTTGAGAAATCTGAAAAAGGTTCTCTGTGTATTAAGGGATGCAATGGGAACAATCTCAAGAATGTTAATTTAAATTTACCTTTGGGAAAAATTATCAGCATTACTGGCGTTTCCGGCTCTGGAAAATCTACGCTGATCAATCAAACTTTATATCCTGCTTTGGCAAATAAGATTCAAAAATCTAACTATGACTGTCAAGAATTTGAAAATATTTCAGGTGAAAAAAAATTGGATAAAATTATTGAGATTAGTCAGTCCCCAATAGGAAGAACTCCAAGATCAAATCCTGTTACTTACACAGGAATATTCACGCCTATCAGAGAGCTATTTTCAGAAACGGAAGAGGCAAGAGCTCGAGGCTATAAGCCAGGAAGGTTCAGCTTCAATGTTAAAGGCGGCAGATGTGAAAATTGCCAAGGAGATGGTTTAATTAAGGTAGAAATGCATTTTCTGCCGGACGTCTATGTTAAATGTGATGTTTGTGATGGAAAAAGATACAACAAAGAAACGCTTGAGGTAAAATTCAAGGGTAAAAATATCTTCGAGGTTCTTGATATGAACGTTGAAGAATCTTTGAAATTTTTTGATTCGATTCCAACCATCAAAAGAAAATTACAAACTCTTTATGATGTGGGTTTGAGTTATATCAAAATTGGCCAACCTGCTACTACATTATCTGGAGGCGAAGCCCAAAGAGTAAAACTTGCTAAAGAGCTTGGCAAGGTAGCCACAGGGGATACACTTTATCTATTGGATGAACCAACAACTGGTCTTCATTTCCATGATGTAAACCTACTATTAAAAGTGATCAATAAATTGAATGAACAAGGCAATACTGTTGTCATCATCGAGCATAACTTAGATGTGATTGTTAATTCTGATTGGATAATAGATCTTGGTCCAGAAGGTGGATCGGGTGGCGGAGAAATTATTGGAGAAGGAACTCCAGAAGAAATTTCAAAAATTAAAAAGTCTCATACCGGGAGATTTCTAAAGGAAATGCTAAATTAATCTTCTTGAGATATCTCTTCAGAAGAATCCTCAGACTTATCGGTAAGCTCTACAAAAGCCATTGGGGCTGCGTCACCGGGTCTTGGTCCCATCTTGATGATTCTAAGGTATCCACCAGGTCTATCTTTAAATCTAGGCCCCAGGTCTGAAAAAAGTTTTCCGACTGCAGAATCATTTCTCAGTTTTGAAAAGGCCCTTCTTCTGTTAGCAACAGAATCTACTTTAGCCAATGTAACTAATGGCTCAAAGACACCTCTAAGTTCTTTTGCCTTTGGAACAGTGGTTTTTATAGATTCGGTCTCGATTAAAGAAATAACCATGTTTTTAAACATAGCTTTTCTCTGATCGCTTGTGCGACCAAATTTTCTACCTGTTTTTTGGTGTCTCATCTATTAACCTTCAACATTTGACGGGGGCCAATTCTCAAGCTCTAAACCTAAAGATAATCCTCTTGCTGCTAGAACTTCTTTGATTTCATTAAGTGACTTTCTACCCAGATTAGGAGTTCTTAGAAGATCAGATTCCTTTCGAGTTACTAAGTCTCCAATGTAATGGATCTTTTCTACTTTTAGACAATTGGCTGATCTCACTGTTAATTCAAGTTCGTCTACAGGCCTCAGCATAATTGGATCAACAGGAGGAGTTTCATCTTCCTCTGGCTCTTCGGTTTCAAACCCTAATTCAGCAAAAGCCATTAATTGTCTTTGTAAAATAGTCGCTGCTAACCTCACAATCTCTTCAGGATCGATTGTTCCATTGGTTTCAACCTCAAGAATAAGCTTGTCTAGGTCAGTTCTATTTTCTACCCTTGCATTTTCAACTAAATAAGAAACTTTTTTAATTGGACTGTATGAAGCATCAATCTTTAGTGAGCCAACCTCAGTATCTTCGCTCTCCGCCAAAGCGATGATATCTACAGGAACATAACCTCTACCCTTGGTAACTTTTGCCGTCATCTCAAGGGAGCCTTTGTCAGCTAGAGTTGCAACTACGTGATCAGGATTTACAATCTCAACTCCAGCAGGAAGTTCAAAATCACTACCTTTGATATCTCCTGATCCTGACTTATTTACTGATATTTCGACTTCTTCTTGATCTGAAAGTCTTACAGAAAGACCTTTTAAATTTAAAAGGATATTAATGACATCCTCTTTAACTCCATCAATAGAGCCAAACTCGTGGAGAACGCCATTAATTTTTGCTTCAGAAACCGCCGCACCGGGGATTGAAGATAAAATTATCCTTCTAAGAGCATTTCCCAAGGTATGTCCAAAACCTCTTTCAAGAGGTTCTAATACTATTTTTGAATTGTTTGAATCAACTTCTTCTACCAAAATTTCTTTGGGAGTTAAGAAGTCTTTGATCATATCGAAATTATCTGTCATAGAATATCCTCTTTAAAATTATCTTGAATAAAGCTCAACAATAAAACTTTCATTAATTTCACTGCTAAGCAAATCTCTGTCTGGAGTATTTTTGTAAATGCCTGAAAAGTTATCGTGGTTAACCTCAATCCATTCACAAGGCTCTCTTGTCTTGAAAATCTCAAAAGATTGAGAAATTCTTTTTTGATTTCTTGATTTCTCAGAAATACTTATCTCGTCTCCCTCCGCTACTTGATAAGAAGGAATGTTTACTTTTTTTCCATTAACCAAAACTGACTTATGATTAACCAATTGTCTTGCTTCGGCACGAGTAGCAGCAAATCCCATTCTATAGACCACGTTATCTAATCTAGCCTCCAAAAATTGAAGGAGACTTGTTCCTGTCTCGCCTCTACTGCTAGCTGCAGCCTTGTAATAATTTCTAAATTGTCTTTCTAGAACGCCATACATTCTTTTTACTTTTTGCTTTTCTCTCAACTGTAAACCATAGTCTGAAGTTCTGATTCTTTTTGCCCCATGATGTCCAGGAGGATTTTCAGATCTTATTTTGGATTCGTATGACCTATACCCACTTGTTAAAAACAGATCGGTCCCCTCCCTGCGCGATAATTTATTTCTTGGTCCTCTGTATCTTGCCACTTTACACCCTTCTCTTTTTTGGAGGACGACACCCATTGTGAGGAATAGGAGTTACATCCGAAATTTTTGTAATCTTAAAACCGCAACCATTCAAAGCTCTAACTGCTGATTCTCGACCTGCTCCAGGTCCAGAAACTTCAATTTCCAAATTATTTATTCCAAAGTTTTTAGCAGCATCTCCAGCCTTTGAAGCTGCTACCTGAGCTGCAAAAGGAGTACTTTTTCTTGATCCTTTGAAACCTGATCCACCAGCGCTTGCCCAAGTTAAAGTATTTCCTTGTTTGTCCGTAATATTAATGATGGTGTTATTAAATGTAGCGTATATATGCGCAACAGCATCATTGTATGTTCGGCTATTTTTTTTAGATTTTGTCCCTTGTTTTGCCATATTTATCTTCTAATAGGTTTTCTAGGCCCTTTTCTGGTTCTAGCGTTAGTTTTTGTTCTTTGCCCTCTAACAGGTAAATGTTTCCTATGCCTCATTCCTCTCAAAGTTCCTAAATCCATAAGTCTTTTTATATTGGTACTTATTTCTCTTCTTAAATCTCCTTCTACAAGAAACTCATTTACAGCTTTTCGAAGTTTTTCTAAATCTTCCTCGCTCAAACTTCCGATCAAAGAAGTTTTTTCAATGCCCAATTGATCACAAATAGACAATGCTCTCGTTCTGCCAATACCAAATATATGAGTTAAAGAAACCCAAGCTTGTTTTTTATCTGGAATATTTACACCTGCTACCCTAGCCATATTTATTACCCCTGCCTCTGTTTGTGTCTTGGTTCATTGTTACAGATAACAAAAACGGTGCCGTGTCTTTTGATTATCTTGCAATCCTTGCACATTTTTTTTACTGAAGCTCTTACTTTCATAATTACCTTCTATAATTTTTTAAATTAGCTTTTTTCATTAAAGACTCATATTGACTAGATAAAAGGTGCGATTGTACCTGAGCCATGAAGTCCATGACTACTACTACAGCAATTAAAAGTGATGTTCCCCCGAGATAAAAAGGTACATTTGCGGAAACAATTAAGAATTGAGGAAGTAAGCATACTGCAATCATGTATATTGATCCCCACACCGTTAATCTAGACATTACACTGTCAATGTAGCCTTCTGTTTGATCGCCAGGTCTTATTCCAGGTAAGAATCCACCAGATCTTTTTAGATTATCTGAAATATCTTTTGCCGGAAATTGAATGGCGGTGTAAAAGAAACAGAAATAAGCTATCAAAACTGCAAAAACTATTACATATAGGGGTTGTCCAGGACTTAAAGCCAATGAAATTTCTTGCAACCACTCAAAACCTTCAGATTGACCAAACCATGTACTAATTGAGGCTGGAAAAAGAACTATCGATGAAGCAAAGATTGCAGGAATTACACCTGACATATTTACTTTCAATGGTACATGAGAAGTTTGCCCCATAGCCATCTGGTTACCGATTTGTCTCTTAGCATAATTAACCGAAACTCTTCTTTGCGCCCTTTCTACCCAAACAATAAAAGCAATTGCCAATATTGCGAGAAGAGCAACAGATAAAAGTACGATTAAGTTAATTTCTCCTTGTCTTGCTCCTTCAAATGACTGACCTATTGCTCTTGGCAATCCAGAAACAATACTGGCAAAAATAATAAGAGATATTCCATTTCCTATGCCTCTCTCATTTACCTGTTCTCCAAGCCATACCAAAAACATTGTTCCAGTAACAAAAGAAATAACTGCAGTAACAATAAACATATTTCCAGGAGTGCTAGCTAGCCCTTGACTTGATAATGCAATAGCAAAACCACTCGATTGAACGATTGCAAGTCCTAAAGTGCCCAGACGAACATAGTTGGTCCTTTTTCGTCTTCCGACTTCCCCTTCCTGTCTAAACATTTTTTTTAGGCTTGGAGTTGTGGCCTCCAATAGATTCATCACAATAGCCGCAGTAATGTAAGGAACAACATTTAAAGCCATGATGCTCATCCTTTCTAGCGCACCTCCGGAAAACATATTAAATAAACCTAAAAGAGTTCCTTGATTTTGATCGAATAAAGAAGAAAGTTTCATAGGATCAATCCCTGGAACAGGAATATGAGTTCCAATCCTATAAATAATTATTGCGTAAAGAACAAATCTAAGCCTTGCCCAAAGTTCAGACAATCCAGATGATTTGGCTGGATTTCTAGCCACTTATAACTTCTCCACCTAGTTTATTAATTAATTCTTCAACAGATTTAGAAACGGATAAACCCTCAATTTTCACTGTTTTTGTCAATTCACCGCCATTAATGATCTTCACTTTTTTTATCTTGTTTGAAATGATTTTATTTTTCTTCAAAACCTCTAAAGTAATATGATCTTCAGCAAGCTTTTCTATATCCCTGAGTTTTATATGTGTACTGTATGGTTTTTGTCTAGAAGAGAATCCAAACTTCGGAAGCCTTTGTTGGATAGGCATTTGGCCTCCTTCAAATCCTGGTCTTATGGAAGCCCCAGATCTTGCCTTTTGACCTTTATGTCCTCTTCCTGATGTTTTCCCTGAACCAGATCCTGTTCCTCTGCCAACACGCTTAGAGGCTTTATTTTTAATTGTTCTTTGAAGGTTATTAAGTTTTAACATTTAATCTAAGACCTCCAGTAGATGATGAGCTTTCTTGATCATGCCTAGATTTTCAGGCGTGTTTTGAACCTCAACTACTTGATTAATTTTTTTCAACCCCAGTCCTTTTACAGAAAGTCTCTGATTTTTCATCGAGCCTGCTAAACCTCTCTTTAATTTAACTCTAATCGTTTCGTTGGACATTTCTTCCTCTTAAGATCTCCTTTCTGCAACCTGTTCTGGTGATTCAACGCTTGCTAATCCCTTCACAGTTGCTCTTACAACATTAATAGGGTTGGTTGAGCCATATGTTTTAGCTAATACATCTTTAATGCCAGCTAACTCAAGGACAGCTCGCATCGCACCACCTGCAATGACTCCCGTACCTGGTGAAGCCGGTTGCATATAAACAGTGGAACTTCCATGAGTTGATTTAACCGGGTAATGGAGAGTAGAACCTTTAAGTTCAATCTTGATCATGTTTTTTCTGGCATTTTCTAATGCTTTTTGAATTGCCATAGGAACTTCTCTGGCCTTTCCTCTTCCGAAACCAACCTTGCCTGCTCCATCTCCTACCACGGTAAGAGCTGTGAACCCAAAGATTCTTCCGCCTTTTACAACTTTTGCTACTCTATTAACTCCTACAAGTTTTTCTTCTAGAGCTTCATTACTAAACTGATCTATATTTTCTTCCATAATTCCTCAAAATTCTAAGCCCGCTTCACGTGCAGATTCAGCCAAACTCTTTACACGACCATGATATTTATATCCCGATCTATCAAACGTAACCTTTTTAATTCCTTTCTCGATAGCTCTTTTAGCAACCAATTCTCCAACTTTTTTTGCGGCTTCTTGATTTCCACCTTTATCAATCTTTGCTTCTTTATCTGCAGAAGAAGCATGCGCAAGCACTTCTTTTCCATCAGGAGAAAAAACCTGAGCATAAATCTGATTGTTGGATCTAAAAATAGATAGCCTATGATTACTCATTTCTTTAGTCTTAGATCTGAGCTTCCTAGATCTTCTTTGTCTCGCGGTAAATTTATCACTCATGCTTAAGCCTTCTTAGATTCTTTTCGTTTGATTCTTTCTTCGGCATATTTAACCCCTTTTCCTTTATAAGGTTCTGGGGGTCTAAATGATCTAATTTTTGCAGCGGTTTCTCCTAAAAGTTGTTTATTAGCTGACTTTAAAATAACTTCAGTTTGAGAAGGCACGTCGGCGTTTACCCCTTCAGGCAGCTGGTAAATAACTGGATGAGAGAATCCCAGAGAGAGTTCCAATTTATCTCCAGAAAGCTTTGCTCTGTAACCAACGCCATTAATTTCTAATTTTTTTTCAAAACCGTGGGAAACTCCTTTAATCATATTTATTGCTAAAGCCCTCATTGTCCCAACCATTGCGATAGATTCCTTTGTTTCTTCTTTAGGAGAAAATACTAGTTCTTTCTCGGGAGCGGAAGCCATTACTGATGGATGAATGGCCATAGATAAGTCTCCATTCTTGCCCGAAACTTTAAGTAAGTTTTCAACAAGGGATATCTCTATACCTTCTTGAATTAGAATTGGTCTTTCAGTGTTTCTAGCCATAATTAAAATACAGTGCAGATTAATTCTCCGCCTACCCCATGCTCTCTAGCTTCTTTGTCTGTCAAAACTCCTTTGCTTGTTGTAATGATTCCAACCCCTAAACCATTTCTGACTGAAGGAATTTCTTTTGATGAAAAGTATTTTCTTAATCCAGGTTTACTTATCCTTTTCAATTCTCTGATAACCGGCGATTCTTGATGGTATTTGAGTGAAACTAAAATAGTTTTTTTGCTCTCCTCACCCTCAATCTTAAAAGATGATATAAATCCTTCTTTCTCTAGGACTGAGCAAATGGCATTTTTAATTTTGGAGGATGAAAAGCTTACCGTTGCATGCCCTCTAGCTTGAGCATTCATCACTCTAGAAATCATGTCAGAAATTGGATCTTGCATACTCATTGTTAACCTCTACCAACTTGATTTAACTAATCCTGGAACATCTCCATTCATAGCCAATTCTCTTAATTTATTTCTTGAAAGGCCAAACCTTCTATAAACAGCGTGAGGTCTTCCTGTTATTTGACATCTTCTTTGGAGACGAACAGGACTTGCATCTCTTGGAAGTTTTTGAAGTTTTAATCTTGCCTCATATCTTTCTTCATCAGATATATTCATATCTGAGATAACTTTTTTAAGCTCCTCTCTTTTTTTTGCAAACTTTTGAACCATCTTGATTCTTTTATTCTCTCTAGCAATCATTGAAACTTTAGCCATAATTTTTTCCTTTAGCTTTTAAATGGGAAGTTTAATTTTGATAATAGGGCAAAACCTTCACTATCATTATTGGCGGAGGTTGTAATACAAATATCCATGCCGCGAATTTTTTCTACTTTGTCGTAATCAATTTCAGGGAAGATGATATGTTCTTTTATCCCCAATGAGTAATTACCTTGACCATCGAAAGATTTAGGATTCAATCCTCTAAAATCTCTTTCCCTTGGAATTGCTATTGACAATAACCTATCTAAAAATTCATACATTCTGTTACCTCTTAAAGTAACTTTGCATCCAATTGGAAATCCTTCTCTTACTTTAAAGCTGGCAACTGACTTCCTTGCAAAAGTCTTTATTGGTTTTTGACCTGCGATTAATTCAAGATCCGCAATAGCATCATCAACTGATTTTCGATTATTAAGTGCATCTGGTCCTAACCCCATATTTACTGTGACCTTTGTAATTTTGGGGACAGCCATGGAGCTTTTAACGCCAAGATCATCTTTAAGTGAACTGATGACGTTATCCTGATAGTTTGTTTTAGTAATAGACATTCCTATTTAACTTCCTTATTTGTTGATTTAGAAACTCTGATCTTTTCTTTTTTTTCATTTAAATTAATTTCTAATTTGTCTTTCATTTTTGTACTGCTGTTGTAAAAAGCAATATTAGATATATTAATAAAGGACTCCTTTTCTATAATCCCTCCAGGTTCATTGATTTGAGGATTTGGTTTCACGTGTTTTTTTACTAGTTTTATTCCAGACACTAAACATCTTTCGCCTTTAATTTTGGTTAGAGTTCCAGTTTTTCCTTTATCTTTTCCAGATATCACAATCACTTCATCACCAGTTTTTAATTTATTCATTAGATTACCTCTGGTGCTAGAGAAATTATTTTCATGAAATTATTAGATCTCAGCTCTCTGGAAACAGGACCAAAAATCCTTGTTCCAATTGGTTGCTGTTGATTATTTATGAGCACTGCTGCATTGTCATCAAATCTAACGATTGATCCATCTTCTCTGCGAATATCTTTTTTAGTTCTGACTACAACTGCATCTGCAACCTGACCTTTCTTTACCCTGCCTGTTGGGATGGCTTCTTTGATTGCCACTTTGATAACATCGCCAACTCTTGCGTAACGTCTTTTAGATCCACCAAGTACTTTGATACACATCACTTTTCTGGCACCACTGTTATCAGCAACATCTAGGATAGTTTCTGTTTGAATCATGACTTAGCCTCTTTGAGTATTTCTACCAAAGTCCACGATTTTGTTTTTGAAATTGGTCGACATTCTTTGATAGTTACTTTGTCCCCAAGAGAGCAAACATTTGCCTCATCATGAAAACTGATCTTCGAGGATCTTCTAATTATTTTTCCTAATTTAGGGTGTTTAACTGTTCTATCTATTTTTGCTACTGCAGTTTTGTCAGAATTACAACTTACAACCATTCCAGTCATTGTTCTTATTGCTTTATCAGGCATTTGAAACCTCTTGTTTTTTAAGCTGTTTAAGCGAAGTCAAAATTCTTGCAACAGCCTTTTTTTTCTCTTTTAAAAGGTGCGTCTGCTGAAGAGAAGCAGATGAACTTTTTAGTTTAAGATCTAATAGTTCAGATCTAGTTTTCTCTAGATCCTTTATTAAATCAGCATGAGATGGATTTTTAGCCATTAGATAACCTTCCTAGAGATAAATTGGGTTGAAACAGGAAGTTTTGCAGCTGCTAGAGAAAAAGCTTCCCTGGCCAAAGCTTCGTCAACACCCTCCATTTCGTAAAGTATTTTTCCTGGTTTAATTGGCGAAACCCAATATTCTACGTTTCCTTTTCCTTTTCCTTGCCTGACTTCAAGAGGTTTTTTAGTAATTGGTTTATCGGGAAAAATTCTAATCCAGATTTTTGCTCCACGTTTTACGTGTCTAGTCATTGCTCTTCTTGCAGCCTCAATTTGACGAGATGTAATTTGACCTCTTGACGTAGCTTTCAAACCAAATGTACCGAAATCTAAAGAATTAGCTCTCTGTGCAAGGCCTCGATTTCGACCTTTCATTTGCTTTCTATATTTAGTCCTTTTTGGCTGAAACATTAGCTTTCCTTATCCTTTTCTTTGACTTTTTTATCTATTAATTCGCCTCTAAATATCCATACCTTCGCACCAATAATCCCATAAGTAGTTTTAGCTTCTGCCAGGCCGTAATCCACATCTGCTCTTAATGTATGAAGAGGCACTCTCCCTTCTTTATGCCACTCAGATCTAGCAATCTCGGCTCCACCTAATCTACCTGAAACTTTGATTTTTACACCAAGCGCTCCCTGTCGCATGGTGTTTTGAGCTGCCCTCTTCATAACCCTTCGAAACATAGCCCTTTTTTCAAGTTGCAGTGCTATGTTTGCAGCAACTAGCTGAGCATCGAGATCGGGTTTTCTTATTTCTTGAATATTCAGACTAACCGGTACATTCATGATTTGCGTTAGCTTCTCTCTTAATCGATCGATATCTTCGCCTCGTTTACCGATAATCATTCCAGGCCTTGCAGTGTGGATTGTGACTTTTGCGCTTTGAGCAGGCCTTTCTATGTGGATTTTGCTAACAAATGCATTATCAAGTTCTTTTTTTAGAAACTCTCTAACTTCAAAATCATTAAAAAGAATCTCTCTATATTTATCTTTTTCAGCAAACCACACAGAGTTATGATCTCTGGAGATGCCTAGTCTGATTCCAATTGGATTAACTTTTTGTCCCACTTATTCTCCTTAATTACTTAGTTTTAGGTTTATATGACATGACTTTTTTTCGATACGATCTGCTCTCCCTCGAGCTCTTGCCCTTATTCTTTTCATAATCAAGGCTTCATCAACAGAAATGTGGCTAACAAACAAAGTATCAATATCTAAACCATAATTATTCTCTGCAGAAGAAATAGCTGAGTCCAAAAGTTTTTTTAAATTTCTAGAACCAGACTTTGGGCTAAAAGTAAGAATATCCAATGCCTCATCAACTTTTTTGCCACGAATTTGATCTGCCAATAGTCTTATTTTTGAAGCTGAAGACTTAAATCTAGATAATTTTGCTGATACTTCTGTCATTAAGCTTTCCTGTCGCCTGAGTGTTGTTTAAAAGTTCTGGTAGGAACAAATTCACCTAACTTATGTCCTACCATGTCTTCTTGAATGAATATAGGCACGTGTTGCCTGCCGTTATGGATGGAGATTGTTAAACCGACCATTTCTGGAGAGATCAGTGACCTTCTAGACCATGTCTTGATGGGTCTCTTGTCTTTAGACTCAACAGCTTTTGAGACTTTATCCATCAGATGATGATCGATAAATGGACCTTTTTTTATTGAGCGTGGCATTTCTATTTCTTCCTTCTTCTGATGATTTGTTTATCTGTTCTCTTGTTGCTTCTTGTTCTGTAGCCTTTCGTGGGAACTCCCCAAGGTGATACTGGGTGCCTACCTCCAGAAGTTCTTCCTTCTCCACCACCATGAGGGTGATCTATAGGATTCATTGCAACACCTCTAACGGTGGGTCTAACCCCCAACCATCTTTTTGCTCCTGCTTTACCAATAGATTTTAAAGAATGCTCAGAATTAGACACAGTTCCAAGAACAGCCCTACATTCAACAGGGACTCTTCTTACCTCGCCGCTTTTCATTCTTAGGGTTGCTGTATTTCCTTCTTTTGCAACAAATTGAACGTAGGATCCAGCACTTCTTGCTATTTGAGCGCCTTTTTTTGGTTTGAGCTCCACGCAATGAATAGTAGAACCAACAGGAATAGCATTAAGATCTAGAGCATTTCCCACTTTGATTGGAGCATCGTTACCAGATTGAACCGTATCTCCTTGTTTTAGGCCGGAGGGAGCAATAATGTATCTTCGTTCACCATCTGAATATAATAATAAAGCTATATGAGCTGATCTATTAGGATCGTATTCAATTCTTTCTACAGTAGCGGGTATACCGTCTTTTGTTCTTTTAAAGTCAATGATTCTGTAATGTTGTTTATGTCCACCACCTTGGTGTCTTACTGTTATTCTTCCCCTATTGTTTCTTCCACCATTTTTACTTTTTGTAGCCAATAAAGGAGAATGGGGTTTACCTTTATGAATGTTCTGGTCTACTTGGAAGCTTCTAAATCTTCTTCCCGCAGATGTTGGTTTTGCTCTAACTACAGTCATTGTTATTCAATTGATAAATCTATTTGATTGCCTTCCTTAAGAAATACATAAGCTTTCTTCCAATCACTTTTTTTTCTAATTTTATTCTTCAGTGTTCTTTTTGTTTTGCCTTTGACATTCACAATATTTACTTTTTCAACTTCAACTTTGTATAAAGATTCTATTGCTTTTTTTACTTGAAGCTTGTTAGCAGAGGAAGAAACTTTAAAAACGTAACTATTTGCATTTTGAATAGCTAAAGAAGCTTTCTCAGAAAGATGAGATGAATTTAATACTTTTAAAGGGTGTAATTGACTCAAGAATATGCCCCTATAATTTTTTCCAAAGATTTATCTGTGAGTAGGATTTTTTCATGTGAAATTAAATCTACTGGATTGATTTGATCAGCTGTAGTGATATCAATATTTTGTAAATTCCTAGAAGCTAAATGAATATTTTCAGAAATCTCATCTAAAATTATCGTTATAGAAGAAGTCTCAAATGGAGAGATTAATTCTAACAATTTTTTTGTTTTTGGTTCATCTAAAGAAAAATCTTTTACCATGATTATTCTTTCTTCTTTGGCTAATTTGGATAGGATTGATCTAATTCCATTTTTGAACATCTTTTTATTTATTTTTTTCTTTGTAAGTTGTGGTCTAGCAGCAAATGTAACACCACCTGATCTCCAAATCGGTCCACGAGTTGTTCCAGCTCTTGCTCTACCGGTTCCTTTTTGTCTCCAGGGTTTTTTCCCACCCCCGCTGACATCAGATCTATTTTTTTGAGACTTAGTGCCGCTATGATTATTTGAAATTACAGTGTTTACTAATTGATGAACAAGATCCTTGTTAAAATCTTGTTCAAATATAGTCTCAGGCAAATCTGCTGATGTTTTTTCTTTGTAATAAGATACCTGCATGGTAATTAGTTTTTAGTTGCTGGTTTTATAATGACAGGCGAGCCTTTTGCTCCAGGTAAGGCACCTTTTACTAAAATAAGATTATTTTCCGCATCTATTTTTTGTATTTGTAAGTTTTGGGTTGTCTGGCGAGTGTTACCTAAATGACCTGCCATTTTTTTTCCTTTCCAAACCCTTCCTGGAGTTTGACATTGACCAATAGATCCAGGTTTCCTATGCGCTAAAGAATTTCCATGTGTTGCATCTTGCGTTGCAAAATTCCAACGTTTGACAGTCCCGGCAAAGCCTTTACCTTTGGTTGTTCCGGTAACATCTATTATCTGACCCTCTTCAAACATCTTTAATTCCAATGATTGACCTAGTTCGATATTTTCTAAGTCTGATTCTTGGATTCTGAATTCTTTAATTGTTTTTGCTGAGGGGGTATTTGATTTATTAAGATGGGCTTTTTCGGGTTTTGTGAGGTGTTTTTCTTTTTTGGTTCCGGTGGATATTTGTACTGATGAGTAACCTTCTGAATCAATTTTTTTTATTTGGGTTACAACATTGGAGTCGATTTTTACCACAGTAACAGGCACAGAATTTCCATCTTCTGTGAAAACCCGGGTCATTCCCTCTTTAATGCCTATCAATCCAATCATTTTATTTACTTAACTCATCTAGTGAGATTTGAACGTCAACCCCAGCGGAAAGATCAAGCTTCATTAAAGCATCGACAGTTTTTTCAGTGGGCTTGATGATATCCATCACTCTTTTATAGGTTCTAATTTCATATTGATCTCTTGCATCTTTATCCTTATGCGGCGAGATTAATATAGTAGTGCGACTTTTTTTGACAGGCATTGGTATTGGTCCTTTAACAACCGCGCCAGTTCTTTTAACAGTATCAACAATTTCTCTTGCCGATTTATCAATTAATTTATTGTCAAAAGCTTTGAGCCGAATTCTAATATTCTGGTCTTGCAAACCAACCTCCAAAAGTAATAAATATCTGTTAAAGAACTAATCGATTTATCCGTAAATCAATTCATCCATCTCACGGACGAGCGGCAATTCTATTGGGACATCGATGCGATGTCAACAAGCGTATTAGCTTTTATTTATGATGGATTCTGCAACGTTATTGGGGACTTCAGCGTACTTTAGAGGCTCCATAGTAAACGTTGCTCTACCTTGGGTTGCAGATCTTAAATCAGTAGCATATCCAAACATTTCAGCAAGTGGAACTTCTCCATTGAGAGCCTTGCCAGATGGTATATCATTCATTCCTTGGACAATTCCTCTTCTTCTATTTAAGTCTCCTACGACATCTCCCATGTATTCTTCTGGAGTCACAACTTCTAACTTCATAATTGGTTCGAGCAGAACGGGTTTAGCTCTCATAGCTCCATCTTTTAAAGCTTGTGAAGCAGCTACTTTAAAAGCTATCTCACTTGAATCTACATCGTGGAAAGAACCATCATAAAGAGTTACTTTTATATCAATTAAAGGATAACCAGCAATTACGCCGGCTTCCATTTGTTCTTTGACGCCCTTGTCTACAGCTGGTATAAATTCTCTTGGAATGGTTCCACCAACTATAGAATTAACAAATTCATAGATATCTTTATCTTCTTCTTCCGTCTCTTCGTGGACTAAGGGTTCAATTTTTATCCAAACGTGTCCGTATTGCCCTTTACCACCCGATTGTCTTACAAACTTTCCTTCAGATTCAACCATTTGCTTAATAGTTTCTCTATAGGCTACCTGAGGCTTACCAATATTAGCTTCAACATCAAACTCTCGTTTCATTCTGTCAACAATTACGTCTAAGTGAAGCTCTCCCATACCAGATATTATCGTTTGACCTGATTCTTCATCGCTATTCACTCTAAAAGATGGATCCTCTTGAGCTAGCCTTCCTAACGCGGTAGACATTTTTTCCTGATCTGTTTTAGTTTTTGGTTCAACGGCAACTGAAATCACCGGCTCTGGGAATGTCATCTTCTCTAAAATGATAGCCTTATCTCTATCGCAAAGAGTTTCTCCTGTGCTGACGTCTTTCAAACCTATTACTGCACATATATCGCCTGCCCTTACTTCAGATATCTCTGTTCTGTTGTTAGCGTGCATCTGCAACATCCTACCAATTCTTTCTTTGGATCTTCGGGATGGTGAATAAACGGAATCTCCAGATGATAAAACACCTGAATAAACTCTTATAAAGGTTAAGGTGCCTACAAATGGATCTGTAGCAATCTTGAAAGCAAGAGCTGAGAATGGTTCCTCGTCGTTAGAAGATCTCTGATCTTCAGTTTCTTCGTCTTCCAAAACACCTTTAATAGCTTCAACCTCATCAGGAGATGGCAGATAATTGATTACCGCATCTAGAACGCACTGAACTCCTTTGTTTTTAAATGCTGAACCACATAGACATAAAACTATTTCATTAGACAAGGTTCTTTGTCTCAGCCCTGAGATGATTTCTTCTTCTGAAAGATCTCCATTTTCGAGATACTTATCCATTAAATCTTCCGATGCCTCAGCGGCACATTCAAGCATCTGCTCTCTATAATCTTCACATTCAGCTAACATCGATTCAGGAATATCTTCTTCCCTATAGGATTTCCCCATATCATCAAGGTCAAAATAGAGAGCTTTCATTGAAATTAAATCAACCATTCCTTCAAAGTCATCCTCAGCACCAATTGGAAGGTTGATAGGAACTGGTGAGGCACCTAATCTATCTTTCATTTGTTGAACAACATTAAGAAAGTTTGCTCCAGCTCTATCCATTTTATTGATGAATGCAATTCTAGGAACTTTGTAACGATTTGCTTGTCTCCAAACTGTTTCGGACTGGGGTTCAACACCTGAGCTGCCGCAGAAAACAACAACTGCTCCATCCAATACTCTCAATGATCTTTCAACTTCAATAGTAAAATCTACGTGGCCAGGTGTATCAATAATATTGACTCGGTGTTCATCAAATTGTTGTTTCATTCCCTTCCAGAAGCAAGTTGTGGCAGCTGATGTTATGGTAATACCTCTTTCTTGCTCCTGCTCCATCCAATCCATAGTTGCAGCACCATCATGGACTTCTCCGATTTTGTGAGAAATACCTGTGTAATATAGAACCCTTTCTGTAGTTGTTGTTTTTCCAGCATCTACGTGGGCACAAATACCGATGTTTCTATATAGTTTAAGTGGAACTTTTCTGCCGCTCATATTTAAATTATGTTTATATTATTAAAATCTGAAATGTGAAAATGCCTTATTTGCATCAGCCATTTTGTGGGTATCTTGTCTTTTTTTGACTGCTTCTCCCCTGCCGTCTGACGCTTCTAGTAATTCGTTAGCTAACTTGTCAGCCATTTTCTTTTCTGATCTTTTTTTCGCACTGGTCACTAACCATCTCATTGCAAGAGCCATTTTTCTGGAAGACTTTACTTCTATTGGAACTTGATAAGTCGCCCCACCTACTCTTCTGGATTTAACTTCAACTTGAGGAGCAACCTGGTCTAAAGCATCGTCAAATACTTTTAAAGGATCTTGTTTAGATTTTGCAGAGATTTGATCTAAAGCAGAGTACAATATTTTCTCAGCAACACTTTTTTTTCCGCGTTGCATAATCTGATTAATAAACTTTGCAACTTTAATGCTGTTAAATTTTGGATCAGCAAGTATGTCTCTTTTAGGAACTGGACCTTTTCTTGGCATATTTTTGAATTATTTAGGTTTTTTGGATCCGTATTTAGATCTTCTTTGCTTTCTGTCATCAACTCCCGAAGTATCAAGAGTACCTCTGACGGTATGGTATCTAACACCGGGCAAGTCTTTTACTCTTCCGCCTCTTAGAAGAACAACAGAGTGCTCTTGCAAGTTGTGACCTTCTCCACCAATATAAGAAATAACTTCGTAACCTGATGTCAATCTGACTTTACAAACTTTTCTAAGAGCTGAATTAGGCTTCTTTGGAGTCGTAGTATAAACACGAGTGCAGACGCCCCTCCTTTGTGGACATCTATTTAAAGCTGGAACATCCGACTTTGCAGATTTGCTCTTTCTCGGTTTTTTTATTAATTGATTAACAGTAGCCATTTTGGTGTGCGATTTTAGATATGAAGATAGCCTAGGTCAAACATTATTTAATTATTCCTCAGAGATCTCTGTTCCTTCCATAGCTTCGGCTAGCTCCATTTCCAAATTAGACTCAATTTCATCTTTTTCAGCATAGAAACCAGTACCAGCAGGAATTAATTTACCAATAATTACATTTTCCTTAAGTCCTCTAAGCTTATCGATTTTGCCTGTCACAGCCGCTTCTGTTAGAACTCTTGTTGTTTCTTGGAAAGATGCGGCTGATACAAATGAGTCAGTTGCAAGTGAAGCCTTAGTAATTCCAAGAAGAATTCTGTCAAATTCAATTAAAGCTTTTCCATCATCAGAAAGAGTTTTATTTTTTTCAGCAACTGCGGATAGTTCCGCCTGTTCACCTAAAATAAAGTCAGAATCGCCAGGATCAGTAATCTCAACTTTTCTTAGCATTTGTCTCAAAATCACTTCTATGTGTTTATCAGATATCTCAACTCCTTGAAGTCTATAAACATCTTGTATTTCGTTTACAACATAATCGGTGAGCTCCTCAACTCCTTTAAGGGCAAGAATGTCGTGAGGACTTAAAGGTCCATCACTTACTACATCCCCTTTGCTAACCATCTCTCCTTCGAAAACATTAATATTTCTTGTTTTAGGAATAAGCGTCTCTGAAGTTACTTCCTCCTTACCATCCATTTTTGTTATGACTAACCTTCTTTTTCCTTTGGTTTCCTTACCCCAAGAAACCACCCCAGACATATCAGCTAGAATTGCTTCCTCTTTCGGTTTTCTGGCTTCAAATAAATCTGCAACTCTTGGTAAACCACCAGTAATATCTCTAGTTTTAGATGATTCTTTAGGAATACGAGCAATGACATCACCAACTTTTATTTTTGAATTATTTGTCAAGCCAAGAATAGAGTTACCTTCGAGAGAATATACAGCAGCGTGCTTTCCTCCAGGCAAAGTAACTTCTTTTCCTTTTTCATCCATAATACTTACAGATGGACTTAGCTCCTTACCTGATGAGGATCTTTCAGAAACATCCAAGACTTGAGTGCTACTCAATCCAGTTAAATCATCCTGTATTGTCTTGACTGTGATACCTTCTTCCATATCAGATAATTTAACTTTACCTTCAACTTCAGAAATTATAGGTCTCGTATGTGGATCCCAAGATGCAATAATATCTCCTGCCTTGGCTTGGTCTCCATCATTAACAGAAATAATAGCTCCATAAGGAACCTTGTATCTTTCTTTCTCCTGACCATTTTCATCCGATACCGATATCTCAGCTGATCTTGATATACATACATTTTTCTTTTCTCTATTTACAAGTGAATTAAGATTTGTGTATTTGACACTACCGTCGTATTTGATTTGAACTTTATCTTCTTCAGAAGACCTCGAGGCTGCACCTCCTATATGAAAAGTTCTCATTGTTAATTGTGTGCCAGGCTCACCTATTGATTGAGCGGCAACAATTCCTACAGCTTCTCCAGGATCAACAAGATTCCCTCTTCCTAAGTCTCTTCCATAACACATTGAACAGATTCCGTAGGCTGTATCACAAGTTATAGGCGATCTTACAAAGATTGTATCAATAGAGTGATTTCCTATTTCTTGAGCAATAGCTTCATCAATTACAGTATTTGCAGGCAACCTAAATGCTCCGTCTGCTGAAGAAACTTCTTTTGCTGTGACTCTACCTAAGACTCTGTCTTTAAGCTCAAGTACAGTTTCACCTCCTTCGATAATTGATTTAATTTCAATTCCTCTCTTAGTTTCGCAATCAACTTCTCTGACCACTAAATCTTGTGCTACATCAACTAATCTTCTAGTTAAGTAACCAGAGTTAGCGGTTTTCAGAGCAGTATCTGCCAATCCTTTTCTTGCTCCATGAGTGGAAGTAAAGTATTGCAATACAGTTAACCCTTCTCTGAAATTTGCAGTTATAGGAGTTTCAATAATTGATCCGTCTGGCTTAGCCATGAGGCCTCTCATTCCTGCAAGCTGTCTTACTTGTGCGGGTGAACTTCTTGCGCCAGAATCTAAATACATGTAAACAGAGTTAAAGGAATCTTGATCAACTTCTTCTCCGTCTTTATTGGTAACTTTCTCTGTAGAAATAGTGTCCATAAGAGAATTTGCTACTTTTTCGTTAGCACGAGACCAAATATCAATTACCTTGTTGTATTTTTCTCCTTGGGTCACCAAACCAGAAGAATATTGAGCCTCAATATCTTTTACCTCTTGTTCAGATTTCTCAATAATTTCAGCCTTATCATCTGGGATTAAACAATCATCAACGCATATTGAGGAACCGGATTTAGTAGAATATTCATAACCTTGATACATAAGTTGATCTGCAAATATTACAGTATCTTTCAAACCACAATCTCTATAACAAGTATTTATTAGATCGGAAATACCTTTGCTGGTTAGAGTCTTATTGAATTGTTCAAAATTTAATCCGTCTGGAGAGATTTGATAAAGTAATGCTCTTCCAACAGTAGTATCTTTAATTTCACTTTGACCATCATTATTTTTAATTCTTACTTTAACTTTTGCTTGAAGTTCAACTGCATCTGATTCAAAAGCTCTGGACACCTCTTTAATGTCTGCAAATATAGATCCCTCGCCTTTTGCATTAATTTTTTCTCTTGTCATGTAGTAAATTCCTAACACAACATCTTGGGATGGATCTATGATTGGCCTACCATTTGAAGGTGAAAGAATATTGTTACTAGCCATAAGCAAGGCACGGCATTCAAGTTGAGATTCCAAGGTTAGCGGAACGTGAACAGCCATTTGATCGCCATCAAAATCTGCGTTGTAAGCTTTACAAACTAGAGGATGTAATTGGATGGCTTTACCTTCAATAAGTAATGGTTCAAAAGCTTGGATTCCCAATCTATGGAGTGTTGGAGCTCTATTTAAAAGAATAGGATGTTCCTTTATAACGTCGGCTAAAATATCCCAAACAACGGGCTCTTCTCTCTCAACCATTCTCTTTGCACCTTTGATAGTAGTTGCTAGCTCAAGATTTTGAAGCTTCCCAAATACAAATGGTTTGAAAAGTTCAAGAGCCATTTTTTTAGGTAGACCACATTGATGCAATTTTAAGGTAGGTCCGACCACGATCACTGAACGGCCAGAATAATCAACCCTTTTTCCTAAGAGGTTTTGTCTAAATCTTCCTTGCTTACCTTTTATCATGTCAGCTAAAGATTTGAGAGGTCTTTTGTTCGAACCAGTTATAGCTCTTCCTCTTCTTCCATTATCTAAAAGAGCGTCAACTGATTCTTGGAGCATTCTTTTTTCATTTCTGACAATAATTTCAGGAGCATTGAGTTCCATTAATCTTTTAAGTCTATTGTTTCTGTTTATCACCCTTCTATATAAGTCGTTAAGATCTGAAGTAGCAAATCTTCCTCCTTCAAGCGGAACCAAAGGTCTTAAATCTGGAGGTAGTACAGGCAACACATCTAGGATCATCCATTCAGGCTTATTGGAAGAATTACTGAATGATTTTATGATTTTCATCCTTTTGGAAAGTTTCTTTATTTTTGCTTCAGACTTGGTTTCTGTCATTTGTTGTTCAATCAAAGCAATTTCTTCTTCTAAATCCATCTCCATTAGGAGTGTCTTGACTGCTTCTGCTCCCATTCCTGCTCTGAATTCTTCACCATAATTTTCAAGAGCCTCGTAATACTCTTCTTCGTCTAAAATCTGACAGCTTTCAAGATCTGTCATTCCTGGATCAGTAACTACAAATGATTCAAAATATAGAATTCTTTCTAATTCTCTTAACGTCATGTCTAAAAGTAGAGCAATTCTCGAAGGCAGAGATTTTAGAAACCAAATGTGAGCAACGGGCGCAGCTAGATCAATATGCCCCATTCTTTCTCTTCTAACTTTAGCTAATGTGACTTCTACTCCACATTTTTCGCAAACTACTCCCCTGTGCTTCATCCTTTTGTATTTGCCACATATGCATTCGTAATCCTTTATGGGACCGAAAATCTTTGCGCAAAAAAGACCGTCTCTTTCAGGCTTAAATGTTCTGTAGTTAATTGTTTCTGGTTTTTTTACTTCCCCAAAAGACCATGATCTTATTTGTTGAGGTGAAGCCAAGCCTGCTTTGATAGCATTGAAATCTTCTTGTTCGCCTTGGTTGAATAACTTTAATAAATCTTTCATTAGATCAAATCTCCTCGAAATCAATATCAATCGCTAAAGATCGAATTTCTTTTGTTAAAACATTATAGGATTCTGGTATTCCAGCTTCCATTTCATAAGAACCATCGACTATATTTTTATAGATTTTAGTTCTTCCATAGACATCATCAGACTTAACTGTAAGCATTTCTTGAAGAGTATGAGACGCACCATAAGCTTCAAGAGCCCAAACTTCCATCTCTCCGAGTCTTTGTCCACCAAATTGTGCTTTTCCTCCAAGTGGTTGCTGAGTAACTAAGCTATAAGATCCTGTGGAACGTGCATGCATTTTATCTTCGATAAGATGATTAAGCTTGAGCATATACATGAACCCAACAGTGACTGGGCGATCAAATTTATCCCCTGTTCTTCCATCGTACAAAGTAGTTTGTCCAGTTTCAGGAAGGTTGGCTAACTTCAACATCTCTTTGATTTCTGCCTCTTTGGCTCCATCGAAAACTGGAGTTGCCATAGGAACACCGTTTTTAAGATTGTGGCAAAGCTCTAAGAATTCACTGTCGTTAAGAGAAGTAATGTCCTGATTCATACCTGATTTAACATAAATTTTATCTATGAATGATCTTAAGGCTTTTAAATCCTTATAATTTTCTAGCATCTTAGATATTTCATCTCCAAGACCTTTTGCGGCTGATCCCAGATGAACTTCAAGAAGTTGTCCAACGTTCATTCTTGATGGTACTCCTAATGGATTCAATACTAAATCAACTGGCTCGCCGTTTTCATCATATGGCATATCTTCTACAGGCATGATTACCGAAATAACTCCCTTGTTACCATGCCTACCCGCTAATTTATCGCCTGGTTGGATTCTCCTTTTAATTGCAAGGTAAACTTTGATTACTTGTTGCACCCCTGGTGGTAAATCATCTCCAGAAACAATTTTTTTCTTCTTAGCATCAAATCTATTTTTGAGCATTTTTTCATATGCCTTCAAATTGTCCTTAGAATCTTTTAACTGATCATTAATATCTTCGCTTTGCATTCTCAATTTGAACCATTCATCTGAAGCAAGATTATCTAGAAACTCTTTAGATATTGTTTCCCCTTTGGATATGCCTCTTCCCGATATCACTTTTTGACCTGTCAAAGCAGACCTTAAAGAGTTGATGGTTGCATTTGTAACGATCTCTAGCTCTTCATCAAGATCTTTTTGGATTTCTGCTAAGGATACAGATTCAATAACAGAAGCTCTTGGATTTTTTTCTAATCCTTCTCTTGTATAAATTTGAACATCAATTACTGTGCCGTCAGCACCGCTTGGGACTCTTAGAGAGGTATCTTTTACATCTGCTGCTTTTTCTCCGAAAATTGCTCTAAGAAGTTTTTCTTCAGGAGAAAGTTGAGTTTCGCCTTTAGGCGTAACTTTTCCAACTAAAATATCTCCCGCCTTAACTTGTGCTCCAATGTGAACAACTCCACACTCATCAAGTTTCCCTAATGCGGACTCTCCTACATTGGGAATGTCAGCTGTGATTTCATCTGGTCCTAATTTTGTATCTCTAGCTGTACAAGTAAGTTCTTGTATATGAATACTTGTAAGCTTATCTTCTTTTACAAGTTTGTCAGAAATAAGGATTGAGTCCTCAAAGTTGTATCCGTGCCAAGGCATGAAGGCAATTTTGATATTTTGGCCAAGTGCTAACTCTCCTAAATCAATTGAAGAGCCGTCAGCCAAGATATCGCCCTTAGCAACTTTATCTCCAACTTTAACTATTGGTTTTTGATTCATGCATGTATTTTGATTAGACCTTGTGTACTTTGTGAGGTTGTATATATCTACAGCTGAGTTAGTTGAAGAGATTTCTTTCATGTCTTTTCTGACCACTATTCTTCCAGAATCAACCTTTTCAACAGTCCCTTTGTTTTCTGCTATTACACAATCACCTGAATCTTTGGCAATCAATCTTTCCATTCCTGTTCCAACAAGAGGAGCCTCTGTCTTCAAGGTAGGAACTGCCTGTCTCATCATGTTAGAGCCCATCAAAGCCCTGTTAGCGTCATCGTGCTCTAAGAAAGGTATCAGTGAAGCAGCGATAGATACAACCTGCTGAGGAGATACATCCATTAGCTCTACTCTATCAGCCGACATAAGTTCGAATTCATTTTTAAATCTAACAGGAACAAGTTCGTCAACAAATTTATTATTTTTATCAAGCAATGCGCTTGCTTGTGCAATAACAAATTCGCCTTCTTCTATTGCAGAAATGTACTTAATGTCTTCAGTCACTTTGCCATTAACTACTTGTCTGTATGGCGTTTCAATAAATCCAAAATCATTGACCTTGGCAAAAACAGATAAAGAATTTATTAATCCAATATTAGGTCCTTCTGGAGTTTCTATTGGACAAACTCTTCCGTAATGACTTGGGTGAACGTCCCTAACTTCAAAGCCAGCTCTTTCTCTCGTTAAGCCCCCTGGCCCTAGTGCTGAAACTCTCCTTTTGTGAGTAATTGCCGCGAGTGGATTATTCTGATCCATGAATTGTGAAAGTTGACTTGAACCAAAAAATTCATTTATTGCAGCAGTTACAGGCTTTGCGTTGATTAAATCTGCCGGCCCAAAGCCCTCAGCTTCAGCTACATTCAATCTTTCTCTGACAGCTCTTTCCACTCTTAGAAGACCAACTCTGACTTGGTTCGATATCATTTCGCCAACTGATCTTATTCGTCTGTTTCCTAAATGATCTATATCGTCACAGTCTTGCTTTCCATTTCTAATATCAACAAGAGTTTTTGTCACATCAATGATGTCTTCCTTACTTAATATTCCAGGTCCTTGAAGATCTTCCCTCCCTAGACGTCGGTTGAATTTCATTCTTCCAACATCAGAAAGATCATACTTTTCTGAATTAAAAAATAAGTTTTCAAAAAGATTTGTTGCTGCTTCTTTAGTTGGCGGCTCTCCTGGTCTCATCATTCTGTAGATCTCAGCTAAAGCTTCTAATTGTGAAGTAGTAGTATCAGACCTCAAAGTTTCTGAAATGTAAGGCCCTGATTCAAGCTCATTAATGTATAAAACTTTAATTTCTTTAAGTTTATGCTCTTGGATAGCTTTAACAATTGTTTCATCGATAACAGAATTACATGATATGAGAAGCTCTCCTGTTTCTTTATTGATGATATCTTCAGCTGTGATTAATCCATTCAAACCTTCAGAATCCAAAGATAATGTTTTAATTTTATTAGAATCAATAAGCCTAATGTGTCTTGCAGTAATTCTTTGGCCTTTTTCAACAATAGTCTCTTTACCATCTTTATCCTTTATTTCAACTGGAGATATCCTACCCATCAGCCTTCTAGAATTGATTTTAAGAGAGAATCCTTGCGGGGTTAAAGAATAAGCTTCTGATTCATAAAACGTTTCTAATATCTCCTGATTAGCCATTCCTAAAGCCTTGAGCAAAATTGAAGCTAAAAGCTTTCTTCTTCTGTCTATTCTTATGTAAACAAGATCTTTATGATCAAATTCGAAATCTAACCATGATCCTCTATAAGGAATTACTCTTGAAGCGTAAAGCAATTTTCCTGAAGAATGTGTTTTACCTTTATCATGATCGAAAATTAACCCAGGAGATCTGTGCAATTGAGAAACTACAACTCTTTCAACACCATTAATAACGAATGTTCCATAAGTTGTCATTAGAGGTATGGTTCCCATGTAAACCTTCTCTTCTCGAGCAGATTTTAGAATTTCCTCTCCAGTAGTTTTATCAAGGAAAGAAATTCTACATATGATTCTCATGGTTGATTCATATGTAGTGCCTCTGGCAATACATTCGCTTACATCAAATTCTGGCTCATCAAGCTCGTATCCCAGATATTCGATTTTTGCATTACCCGAAACACTGATTATAGGAAAAATGGAGTGAAATACTCCATGAAGACCTTGCTTTTGCCTTTCATCTGGTGAAAGGTGAGATTGTAAAAATTCCTTGTAAGAATTTGTTTGAACTTCAAGAATGTCAGGAAAATCCATGACACTTGAAATTTTTTCAAAACTATTTCTTATTCTTTTCTTTTCAGCAAAACTATATTTCTTTGGCATAAAAATTGTACGTATTTAAAGTTATTTAAGTTCGACAGCAGCTCCAGCTTCCTCTAATTGAGATTTAGCCTGTTCAGCTTCATCTTTATTAGCCCCTTCTTTTAATGATGAAGGTGCGCCATCAACAAGTGCTTTAGCTTCTTTTAATCCAAGACCAGTAATGGTCCTAACAACTTTAATTACATCAATTTTCTTATCACCAACTTCAGCAAGGAAAATCTCGAATTCAGATTTTTCTTCTGCAGCTTCACCAGCTGCATCTCCTGCTGGAGCTGCTGCTACTGCAGCGACAGGTGCTGCGGCAGTGACTCCAAATTTATCTTCCATAAGTTTAATCAGATCAACCATATCCATGACACTCATGTCGGATATTGCATCTAATATTTCTTCTTTTGATAGCGCCATTACTACTCCTTTTAAAGTTTAAAATTAAGATTTAGTTTCTTTTACCGCATCCAAAGTTCTCACAAAGTTTGAAGGTAAATTCTGTAGACCACCTGCAAATTTCTGAATTGGACTTTGAAGTACGCTCATTAACATAGAAATTGCTTCTTCCTTTGAGGGCAGTGAAGCTAGTCTGTCTAGCTCACTTGCATCTAAAAGGCCTTCTCCTACCGATAACCCTTTTACGCTGAAAGACTCATGAGACTTTGAAAAATCTTTTACGAGTTTTGCAGCACTTTTAAAGTCATCAAGAGAAAAAGCAAACAAACTAGGTCCGGTAAGAATTTCGTTGATTGAATTAAACTTAGTACCTTCTAAGGCTCTTTTAGCTAATGTATTCTTTATTACTCTGAGATACACAGAACTAGAAGAGGCATCTTTTCTTAACAATGTTAAGTCAGGTACGTTAGTACCTCTGTAATCAACAACGACAGCTGACAAGGCTTCATCTGCTACCTTCTTCAATTCATCTACAACTAGTTTCTTTTCTTCTAAACGTGACATTAAATAAACCTCTCTTTTTTAAAGTGAGAGAACATCCAACCAAGACCTAAAAGACTTGGTACATCTACGCATGAAATTAAGCTTTTATGGCAAAAACCAAAAAACACATGCGGTCTAAGACAATCGCGAAAACGCAAATGCTTATTTAAATGTTCTGGATCGCGCATGATACAGGAAAAAATCAGAAATTGAGAGAGGAAATATCAATTTCTAATCCAGGTCCCATAGTTGATGACATCGAAACTTTTGAAATAAAAATTCCTTTGGATGATGGAGGTTTTGATTTTTTTAAATCAGATAAAAAATATTGTAAATTACTTTTTATTTCTTCCTTGCTCTGAGTTATTTGGCCAATTCTACAGTGAACAATTCCCTGTTTATCTGACTTAAATCTCACCTGACCAGCCTTGGCATTTTTTACCGCACCCGAAACATCTTTTGTTACCGTTTCAGACTTAGGGTTAGGCATTAATCCTTTGGGTCCCAAAATTTGACCCAACGGACTTACAACTTTCATCGTATCGGGAGTAGCAACTATGACATCATAGTCTATTTGACCAGATTTCATTTCATCAGCGAGATCTTCCATGCCCACTTTATCTGCTCCAGCTTCAAGAGCACTTTTAGCCTCTTCGCCCTCTGCAAAGACAGCAACCTTATATGAACGGCCAGTGCCATGAGGGAGATTAGATGCTCCCCTAACATTTTGATCTGACTTCGATGGATCCACTCCTAGGTTAATACTTACATCAACTGACTCAGTAAATTTTTCAGACTTATGTTCAAACAAAATATCTAAAGCTTCTTCCAAATTATAGGAGGCTGCTTCTACTAACTTTTCTCTTAAAGGTTTATTTTTCTTAGATTTTTTAGCCATTAATCTATTACCTCTATTCCCATGCTTCTGGCACTTCCAGAAATAATTTTTACTGCAGCATCCATATCAGCAGCGTTGAGATCCTGCATTTTCTTTTCTGCTATTTCCTCAACTTGAGCCCTAGTTACTTTTCCTACTTTTAATGAGTTTGGCGTAGGGCTACCCTTATCGAGTCCAGCAGCCTTTTTTAGGAGAATGCTTGCAGGAGTTGTCTTTACTATAAAATCAAAACTTTTGTCTTCGTAAACTGTTATAACAACAGGCACGGGAACATTCTTTTCCATGTCGTTAGTCTTAGAATTAAATGCATTACAAAAGTCCATCAAGTTTACACCGTGTTGGCCCAGTGCAGGTCCAACAGGAGGGCTAGGAGAGGCAGCGCCAGCAGGTACTTGAAGTTTAATATATGTATCTATCTTTTTATCTGCCATTATGCTCTCTCAATTTGATTGAAATCTAACTCGACCGGAGTTGATCTTCCAAAGATCATCACCGCTACTTTTACTTTTCCTTTTTCTGAATCGACTTCTTCAATCACGCCACTAAAATCATTAAAGGGTCCATCAATAACTCTAATCATTTCACCGGCTTCATAAAGATTTTGTTGTGAAGTGGTTTCAACTCCAGATTCTATTTGGTTTAAAATTCTGTTTGCTTCGTTTTCTGAAATTGGTCTCGGATTGGTTTTGGTGCCTCCGATGAAACCCAAAACCCTTGGAGTCTCTTTGACAAGATGCCATGTATCGTCATTCATTTCCATCTCAACCAAAATGTAACCTGGGAAAAATTTCTTTTGTATAGTTTTTTCCTTTCCTCCTTTCATTTCAGTTATTTCTTCGGAAGGCACTTCTATCTTTCCAAAAAAATCCTCCATGCCGTTGAGGGTTATTCTTTCTAAAAGTTGTTCTTTGGCTTTATTTTCATAACCAGAATAAGAATTAAGAACATACCATGATTTCGACATTTCTACCCCAATAATAAATTTAATCCGAAGGAGAAAAGAGAATCCAAGCCCCATAACAACAGTGAAGCAACAATTACTGCAGCTAAAACAATAAGAGTTGTTTGAGTCGTCTCAGTTCTATTAGGCCAGACTACTTTTCTAATTTCAGTCAGAGAAGTAACAATTAAGTTGTATGCGGAATTACCGAAAATTGTGAATCTAATTATTGCTAAACCCAGAATCAATAGAGCAATCACAATCAAGGTTCTATATAAAAGAGCTACTTCAGAGTAATAAGAATTCCCCCAGACAGCAATCAGGATAACTGCTGAGCCAAGGATCCATAAAATTTTACTGCTAACTGAAGTCATATTGTTTTATCTTATATCCATCTCCGTGGCAGGCCAGGAGGGAATCGAACCCCCAACCTGCGGTTTTGGAGACCGCCGCTCTACCAATTGAGCTACTGGCCTATTGAACGATTTTGGATACTACTCCGGAACCAACAGTTCTGCCACCTTCTCTGATAGCAAAACGCATTCCTTCTTCCATAGCGATTGGTGATATCAACTCAACATTAATTGCCACATCATCACCTGGCATGACCATCTCAACTCCATCAGGAAGAATGACTTCACCAGTCACGTCGGTTGTCCTTACATAAAACTGCGGTCTGTAGCCTTTAAAGAAAGGCGTATGTCTGCCACCTTCTTCTTTATTTAATACATAGACTTGTGCTTCAAACTTAGTGTGAGGAGTTATTGAACCAGGCTTAGAAAGTACCTGACCTCTTTCAACTTCTTCTCTTTTTGTACCTCTTAGAAGAACACCAACATTTTCACCAGCACGACCTTCATCAAGAAGTTTTCTGAACATCTCTACACCAGTGCAAGTAGTTTTTTCTGTGTCTTTTATTCCAACAATTTCCATCTCATCATTGACGGAAACCATGCCTCTTTCAATTCTTCCAGTAACAACAGTTCCCCTTCCTTGAATTGAAAAGATATCTTCAATAGGCATCAAGAAAGGCTTATCTAGATCTCTAACTGGCTCAGGAATGTGGCTGTCCAATGACTCAACCAATTTAAGAATAGCTTCTTTTCCGTGTTCACCTTCATCGCCTTCTAGAGCCTTTAAGGCAGACCCAATGGTTATAGGAGTATCATCCCCAGGGAAATCATACTCATTTAGAAGGTCTCTGATTTCTACTTCTACTAACTCAATTAACTCAGCATCATCTACCTGATCAGCTTTGTTTAAAAAGACTACAATGTGCTCAACACCAACCTGTCTTGCTAATAAGATGTGTTCTCTAGTTTGAGGCATAGGTCCATCTGCGGCATTTACAACCAAAATAGCTCCATCCATTTGGGCTGCACCAGTAATCATGTTTTTTACATAGTCAGCGTGTCCTGGACAATCTACGTGTGCGTAGTGTCTTGCTGGAGAATCATATTCAACGTGTGATGTTGCTATGGTTATACCTCTTTCTTTTTCTTCAGGAGCATTATCAATCCCTTCAAAAGCTACAGCTTCACCGGAACCATGAGTCTCTGCACAAACTTTTGTTAAAGCAGCAGTCAAGGTAGTTTTACCATGGTCCACGTGACCGATAGTGCCCACATTTACGTGGGGTTTGGTTCTTTCAAATTTTTCTTTAGCCATTGTCTATCCTCTTTAAAAATTTACTGTCTGGAGCTCATAACCGGACTTGAACCGGTGACCTCTTCCTTACCAAGGAAGTGCTCTACCGACTGAGCTATATGAGCATAAATGTTCACAATTCCGGATCAAAAAAGGATAAATTCTTGTTAAAAATATAACGAAATATCCTAGACCTTTCGCTCCGGTGGCATTTATACTGTTTTCTTGTCATAAAGGCAAGAATTTCTGGTGGAGGGGGCAGGATTCGAACCTGCGAAGCCGAAGCGGCTGATTTACAGTCAGCTGGGTTTGACCGCTCCCCAACCCCTCCAGTCAGAGCGTGGTATTCTCGGAGTCATGATAGAAGTTGTCAATAAAAATCCTTTAGATAAAGAAAAAATATTATCGAAACTTAGTAACGAATTTAGATCAAAAGTTGTTCTAGAGGTATTCGATACCATTAGTTCTACGAATGACTACCTTCTAAGAAAAGAAAAAAATAAAAATAAAGATATAAAAATATGCATTGCAGAAGAGCAAACTAAAGGTAGAGGACGAAGAGGTAAGTCATGGATAAGTCCTAAGTTTAAGAATATATATTTTTCCCTGAACTCATTTTTGAAAAAAGAAGATTTATCTGGACTCAGCATAGCAGTAGCTTTATCAGTATCTAAAGTCCTTACTAAAATAAATGTGATGTCTTTGATCAAGTGGCCTAATGATCTTCTTGTAGGAAATAAAAAAATTTGTGGAATTTTGATAGAAACGGCAAAAGTAGATGAATTGACCAAAGTAGTTATTGGCATAGGAATCAATGTAAACATGGAATATTCAGAGCTCATAGATCAAGAGTGGACCTCAATAAAATTAGAAAAGAAACAATCAGTAGATAGAAACTCAATCATTACAGAAATGATTAATCAATTATGCATAACCTTAAATAAGTTTGAGCAAGAAGAGTTTGATTACTTCCTTAAAAGATTTACATCTTTAGATTTATTAAGAGATAAGGAATTTACTCTGAAAGATAAACCTAATGAAATATTCATTGGAAAAGGAATAGATAATAAGGGCCTCTTAATCGCACAAAATATGAAGGATCAAAGGATAGTGAAATTTAGTTCTGGAGAAGTATCTTTGAAATTAAAGAAATGAGTTTATAATTCTCGTCGTTGCTGGCGTAGCTCAGTTGGTAGAGCTCCTGATTTGTAATCAGGCGGTCGTAGGTTCGACTCCTATCGCCAGCTCCACTTTGGAGACTAAGACTCCCGTTGAATCTCCATAGACCCAATCATTTGAATTAATTATCAATCCGTCTATTTCAATAGGGGCATCAATGGAACCTCTATCTTTTTTTTCACTTTTTTTAGGAACAGAGCCAAGGGCAAAAATTCCCATATCAATTGTTTTCAAGACATCTACATCCCTTACACAGCCGAGGATAATTATTCCATTCCAATTATTTTTATAAGCATTTTCAGCAATCATGTCTCCCAAGAGGGCAACCTCAAAACTTTTATTCCCATCGACAAAAAGAACTCCTCCCTGCCCTTCTGTTGCTAATATTTTTTTAACAAATGAATTATCGTTTGGAGCATGAACTGTTTTTAAAGGCCCATAAAGAAAATCTCTTGCTCCATACGAATTAAATTGTAAGCCTACGAATGGAACGCTAGGATTAAGATCGCTAAGGTCTGGAGTTGAAATTTTTTGCATTTCTAAAGATTGTTTAAAATTGGTTTATAGGTCGATCCTTTTTCAAACTCATCCATTATTTTAGATATTTGTTTAATTGATTTGGACGCATCCTCAACGGTAAAGCCCTTTCCTTCAAGAATTGATTCATAACTCTTGGTATGCAAATCTTGGAATCCCCCCGTAAATTCAAATTCATCTCCATTTATGGTGAAAGATCGATACAAAACTTCCTCTTGTCCCATTTCTTTAAGTTTTTCTTTAGATAAAACATTAATCATTATTAAAACTTTCGCGTTTTCGTGTTCGATAAGAACGTTAGCTTGATTGAGAGATAACTTGTTGACATTGAAATTTGAAACTTGGCCAAAAATATCAATCAAAATATCCAAATAGTGAATACCAAATTCGAAAAGAATCCCTCCTGATTTATTTTCACTCCCTCTCCAGGAAGAAAAAAACTCTGAACCTCTTGTCGTAGCATATATCAGGATGACCTCATGTTTTTCTTCTGACTTTTGTGAAGTTATATTTTGTTTCAATTGAATTATTGACTCATGAAATCTTAATTGCATGATTGTAAAAACCTTAGCGGCAGAAACGGATTCAGATTTTCTAATCCTGTCTAAGTCTGAAACAGATAAAGCGAGGGGCTTTTCACAAATCACATTGATATCATTTTCTAAGCAAGAAATTATTTGATCAGTGTGTAAGTGATTTGGTGTACAGATAGAAATATAGTCTAAGTTATCTTTCTGATGGAATTTGATCATTTCCTCAAGACTATCAAGGGTTTCTATGTTCTTAGAAAAGAATTCTTTTTTTTGAGCTGAGTTAAAATCCAAATCACTGACGCACTTTAGATCTGCATTAATATTATTGATTGCTTGAATATGGCGAGGAGCTATGTACCCTAGTGCTCCCAATAATCCAAATTTGAGCTTATTAACCATTGAAAAAGTATACTTGAGTAACTCATTGAGACATAAATGTTTAAAGGAATTGTAAAACTTTCAAAAAATGGCAAAGGATCTTTATTAGTGTCTGAAGATCTATCATTTAAACTTTCAAGAAAGGAATTATTTAAAGTATTTCCAGGTGATAAGGTTGAATGTTCAGTTCAGCAAGATAAAGCAACCATTCAAAAAATAATCGAGAGAAATACAAGCGAAGTCATAGGTAAATTAAAAAAAACTAACAAAGGATGGATTGCAGAATCCGTTAACAATGAGTTTCATCTAGAAATAGTTATAAAAAAGAATACTTCTAAAAAACTCAAAAATGGTGACTTTTGTAAAATAAAAATAAAAAAACAACCAAGCTTAAAACACAGGCCTGAAGGTTACATAGTTGAGCAACTTATATTTTCAAATATTTTTGAAGAAGCAGACGAGATTGCTTTGCAAACAAATCTTAATATAAAGAGAACTTTTCCAAAAATAATATTGCCAGAAATAAATAGGATTTTGAGAGAACATAATTCTGGAAATTTTTCTTCTAAATATAAAGATTTAACTGATAAAAATTTTTTTACCGTTGATGGTAAAAATGCAAAAGATTTTGATGACGCAATTTGCTGCGAACAAACTTCAAATGGATACAAATTGTTAGTAGCAATTGCTGATGTCTCTGCTTTTGTTTCGGAAGGATCTTCCTTGGATAAAGTGGCTGCAGAAAGAGCAACATCAATTTATTTGAATTCAAAAGTTATTCCAATGCTACCAAAAGAATTATCAAACGATATTTGCTCTCTTCGCCCTCTTGAAAAAAGGTTAACGCTGGTCTGTGAAATGATTCTTGATAAAGATTGTTCTCTTAAAACTTTCAAATTTTCTTCAGCAATTATCGAATCGAAGAAAAGGTTTACTTATGACGAACTTTCAAATCTTGAGAAAGATAACATAGATAGACATCCAGAATTTTCAAATGATTTAAAGAAATTGTTAGAAATATGCAAAAAAAGAATTGAAAAAAGGAAGCAAAGACTCGCAATAGATTTTGAATTGAATGAGTACCGACCAGATGTTAAGAAAGGAAAACTTAAAGCTTTTGTTCCGGTAACAAGATATTTAAGTCATAAGGCCGTTGAGGAATGCATGATTTTGGCAAACATATCTGCTGCAAAATTTCTAAAGGAAAATCAAATAAGCACTATTTTTAGATTTCATGACTTCCCGGATATGGATAAGATCATTTCATTACAAAAATTTCTTCAATCAAGAGGTTTACCCATATCAGAAGATTTTAATCTCTCTAGAAAATCCATTTTCGATTGGGTTCAAAAAACCTCAAAGCATAAAATCAATGAAATCTTAGCTCTTGAAATTCTAAAAAGCATGAAACTCGCAATATACTCTTCTGAGAGGAGTGAACATTTCGCTTTGGGTTTAGATGAATATTTACACTTCACCTCACCCATCAGAAGATATCCGGATTTAGTGGTTCATAGATGTATAAAGCAAATTATTCATAAAAAGAAATTTAAATCTTTATCAAAAAATGATTTAGCTGACATTGCAGAAAATTGCAGTTTTAGAGAAAGAGAGGCTGATCAAATCTCTAAGGAAGCAGATAAAGTTCTGAGATCGCGATGCGGACAAAATTATATAGGGAATAAATTTTCTGGAATCATAACCGGAGTTACAGAATTTGGAGTATTTGTGAAGCTAGATCAAATTAACATCGAAGGGTTGTGTCACATAAGCTCATTCAAAAATAAATATTACAATTTTAATTATGAGATGAAATCCTTAGTCAGTAGACAAGGTACGATAAGCATTGGAGATAAAATGAGTTGCATTATCGAATCGGTGCATCCTTATGAAGGTAAAATAAGTTTAATACCAGCATAAAAATGTTCGAGACATCAGATTTAAATACGATCAAAACTTTACTTGCCAACAAACCTGAGTCAGTTAGGTTGTTGGAAGTAGATGACAATTTAATTTCAAAAAGAATTAAAGCTATAAAAAAGATCGCTTTGGAGAAGAAATTAAAAATTGAAATAAAAAAATTTAAAGATCCAAATAAAAAGATCAATCTGATTTTCAAACCATCAGAACCAAAAAATATAGAGTACCTGGAAAAATTTTTAGAGACTAAAGAGGACGCCGTTATTCTTTTGCTCGATCACATAACTGATCCCAACAACCTTGGGTCAATCCTTCGCACAAGCTTGGGAGGAATGGTTGATGCGGTAGTGGTTCCAAAATCCAGGGCATGTCATTTAACTAAATCGGTAAGAGAAGTTTCAAAAGGATCAAGCGAACTTATCCCATTTGTGATTGTGCCAAACCTTAAGAGGATTACAGAGATGCTGAAGCTTAGAGGGTTTTTAATCTATGGAGCTGAAGGGAATTCACAGTCAGAATCTATTTACGATACTGATTTTTCCAAAAAATTAGGTTTAATAATAGGTTCAGAAAATAGAGGTATTCAAGAAACTTTAAAATTAAAATGCGATAAAATAATCAAGATTCCAATAAGCGATAAATTGGAGAGTCTCAATGCAGCTATTGCAACTTCAGTAATTGTTTTTGAGATTAATAGACAAAGAACAAACTAGAAATGCTAGCTCAAAGAACTTTAACTAATCCCATTAAGGCAAGTGGCGTAGGCTTGCATTCAGGCAGAAAAATTACAATAAAACTTTTACCCGCACCTGAAAATACTGGAATTATTTTTCAGAGAGTTGACTGTGACCCAGTTGTTGAGATCCAAGCTTCCGTTGAAAACGTAGGAGCTACAGCGCTCGCAACAACACTGGTAAGTGAAGATATTGAAATCTCTACAGTTGAACATATGCTCTCTGCTTTTGCAGGTTTAGGCATCGATAATGCTTATGTCCAAATTAATGACATTGAAGTCCCTATTATGGATGGTTCAGCAAATCCTTTTGTTTTTTTGATTCAATCAGCTGGCATAAAGGAACAAAAAGAAGTTAAAAAATTTATAAAAATAAAAAAACCGGTATCTGTGGAAGCTAAGAATGGCGCGAGAGTATCACTGTCGCCCTATGATGGTTTCAAAGTAAGTTATGAACTTGATTATGATCATCCTGTTCACAAAAGACAGCCCAACAAGGCTAGTATTGACTTCAATTCAACAACTTTTCTCAAAGAGATATCTCGCGCAAGAACTTTTGGCTTTATGAGTGAAGTTGATGCATTAAAAAAAGAAAACTTAGCTCTAGGAGCAAGTGAGAAAAATGCTATAGCAATTGGTGAGAATGAAATTCTTAATGAAGAAGGTTTGAGGTCAGAGGATGAGTTCGTCAAGCATAAAATTCTTGATGTCATTGGTGACTTATATTTACTAAAACACAATCTAATTGGATCTTTTGAAGGTTATAAATCTGGTCATTCTCATAATAACCAACTTTTAAGAAAACTTATCGATAATCCTGATACTTGGGAAATAATTACTGCAGAAGAAGGCAATCAGTTCATCAGATATATCGATCCAATCATTGACCCGAGTACAGGATAAGAAATGTTTGGCTTTTTATTTGGCTCAAAACATAAAAGAGTCATTAACCGTATTTCCAAAACTGTTGATCAAATTAATTCTTTGGAGTCCTCTTTTGAGCAATTAAATGCTGATGATTTGCTGGCAAAATCTAATGAACTGAAAGATCAAGTTCGTTCGGGGGAAGCCTTGGAAAAAGTACTTCCCCAAGCATTTGCACTAGTCAGAGAATCGAGTAAAAGAAATTTGGGTCTGAGACATTATGACTGCCAACTCGTTGGAGGAGTTATCCTTAATGAAGGGAGGATCGCTGAGATGGCTACCGGTGAGGGAAAAACCCTCGTGGCTACTCTACCCTGTTACTTAAATGCTTTGACCGGAAAAGGTGTTTACGTAATTACTGTTAACGAGTATCTAGCTGAAAGGGATGCAAATTGGATGAGGCCCTTGTTTGAAGGCCTTGGATTGACAGTTAGTCATGTTGTTCCCAATCAAAGTTTTGAAGAGAAAAAAAATGCCTATCAGGCAGATGTTGTTTACATCACAAACAACGAAGCTGGTTTTGACTATCTAAGGGATAACATGGCAATGGACAAAGCCCATAAAATGCAAAAAGACCTTTTTTTTGCTGTGGTTGATGAGGTAGATTCAATCCTGATTGATGAGGCTAGAACTCCTTTAGTCATAAGCGGTGTCGCCGAAGATAATTCTGAAATATATAAAAAGATAGGCCAGATAATTCCTCGCCTTAAGCAAGAAGAATTTGATTTGGAAACAGGAGATGTTTTTATAGAGGGAGATTTTCAGATTGATGAAAAAGTAAGATCTGCTGAACTTACCGAGAAAGGTCATGAAAACGTTGAACGTCTTCTTGTACACAACGGACTTCTTAAAGAGGATGACTCGCTCTATGCGAGTGAAAATCTAAAATTATTAAACATGGTTCAGTCTTCCCTAAGAGCCTTTAATCTGTTTGAAAAAAACACAGATTATCTTGTGCAAAATGGTCAAGTAGTATTGATTGATACAAACACTGGAAGAGCTTTACCAGGTAGACGATTATCAGACGGAGTTCATCAAGCACTAGAACTTAAGGAAAATGTAAATATCCAAGTCGAAAGTCAGACTTTGGCATCAACCACTTTTCAAAACTTTTTTAGACTCTTCGATAAATTATCTGGCATGACCGGGACTGCTGAAACTGAGGCTCAAGAGTTTGAGGAAATTTACTCTTTAGAGACCATTGTCATACCAACTAACCTGCCCATGATCAGAGACGATAAGGATGACAAAATTTATTTAACCCTTGAGGAGAAGTACGACGCTCTTGTTGAGGAAATAGAGACAATTAACTCGACCGGCGCGCCAATTTTGGTTGGGACAATTTCCGTAGAAACTTCTGAATTAATATCCAGCAAACTAAAACAAAGAAAAATTGAACATAATGTTTTAAATGCAAAACAACATGAAAGAGAGGCTGAAATAATATCTCAGGCAGGAGCTCAGAATGCTGTAACCATAGCGACAAATATGGCAGGAAGAGGAACAGATATCGTCTTGGGAGGTAATGAAAAGGACGCTTCTTTCAGAGAAAAAGTTTTATCGCTTGGAGGTCTACATGTGATTGGAACTGAAAGACACGAATCAAGGAGAGTTGATAATCAGCTTAGAGGAAGATCTGGGAGACAAGGAGATCCCGGTTCATCACAATTTTTTCTGTCTTTAGAAGATAGCTTGATGAAGATTTTTGCACCGGAAAGAGTTAAAAATCTTATGCAATCAATTGGAGGTATGAAGAAGGGAGAATCCATAGAACATAGAATGCTCACTGGAGCAATCGAGAGAGCTCAAAGAAGAGTTGAGGGAAGAAATTTTGATCTGAGAAAAAGAATCCTTGAATTTGACGATGTCCTTAATGAACAAAGACAAGTTATATATTCTCAAAGAGAGGAAATTCTTCAAGAAGATGACTTAACAGAATTAATTGATTCAATGCGATTCAATGAAATATCAGATTTAGTTTATTCGTTTCTGCAGCCTTCTAGCGTAGAAAGTCAGTGGCAAACAGATAAGTTAAAGAATTCCCTATCTTCTGATTTTGCTTTTGAATTTGATCCAGTTCAATTCTTAGATGATGAAAAGAATAATCAAGATAACTTAATCGATGAAATTGTAAGTCAGCTTAAAAATAAATATCTTGAAAAAAGAATCGAATACAGCGAAGTTCTTCCTGGCCTAGAGAAACAAATTGTTTTACAAGTCATAGATATATCTTGGAAAAACCATATCAATGCTCTTGAATACTTAAGACAAAATATAGGCTTTAGAAGTTATGCAGGAAAGGATCCCAGACTTGAATATAAAAGAGAAGCTTTTGAAATGTTCGAGGGTCTTCTCACAAACATCAATGCAGAAGCCATAAAGTTTTTATCCAAAATTCAAATCAATAAGGAAGAGCAACCAACTCAGGAAAGTTCTGTTATAAAAAACACGATAAGTCATAAAGAAGAGATTCAATCCGCTTTTGTTTCGCCTCAAGAACAAGTCAATAAAAATAAATCTGAACCAAATGAAGAATTTTCAGGAAATAGAAGAATGAGAAGACTTCAAGCTAAAGCCAAAAGGAAAAAAAGAAAATAGATTATGAAAGAAGTTAAAATTGGCTGTTCTTCGAGTTATCAAAAGTATGGCAAAAGGCTGGATACCGCGATAATTCAATTGCCTAGCAACAGCAATATCTCTGGGTTATTTACTTCAAATAAATTTCCTGCAGCGCCGGTAAAGGTTGCAAAAAAGAATTTAACAAACCTTGATAAAAAAAAGAAAACTGCATTATTTATAAATGCAGGAAACGCAAATGCTGCAACTGGATCAGAAGGTTTAAAGGACATAAATAAAATGTTTGCTAATTATAAAGATGTAAATGTTCTGCCCTTTTCAACCGGAGTGATTGGAGAAAGACTTGATCTACAGAGGTATGGAAAATCCTTTTTTAATGCTTATAAAAATCTTGGTAGAAGTAGTTGGAAAAATTTTGCTAGTTCAATTATGACAACAGATAAGAAAGAAAAAATAGTTAAAAAGAGTATCAATATAAAAGGCAAGACTATAAATTTCATTGGCATCGCTAAAGGTTCAGCAATGATTGAACCTAACATGGCAACAATGTTGTCCTTTGTATTTACTGATTTAAAGATAAGCAAATTAAAATTAGACAAAATCCATAAATTAGCCTGCGAAGGTTCTTTTAATTCAATAACTATTGATGGGGATCAATCAACAAATGACTCTTCTTTGCTTATCGCTACAGGATCATCACTAATTTCGCTGTCTAAAGCCAATGAAAAAAAGATCGTAGAAACTATTCAAGATATTTTCTTCTCTTTAGCAGAAAAAATAGTACTCGATGCTGAAGGAGCAACAAAGCTAATTTCGATTACCGTTAAAGGACTCAAGACTGAAAACGATTGCAAAACGGTTGCTAAAAATATTGCTAACTCTCTTTTAGTAAAAACAGCTGCTTTTGGAGAAGACCCAAATTGGGGGAGAATTTTAATGGCAGTTGGCAATACCAATATTAGCTTTAACGAGAAGAAATTTAATCTAAAGCTTGGAAAGCTCCAGGTATTTAGAAATAACAAACTCAGTCCAAGTTATTCAGAAAAATTAGGATTGAAAGAATTCAAAAAAAGAAAAATAGAAATAGTTATTAAGCTGGGTGATAGCAATAAGACAAGCAAAGTCCTTACGTCGGATTTATCTAAAGATTATGTAAGCATGAATGCAGACTATAGATCCTGATTATTTTTTTATTACACCTGAAGTAATTCCTGAGAATTACCTAGAACTATTGGAATCAATTGAAATTAAAAAAGAATTGCTTTTGTTAAGATGTTTAGATAATTCAGAACTTAATAAGAATTTAAAAAAATTTTTATTACTAAAGAAAAAGTATCAAACCAAACTCATTTTGAGCTCCAGACACCTAGACATCTCGGAACGATTTGATGGCATTCATTTCAATTCAGCGGATCTGATGAATTTATCGAACTTAGAAAGCTATGAAAATTGTTTAGGTGCGTCTTGTCACAATGAGGAAGAGATCAATAAAGCAAACCAACTTAAGTTGGATTATATTTTTATTTCACCAGTCAAAAAAACAAAAAGTCATGAGGATGCATCTTCTATAGGTTGGCAAAAATTTAAGGAATTAAGATCTCTGTCTGAAATTAAAACTTATGCTCTAGGCGGAATGAGAATTTCAGACTTAAATGAGGCAAAAAAATATTCTGCAGATGGAATAGCAGGTATTTCTTCTTTTATGGGTCAATAGAAAGATCATCTTCATCTATTATGGGCCGGGAAATCTTGTGTTTCTCAAAAAACCAATCGCCTAAGTCAATGGCCTGACATTTCTCACTGCAAAAAGGTCTGTGATTTGAATCTTTATTCACAGAGTACATTTTTCTGCATCGGGGACATTTTTTTTTCATTTAAGAATTTCTCTTTCTAAATCTTGATGAATTTTTTTGACCTTCTCTTCTAATTCCTGCAAAGAACCATTGTTTGAAATAATTATATCTGCAAGCTTATTCCTGCTATTTCTATCTATTTGGGAATCAATAATTGATTTAATCTGGCTGGCTTCAACATTATCCCTTTTTGTGGTTCTATCGATTTGATTGTCTTCGCTTGTGTCGACAACTATTGTTTTTGAACAAAGGTCTTTTTGATTTGTTTCAAACAACAAAGGAGATACTAAAATTGCATATTTTGAGGTCGCAGTTGCTAAACCATTAATGAGTATTTGATGAATTAATGGATGAAGTAGATTTTCTAACCAGTCTTTTGCAGAACTCTCTTTAAATATAATTTCTCTGAGCTTTCTTCTGTCTAATTCTCCCTCAGAGGTAAGAATATTTGATCCAAATTTTTCAGCGATTTTTTTTAAAGCTGGTTGTCCTTTCATCACAGGTTGTCTAGAAGCTACATCTGCGTCAACAACTTTCACTCCTAAGCCCTCAAAGATTTCTGAGACGGATGACTTTCCTGATCCAATTCCTCCTGTTAAACCTATTACTATCATTAAAATTATTTTTCTGGATAATGATTATATTCCATGAACGGATAAATTATTCAACTGGGGGAATATGAATCCATATAGGTTACTTTTCTTTTTGACGCTTCTGAATCTTTTAAATTTTGTGGACCGTCAACTCATTGCGAGCTTTGCAAATTTTATTGTTCCTGACCTAGGCTTAACTGATTGGCAGTACGGTATTTTAACTGGACTAGCCTTTGTCTTTTTTTATTCAATTATGGGATTGTTCATGGGAACGCTGGCAGATAAGTACAACAGACCAAGATTAATTGGTTTTGGGGTTCTACTGTGGAGTGTTTTTACTGCGCTTACAGGTGCCGCCAAAGGATTTATAAGTATGGCTATTCCTAGAGCCTTCATTGGAGTTGGAGAATCAATCTTAACGCCAACATCCATGTCCATGCTTTCAGATAGCTTTCCAGCAAATAGGATGGGTTTTGCTGCTGGGGTCTATTATATGGGTGTTCCTATCGGAGTTGGGATAAGTCTCCTTATAGTAGGATTTCTTGGTGAGCCTCTTGGATGGAGAAACTGTTTTTACATTTTAGGAGGTATCGGAGCAGTTTTAGGGATCGTTGCATTTTTCTTTAAAGATCGCCCTAGAAAACATCTTATCGATAATCCAGATGAGGTTAATCTCTCTTTTTCAGAGATAGTTTCTACTTTAAGGCAAGCCTTGACCTCTTCTAATGCATTAATCTTAACCATAGCTGGAGGAGTTCTTTATCATGTAGCACTGGGAGCAGCAGTTTTTGAACAACTTTGGTATGCCCAAGAAAGAGGTTTTGAAAGATCAGAAATTGCTCAACTAACTGGGATCATTGGTGTGGTTGCGGGTCTTGCAGGAAACTTGTTTGGTGGTTTAATGAGCGACTGGTGGCTGAGAACTTTCAATCAAGGTCGTCCAATGTTTCTTTTTTGGCTCACTCTGTTGCTATTACCTCTTGGAATAATTTACAGATTCGTAGAACCAAATACTTTTATTTTTTGGCTGGGAGTTGTTATCGGTTATTTCCAACTAGGATGTTTTTATGGTCCTACTTTTTCAACCGTTCAGGAGCTTGTGCCGCCTAAAATAAGAGCTACTGTAGTAGCATTTTATATTTTATGCCTAAACCTTATAGGTCTTACATTTGGCTCTTTAGGAGGCGGAATCTTTACTGATCTTTTAAGATCATTTGATGTGGCTGAACCATATACAATAATGCTTGTTATTTTCTCTTTGATAGCTGGATTAGCTATACCTTGCTATTATTTTGGTGGCAAAATCTATGAATCAGATAGAAAAAGACTTTTGGAAGAATTTAACAATTGAAATTAAAAGATTGTCATAACATTAGCGATTTAAGAAAAGCTGCAAGAAAAAGATTGCCAGCAGCAATGTTCCATTACATTGATGGTGCTGCAGGAGATGAATGGACAATAAAACACAATACGAATTCCTTTGAACAATATGAAGTTATTCCGAATTATTTAGTTGATGTAGATAAAATTGATACTTCAACAAAGGTTCTTGGGACACAAATTGATTGGCCATACATATGCTCGCCCACCGGCTATCACAGATTATTTCATCACGAAGGTGAAATAGCAGCAGCAAATGCTGCAAGTGATGTGGGTACGATTTTTTGCCTCTCTACCCTTTCAACAACTACTATCGAAGAGGTTGCAGAAAAATCTATAGGTCCTAAGGTTTTTCAAATTTATGTTCTGAAGGACAGAAGTATCTCAGTCGAATACATTGAAAGATGTAAAGCTGCTAATTACGATGCTCTCTGCTTGACTATTGATGTTCCTGTTAACGGCAGACGAGAAAGAGATCTACGCACTGGCATGACCGTGCCACCAAAATTAACACTAAAGTCTTACCTAAATATCGCCAGTAAATTTGATTGGACATTGAATTATCTTACTCATCCCCCCACGCCATCTATGGTCAATATTGAGCACAGGTTGAAAGATGCTGCTAACGATATTTCTGTAATGGATTTTATGAACAGTCAGTTTGATAGGACCGTTACTTGGAAAGATGCAGAGTGGATGATAGGTCAATGGGATAAGGCTTTTGCGGTCAAAGGAATTTTATCTGTAGAAGATGCTAAACGGGCAAAGGATATTGGTGCTTCAGCAATAATGATTTCAAATCATGGAGGAAGACAACTGGATGGATGTCCAGCGCCATTTGAAATGTTGAAAGAAATTAGAGATGCTGTTGGAGACTCTATTGAGATTATAGTTGATGGTGGTATTAGAAGAGGGATTCATGTCATAAAAGCTCTCGCCATGGGAGCTAATGCCTGTATGGGTGGTAGACCTTACCTTTACGGACTATCTGTAGGAGGCTACAACGGAGCTAAATATGCGTTACAACTTTTAAAAGATGAAGTTGAACAAAGCATGATCCTAACAGGAGTCAAAAACGTTAATGAATTAAATAGATCTTTTTTGAGGAGACCCGGAGAATGAGAATTAGATTACTGATTATTTTAGCTTTGTTAAATCTTAATGTGTTTGCGGTTGAGGGTATGTGGGAGCCTTCTCATCAGCCACGCTAAACGGTAAAGGTGAGTTGGTAGGTCTTGCTTTTGATGGGATGCTTCAGACGATTATCGCTGACTATAAATATATTCCAGAAGCGAGAACTATATCTGTAGATTCAAGGTACTTTCTTTGGACTTTAGAGAAGTTTGATGAAGCTGGAAATATTCTTGAAGAGTTATCGCTTGAATACTAAGAAATGACTGTGCTTTTAACAGGTTTGTTTCTTGCAGCCCAAATAAGTCTTAGGATTTTGACAATAAATAACCTAACAGTTCGATCATAAAAAGATATCTTTTCTTTAGTATCTTTGGTCTCTGATGTTTGCTTCCCTCTTATGAGTTGACCTGGAAGAGTTCCGGTCGCTTGACCATTCTCATAAACAACCTCACCACTTTTAATAGTTGCTAAATAACCAAAGGATTCCTGAACAAGCCTTTTCCCACCTTTAGGAAGATCAAAGATCATTTTTGGAAGAGAGACATTTAATTTTTCAAAATCAATAATGTTGATATCTGCAATCATTCCAGTTTTGATTTCTCCCCTATCAAATAGTCCATAAGTTTCAGCAGTGTCTTTTGTCTGCTTTCTAATGATGAGTTCTAAAGGAATTTTATTGCCTGCTGATCTATCTCTTGCCCAATGAGATAAATTTGTTGTGGGCATGCTTGCATCACAAATGAGGCCGCAATGCGCTCCTCCATCACTCCCACCAGCCACAGACGATTTAAGTTTATAGAATGTTTCAACGAACTTAAGTTTATGATTTTCATAAGGAGTGAAACATGCGTAAATTAAGCTTTTACCGTCATCTTTTATCAATTCGTCGTAAATAACCTCTTCTTCTGACTGGTTTCTCTGTTCAGCTAAGTAAGCAATACTATCTTCTCTTGTTGGTTCGTAATTAGGAGGATCACTTAAAATAAATTGAGTTTCATAGTTGGAAATTAGTTTTTTACCTATTTCTGCCTCAGCTTTTATTTCTTCTTTAGTCTTGTTAGATTTTTGTTCTTTAGCAGCTTTCTGTAAATCTTCTCTAAAGCTTGGCGACTCATTTAAAATTTTTTGCTTAAAAGCAGGATCCCTCATAATTGACAGTCTCTCGTTGAGGGGAAGATGAGAAATATCTTTGTAGGAAGGATGACCTATAAATGGATGCAAAGAACTTTCTAGACCAAACATAAGTCCCACGTTTCTTCCTGGGAACTGAGGTCGAACATTTTTACCTTTTAGAAACTGTTCTTCGCAGTAAAGAATGGTTTTAACGGAGTCGCCATTAGTTTGAAGAACAGTTAAACCGCAATCAGACTTTTCAACGTATTCTTTCATCCATGACATTTCTATTTCTTGGTCCAGCCAATCAGAAACAATTTCTAAAGTACCCTCGCCTGCGCGGTCCACTGCAAAAGCAAGTTCCATCATTTCTTCTGAGCTTGCTTCTGTGCCAGGTACATAAACACCATGAACGTCCCTGTGTAAGATAGTTCTAGATGTGCTAAATCCTAATGCACCAGCATTGATTGCCTTTTCTACTATTTCTGACATTTGGTTGATTTCGTCTTTAGATGCATCAACTTGGTTTTGACATCTATCGTAGCCCATCACATAACTTCTTACTGGCCCATGTCCAATCATAAATCCTAAATCCATTACAAATTCTTTTCTTTCTATTGCATCTAGAAATTCAGGAAAAGTTTCCCACTCCCAATCAATGCCTTCATGCAGTGCGGTACCTGGGATGTCCTCAACACCCTCCATAAGTTGAATAAGGAAATTTTCATCTCCGGGTTTCACGGGTGCGAACCCAACTCCACAATTGCCCATGACAACTGTGGTTACTCCGTGCCAGCTTGAAGGAGTTAAATAAGGATCCCAACAAACTTGTCCATCGTAGTGTGTATGAATATCTACCCACCCAGGAGAAACAAGGTTTCCAGCAGCATCAATTTCTTTTTTACCTGAGTTAATTACTTCACCGACTTTGGTAATTTTTCCATCATCAATTGCAATATCTCCAAGAAAAGGTTTTTTTCCTGATCCATCAACTATATTGCCGTTTCTAATAACTAAATCATGTATGTGCATCTCTCTCATAGACTTATTATGTATCTGTAATGAGAAAAATTGAAGTATTTTTGGTGGAGCCAGGCGGGATCGAACCGCCGACCTCCTGCGTGCAAAGCAGGCGCTCTCCCAGCTGAGCTATGGCCCCAAAAGAAGGGAGTAGATTAGAGAAAGATGTAAGAAATGTCTAACTTTTTTAAGCAGGCAGTGCATTAGAGATAGCTTTTAGAAGCGGTCTCTGGTGTGCTTGCTTAGTTTTTAAATAATGAGGATGGCCTAAAGTAGCTAAATCTTCTGCCTTCTCCATTATTCTTTTTTCAAAATCTGAAGGTGATACTATTTCATCGAGTAGTCCGGCCTCAATACACTTATCAAAAGGATAAGGATCAGCATGATAAAGCACAGAATAAACATGCTTTTTATCTATTCTGCTTTCAGCAACTTCCATAATAGGAGAGGGAATATCCATGTTATTTCTAACTTCGTTTGCCTGAGCGACAAATTTTCCTTCAAGTGCAATCCTATAGTCCCCGCAACATACTATAAAGAGGCCCATTGCAATAGTGTGTCCAGTTACAGCCATAATCACAGGTCTGGGAAAAGTATATAAGTCGTGCATTGTTTTCATTCCCATCTCAACCATTTTTTTGGATTTTTCAGCATCTTCACCTTGAATAGTTTTTAGATCAAAGCCTGCGGAGAATATTCCTTCTCTCCCTCTTACGATCAATGCGCCTTTATCTTTTGGCACTTCTGCTAAGCATTGCTGAATAGACTCAAGCATTTCTAACGAGCACACGTTAACTTTTCCATCATCTAAAACTATCGTTGAGATGTCACCATCAGTACTTAAAGTTGCTATCTCTGTCATAATTTCTCCTAAATCTATATTAAATCACAAGCCTCGGCAGGCATCCAATGTGCATCTTTACCGTCCCATTTTATATTGCAACCGATTGGATTGGTAATAGGCGTAGTAATTATTTTATTTCCTAAGTGTTCATCAATGGCAGTTTCAAGATCGTTCTGAGAAGCTAAAGAGGGATTTTTTGGATTATCTATTGACCTGCCAGTATAAATAAGCTCTCTACTCTGATTGAATAAAAAAAAGTGAGGTGTTTTCAACGCTCCAAATGTTTGCGCTATCTCTTGTGTTGAATCACAAAGATAATCCCAAGGGAAATTGAATTCTTTCATTCTATTTTGCATATTTTCAAAGCTATCCTCTTCATAAGTATTAGGGCTATTAGAGTTGATACAAACAAATTTGATACCTTTTTCTAAGTACTTTTCAGCACTTATTCTAGTAGCTTCATCAGATCCGATGACGTAAGGACAATGGTTGCAAGTAAATGAAATGACTAATAACTCGTAAGATGCGTAATTGGAAAGACTATAAAATTTTTCGTCAGTTGCTAAAAGATTAAAATCTGGCGCTTCTTGTCCTATTTCCAAAGTATAAGCCATGATTGAAATTCTACTGTTCTGCAATAATTAGATCAATTATGAATGAAAAAGATTTATAGGTATTTTGGTGGGTCTGGCAGAACTCGAATCTGCGACCTCACCCTTATCAGGGGTGCGCTCTAACCAGCTGAGCTACAGACCCATATGAAATGGAATGCAACCTTAGCAAGCAATTATCAATAAATAAAGTTAAATTAATTCTCGGAATCCCTTCTTATTACATAAGGACGGTTTTTATTCGAAAAGTAAATTCTTACCACCACTTCAGCCAATAATCCGGTTGTTAAAAGTTGGGTTCCAAACACAACAGAAAGTATTCCGCCGTAAAATAAAGGTCTATCGCCTAGGTCTGTGCCGAGCATTATTTTTTGGGCACTTAATATAAATAAGATAATTATTCCAAGGCCCAGAAACACTAAACCAGGAAAACCAAAAAAGTGTGCTGGTTTAGATAAAAATCTTTGGAAAAAAATAATTGAAAATAAATCCAAAGGTACTCTCGCAATTCTTCCAAACCCATACTTACTCTCGCCAGCAATTCTAGGTCTATGATTTACAACCTCCTCGCTTATTCTTGCCTTATCTGTATATAGACTCATCCAAGCAGGAATTAACCGATGCATTTCACCGAACAATTGAACCGCTTTGAGGGTTTTATTTCTGTAGACCTTTAAGCTACATCCGTAATCATGGAGCTTAATATCAGTCGACCAGCCTATTAAAGAATTTGCCATCTTTGATATGAGACTTCTAAGAAAAGGATCTTTTCTGTCTTTTCTCCATCCAACAATTAAATCCAATTTTTCTTCTTTCAGCCTATTCAAGAGTCTTAAAATATCCTTCGGATCGTTTTGAAGGTCTCCATCCAAAGTTGCTATGTATTTTCCTTGCACGTGGTCAAAACCTGCTTGCATTGCAGCTGTTTGCCCTGAATTCCTTCCTAATTGCAGGTACCTGACTTCTTTTTTTACTTTGGCAATTGATTCACATATATCCCCAGTATTATCTTTGCTTGAATCATCAACAATGAGTAATTCCCATTCTTTGTCTAGAGATTCCATCGATTGATAAATTTCATCGACGAGAGGTTTTATATTTTCTTCCTCGTTGTAAACAGGAACAACAATGCTTAAATAAGTCTTCATGTCTTCTTAATGAATATTGAAACAATTGCAAGGATAAGACTATATAAAAGAACAGTAAAGTGGACCAATAAAGAAGCACTAATCATTGAATCGATATTAATATTTTTATCAAAAGAATTTAGTCCAAATATTATGCCTCCCTCATATGTCCCCGTTCCTGCAAAGCCATGGATAGGTAGGATTGATGTTAATTCACCAAAAATAACGGCAACGAAAGAACCTTCTAAGCTTGTTGAAATCAAAGATAACAGAAGATAAGTGAGTGCAAATATTTTTATGCACCAAGCTAACAAAGACAAAATCAAAATTTCAATTTTTTCAAAAAGATTTTTTTTAATATCTCTTTCTTGCAATAAATAGCTTACTCCCAAGTACCAACCAGCTAAAATTAAAATATTTAATATTAAAGAATAGTAGAAACTAAGAAAGACAAATAAAAACAAAAAAATGATTGATAGAAAATCTGTTAGCCTGAAAATAAAAAGTGCCCTGAGGGATATCTTATTATCGATCCCATAAGATTCTCTCAAAAGCAAAGGGAAAGAAAATTCTCCAATTCGCATAGGTAAGAAATTATTTAAAAAGTTATGCAAGAAAGTGATTCGCATCACTCCTAGACTCTTTGTTTCCTTTTTAAAGAATCTTCTAATTCGAGCAGCCCTTATCAATAGGCTTAAAACCAAAAGACCTAATGCAACGGACACTAGGAGAAAATCCAAATTTTCTGTCATGAAAAGAAAGGAACTAAAAGATCCATATTGATAGATTAAATATATGAATGTGGAAGAAATAAGCAAAGGCATAAAGATTTTAAAAAAATTACTCTGAGATACCTTTGTTTTGGTGAAATAGTCTAAAGCAATACTAAAAATGTTCTCTATTTTCAGTAAATTAAGAAATAAAAGGGGACTCAAGAAAATAAGAATGTATAACCAACCGATTTCATTTGCAAAATCATAGGTAGAAAAATTGCCAATGAGCATTGTGTAAAGCGCGACGCTTAATAAAATAATGAAAAATACCGAATATAAAGTGTCCAAAATTTTTGACGATCTATCTGCCAATGAAGCTAAAAGTAAAGGCAAGCTAAAACCCAAAGAAGCCCCAATCAGAATATCCATTGGCCAGTGAGCCCCAACTAATATCCTTGTAGAAGCAATAAGTGAAAAGGCGAAAATTAACAGTACAAAATAATTTTTTTTAATCATGCCTGAGACAACCAAACAAGAGAAAAATAAAAAGAGACTAAATGCGTGTCCGGAAGGCACGGATTGAGAAGTCAAAAGAGGCTCAATAACAAAAAATTCCTCTCTTGGCAGGATTGCTCCAGGTCTTGGAATATCCAGTAAAATTTTTAATCCCCTCGAGAGCAAGATTCCAATCAGTGTAGATGAGATGATTAACCTGAAAAATTTTCTTGAATAATAAATGGGGATTACAGACGCAATCAGCAGAACGGCTGCGTTACCAAATTCGGTAAGAAAAGTGAGAGCTGTTTGATTTATAAAAGCTCCCGCACTATTTAGTCCAATAAAAATAAAATTATTTAGAGCAACTACAGGATCTAAATAATTCAAACCAATCAGAACCAGCGCCAAAGCAAAGATAATAAATCCTGTTTTGTGCTGCTGATTCACTCTTTTATCACCACAGAAATACCCGACCTATTATAAATTTCTGTCACTGAGCCCAGCTCATCAATTTGATTGCTCCTTAAAAGAATTATTTGTCCATCATTATGATTTCTATAGGCAGTATCTCTTGCATATACTCCAAATGAGGGAAAGTTCATCTTGTACATGGCTAAAGGTTTATTCATATCTTTTACCTTTAATCCAGCCTGTTTGAATCGATCTTGGAATAGTCCTATGGCACTTGGAAGAAAAATTAAATGAACACTAATCAAAAATAATAGAGATGAGATTATAAATTGGTTAAATTTAGAAAAGACCACAAATGAGACAATTCCAAGGACTAGAAGAATTAATATTGGAATAAAGAAATTTGTTGGAGTGAAAAAAACCTCTATTTCCTCTCTCAAAACATTCCAAATAATATCTTTCTCTGAGGAAACCAGGGTTTCTAATATGAAAGGCATAGATGATATGAAGCCCAATAAAGAAATAAAAATTAGCATATTTATTCTTTTGCTTTGCTGCTTGAAATTAAGTGCCATTAATATGAATAGTGGAGTTATTCCATAAAGCAAATAGTGCGGTAACTTAGTTGAAGATATTGAAAAAAAGAGTAATACCCATAAAAACCAAATCCAGAGAAAACTTTTAGTTTTGTCCTTGAAGTCTGTCTTAATTCTACCGACTACCGTGAAAAGACTATTCCAAAATGGAGCCACCAATAAAATCAAAATGACAAGATAGTAATAAAATGGTCCTGAGTGGCCTTCAAAAGTCGATGTATACCTTTGAAAGTTATGTTTCAAAAAGAATCCTAGTATCGGATCTATGCCTTCGCTTAAATATAAATAGATAAACCACGGTGATGCAATACAAAAAAAGACAAGCCATAAAAAAGGATTTAAAAGTTTTCTTAACGTTTCAGTTAAATATCCATTCCACCAAGCCCAGAAAAATAATGCCCCTCCAGGCACGATTAAAATAGCGGGTCCTTTTGTTAAAAAGCCAAAGCCTGCAAGAATTGCTGCATAGTATAAATACTTGGTCCGTTGTTCTCTTAAAGCTAAAAATGCCAAAAGTGTGGTTGAAGCCACAAAAAAGTTAAATATTCCATCTGCAGTTGCTGTTTTGATAATAATCGATGCTCCAAGGCTGGCTAGAACGAAAAAAGATGCTAGAAAAGCATTTCTCTTATTTGAAATCTTTTTTGTAAACCAAAACGTTACGAATGCCCAGAGCAACCCAAAGATTACGCTCGGTAATCTAAAAGCGAACTCTGAAAAACCAAAGGTTTTTAAACTTATGACCTGCAACCAATGGGTAAGAACCGGTTTGTCATCCCTCCTCTCTCCTGCTAACTCAACGTTTGTAAAATTACCAGAATCCATCATAGTCAAAGTTGCTGAAGCGAATGCACCTTCGTCTTCATCAACTAATGGATAAAGGTTAATAGAAAAGAGATAAACGGAAAATAAAGAAATTCCTAAAATGAGGGCGAGTATCTTATTTGACACCCTGTCGATGGTACTAGTTTTTTGCCTTATCAACCAGACGGTTACTAGCTATCCAAGGCATCATCTCTCTCAAAGATTTTCCAACCTCCTCTATTGGATGTGCGGCTGATTGTCTTCTAAATTCTTGCATTGCAGGCCCTCCATCTGGACCGTTGCTTTTTCTTGCATCTGCAATAAATTCGTCTGCAAAATCTCCAGACTGAATCCTTTCAAGAATTTTTTTCATTTCCTTTTTGGTTTCGTCAGTTATTACTTTAGGTCCTGAAGTGTAATCTCCATATTCTGCTGTATTTGAAATGCTATACCTCATGTTTGCTAAACCTCCCTCGTAAATCAAATCAACGATTAATTTAACTTCATGAACACATTCAAAATAAGCCATCTCGGGTGGATAACCGGCTTCTACCAAAGTTTCATAGCCTGCTTGAATTAGTGAAGTCAGACCTCCACACAACACAGACTGTTCACCAAACAAATCTGTCTCTGTTTCATCTTTGAAAGTTGTTTTGATGATACCTGCTCTTCCGCCACCTATAGCTGAAGCATAAGCAATTGATGTATCCAATGCATTAGAGGAGGCATCTTGATGAATTGCAACTAAACAAGGTACCCCAGCTCCATCTAAGTATTGACCTCGCACTGTATGACCAGGTCCTTTAGGAGCTATCATGATTACGTCTAAGTCTTCTCTTGGAACAATCTGTTCGTAATGAATATTAAATCCATGTGCAAATGCTAAGGTAGCGCCTTGCTTAAGATTAGGTTCTATCTCTTCTTTATAAGTAATTCCTTGAAACTCATCGGGAATTAACATCATCAATACATCGGCTTTAGATGCTGCTTCGACATTACTAGCAACTTCAAAACCTGCTTTAGATGCCTTTGCAGCTGAAGATGATCCATCTCTTAATCCAAGAATTACGTTGAAACCAGAGTCTTTCAAATTATTAGCATGTGCATGACCTTGAGAACCGTAGCCTATAATCGCTATAGTTTTATCTTTTAATAATTCAGGATTTGAATCTTTTTCGTAAAATACTTCCATTGTTTTCTCCTAATACTCAATTGTAGTTTCACTTTCAGAAATGAGAAAGTTTTCACCTTTCCCCATTCCAAGCAGACCTGATCTGGTAACCTCTAAAAACTTTTGCTTATTTAAAGAAAGAAGAAAATTATCAACTTCATGGTTCGAACCAATAAGTTTAATCATTACAAACTCATCTTTGTGATTAATAATTTCTCCAACAACAGGGAAAGCACTTTCAATAATTTTTTTTGCTTCTTTCTCGGTAATTTTTAATTTAACAATAGCAATCTCCAGTGAAACAGATTCAATGTCGGACAGATTCTGAACTTCTACAACATCAATTACTTTGTTTAATTGTTTGAGTATTTGAGATATTACGCTTTCTTCTTCTTTAACGACCATGGTGAGCCTTGATAAAGATGAATCGTTAGTAGGAGCCACAGATAAAGAGTCTATGTTGTAACCTCTTTGTGAAAATAAACCTACAACCCTAGAAAGAGCTCCCGGTTGGTTTTCCATTAAAATCGATATGTGACTCATTTTAAAAAGTGTTTTTAGTTTTACTAACTCGCATTTCAGACATATTGCCACCGGCTTCAAGCATTGGGTATACATGCTCATCTGGATCAACATATACATCCATGAATACAAGTTTATCTTTCATGGAAATACATTCATCCATTCTTTCTTCTAGCTCGCTGATATCCTCTACCTTCATGCCCACATGTCCATAAGATTCTGCAAGCTTGACGAAATCAGGCAAAGAATCTTCGTAGAGAATACTGGAATACCTTCCACCGTATTGCATATCCTGCCACTGCTTAACCATTCCTAAAGCTCTATTATTAAGGTTAATTATTTTCACAGGCAGTCCATACTGCATACAAGTAGATAGCTCCTGAATACACATTTGAATGCTGCCTTCACCGGTTACACAAACAACATCCTCATCAGGGAAAGCAAATTTAACTCCCATGGCAGAAGGCAGACCAAATCCCATTGTTCCAAGACCGCCAGAGTTAATCCATTTTCTTGGTTCATCAAATTTATAATATTGAGCAGCAAACATTTGGTGTTGGCCAACATCGGAGGTTATAAATGCCTTACCGTTTGTAGACTTGTAAAGAGACTGTATTACCTGTTGAGGAAGGATTTGCTTCTGATGAAATTTCTTATCCAGAAGATCATGATTAAGACCATGAGTTTCTCTCCAGTTTAGAATCTCATTATTCCAGAGATCTATTGATGCTTTATTAATATTTTTTGGATCTATTTTATTGAGAATTTGATTAAGAATCTTTTTAGCATCTCCATTTAGAGATACATCTACATTTATGATCTTTTCTATAGAACCGTAATCACAATCTAAGTGAATTTTTTTGGCATTTAATGAGTATTTCTGAGGATTATTTGTAGTTCTATCATCGAATCTTGAACCCAAAGCAAAGATTAAATCAGCTTCATGCATTGCCATGTTAGCTTCATAGGTTCCATGCATTCCTAACATTCCAATAAAGTTTTCATGAGTTGCAGGAAAGGCTCCCAATCCCATTAGTGTATTTGTCACAGGGGCATTCATGATTTTCGCTAATTTTTTTAGTTCCTCAGATGCATTACCTTGAATGATCCCGCCGCCCGCATATAAAACAGGCTTTTTTGCTTTCTCTAATAATGAAACTGCCTCATCTACGTTACTTTCTTCTACTTCAGAGGGAGCTGAATAAGATCTCATCTTTATATCTTTAGGATACTGATAGTCAAAAAGATGGTTCGGATCTGTCATATCCTTGGGTACATCAATTACAACTGGTCCCGGCTTTCCTGTTTTCGCAATAATAAAAGCCTTTTTAACAACCTCTGGTATCTCTTCTGGACTTTGAATTAGAAAGCTATGTTTTACGATTGGTCGGGATATTCCCATCATATCTGTTTCTTGGAAGGCGTCTGTTCCTATTAAATGGCTTGCAACCTGACCTGAAATTACTACCAATGGAATAGAGTCCATATATGCAGTTGCAATACCAGTGATTGCGTTTGTTGCTCCTGGACCTGATGTTACAAGAACAGTTCCAACTTTTCCTGTGGCTCTGGCATATCCATCAGCTGCATGGACTGCAGCCTGTTCATGCCTAACTAAAATATGCTGAACTTTATCCTGTTGATAGATTGCATCGTAAATATGAAGAGCAGCTCCTCCAGGATATCCAAAGAGAAGGTCTACATTTTCATCTGCCAAAGCTCTGATAAGCGCAGATCCGCCTGATTCTTTCTTCATATTTATTAAACAGTTTTAAAAAGATTCGAATTGTGACACTAGAGGCCTTTAAGTCAAGTTTTCATTGGTTTTTAGACGATCCAATAAACTTTGAAAATCTTTAGGAATTTCGCTTTCAAAATTAACTGTTTCATTAGTCGAGGGATCTATAAAAGAAAGTTCTCTAGCATGCAGGGCCTGTCTCGGAAACTTGATAATAAAATCTTTCAAATCGTCTGAAGTATTTTTTGCAAATCTTTGACTTGTTCCATAAGTTTTATCTCCAACGAGAGGATGTTTAATATGGCTGAAATGGACTCTAATTTGATGAGTTCTGCCTGTTTCTAAATAAGCTCGGATATAAGTGTAAAATCCCAAAAATTCTAATACTTTAAATTTAGTAATTGCTTCTTTTCCTTTTTCTGTAACTGTTTGTTTTGTTCTCACCGTGCGATGCCTCCCAATTGGGAAGTCCAAAGTTCCTGCTCTCAACGTTTTTCCAATTACAATTAGGTCATATCCCCTTTTAACGGTTCTGGAGGAGATTTGATCTGACAAGTGTTTATAAGCTTTCTCATTTCTTGCAATAACCATTAATCCAGAAGTATCTTTGTCTAAACGATGAATTATTCCGGCTCGTGGCAGATCTGCCAGCTCTGGAAAGTTAAATAATAAACTGTTGAGAATTGTTCCTGATCTATTTCCTGAGCCAGGATGAACAACAATTCCTGGAGCTTTATTTATAACTATGAAATCCTTTGTCCGCTTTTTTATTTCAATTTCAATATCTTCAGGAAGATCTTCAACTTCTGTATCAATTAGACCAGATAAATTTATCTTGCTTCCAATTGAAGCTTTTTCGCTCGCTTTGGAAATTGTTTGATTATCAATAGACAAAAAATCTAGTTCAATAAACTTTTTAATTTGCATTCTTGAGAACTCTGGATATCTTTTGGATACGATTACATCTATTCTTTTTCCTGACTCTTCAGCGTTGACCTCGAAATTAATTGAAATTTTTTTTGGCATGTTTTTTAATCTTTAAACAGATAGAATTAGCAGATGCAAACTCGTAGTAAGCTTTATTTTATCTTTAATCTAGTATTTTTACTGATCTTGATGGGTTTATCCGCATCATGTGCAAATAAAGAAGAAACTATTGAAAGAGTCTTACTTGAAAAAGAACTATTTGATCAAGCACAGAATAGATTGAGATCTGGAAATTTTGCTGCTGCCGCAATGAGCTTAGAAATGCTTGAGGCAAGATATCCTTTCGGAAGATTTGCCACGCAAGCTCAGTCAGAGCTTATTTATGCTTATTTTAAATCAGCAAACTATGAGGCTGCCATATCAGCCGCTGACAGGTTCATTAGCTTACATCCTAATCATCCAAATGTAGATTACGCTTACTATTTGAAAGGAATGTCCGGTTACACAGCCGATATGTCTATTTTTAATCCAAATATGATTCTCGAGGATGCGGCCTCGAAAAGAGATCTTAATCAAGCAAAGAAATCGTTTTCCAACTTGAGTGATTTTTTACTTAGGTTTCCAGACAGTGACTACGCTGATCAAGCAAGGCAACGAATGGTTTTCTTAAGGAATTTGATCGCAAAAAAAGAAATATATGTAGCGACTTTTTATATGGAAAGAAAAGCTTTTGTTGCTGCTTTAAACCGAGCTAATTATGTGATTGAACATCTACCCAATAGCTCTCAAGTAGAACAAGCTCTTGAGATCAAAATTGAAGCTTATAAGAAACTCAATCAGTCAGATTTGGCCAACATAACACAAGACTTACTGGACGCTTTCAAAAAAAAGAAAATTAAATCCTGATGGCCATTTTAATTTCAGTTTTAATTTTTGTAGGAATAGTCGTTGGGCTTGCTCGTCTTTTGGGAGAAAATTCAGTTGATATCGGTGAAGATCAATCCAGCATGGTCAAATGTATAGAATGCAATGTTTATTTCCCTGCCTTAGAAGCTAGAAAAACATCAAGAGGTTGGATCTGTAAAGATCATTAAAATTTGTATCTCAGTTTAAGAATAAATTGATCAGAATAAGTAGTTTCCCATCCGGTGGAATACAAATCTCCAAAAGATTTTAAATCTTTATCGTCGTCAAAATAATATCCCCCTCTCGTATAAACTGCATAAAAATTAGAGAGAGGAGATAGTTCATATCTATACCTTATTTGAAATGCGACCTGACTTAATTCAAATGGATTAAGTGACCCGTCATAATTAATCATTTTTCCATCCGAACTTACATAATAAGGAACTGGATCATCAGCAGTGAGTGAATAAAATTGGGCTTTAATTCTTAATTCATGAATGTTGTCTTTAATCCATCCTAAAGACAGAGAGGAAGATAATTTCTTCTTTTTGTAATAGCCAAATACATTATCAAATTCATACTTAACCCAATTTTCATATTCATCGTATCTAATAAGAGCAAGATTTAGGTCGAGATCATTAGTGGGCTTAATATTAGCTCCTATATTGAATCCCCATCCTTCACCTCTTTTTGAGTTTGTTGGATTATCAAATTTATAACCTCCAGTTGAACTCTCAATTTTTATGAATGGTATAAAGGATTTTTGTTTGGGTGCCGAATATCTCACATTCAAAGAGTATCCTCCCAATCTTCTTATAAAAGGAGATTCTGGATAATCTCTTGCTTCAACAAAATCTTTTCCTGGGGATAAGATGCATTCACAAAAGATATTTATTGAAGAAAAATCTTTTAGATCTAAATTAAGGGATATCCATGCCATCGCCCCACCGTTTATTCCACTTATGCTTCGTTGATGACCGCTATTCAAATTCAATGAAAGACTTCTAATTAAAGAATCTTTTGAAAAGTTTGTTTCTTTGAAAGAAGCAGTAATACCTGTTTCTGCAAAATTTCTCATGTCCAGATAACCCATATCGTTAATGTCGTATCCTTCGTCATAGATACCAAAACCCCAAAGAAAGGTAAACTTCTCTGTAAAGTTTCTAGCCACAGCACCTCTTAAAGCTAAACCGTCCGTTGAAGTTGATTTTGAATCTATATTTGAATAACTTAACGTCCCTGAAAACCTACTAGTTGCATCGAAAGAATAATCAAAATCCATTGTGTGGACTTGAGCAATCCTAGATATGTTTGGGCGGTCAACATAAGTTAAAAGATAGCCAATACGAAGATCATCTAAATTTTTTCTGTATCTAATAGACTGGAAATTTCTGCCTTTATAGTATTTTCCATTTCTCTCGAAAGCTGAGAAAATTCCAAATTCATCATCTACTTCAGTCTGCGTATATCTCAATGCTAAATCAATTTCACTATAAGTTTTTCTCTGCGAGTTACAATCTGACTCCTCAATCTCTGAAGAGCAATCATAGTCTGGTCCAGCACCAATCCTTCTTGTATTAATTAGAAAAGAAGTTCGACCCCTTATTTGAAAAAGATCCTGATTCTCAGTAAAGAACGGACGTTTATCTTCGTAGAAAGTCTCTAATGCATCAAAACTTACAATGACATCATCGCTTTCCACTTGACCAAAATCAGGATTCAAAGTGACGTCCAATCTTTTTTCAGAATCAATAGCCCAAAATATTTCTCCTCCAATTTTATTTTCCTGTTTTCCAGTGACCTCTTCTTGAGAAACTGAAACGTATGGAAAAAAATCAACTTTAGAGGAAGAGTTTTTTGCGAAATTTCTTATTTTTATTGGATGAAATCCTGAGATAAATTTTGTATCTGTCCAATTTATTTTAGGAAAACCATGCCATTCATTCTTGAGAAAATAACCTCTGGATGTCCTAACATTTATTTCAATAAATTCTTCATCAGAGACTTCCAATGGGGCAACATCCCATGGGATCATGAATTCTGCAAACCAAGCATCATCAGTTTGAAATGTTTCAACGAACCAAATTGCATCCCAGTCTGATGATGGTTGATTCTCATTTGCCCAAACTGCATCGCCTATGGAACCTCCCAAAGTTACCCCAAAGCTATAGGCTCTTATACCATTTCCATTGAAGTCAATTGCAATGAAAGCTCTATCTGCTGATGCATCCATTACGTCCCTTCTATGTAGTAAAGATGTTTGATCCTCTATAGGTTGTTGAAAATTTTTAAACCCAAAATATATTCCATCCTTATTAGCAAAATATAAAACTTCGGTCTCAACTTCTGGAATTGCATAGGTTAGGGGCTCAGTAACATAAAAAGTATCAATGACTCCTGCAGAATCCCACTCAATTTCATTCAACTTGCCATCAATAACAACCTCAGCAGATAGTGGTGCAAATAGAAATAAAAGTATTAATTTTCTAACCATATTTAATATTTTTTTCAGTGCAGGAGAAATTTTATAAAATTCGTAAATCAATAGGGTTTATCTGGAGAATTTATTTAATAAAAATTGTGATTTTATTCGAAATCACTGGCTCTTTATGTGGAATGTGAAGATAGTTACCCATTAACAGTTGCAAAGTTCTTTTTCCTTTGGGCAATTCAAGGATCGCTTCAGTCTGACCTTTACCAAAGTGAATGTGATTTTTATTGGCGGGGATAGGTTTATTAAGATCAGGCAAATTTTCTAAATCTACTAGAAGGTGATGATGCCCAGTATTAGGAAAATCTATTCCAGCCGGAGCCACTCCCATTCCAGATAATCCAAAAACTATTTTTACAGGTCCATTAACTGTTGCGCCATCTTTAGGCTCAATAAAATAAAGTTCTATCTCCTTTGTAGATACCAGACTTGAGAACAAAACAAAAAATAAAAGATAAAAAAACTTAAACATATTTTCCTTCTTGATATACCAGGGGTTTTAGAGCGTCATTATGAATCAAATCTTGGACCTCGCCAACGAAGATTGAGTGAGTTGTATCTTCCATGACCTCTTTTAAATTACAGAAGAGGTTTGATTGAGCATTCTCTAGATAAGGAGTCTCTTCTCTCTTAAGCCAAGAATCATTAGAAAATCTTTCATTTATTTTCTCTGAGTTGCTACAAATATCAGCTACATGTTTTTGTCCGTTGCTTAATAAATTAAGACAAAACGATTGAGTAGTTTTTAAAAAATCATGCATGGCAGCAGATTTATTAATACAAACTAACATTCTGGGTGGATCAGCTGATAGTGAAGCTACTGAAGAAACAGTCATTGCCTCTTTTAAATCTGAATTTCCTGAAGAAATTACATATACAGTTTGAGCTTGCGTTCTTAAAATATTTAGAAATATATCTTGCATTAATAAGTGATTAGAAAAGAGAATTATAAAAGAAAATTATGAGCAATAAAGGAAATAAAGGTTCATTTAGAATAATCAGCGGAAAATACAAGGGAAGAAAATTCGAATTCTTACCTTCTAAAGATCTTAGACCAACTCCAGATAGGCTAAGGGAAACATTGTTTAATTGGCTTGGACAGGTTATTGATCGGAAGACTTGTCTTGATTTATTTTCTGGAACAGGTTCTTTAGGATTAGAATCATTGTCTAGAGGTGCTCAAAAAGTTACATTTATTGAAAAAAATTTTGAGCACTTTGACAAATTAAAAGGCTATGTCAAAACGCTAGATGCTATTGAGAAAATATCGATAATTAATAAGGATGTCCTTGCTTGGTTAGATGAAACAAATGATGAATTTGATCTAATTTTTGTTGATCCTCCATTCTATGAACAACTTGCTGAAAAAGTTCTTTTAAAAATTAAAACAAAATCTCTTCTTGCTAAGTCTGGAAATATTTATCTAGAAGTAGAAAAAGATCTAGATCTAAGTTTTTTGAAAATGGATTGGGAGGTTATAAAAGAGACTTGCTCAGGGAGGAAGCAATATTTACTTCTCAAAGAAAAATAGTTATTTTCCTTTCTTCATTGAACTGAAGAATTCGTTGTTTGTCTTGTGTTTTCCAAGTTTGTCTATCAGCCATTCAGTTGCATCGACATCTTCCATATCATTAAGAAGCTTTCTAAGAATATTTATTCGCTGAAGTTCAGCATCGTCGGTTATCAGCTCTTCTCTTCTTGTTCCTGAACGCCTTATGTTAATAGCAGGAAAGACTCTTCTTTCAGCAATTGCCCTATCAAGATGAATTTCTTGATTTCCAGTACCTTTAAATTCTTCATAAATTACTTCGTCCATTCTCGATCCAGTATCAATGAGCGCTGTAGCAATAATGGTGAGACTTCCTCCACCTTCAATATTTCTGGCAGCACCAAAAAATCTTTTTGGTTTTTCAAGGGCATTAGCGTCAACACCACCTGTTAATATTTTCCCAGAAGCCGCTTGAGTAGAGTTATAAGCTCTTGCCAAACGAGTAATTGAATCTAACAAAATAATGACATCGTTTTTTGTTTCAACAAGTCTTCTAGCTTTGGCAATTACCATCTCAGCTACTTGAACATGTCTTGAAGGAGGTTCGTCAAAGGTAGAAGCAATTACTTCCCCTCGAACAGAGCGTTTCATGTCAGTAACCTCTTCAGGTCTTTCATCAACTAAAAGAACCATGAGCTTGCTGTCAGGGCTATTCCTTTCAATTGAATGGGCGATGCTTTGAAGAAGAAGAGTTTTTCCTGCTTTGGGTGGAGAAACAATAAGTCCTCTCTGCCCCTTACCTGTTGGGGCAGTTAAATCAATTATTCTTGCTGATAAATCTTCAGTTGTGCCATTCCCTGCTTCCATTACAATTCTTTCTTCAGGAAACAAAGGTGTTAAGTTTTCAAAAGCAACTTTTGATTTCGTTTGCTCTGGTGCATTAAAGTTGATCTCATCAATCTTTAACAAGGCAAAATATCTCTCACCCTCTTTTGGTGGTCTTATTTTCCCAGATATAGAATCACCTGTTTTGAGTCCGAATCTTCTTATTTGGCTTGGTGAAACATATATGTCATCTGCACCTGCTAGATAAGAAGACGAAGGTGATCTCAAAAATCCAAACCCATCATTTAAAATTTCAAGAACTCCCTCGCCCTCAATATCTTCACCTTTTCCAGAATGAGATTTGAGAATTCCAAAAATAACATCTTGTTTTTTTGAGCGGGCTAAATTTTCAATGCCCATCTCCTCAGCGAGACTGAGCAATTCTTCTACGGGCTTGGATTTTAATTCGCCTAAATGCATAACAAATATTTGGGATTTAATTAAAGATTGTCTAAGACAAGGTGAATAAATTTAACACCTAAGTTAGCCCTAGTCTAGGTTAAATTTATAGGTGTTGTTCCAAAAAGGATAGAAGCTGAGACTTTGATAAAGCACCTATCGCCTGATCAAGCACCTCTCCATCTTTGAATAGAACTAGCGTAGGAATACTCATTATGTTTAATTGGGCTGCTAACTCTTGATTTTCATCCACATCAACTTTGCCAACCGTCAGCTTATCTGACATGTCTGAAGCAACTTCCTCAAGTATTGGGGCTACCATTTTGCATGGACCACACCATTCTGCCCAATAATCGACTAAAACAGGTTTATTTGACCCAACCGTTTCTGTGAAGTTTTCCTTATTTAATTCTATTGTATTACTCATATTTTTTATATTAGGTTAAATTTTAAAAATGCAAATTAAAAATCGTCTGTTATAGCGCCCTCGGAAGCTGAAGATACTGATCTGGCGTATTTAGCTAACACTCCTCTGATAGGAGGTTCTTTTAAAGATTGCCAGTTTTTCTTTCTATCTGCTAACTGTTCTTCTGAGATATCAATGTTTATTTGATCTTTTTTTGCATCTATGGTGATTAAATCTCCATTCTGTAAAAGTCCAATTGGACCTCCATTCGCTGCTTCGGGAGTAATATGGCCAACAACAAAACCATGAGATCCACCTGAGAACCTTCCATCAGTAATTAGAGCAACTTTATCTCCTAGCCCAGCTCCCATGATTGCCGCAGTCGGTTTTAGCATTTCACGCATACCTGGGCCTCCTACAGGACCTTCGTATCTGATAACAATGACTGAACCTTCTTGAATGGTATTCTTGAAAATTGCTTCAACAGCCTCTTCTTCGGATTCAAAAATTATTGCAGGACCAGAAAAAGATAGTCCTTCTTTCCCAGTTATTTTAGCTACAGCTCCTTGAGGAGCTAGATTACCTTTCAAGATTCTAATGTGACTTTCTTTTTTTATAGGTTTACTTATTTGAGCAATAATTTTTTGATCGTCTTTATAGGGTTCTATGTCTTTAAGATTTTCTTCTAAAGTTTTTCCTGAAACGGTCATACAACTTCCGTCCAGTAATCCATCATTAAGCATCATTTTCATTAAGGGTTGAATACCGCCCTGTTCATTCAGATCACTCATTAAATAGTAACCAGAAGGCCTAATGTCAGATAAAACAGGTGTATTTTTTCCTATTCTAGTAAAGTCATCTAAATTTAAATCAACATTTGCTGATTTTGCCATTGCTAGGAGATGAAGGACTGCGTTAGTAGAGCCACCTAGTGCAATAACTACTTTAATAGAATTTTCAAAAGCGCTCTTGGTCAGTATATTGCTAGGTTTAATATCTTTTTCTAATAAGTAATCGATAGCTTGACCTACAGCCAGGCAATCATTTTTCTTCTCCTGAGATATAGCATCTTGTGAACTACTGCCAGGTAAACTCATTCCTATGGCTTCAATTGCCGATGCCATAGTGTTTGCAGTGTACATTCCTCCACACGAACCAGGTCCAGGGAGTGCATTTTTCTCAATTGCTATTAGTTCGTCTTCACTTATTTGATTTTGAGAATATGCGCCAACCTTTTCAAGAACAGTGGCAAAATCAGTATGATCCTTCCCAGGCTTGATAGAACCACCGTAGACAAACAGACTTGGTCTATCTAACCTTATCAATCCCATCATACAACCTGGCATATTTTTATCGCATCCGCCAATTGCTACAACAGAATCAAATGACTGACACCCAACAACAGTTTCAATTGAATCTGCAATGACTTCTCTAGAAACTAACGAATATCTCATTCCAAGAGTTCCCATTGAAATACCATCAGAGATTGTGATGGTATTAAAAAGAACTGATTTGAGCCCTGCATCATCAACTGAGCTACATATGGTTTGAGCTAATTCATTGATGTGCATGTTACAAGGAGTCACATTTGACCAAGTTGAAGCGATACCTACTTGTGGTTTTTTAAAATCCTCATCTGAAAAACCTGTTGGCCTAAGCATTGAGCGAGCACCAGCTTGATCAATTCCATCAACCAGAGAGGATGAATATTTTCTTTTTTTAGACATTGATTTTAATTATAAGCAGCATTTATAAGATTGATTGTATATTCATCTTGAGGTGTATCAAATATCTGATCGGTTGGACCAGATTCAACTATTGAACCCTTTTTCATGACTAAAACTCTATCTGACATTGACCTGATTACTCTTAAATCATGACTTATCAAAACATAGCTTATATTTTTGGAATTTTGTAAATCCTTCAAGAGCAGAAGTATCTCCTTTTGAATAGAAACATCTAATGCTGAAGTTGGCTCATCGAGCAAGATCAATTTAGGATTTGTAATCAATGCTCTTGCTATTGCAATTCTCTGTCTTTGGCCTCCAGAAAATTCATGCGGAAACTTTTCAAGGCACGATGGATCTAAATGAACGTCATTTATTGATTCCATGATGCGTTGTTTTTTTTCTTGTTTGCTCAATTGCTTAAAATGAATATCCAAACCTTCTTTGATGATCTCTTCCACCCTCATCCTAGGAGAAAGAGAACTGAAGGGATCTTGAAAGACAACCTGACACTTCTTCCTCAAATCACTCAGCTTATCTTTCTTTAATATTTCATTTTTAAAGAAAATTTTTCCTGAATACTCTTCTATGCCCAGAATTGCTTTGAGAATGGTAGATTTTCCTGATCCTGATTCTCCAACAATTCCAAGAGTTGAATTAGCTGATAAAGAGAAAGAGACTTCTTTGACTGCATCAAATCTTTCTTCTTTTTGGAAAAGAGAAGCTTCTCTTACTTGGTAGCTTACATTTAATTTTTCGCATTCCAGAATTTTGGAATCTGAAACATTTTCAATCTCTTTTGGTTCAGGAATGGACTCTATTAACCTTTTTGTATATGAGTCCTTTGGATTAGAAAAAATTTCTGCAGTAATTCCTCTTTCGATCACATTACCCTGATTCATCACCAGAACCTTATCTGCGAATCTTTTGACAACATTTAAATCATGTGTGATAAAAATTATGCTGAGGTTTTCCTCTTCTTTTAATTTATTTAAAAGAATTAATAGTCCTTTTTCGACAGTCACATCCAAGGCTGTTGTTGGTTCATCTGCAATCAATATTTCAGGATTGTTTGACAATGCCATTGCGATCATCACCCTTTGTCTTTGTCCTCCAGAGAGCTGATGAGGAAATGAAGAAAATTTTTGTTCTGCGTTTGGTATTTCAACTTTCCTTAATAGGTCTATGGCTTTTTCTTTTGCCTCTTTGTTGGAACTCTTATTATGGACTTGAATAGACTCCATAATTTGCTTACCGACCTTTATAAAGGGATTCAATGAAGTCATTGGCTCTTGGAATATCATTGATATTCTTTTACCTCTGATATTCTCAAGTTCTTTTTTAGGAAGATTTATAAGTTCTGTGCCTTGAAAGTTTATGGAGCTATCTTTGCTGTGAAATGCAATTGGATAAGGAAGTAATTGCATAATAGATAAAGCTGTAACTGATTTGCCTGATCCACTTTCTCCTACAACGGCTAAAGTCTCTTTTTCAGAGAGGTTAAAATTTAAATTATTAACAGCCTTAAAAGTTGAAGATTCATTTGCAAATTCAACATTAAGGTTGTTAACTTTCAAAATTGGTTCACCAAAATTATTCATGAATTTATTTTTACTTTTTGTTTCAGCTGTCTTTTCAAGCAATAGTTTCTTGTTTATTGAAACGAGTGATCAGTTCGTATCTCCTGAGGAGGCATATACTATCACTATAAATTCTTTTGATGATCATGTTTTAATAGATTTGAAATTACATCAAAATGTTTACGTTTATTCCGATAAGCTAAACTTCACAATCTCCCCGGAAAATAAAAATTTAAAGGTAGAAACAGAGTCATTAGTTATAAAAGATGAGTTTTTTGGAGAGTCGGAAGTTTTCATTAATAATATTTTCTTCAATGTCCCAAATCTAAAGGACGGCATCTTATCATTCAAATTAAACTATTTGGGATGCTATCAAGGAAAATATTGCTATCCAGAAAAAAATAACAAAATAGATCTATTATTCAAAGAAAATCGTTTAATTTCTAAAAAAATACTATAAAATTCGCTTAATGTCTTCGATCTTGCTTTTAAATGGGCCAAATTTGAATCTTTTAGGTGAAAGAGAGCCGGATATTTACGGAGATTTTTCTCTTGAAGATATTGAAAAAACAATAGAAAAGCTAGGCAAAAAGAACAATATTGATACCGAATGCTTTCAAAGTAATGCTGAGCATGAGTTAGTTGACAAGATTCATAATGCTAAATCTAATGGAGTAAAAATTATTCTATTCAATCCAGGCGCCTTCACCCACTCAAGCATATCTTTGAGGGATGCGATACTTGGTGTAAATATTCCTTTGATTGAAATACATTTATCTAACATTTATGGCAGAGAAGAATTCAGAGAAAGGTCATATTTTTCAGACATTGCTTTGGGAGTGGTTTCAGGATTTGGAAAGCAAAGTTATTTAATGGCCTTTCAAGCAGCAAAAAATTATCTACTAAGGGAGGATTAATGGATATTCGTAAAGTAAAAAAATTAATTGAAATGTTAGAGGAATCTAATCTCAATGAAATAGAAATTAAAGAAGGTGAAGAAGCTGTAAAACTTGTAAAGAGTAATCCTATTCCAGGTAATTTTATTTCTTCTACTCCTGCTATTATTTCAGAACCTTCTCAACAGTCTCCGATTGCTATGCCATCGGCACCTTCGTCTGAAACAACAGTTACTCAAGAAATAAGCCAAACATCAGATGTTCTTGAAAGTGGAAATAAAATGAATTCTCCAATGGTAGGAACTTTTTATTCTGCTCCAAATCCAGAGTCAGAACCTTTTGTAAAAGTTGGTGATAAGATTAATGAAGGTGATGTACTTTGCATAATTGAAGCCATGAAAATGATGAATGAGGTAAAGTCAGAGTTTTCCGGAACAGTAAAACAAATCTTAGTTGAGAATGCTGAGCCTGTTGAGTTCGATCAAACCTTATTTGTTATTTCTTAAAGTCCAATGTTTAAAAAAATCCTTATAGCTAATAGAGGAGAAATCGCCTTAAGAATCTTAAGAGCATGTGAAGAACTTGATATAAAGACTGTTGCTGTTTATTCGTCAGCAGATAAAGATTTAAAACATGTAAAGATGGCAGATGAGTCCATTTGTATTGGACCTGCACAATCAGCAAAAAGTTATCTCAACGTCGCTGCTATTATAAGCGCATCAGAACTGACAGGGATTGATGCTATTCATCCAGGCGTAGGTTTTCTCTCAGAAAACGATCATTTTGCTCAACAAGTAACATCTAGCGGATACAAATTCATAGGGCCAGATTCAGAAACCATAAAAGTGATGGGAAATAAAATCACTGCCAAAGAAGCAGTTTTATCAGCTGGAATGCAGCCCGTCCCGGGGACAGGAAGAATTAACTCGGAGGAAGAAGCATTGAAGATGGCTGATGAAATTGGCTATCCAGTAATAATAAAAGCTGCTGCAGGAGGCGGAGGCAAAGGAATACAAATCTGTGAGAAAAAAGAAGAATTTTTGTCAAAACTAAGTCTCACTCAAATTGAAGCCCTAAATAGCTTTGGAAGTGACGAAGTTTATATAGAGAAATATCTCCAAACTCCAAGGCACGTAGAGATACAAGTGGCCGCTGATGATCACGGTAATGTTGTTCATTTTTTTGAAAGAGACTGCTCAATCCAAAGAAGAAATCAAAAAATCATTGAAGAAGCCCCTGCTTTTGATATTCCTCAAGAAAAATTAGATGAAATAAGAAAGATTGCAGTGAACACCTGCAAAAAGATTAATTATAAAGGTTTAGGTACTTTTGAATTTCTTTATGAGGATGGAAATTTTTACTTTATTGAAATGAATACAAGATTGCAGGTAGAACACACAATCACAGAAATGATAACTGGGATTGATCTTGTGAAACTACAAATTATGATTGCAGCAGGTCAGGAAATTCCTTTATCTCAAGAAGATATTAACTGCCGTGGTCATGCAATCGAATGCAGGATAAATGCTGAACATCATGAAACTTTCATTCCATCTCCTGGCAAGGTAACTGAATTCCATCCTCCAGGTGGATTTAGGATTAGGACCGATTCTCATCTCTATTCTGGTTACACAGTTCCCCAATATTATGATGCTTTGATAGCGAAAATATGTGCGCATTCAAGCGATAGAATTTCTGCAATAAGAAAGATGCGAGTAGCGCTCGAAGAAACTTATATAGAGGGAATAAATACAAATGCTCCTCTTCATCAAAGAATTCTTATTGAGCCAAACTTTGTTGAAGAAAAAATCTCAATAAATTACTTAAGAGATATTCTTAACATAAAGTAAATATTTTCATGAAAGAGTATGATCCAAAAGTCATTGATCAATCTATTCAAGATTACTGGGATTCAAATAATGCTTTCGAGGCAGATCCAGATACTGATAAAGATAAATTTTACTGCTTAAGCATGCTGCCCTACCCGTCTGGAAAAATCCATATGGGACACGTTAGGAATTATACGATTGGTGATTTAATCTCTAGATTCAATATCAGATTAGGAAAGTGCGTCATGCAACCAATGGGTTGGGATGCTTTTGGGTTACCAGCAGAAAACGCAGCAATAGAAAACAAAGTTTCTCCAAAAGACTGGACCTATCAGAATATAGAAACAATGAGAAGTCAGCTTAAACAATTAGGATTTGCCTATGACTGGCGAAGAGAATTTTCTACTTGTGATGAGAGCTACTATAAATGGGAGCAAGATCTGTTTTGTAAAATGTTTGAAAAGGGTTTAGTTATTAGAGAAAAAGCTGAAGTAAATTGGGATCCAGTTGATAAAACAGTTTTAGCAAACGAACAAGTCATCGACGGTCGAGGCTGGAGATCTGGGGCTCCGGTAGAAAAAAAATTCCTTAATCAGTGGTCTCTAAAGATAACTGACTATGCTGATGAACTTCTTTCAGAATTAAGGAATCTTTCTGGCTGGCCTGAACAAGTAAAGCTAATGCAAGAGAATTGGATTGGTAAATCAAAGGGAATGGTATTCCAATTTGAAAACTCAGTGATAGATAAGCCAATTGAAGTTTTTACTTCAAGGCCTGACACCATCATGGGTGTCAGCTTTATTGCACTTTCACCAGAACATGAAATCACGAAGAGAAAACTATCCGAGAATAAAGATTTACAACTCTGGATAGAAGAAATGAGTAAAGTTAAAAGCGCAGAAAAAGATCAAGCACTACAAGAAAAAAAAGGTTTTTTTCTTAACGAATTTTCCTATCACCCAGTCACAAAAGAAAAGATACCCATTTGGGTAGCAAACTTCGTGATTTCAGATTATGGATCAGGTGCATTGATGGGAGTACCTGGTCATGATCAAAGAGATTTTGAATTTGCCACAAAATATTCACTGCCTATCCTGAAAGTAATTTCTTCCGAGAAAGAAGATTCTGATCAAGCATCTACAGATAAAGGGAAATTGATTAATTCGGGTCAATTCGATGGTTTAAGTTTTGAAGATGCATTCACAAAAATACAAAAATTTGCAGAGCAAAATAATTTTGGAAGATTTGAAGAAAATTTCAGGCTCAGAAATTGGGGTGTTTCCAGACAGAGATCTTGGGGTGCTCCTATTCCGATGATGATCTCTGAGAATGAAGATGACAACGATGCCATTCCTTTTTCAGATCTATCCGATGATGAACTAAAGGCAGATTCAATAGAGAGAAATGGAAAAAAATATGTTAAAGAAAAAGATACGCTTGATACTTTTTTTGAATCCTCCTGGTATTACGCAAGGTATGCATCTTTTAAATCAGATGCAGATATTTTAGATGATGAAGCAAATTATTGGTTGCCAGTCGATCAGTACATAGGAGGAATTGAACATGCAATACTTCATCTTCTCTACTCAAGATTTTTCTGCAAAGTTCTTAACGAATTAGGGTATTTGGATACAAGAGAGCCGTTTACGAATCTTCTCTGTCAGGGAATGGTTCTTATGGACGGTGCAAAAATGTCTAAGTCAAAAGGTAATGTAGTGAATCCAGATGATTTGATTGAAGAATACGGTGCTGACTCTTTAAGATTGTTTATGATGTTTGCAGCCCCTCCTGAACAGTCTTTGGAGTGGTCCGATAGTGGCATTAAAGGCTCATTTAAATTTATCAATAAACTTTGGACAGTGTCCCAAAAACATTTTTCAACTGTTGGGCACTATGAACATAACTCTGAAGATTCTGAAATGGAAAAACTTTACATCAAAGTGAATCAGACCATCAAAAAAGTTAATGATGATTTCTCAAGAAGGTTTTCTTTCAATACTGCGATTTCTTCAGTCATGGAAATGATAAATTCTATACCTGATAAATTCCTTGGAGATAATTCTTCTGAAGATCAAAAAAAATTAGTTAATGAAACTTTAAGGGTTGCTGTAAGTCTTCTCAATCCAATCATTCCTCATGTAACAGAACAACTTTGGAAGGATGCTGGAGGTCATTTTCTTTACAATGAAAGTTGGCCAGTTCCAAATGAAAAATTCTTAGAATCAAATGAAGTTGATTTCATTGTTCAAGTTAATGGGAAATCCAGAGGCAAGTTAATCATTGATATTGAAGCAGGTGAAGATGACGTCAAATCTATGTCGATGAAAATTGAAAATGTTGCAAAGTATTTAGAAGGGAAGGAAATAAAAAAAATAATATTTGTTAAAGGTAAATTGATAAACTTTGTTGTGTGATGCGTTATGTCTGTTTATCTATTTTATGTCTGTTTATTTATTCCTGTGGGTATAGTTTAGTTTCTAATAATCCATCAAAGCTTGATGCAGTATTGATTTATGAAAGCACTCCTCTTAATAGATTACTTGTCAAAAATATTAAATCTAATCAGGGATATGTAGGATTGAACTTATCTAAAACAGATCAAGTTGATTTGAAAATTAGAATTGTTTCACAAAGAATTGGAAAATTTCTTTCTGCTACGGATAAAAATCTCACACCTGCCGTAGGGAGCATTGAGTATTCTTTAGAGTATGAATTTATCTTAGATGACAAAATCATTTCACAAAGTTTCTATGACTCGGAACTTTATCCTTACAATACTTCGAATATTCTTTCGAATGACAAAATAACAGAAGAAATCAAAAATTCTTTTCTTGATAAAGCTCTAGATAATATTAAGTTTAATCTGATAAAAATCTCTAATGGCTAGCATATATTGTTTTATTAGTGATGAGCCCTTTCTGCTTCAAGAAAATAGATTAATCGAAATAAATAAATTAAAAAAAGAAGGGTATCTAAATAGAAAAATTTTTTTTGTTGATAAGAAGTTTAACTGGGATACATTTGATAGCAACGACAGTTTATCTTTATTTGAGGATAAAGAGCTTTTAGATATAAGAATTAATGGATTTGCTCCTACGAAAGATTGCCTTAATTATTTAGAGGACTTCTCAGGTAAAGCAGAAAGTTCCAAAAAAATTATCTTATCAATTGAAAACGTAACCAAAGTTAAAAACAGTGTATGGTTTAAAAAAATTTCCTCCATCACGAAATCGTCATACATAGAAAAGATTTATCCAAATCAATTTCCTACATGGCTTAAGTCCAGAGCTAAAAGAAGAGGTTTGAATTTAGATGTTCAAATGACTGATTATTTAACTGAACTGACAGATGGAAATCTCTTGTCTGCCGATCAAGAGCTAAAGTGTCTCAAACTCATATCAAAAAATGAAGATCTAAAAATGATCACCATCAAAGATTCATTGATCGATAGTTCAAGCAAAGATATATTTTCTTTTTCAAGGAGTTTCATCAATTCAAATGCACAGCTTTTTAATAAACTTCTTAATCAACTCCTCGTTGAGAAAGTACCGTTAACTTTAATGCTTTGGAGCTTAAATAGAGAATTGTCTTTTATCGAAGCATTACAAGCCAATCCAACAATGAAAGTGCCGGGGCCTTTTGATTATGTATCTGATTTAAAAAATAAGGCTAAAACAATATCAGAAGATTCAATTAATAAAATTAAAATTGAAATTGCTAGATTAGATAGGTTGATTAAATCAGAAAATAATGAAAAGTTAATTAAGGTTCGTTTCAATACCTTAATGTCTTATGTTTGATAAATTTCTTGTAAATATATTTCTCTTAGTCTCAATGTGAGATCACCTGGTTTATCTGTATCAAACTTAGAACCTATTATTCTCACTACAGGAATTACTCCTTTGGTAGTTGAAGACATAAAAACCTCTTGAGCGTTATCAATTTCCGATGAAGGTATAATCCTTTGAATAACATTTATGTTATTAGCTTCCGCTAAATTAATGAGTTTTGCCCTTGTGACGCCGGGCAATATGTTTGCATCAAGCGATGGTGTATGAAGATCATCATTTATGAATAGAAATAAGTTTGATACCGCGCCTTCATTTAAAAAACCACCTTTATGCAAAATTACTTCGTCATGGCCTTCAGAATCAGCTTCAATTTTATTCAAAACATTTGCTAATAAAGAAGTAGATTTGATATCTGTTTTTAACCACCTCTCATCATCTTTAAGTAAAGCAGAAATTCCTTTGTGTCGATCTGATGGATCATCAATTTTAATGGAAGTTATAAAGACTGTAGGACTTAAATTTTCTTCAGGAAGATGATTTCTAATTAATTGGACTCCTCTAGAAATTTGAACGTATATTGCTTGAAAAGGAGCATCATTTACATTTGCAATTCTATTAATTTCATCCTTTAAGTTTTTTTCTTTAAAATCTGGAATTAGTTTTATTGAAGCTAGACTCTGTTTTAACCTAGCAAGATGATCTTCAAGAAAGATACATCTTCCATCTATACATAGAATCATTTCATAAACAGCATCCCCAAATATAAAGCCCCTATCAAAGGGCGATATAAAAAGTTTATGAGATTCTTTTATCTCAAAATTTAAAGAAGAGAAAGACATTAAGTAGTTTCATCTTGCATGAAAAAACTGTAGATAGAGAAAATTAAGTTATCCCACAATGCTGAAATAAAACTTTTTTTCTTTACGTCTGTTATGGCTACTAAATCATAAGACTGAATTCTTTCACCGTTAGATAACAAAATTAACTCATCGAGTTTTTGGTCTCTGGATATTGGCGCTCTTACACCCAAGCTGCTTGGCAAATCAAATTCAAGATTTTTAAATTTATTTCTTTGTAGCGTAATTTTTAAATCCGATCCTAAACCTAGCGAGACTTTTTCATCTATTCCAGCCCAAACATCGACGGTTGTTAATGGCTCGTATGCTTTCACGATTGTTTTTGTTTGGTAAAACCTAAATGCATAGTCCAGCAATCGTCTTGTATCTCTTATTCTTGTCTTTTCAGATGCACTATTCAAAACAATGCTTACAAATCTTGTTTCTCCTCTGATGGCAGATCCAGCCAGACAATAACCTGAGTCATTTGTATGCCCAGTTTTAATCCCATCAACGGAATCGTCTTGCCAGAGTAAGCTATTTCTGTTCAATTGTCTTATATCATCAAAAGTAAATTCTTTTTCTTTATATAAAGAATAGTGCTCTGGAAAATCGTTTATCATGCTGATACTTAATTTTGCTAAATCTCTAGCGGTTGAGTAATGGTTTACATCAGGCAATCCTGTAGGATTTACAAAATTTGAATCTAACATACCCAATTCAGAAGCATACTCATTCATCAAGACAGCAAAATCCCCTTGGGTACCGGCAACATGTTCAGCTAAAGCACAGCTTGCATCATTACCAGATTGAATAATCATTCCTTTAAGTAAATCATCAACAGAAACTCTTTTTCCTTCCTGAATAAACATTCTTGAGCCCTCCATTCGCCAACAAACTTCAGAAATCAAAACTTGATCTTCTTTTGATATAAAGCCTTTCTCAATCTGATCCGCAACCACATAACCTGTCATAATTTTTGTTAAGCTGGCTAAACCAGATGGCAGATCTGCATTTTGCTCTGAAATAATTTCATTGGTATGAGCCTCAACTAAAATATAACTTTTTGCATTAACCTCAGGAGGATCTGGTATCAAAGTCTGGGATGATATATTTGAAATTGAAAGTAGAAAAAAGATAAGTAATATTTTCAAATCAAACCTCATTAATAGTGAAAGCTAACTCTTTGCTTAATAAAAATACCGCAATAATGTAAAAAGAGCTTTTATTATATCTTGATAAAACCTTCAGATTCTCGCCACCTATCCAATAAGACTTGTCACTAACGGAGACTTGTAAGTATGTTTCACTCTTCAGATCATCAAATTCGACCTGATTTTTAGGCTTTAATTCAAGGTATTCGTTCTTTTTCATTTTCCAAATTGTTGAAATAGGATTTTGCTTATCAACTAGGTTTGCTTCTACAGCAATATTTGCATCCTTTTGCCAACCATTTCTTTTTAAGTAATTGGCAACACTTCCAATGGCATCTACTGGGTTATTGATAATATCTCTTATACCATCATCATCAAAATCTATGGCGAGTCTCCTGTAAGAATCAGGTAAAAATTGTCCATAGCCCATGGCTCCAGCGTAAGAACCATTTAATTTTAGAGGATCAAAATTTTCTTCCCTTGAAAGTAATAAAAAATTCTCTAACTGGATCTTAAAGAATTTCGATCTTCTAGGATAATCAAAACTTAAAGTAGCGAGAGAATCAATCACTCTGGTGCTACCTTTTATGGAACCATAACTCGATTCAATGCCAATTATCGAAGCTATGATTTCTTTTGGAACGCCAAATTCTTTTTCTGCTGCAATAAAATCAGTCATGTATTTACTTAAGAATTTTTGACCATTTTCAATCCTCATTGGCGAAACGAGTCTTTTTCTATATTTGTCCCAAGAAAAAATTTTTTCAGCAGGTCTATTCATGAGATCTATGATCTTTTGCTGCTTGTTGGCACTTGAAAAAATTGAAATTAGATAGTTTTGATCAAAATCATGTTTTTGATGCATCTCTTTGATGAAGCTTTTTACATCGTCATGAGAAGAATAATCAGCAAAGCATAGCGGTGTGAGAAACATAATCAAAAATATGATTCTTCTCATGCTGCCTTCCTGAAAGACAAAATAATTCCAATCATAATCATGTTTATGATTAATGCTGTCCCACCTTGGCTCAAGAAAGGAAGCGGCATGCCGACGACTGGTAAAATTCCAACAACCATAGCAGTATTGAATGCGACATAAGTTAAAAGAAGAAAGATAAATGAACCGGCAACTAGTTTTACAAAAAGAAAATTTGAGTTTTTTGCAATCATAACTAATCTAAAAGTTAATAATAAGTATACCAAGAACAGTCCCAATACTCCGAATAATCCAAATTCTTCAGCCACAACAGCAAAAATAAAATCTGTATGACTTTCAGGTATAAAATTTAATTGACTTTGAGTTCCTTGTAAAAATCCTTTACCAAAAAGACTTCCTGAGCCAACAGCTATTTGTGATTGGATAATATTCCATCCAGTACCTAATGGATCTGAACCAGGATCAAAAAAAGTGAGTACTCTTTGTTTTTGATAATCCAATAAATTCATCCAAATAAAAGGTGTCGATAATAAAATAATAATTATTCCGATTATTTGATAGCTGACTGGAAATCCGGATATTAAAACTGGAAGAATTCCCGAAATCAAAACCATAATCGCAGTTCCTAAATCAGGTTGAATAAAAACTAGATAAAAGGAGAAAAAACTTACTCCAATAACTATGATCCAGTCTCTAAAGACTATTCTTGGATTTCTTGAAAGAAAAGCTGCTGCACTTATTGTCAAAACACAACGCATGAGCTCAGAAGGCTGAAAACCAAAAATTCCCAGATCAATCCATCTTCTGGTAGCTGCATCAGAAGGAATTACAAGAACTACGAGTAAAAAAAATATTCCTATCCAAAATACATTCAAGTAAATGGGTAATAATCTCTGATAATTGCTGAAAGATAAATAGATCATAAAGACAATGCCGATTACTGCAAAAATACCTTGTCTCAAAACCATCTCCATAGAGCCAGAGGCACTATAGATCATCATTAATCCAAAACTAACTAAAGAAATGACTAAGAAAAGAACTAACCAATCTTGATTAAGCCACCGATTAGGCTTAATCATTCTAGAAGATAAAGAAAATTCTAAGGGGTTTCTACTCATTCTTAGTTAAATAATAATCAAAACCTGCCTTCGCGATTGGTGCCGCTACCCTGCTTCCAGATTCCCCATTTTCTATGATTACCAAGATCAGAAGCTCTGGATTAGGGATAGGAGCATAACCAACGAATAAAGCATGATCTCTGAAGAATGGATTTTCTCTAATATCTTCATATTCCTGATCTTCATAACTTTTGATTTGGGCTGTACCGGTCTTACCTGCAATCACATATCTTGAATCCTTTATGTTATTGGCAGTGCCATTTGGAGAGTTAATGACTTCGATCATTGATTTTTCAATTTTTTCCCAATTAGTCTCATCTTTAAGGTTAATTTTTCCTAGAGACTTTAATTCTGTAGGTGATTCATCAATTTCTTCTACTAAACGAGGTTTAATTATCTCTCCTCTATTGGCTATTACCGCTATAGACTGTGAAATTTGTATGGGGGTGGAAAGCATGTAACCTTGACCAATGCCTAAGTTGATGCTGTCTCCTTTGAACCAAAACTCTCCTATGTAGCCTAACTTCCATTTTTCATTAGGGACAAGTCCATTTGATTCTTCCGCATCAATATTGGTCTTACCACCAAAGCCAAATTTTTTCAGAAAAGATTCTAACTTTTTTATCGTAAGATCATAGGCTGTGGAATAAAAATAAACATCCGAAGATTCCACGATCGCTTTTTCCAGATCAACCTTGCCATGACCATCTTCCTTCCAACCTCTGTAGGGTCGAGGATCGCCTTCAACATAAAATTCTCCATCATCTTGAATAATAGTATTCCAATCGACTATTCCCTCATCAAGGGCTGCTAAACCAAGGATTGGTTTTATAGTTGATGCAGGCGGATAATTACCCATAGTTGCCCTGTTGAACAAAGGCCCTTGATCATCATTGAAGATAGATTGGATTTCAGCTAAAGAACTACTTGAGTTGAAAATATTAGGATCATAAGCCGGCGAACTTATCATTGCCTTAATCAACCCTGACTTAGGTTCCAAAGCTACTAGCGCGCCTTTTTGTCCTTCAAAAAAAGGAATTAAGAAGTTTTGTAGATCAAGATCAATAGATAATTTTAAGTCTTTCCCACTCTCAGCATTATTTTCAGATAGAACCCGAACAAACTTACCAGACACATCTTTTTCCTCAATTCTCGTGCCTACTTTGCCACTTAATTGATCATGATAAGTTTTCTCTATCCCAGAAATTCCAATTTGATTACCTGAAATAAAATTAGAACTTTTATTTTCATCATTTGACTCGGAATATCCCATATAACCAAGAACGTGAGCCAATGATTTCTTATTTACTACAGATCTAACTAAGCCAGTTTCTACACTAAATCCCTTATATTTTTCACTTGAAACGCTAAATAAAGCTATCTGTTCATCATTCAGTGATTTAGCTAGGGTAATTGGTTGAAAAGGATACCTAGGTTTTTTTATTTGTCTTTCATAGATATCTAACAAAAAAGACTTTTCTAAGTTCAAAAGGTCAGCAATCTCTTTAATTTTTTTTAAGGTGTCTGTTGATCTTTCAGGAATCAGATTCAACTGTGATGAAGCAATATTTTCAACTAATAACTTATCCTCTGTATCGTAAATTAGTCCTCTCGTAGGATATATTGTTCTCGATACGATTCTATTATTCTCTGACTGAGTCTCATATTTTTTTCCATTTATAACTGTCAAATTAATAGTTTGTAGCAAAACTACAAACATAATAAAAATAGGCAAAATTAAATACAGCACAAGCTTGCGGGACTCTGAATCTCGTTTACCCGAAAAAAACTTTTTCATTTTCATTGTTACAGTAAATCTGGGTCCCAGAGACTCTCCAGATCATAAAGTTCTCTGGCAGATTTGGACATTATGTTGACTACAATATCTCCCAAATCTAATAATACCCATTCGCTTGAACCTTTTCCTTCCACTGAGATAATTGGGATGGATTTTTCCTTAAGGTTCTCTTGAATTTTGTCTGAAATAGCTGACATATGTCTAGAGGAAGTGCCAGAAGTTATGATCATGATATCAGTGAAGCTACTTATGTCCTTCAAAGACAATATTTTAGTATCTACCGCCTTTAATTCTTCCAAAGAATTCATGATTAAATGATGAGAAGTTTTAGTCATGTTTATTATAGATCTTTTGCTCTTTTAAATACTTCAACACATCATCGTCGAGACCCTCTGACAAAACACTTTCATCATCTATATTCTCCCTAATATGAGTTGATGAAGCTGGGTTTGGTTTAATTTTAATAAAATAAATTTTTCCTTTTTTAAAATTGTTATCTCCATAGGTATTTTCAATACAATCTTGATGGAGTTCAATTGCCTTTCCAGTTAGATCATTTTTTAATCCAGGTCGATTCATTACTAATAATGATGTCATTTTTATGATGTGTTGGTAGTTTTTCCAACGATGAAAACTTTGAAATGAATCCTCTCCAATAATTAATAAAAAGTGTTTTTTCTTTCCTAATTTCTTATCCAAGTATTGCAGGGTTTCAATCATAAAAGATGAACCTTCCTTCTTTAATTCATAATCTTCAATTTCAATCTCTTTGAAGTCTTTGAAAGCTATTTCAAGCATTTTGATTTTTTCCAATGAGCTTGCAATTGACAGATCTTTTAAAGGAGAAACCTTGTTTGGTATTACTAATACCTTAGATAAGTTTAGTTGCTCGGTGACGCTTTTTAAGGACTCTATATGCCCTTTATGAATAGGATCAAAAGATCCTCCAAAGATCCCAATGTAATCTTTTTTACTCAAGATCTAATTTGGCCTCTTCCTTCCAAAATAAACTTTTGAGTTGTTAAACCATTCAATCCTACAGGCCCCCTGGCATGCAGTTTATCTGTAGATATTCCTACCTCAGCTCCCAGACCATATTCGAATCCATCTGCATAACAAGTTGGTAAATTGTGCATGACAGAGCTTGAGTCGACTAACTTAAAAAATTTTTCTTTCTTGTCTTGATTTTCAGTGATGATGCTATCCGTATGACCAGAACCATAATCATTAATGTGCTTTATTGCTTCATCCAAGCCTTTGACGATCTTAATTGAAATAATTGGCTCTAAATATTCTGTTGACCAATCTTCTTCAATAGCTTTATTCGCTGAGACGATGCTGAGAGTTTGACTACATGCTCTTACTTCAACTCCTTGGACATTAAATTCATTAACTATCTTGGGCAGGAATTTTTGGGCAATATCTTCAGAGACTAAAAGGGTTTCCATAGCTCCGCATATGCCGTATCTAAAAGATTTTGCATTGCTAACAACTTTTTTAGCCAGCTCAATGTCAGCTTCTGAGTCTACGAATACATGACACAATCCCTCAAAATGCTTAAGTATTGGAACTTTTGACTCTGCAGCAATTAGTCTCACCAAACTGGAGCCTCCTCGAGGAATAATTAAATCAATACAGTCATCAAATTTGATAAATTCTTTAACCAAGTCTCTATCTTGATTTTGGATTAATTGAACACTGTCATAAGGCAAATTAGCTTTTGTTAGGCCTTTTCTTACTTGTGTAACAATGTGATTATTTGAACGAACGGCCTCAGATCCCCCTCTTAAGATTGATGCGTTTCCTGATTTAATGCATAAAGCCGAAGCATCAGCTGTAACATTTGGTCTTGATTCGTAGATAATTCCTATAGTGCCTAACGGCACTCTCATCTTACTAACTTTGAATCCTGAAGGTGAAGGATTCATTTCTTCTAATTCTCCAATAGGATCGTTTAGGTTTATGACCTTATTGAGGCCATCTATCATTGAGTCTACTCTCTTTTCATTAAGCTCAAGTCTGTCGATGAAGCTATTTTGCAAGTCCAACTTTTTTGCTTCTTCTAAATCTTTTTCATTTTCTTTGAAAAGATCAGATCTGTTTTTATGTATTTCCTCGCAGGCAAATTTTAACGCGTCATTTCGGGTGTCCGCAGACGAATTAAGCAAGAATTCCTTTGCTTCTTTTGCTTTAGCTCCTAAAGAATTTAGCTCTTTATTAAACTTTTGATTCGTCATATGGGTTATTATGCTATGGATTTAATTATTTCCAGAAAGATATTTTGTTTGATCTAAGTAACATTATGGAATTTCTTCAAGCTAATCCTGCTTGGATTACTTCCGCTATGTTCCTGCTTACTTTTGGTGAGTCCATAGTCATCCTTGGATTATTCATTCCAGCAAGTTTGGTCATGCCAGGCATTGGTGCCTTAGCCGCAGCAGTAGGTATCGGCCCAGTTGAGATTATGTTTTATGCTAGTCTAGGAATGATTATTGGCGACACCCTTAGCTATGCAATAGGACTAATAATTGGCACAAGAATTGAGTCCTGGGTACCAATTCAATATCAGAAACAACTTCATCAAGCTAAGCAATTTATGAATAAGTACGGAATATTGTCTGTTGCTTTAGGTCGGTTTTTAGGACCTTTAAGATGTCTTGTACCAATGACTGCAGGCTCTCTGGGTATGAGATTTATCATTTTCGCTCCGGTTGAAATATTATCTGCACCTGTTTGGACAGGCTTGTATGTTTTATCAGGATATTTCTTGGGAGAAGTATTTATAGAAAATTTCTTAATTGGTATGGGTATAATTTTTGTTATTCTTTTTGTGTACTCAATATGGAAAGACCCTTTTGGAGTAATGAAAAAAGCTAAAGAAATCGATGAAAAGTAAAAATAAATTTTTAGATGGTAATTGGCATCCTGTTGAAGAAACTTCGGCTGAAAACTTAAAAGTCTCAGGAGAAATTCCAAAGGAATTAGCTGGATTGTTTCTCAGAAACGGTCCAAATCCAAAAAAATTTGATGCGTCTAATTATCATCCTTTTTTTGGCGATGGCATGATTCATGGTCTAAGACTTGAAAACGGTCAGGCACTTTGGTACCGAAATAAATTTGTGACCTCCCCTAATGGATTTGGTCCAAATACTCACGTCATGAAACATGGAAATAAAATATACGCTCTTGTGGAAGGCGGACTTGCTCCAGTTATTATGGATGAAGAAATGAACTTCCTAGATGACGAGCCTTTTCCTTCTGCGCAGAACAAGAGATTCACTGCACATCCAAAAATTGATAGTAAATCTGGAGAGATGCATGCCATCAGTTATGACTTTAATGAATATTTAAAAGGAAAGGAACAAGTTCACTATGTAGTTATTGATAAAAATGGAAACCAAATAAAAGATCAAATTATAGAACTTTCAAGTCGTCCAATGGTTCATGATTGTGCAATCACGAAAAACTATATTCTGGTTTTTGATCTGCCTGCAACCTTTAATTTAGGCAGAAGAGACGGACAAATCAAAGCAACTTCTGGTGATTATCCGGTGATTTGGGATGAAGATCATAATTCAAGAGTCGGTTTGCAGTCCAGACATTCAGATGAGATAACTTGGATAGATGTTCCGAAAGGTTTTTTATTTCACATTGTTAATTCTTATGAAAATGAAGCCGGCGAAGTGATTCTTGATTTTTGTCGGTACGATAAACTGTTTGATTTTGAAAATCCTTTGCCCATGGGTCATAAACCTTTTCTGACTAGATGGGTCATAGACATTGAAAATAAGTTATGCAAAGAAACTATGCTAGACGATAGATCCATGGAATTCTCTAGAGTACATCCTGATCTTGATGGTCAAGAGCATCAGTTTGGGTACATGCTTAATGATGGCAGTTTAAATAGATTTTTTAAAAGAGACTTTTTTAAAGATCAGACTAAGGAGCATTTTTTAGGGGAAAACAAACAAGCCGCTGAGCCTGTCTTCATTCCAAAGAAAAATGCTGTTAGTGAAGATGATGGCTTTGTTGTAGGTTTCGTCTACAATAAAACTTCTGACTCGAGTGAATTCGTAATCATTGATGCAAACAATTTTTCAGATGAACCGCTAGCTACTGTCTTCCTGCCACAGAGAGTGCCTTTTGGCTTTCACGGAAGTTGGATTAATTTAGACTAAACTAATTTAATTAATTTTTGATGCACCTCATCAAAGGAACCGTTTGAAAAACAGACGTAGTGTCCGGGCGTTTTCTTCCACTTGCTCAAAAAACTTTCTACGCTTTCTTCTGCAACTATATTTTTGGCCTTTTTAGCTATGCCCACTGCTTGAGATTTATTCTTAGAAAAAATATGCACAAAGTCAGCTTTCTCCACTGCACTGGGTATTTCTTGATCATGATAACCGCCTGACATTGTGTTCGATCTCATTTCTAACAAACAATGAACGGGGTCTGAACCAACTCTATTCCTCAAGCCTTCTATGGTCTTTTTTATTGCCGTTGGATGATGAGCGAAATCATCGTATATATGAATTTCATCATTGGAAAATAAAAGCTCCATTCTTCTTGAAACTCCTTTGAAAGATGAGAGAGATTTCACTGCTTTCAATAGATCAAGATCTAACTCATCGGCTATCGTTAAAGATGCTAAAGCATTGCTTAAGTTATGCTCTCCTATTAGCTCCCAATTTACCTCGCCAAAAGACTCATCTGATCTAAAGACCTCAAATTTTGACCCATAATTATTTAATTGAGAAATTTTTATGACATCTTGTTCAAAAGAAAAGGTTCTGGTTTTGCTAAAAAAGTCCTTCTTAAAAAGTGCCTCTATATTTAAGTCAGAATTGGGATATATCACACAAGCATCTGAAGCCAAGGTTCTCAATAATTGTGAATATTGTTGTTGAATATCAGAAAGGTCATTAAAAATATCAGCATGATCGAACTCCAGATTATTAATGAGTAAGGTTTTTGGTCTGTAATGAATAAATTTGGATCTTTTATCAAAAAATGCTGAATCATATTCATCTGCTTCAAGAACAAAAAAATCCCCAGAGCCCAATCTTGAAGAGCTTGGAAAATCTTTCGTTTCTCCGGCAATCAAGTATCCAGTCTCTGGATGTTGATCTAAAAATATTTTTGAGGTCATTGCAGAAACTGATGTTTTGCCATGTGTGCCACTTACCGCAATCACCTGTTTATTCCTTAAAATGTGTTCATAAAGAAAATCAGGCCCTGAACAATATCTGTAACCTTTGGTTAAAATGTACTCCATTAAAGGATTACCTCTGGAGATGACGTTACCGATGACAAAAATATCAATATTTGAAGGAAGATTCTTTTCGTCGTATCCTTTGTCTACTTTTATTGACGCTCTTTGCAACACTTTATCCATGGGATGATAAAGTTTTTGGTCGCATCCATGTACTTCATAACCTTTCTCTTTAGCTAATTGAGCTATGCCAGACATGAAAGTACCGCCTATACCGAGGATATAAATCTTCATTAAGAAATTATACCCTTTCCCAAATCAATAGTTTTTCAGTAACATATTTCTATGAATAAGCCCGCAAATGCCTTCTATGCGCAATCAGGTGGAGTAACGTCAGTTATTAATGCCTCAGCTTGCGGCGTGATTGAAACAGTAAATAAATCCTCCAAAATAAATAAAGTTCTTTGCGGAAAAAATGGGATCCTAGGGGCGTTGAACGAAGAATTATTCGATACATCTAAGGAAAAGAAGTCTGAGATTGCCAAACTCAGACAAACTCCTGGGGGAGCTTTCGGTTCTTGTCGCTTCAAACTTCAGGATCCAATAAAGCAAAAGAAAGAATACCTCAGGTTATTTGAGGTTTTTAAAGCTCATAACATTGAATACTTTTTTTATAACGGTGGTGGAGATAGCCAAGACACAACTTTTAAGGTTTCAAAGATGGCCAAGAAACTTAAACTGCCTTTAACTTGCATTGGCATTCCTAAAACTGTTGATAACGATCTGCCGATAACTGATTGCTCTCCAGGTTTTGGTTCTGTAGCAAAATACGTTGCCACATCAACTCTTGAGGCAGGCTTAGATGTTAAAAGCATGTCAGAAACTTCCACAAAGGTATTTATCCTAGAGGTAATGGGAAGGCATGCAGGTTGGATTGCTGCAGCATCAGCCTTAGCTTCAACAAATGAAACCGATCCTCCTCATATCATTCTTATGCCAGAAGTTCCTTTTGCGAAGAAAAAATTTATCGATAAAGTAAAACAAACTGTTGCTGACGAAGGCTTCTGTGTTGTGGTGGCTTCTGAAGGGACAAGATACAAGAACGGAATGTTTTTGGCCGATTCAGGCCTTACCGATGCATTCGGTCATAAGCAGTTGGGAGGGGTTGCTCCTGTGCTAGCACAAATGATTTCTTCGATCGGCCTTAAAAATCATTGGGCAGTGTCAGATTACCTACAAAGGTCTGCAAGACATATTTCATCGAAAACAGACCTTGATCAAGCTTATGCAGTCGGCAAAAAGGCAGTTGAATTTGCATTAGCTGGAAAAAATGCAGTTATGCCTGTCATCAAGAGATTGAGCAATAAACCTTACAAGTGGAAAATAGAATCAGCCTCACTAAGCAAAGTAGCTAATGTCGAAAAAATACTCCCCAAAGGCTTTATCTCAAAAGATGGTTTCAAGATATCGAACAAAGGTATAGATTACCTCACTCCACTTATACAAGGAGAACCTCCTTTAGAATTTAAAAATGGAATTCCGGTTGTCGCTAAATTAAAAAATGTCCTTGTCAAAAAATTAACTTAATTTTTTATATTTACATTTTTTTTATTACACCTGAGAAATGCATAATTTTTTTTTCTTCTGATATTATTATTCCGCCGCCGAACACTAAAGATTTGGTATGTTTCGAAATTTTGGTATGAACTTCCAATAAAGATCCTATTTTTGCTCCTGATATGAATTCTGATCTAAAGCTTATTGTTGCTACATATTTCTCCCTTGACTCCATAGCAGCTGAGCACAAAGAATAATCTGCAATACTCATCAACATTCCACCGTGAGCTACCCCACCAGAGTTGCCATTTTCTGGCTTCACGTAGAAAGCCATTACTAAATTTCCTTCAGCATCTTTTTTATGGAAACCCTTACCTATGTGGTCAATGTGATGTTCTGTTTGAAACTCAATTTCTTTATATCCATCAGGAATAGGATAGGAATTTTTATTTGAACTCATATAAACTATTTTAACCTTAAAAATTAGAGGAAATTTAAATGGATTTTAATTTAACTGAAGAACAAATTGAGTTAAAAGAAGCTGCGAGAAATTTTGCTCAGAATGAATTAACTGACCTTGCAGTAGAATTAGAGGAATCAAGTAGCCCTGTGCCAAAAGAAGTATTAGCCAGAATTGGTGAAATGGGATTTCTTGGCATCAACACACCTGAAGAATACGGCGGTCAAGGACTGGGTAATCTTGAAGCTCTAATAATTTTAGAGGAATTTGGAAAGATTTCTTCTGCAATAGGATGGCCTGTTTTTGAAGCTAATGCAGGTCCAATAAAATCAATTCAACACTTTGGAACTCCTCAGCTAAAAGAAAAAATCCTTCCTGCAGTTTGTAAAGGTGAAAAGGTTGTTGCTGTGAGTATGTCAGAACCGGGGGCCGGAACAGCATTGTCAGATTTAAAGACCAAAGCAGAAATAAAGGGCGATAGAATTGTTATCAATGGAACTAAAAGATGGTGTTCTGGTGCGGGTCACTCAGATGGATATGTTGTTTACGCCAGAATGTCGGATGCTCCTGCAGCAAAAGGAATTGGAGCAGTCTATGTAGAACTTGAGAGAGATGGACTTACCTTTGGGAATAGCGAATCGTTGATGGGCTTCAGAGGCATTCCTTCTGCAGATATATATTTCGATAATGTTGAAGTTCCCATTGAAAATCTATTGGTTGAACCTGAGGATGGATTTAAAAAGCTCATGGAGACTTTTGATCTAGAGAGATGTGGAAATGCCACAATGGCTCTTGCACAGGCATCTGCAGCTTTGGAATACGTAACAAATTACGTTCAGGAAAGAGAACAATTTGGGAAACCTTTAGTTGATTTTCAAGCAGTGCAAATTAAGCTTGCCGATATGTTAATGAAAGTCGAAGCTGCAAGACTTCTCATCCATAAAGCAGCTTTTAACGCTCAGAATGGTCTACCTGATATTCTTGAATCAAGCACCGCAAAATGTTTTTCGAATGAAATGTCTAGGGAAGTTACAACAACAGCTATGCAATTAATGGGTGGATACGGCTATAACAAAGAATATGGAATGGAAAGAAGAGTAAGAGATGCTTTTGGCTGGGGAATAGCTGGAGGAACAATCGATATCCAAAAAATAAACATTGCATCAGCAATGATCGGAAGAAGATTCAACCAAAGGAATTAATTCTTAAATTCGTGCACTCGAAGATCTTCAATATGTGACTGAAGCATTTCGATTAATTCTTCTTTTTCTTCCTCTGTCAAAAATTCGCCAATTGGAATCTTCTCTCCTTTTGAGGAGATAACAATTTGCAAAGGATACCAACGATGTGAAGGTCTTTCGATAAATACATAAGACCACTGTCGTATCAGCTCTTTAAATATTTCTGGTTTTTTAATACCTTTTTCAATTATTAATTTATCAAAAGAAAGTTTTATAACTTCCTGTCGGTTATTTCTTTTGGATATATACCAAATGGCTATTGTAACCACTAGAATTTCTAACCCAGCGAAGGGCAAGATAATCGGTGCGCCCGCAACGGCAAAAGTTATGGCTATGACTAAAATTGGAAACGAAACAAAAAACAAAAATAATAAATTACCTCCCCAAGACAGAGAATTATTTGGCGAAAGAGTTATTTGATAACTGTTATTAGCATCTATCTTTTCAGAAACAATCATAAGAGTTAAATTGAATAATACTTATTAAGGCTTACAATTATGCCAATTTAAATAAAAATTAAATTTATAAATGGATATTAATTCTAATGATAGATCGGCAATGATGCCGAATTATTCCTTTCCAGACTTGGTACCAGAAAAAGCTTCAGGTTCCAAACTTTGGGATGAAAATGGAAAAGAATATATTGATTTTGGTGGTGGTATCGCTGTTACTTCTTTAGGCCACTGTCATCCTATTCTCATGAAATCCATGGAAGAACAATCCAAAAAACTTTGGCATGTAAGTAATTATCTTCTAAGCAAACCTGCAAAAGAACTAGGACAAAAAATTGCTTCAAAAAGTTTTGCCGATAAAGTTCTTTTTAGCAACTCAGGCAATGAAGCAAATGAAGCTGCAATCAAATTAGCTAGAAAATATTTCTTTGAAAAAGGCGATGAAGAAAAATATGAGATTTTATCGTTTACGAATTCATTTCATGGAAGATCTCTTGCAAATATTACTTTAGGAGATTCAGAATTTCATCAAACTGGCTTTGGTCCATTACCAAAAGGATTTATTAAAGCTGAATTCAATAATATTGATGATGTTAAGAAGAAAATCTCTAATAAAACTGCAGCAATAATAGTTGAATTAATTCAAGGTGAAGCAGGAGTAATAAGCGCACAAAATGATTTCATTGAGGCGCTTAGAAATATCTGTAATGAAAATAATATTCTTCTTATTTTTGATGAAGTTCAAAGTGGAATTGGTAGAACAGGAACTTTATTTGCTTATCAAGGTTATGGAGTAATTCCAGACATAGTTACATTGGCAAAAGGGCTTGGAGGTGGTTTGCCTATTGCTGCAACAATTACCACAACTGATATAGCTAATTGTATGCAACCTGGAACTCACGGAAGCACATTTGGTGGTAATCCAGTCTCTTGTGCAGTTGCCTCAAAATTAATAGATATTGTAGATGACAAAAAATTATTATCTGGGGTGATGGAAAAAACAATTAAGTTTATTGATCATTTACAAAACTTATCTAAAAAGTACGATTTTTTTACAGATATAAGATCTGCTGGTTTGTGGATTGCTGCTGATATGAAGCAAGCAACTTCAAAAGAATTTTTATCTAGAAGTTATGAGGAAGGTCTTCTTTTAGTATCAGCAAATGGTAAGAGCACTTTAAGATTTGCACCTTCTCTGATCATCAGCGATGAGGAGATAGAAGAGGGATTTTCAAAACTAGAAAAAGTTACAAAATCTTTTTGCTAGTCCTTTGGAATACTTTCGGTCCTGTTGATTTTTCTGAAGCCTTTAGGGAGAAAATTTCCCTTCCTCCCCCTTGCGCCAACGAAGTTATTTAAGTCTTTTGATTTTATTTCAAAGTGTTGCTTGCCGCTAAATATTTTTAAAGAGTCATTTTCTCCAAGAGCATTGGCAAAAATAACTTTATCTTCTTCAGAAGCATAAAGTTTTTTGTCAATCCCAATTAATTTATTCCCTTTTCCTCTTGCTAATACAGGAATATCCTCTATATCAATTACTAATAATTTTCCTGCTGCTGTAACAAGAGCTATTTTCTGATCAGTTTCACTTACCTCTATAGGTTTAATGGGGTTTGCATCTTTAACATTTAAAGCTGATTTACCAGATCTATTTTTTGTAAAGATATCTTCAATTTTAGTTAAGAAGCCATAACCAAGATCGGACATTAAAAGAAGCTTCTGATCAGCTGGACCAGCAATAACTCCTTTAAAACTTGAGCCTGAAGGTGCATTAATTTTTCCTGAAACCGGTTCTCCTTGTCCTCTGGCGGATGGTAATTTATGAATGGGTAAAGAATAGGATTTTCCTGAGTTATCAATGATCACGACAGATTCACTGTTTCTGCCTTTACTTGCTGAAAGAAAACTATCTCCTTCTCTGTATTGCAAGCTTTCAGGATCAATGTCGTGCCCCTTAGCTGCTCTGATCCATCCTTTTTCTGATAATACAACCGTCATAGGGTCATTAGAAATTAGATCTAACTCATCAAATGCTTTTGCAGAGACTCCTTCTCCATAAAAACTTTTTCGTTCATCGCCATATTCTTCTAAGTCAGCTTTAAGTTCTTTTTTGATAAGAGTTTTCAGCCTAGACGAAGATTTTAGATATGCCTCCAACTCTTTTTTTTCCGAGGCTAGATCTTCTTGTTCAGTTTTTATAGATATCTCTTCAAGTTTTGCTAGTTGTCTAAGACGTATATCCAGAATTGCATTAGCTTGCAAATCTGAAAGCTTAAATTTTTTCATTAAAGTCTTTTTTGGATCGTCTTCGTTTCTGATGATATTTATTATTTCATCAAGATTTAAATACGCTATAAGAAGGCCTTTTAAGATGTGCAGTCTGTCATCAACCCAGTCAAGCCTATGTTGTATTCGCCTCTTTACAGTCTCTGTCCTGAACTTAATCCATTCCTTGAGAATTCCTTTGAGGTCAAATACTTTCGGCTTACCGTCAAGGCCGATAGCGTTCATGTTTACACGCGTATTTTTTTGAAGCTCAGTTGTAGCGAACAAATGAGACATTAACGCATCTTTATCAACACGATTTGATCTTGGAACAATCACAATTCGAACTGGATTATGTTCATCTCCTTCATCTCTTATATCTTCGATCATTGAAAGCTTTTTAGAATCAATCTGCGCAGCAATTTGTTCAATTGCTTTCATGGAAGAGACTTGATACGGAAGGGAATTTATGACGATATTTCCATCCTCTACATCAAATGTTGATCTTAAAGTAATGGCTCCTCTTCCAGTTTCATATATTTCTAAAACCTCGTCTTCGGAATTCATAATCTGAGCCGAAGTAGGATAGTCTGGCGCTGAAATATCTTTCATCAATTCTTTATTTGAAAGTTTTGGACTATCAATCAAAGAAATCACACCATTAACAATCTCTTTAAGATTATGTGGAGGTATGTCTGTTGCCATCCCAACTGCGATTCCAGAAGCACCATTTAATAAAACATTTGGAAGTCTATCCGGAAGAAATTTTGGTTCAATTAGAGTTCCATCAAAATTTGGTATCCAATCAACTGTTCCTAGTGCTGACTCATCAAGAAGTGATTGAGCATAAGCAGACAATCTGCATTCCGTATACCTCATAGCAGCAAAACTTTTTGGATCATCTAAAGATCCCCAATTTCCCTGTCCTTCTAACAATGGATATCTGGTAGAAAAGTTTTGAGCTAACAGTACCATTGCTTCGTAAGCTGCAGAGTCACCGTGCGGATGGAATTTACCTATTACGTCTCCTACAGTTCTAGCACTTTTTTTAAATTTAGAGCTGGATTTAAGCCCTAATTCAGACATTGCGTAAATAATCCTTCTTTGTACTGGCTTTAACCCATCTCCTATAAAAGGTAATGCCCTGTCAAGAATGACGTACATCGAATATTCCAAGTACGCTTTTTCAGCGTAATTGAAAAATGGCAGATCACTTTCTTTGCTCATTCTCCTTTGCTTAAAGTAGCTAGATTTCCTTTATCCTCTAACCAAGTTTTTCTATCTGCTGCTCTTTTTTTAGAGAGCAACATATCCATCATAGATATTGATTTTGTAGGCTGATCTAATGTTAATTTTACTAGTTTTCTTGAGTCTTTAATCATTGTAGTTTCTCTAAGCTGGCCTGGGTTCATTTCTCCTAAACCTTTGAATCTTTGTACTTCAATTTTCTTTGATTTATTTTTTTTGCCTAACTGTTTCACCAAATCATCTTTTTCTTCATCATCAAGGGCATAAAAAACTTCTTTCCCTTGATCAACTCGATACAGAGGAGGTTGTGCGACAAAAACTTTTCCAGCCTCAACAAGAGGTCTGAAGTGTCTCAAAAATAAAGCACACAATAGTGTTGCTATATGCGCACCATCAGAATCAGCATCTGCAAGAATACAAACTTTCCCATAACGAAGACCGTTTAAATCGCTACATCCCGGCTCTAAACCAAGAGCAAGAGAGATGTCTTTCACCTCTTGAGACTGAGTTATGGAACCTGTATCAACTTCCCAAGTATTTAATATCTTTCCTTTTAAAGACATTACAGCCTGAAAGTTCCTATCTCTAGCTTGCTTGGCTGATCCTCCTGCTGATTCTCCCTCAACTAAGAAAAGCTCAGTTTCATCATCATCTGTGGAAACACAATCAGTAAGTTTTCCAGGCAAAGTTGGTCCTTTTGTAATTTTCTTTCTTTCTACTTTTTTTACTTGCTTTGACCTTTCTTGAGCATTATCAATGCTTAGCAGAGCAATTTTTTCTGCTGCCTCTGTTTCTTGATTAAACCATAATGAAAAAGCATCTTTAATTATTGAAGTAGCAGTGACTTGAAAATCTTTAGAAGATAACTTTTCTTTCGTTTGCCCAGTAAACTGAGGATCCTTTATCTTTGCGGATAAGATAAAAGAGCAATCTTTCATGACATCTTCCTGAGTCAATTTGATTCCTTTCGGAATTAAGTTTCTTAGTGAACAAAACTCTCTTATTGATTCAGTAATTCCAGACCTAAGTCCTGCTTCATGGGTTCCTCCTTCGATGGTAGGAATTAAATTGACATAACTTTCCGTGAGAATTTTATTTGACCAGGCAGTAGCCCAACTAAGGCCTTGCTCTCCGTCAAAGAATTCTCCTTCTACTGGATCGATAGGTAATAATTCTGAATCAAGGGATTTTTTTAAATAATCTCCCAAACCATCGACAAAACACCACGTCTCTTTTTCATTAGCAATCTTATCTATGAAATTTATGGTCAAACCTGAGCAAAGAACAGCTTTTGCCTTGAGGGAATACTTTAAATTTTTTACTGATATTTTTGTCGTATCGAGAAATGCTTCATCAGGGTAAAAGGTGATCTTAGTACCGGTGTTCCTTTGTCCGACAGAATCAATTACTTTGAGTGGTTTAGAGATTTCACCGCCTTTAAATTGAATTTCATGTTTTTTTCCATCTCTTTTGATTTCAGCATTTAGTTTTTTAGACAATGCATTGACAACTGAAACTCCAACACCATGAAGCCCTCCCGAAAAGGTGTAATCCTTATTGGAAAATTTTGCACCGGCATGCAACCTGGTAAAAATTAACTCAACGCCTGGAACCTTCTCTTCTGGATGAATATCTACTGGCATGCCCCTGCCATCATCCTCAACTGTAATGGATCCATCCTTTGAAAGAAGAACTGATATTTGTTTTGCATGTCCGGCAAGTGCCTCATCTACGCTGTTATCTACAACTTCTGCGATAAGGTGATTTGGGTTGGAAGTATCTGTGTACATTCCTGGTCTTTTTCTAACAGGCTCAAGACCAGAGAGCACCTCAATTGATTCGGATGTATACTCCTTTGCCACTATTCCTTGTCTTTAGACTTCTTTGTAAATTTCACTACCTTGTTCTAAAAATTCTTCAGATTTCCTTTTCATCTCTTCAGATAATTTATCTTCCTCGTTTTTTGCATAATCTCTTACTTCCTGGGAAATCTTCATTGAGCAAAACTTCGGTCCACACATCGAACAAAAATGAGCAACTTTGGCAGAGTCCTTGGGGAGCGTTTCATCGTGATATTCTCTTGATCTTTCTGGATCGAGTCCAAGGTTAAACTGATCTTCCCATCTAAATTCAAATCTTGCCTTCGATAGAGCATTATCTCTAATCTGAGCTGCGGGATGTCCTTTAGCTAAATCTCCTGCATGAGCAGCAATTCTATATGCCATCAAACCTTCTTTTACATCTTCCTTATTAGGCAGGCCTAGGTGTTCTTTCGGCGTGACATAACAGAGCATGGCACATCCAAACCAACCGATCATTGAAGCACCAATTGCTGAAGTAATATGATCATATCCTGGCGCGATATCAGTAGTTAAAGGACCCAAAGTATAAAAAGGTGCTTCATCACAATGTTTAAGTTGCTCAGTCATATTTTCCTGAATCAAATGCATAGGAACATGACCAGGCCCTTCAATCATAGTTTGAACATTTTCGCCCCAAGCTATCTTCGTAAGCTCGCCAAGAGTCCTCAATTCGGAAAATTGAGCTTCATCATTTGCATCGGCTATTGAGCCAGGACGGAGACCATCCCCAAGAGAAAAAGTTACATCATACTTTTGCATAATGTCGCAGATTTTATGAAAATTTGTATATAAGAAATTCTCCTCGTGATGAGCAAGACACCATTTAGCCATAATGGACCCGCCTCTTGAAACGATACCCGTTACTCTCTTTGCGGTCATGGGAACATAACGTAAAAGAACTCCTGCATGGATTGTGAAATAGTCTACGCCCTGCTCTGCTTGTTCAATTAATGTTTCTTTGAAGACATCCCAATTGAGGTCTTCTGCTACGCCGTTGACTTTTTCAAGGGCTTGATAAATTGGAACTGTTCCAATTGGTACAGGTGAATTTCTTATGATCCACTCTCTTGTTTCATGTATGTTTTTACCAGTTGATAAATCCATCACTGTATCTGCTCCCCAGCGCGTGGACCATGTTAACTTTTCTACCTCATCTTCTATTGAGGAGGATAAGGCTGAATTTCCTATATTAGAGTTAACTTTGATTTTAAAATTTCTACCTATAATCATAGGTTCAAGTTCGGGATGATTAACATTGGCAGGTATCACCGCTCTTCCGCATGCTATCTCGTCGCGCACAAATTCAGGAGTATAAAAAGGTGGAATGCTGGCCCCAAAAGACTCGCCTGCATGGAATGTTCCTTCTTTCAGTTTTCTATTCTTTTCTATGTTCTGATTTTCTCGAATGGCGATGTATTCCATTTCAGGTGTAACAATGCCTTTTTTAGCGAGACTCATTTGAGTGCTTGATGGATCTTCTTCTAACCTTTTTTTCAACCAAGTTCTTGAAGAAGGCAGGCCCTCTTTAATATCAAAAGATACTTCTGGATCGGTATATGGACCAGAGGAATCGTAAACAAAAATTGAGGGTTGCTTTTCTTCTCCCTCAGAAGTTTTTAAAGAGGTTTGAGTTATTTTCCGCATGGGAACTCTTATATCTTTTGTGCTTCCGGAGAGGTAAACTTTCTCTGAATTTTTAAATTGGGAGCTGGCAGTTTGTTGAATATTGTCGTTAAAGGGAACTTCTTTGATGCTTTTGACGTCTAACTTTTTCATTAACTATATTTTATAGCATAATGCCTCTCAAAAAATTATTATGAAGATAACTTTTAAAAAAATATCAAGATATTCTTAAAATGAAAATTTTTATCTTTTCTTTTTTCTTACTATTTTTAACAGCACCAGCTTTTAGTAAAACGTTATCTGAAATATATGAAATTGCCTTGGAGGAAGATCCTCAATTAAAAATAGCAGAGGCAACGTTTAGAGCTAACAAAGAAATTAAAGAACAAACATTAGCTGGTCTTCTACCATCGATTACTACCAGTGCATCAACTACCTGGAACAATAGCTTCATTGATAATAATAAAACAGATGAATACAACTCATTTGGCTATTCCTTGAGATTGAGTCAACCGATTATTAGAGTTGATAGATGGTTTCAGTTTGCCAGCGGTAAAGCTTTGACAGAAAGTGCCGCTGCTCAATTTCTTTTGTCTCAACAGCAAATGATTTTTAGAGTTGCGCAAGCTTATTTTGGTTTGTTAAAAGCTCAAAATAATTTGGAGACAGCGGTATCAGAAGAAAAAGCTCTAAAAAAACAATTAGATAGAGCGAAGAGATTGTTTGAAGAAAACATATCCCCAATTACAGATTTTCAAGAAACCCAAGCTTTCTATGATTTATCAAGGGTTTCAAGGATTGCGTCCGAAGGTCAGTTAGAAGTTGCAAGAGAAATATTAATAGCCTTGGTCAACGAAGCGCCTGAGATATCTGATTTATTGGATTATCCATTCGGTAAAGTATTAGTTGATGATCAAGATGAATGGGTAAGAATTGGTCTCGTAAATAGTAATGTTTTAAAAACTACTAAGCTATCTGAAAGGGCTGCTCAAAACAACGCAAAGGCGAGCATTGGTGGTCATATTCCAAATATTGATCTAGTTGGAACTCTCAATAGTAATACCTCTTATCAAGGAAGATTCGGTGGCTTTATTGAAAATCCTCTCTTGGGTTTAGAAACAGAATCAAATAATTATTCAATACAATTTAGCTGGCCGCTCGTTGCAGGAGGTATTGCTCATTCAAAAAGAAGAGAGGCATATGCGAATTATGATAAAGCAAAAGAACAAACTAAATTCACTACAAGAAGTGTTATTCAGGACATAAAATCAAAACACTCATCTCTCTTAACTGCGAGAGCTAATGTCCAAGCGCGAGAACAAGCTTTCAAATCAGCTGAATCAGCTTTAATTGCTACAGAGTATGGCTTTGAGGCAAATACGAGAAATATAATTGACCTTTTGAATGCTCAAAGAAATGTTTTTGCTGCTGAAAGAGATTACGCTTCTGCAAAATACGACTTTATCCTCTCCGATTTTGCTTTAAAACTTTCTGCAGGTACTCTTTCACCGCAAGATCTGTATAACCTTGATGAGTTTATGAATTAATTCATGCCTGAATTACCAGAAGTTGAAACTACTGTCAGAGCTCTCAAACCTAAACTAGAAAAAAGTCGGATAAAGTCTTTTGAATTAAGAAATAAAAATCTTCGTTGGCCGGTTCCATCGAACTTATCAAAGATACTAATTTCTAAAAACGTTTCTTCTCTTTCAAGAAGAGCGAAATATTTGATTGTTGATTTAGGATCAGAGTATCTTTTAATTCATTTAGGCATGTCAGGAAGTCTAAGATACTTGTCCAATAATATATCTTCAGAAAAACATGACCATTGGGATTTATGTTTTGAAAATGGAATGATACTCAGATACACAGATCCAAGACGATTTGGCTCAATTCATTACACTAAAGATATTAAAAATCATTTTCTTATCAAATCACTTGGACCAGAACCATTATCTGATGCTTTCCATGAAACCTTCCTCTATGAAATATCTAGAGGAAGAAAAGTTCCAATTAAGGCTTTGATAATGAATTCAAGGATTGTAGTTGGTATCGGAAATATTTATGCATGCGAAGCCTTATTTGATTCGAATATAAGACCGACAAAAAAAGCCAGCAGGATTACAAAAAATGAAGCCAAAGCTTTAGTTGCCTCAGTAAAGAAAGTTTTGAAGAAAGCTATTAAGGCTGGAGGAACAACTTTGAGAGATTATTTGAATCCTAACAGTGCTCCGGGTTACTTTAAGGTTGAATTAAAGGTATACGGAAGAGGAAACGAAGAATGTCTAAGGTGCGGAAAAACTCTCAAAGAAATTAGAATGAGCAACAGAAGTACAGTCTTCTGCTCAAATTGTCAGCACTAATTTTTGATCTTCTGATCAAGAGCTTCTAAGGTCACTGCGTCGACAAACCTTGTTACATCTCCGCCCATCGTAGCAATTTCTTTCACTAAACTTGATGAGATATAAGAGTATTCTTCTTTTGGAGTAAGGAATACGCTCTCAATATCAGGACTCATCGCCCTATTCATGTTAGCTAATTGAAATTCGTATTCAAAGTCTGCCACTACCCTTAAACCTCTGATTAAAATATTTGCATCGTTATCTTTAGCAAAGTTGACTAATAATCCAGAAAAACCAACCACTTCAACCTTAGGATCGTCAGCAAATATTTTATTTCCTATCTCGATCCTTTCTTCAAGAGAAAACATAGGTTTCTTCGAATCGCTGGAAGCAATTGCGATTATTACTGAATTAAATAACTTGCTTGCCCTTTTAACTAAGTCAACGTGACCCATAGTCATAGGATCAAAAGTACCTGGATAAACTGCTCTCTGCATTTATGTATTATAAACGAAGAAAAAAATGAAAGATTAGGAAAATAATTAAAAGGGCTTAAAAATTACCAAAATAAGAATTCCTATCAGAAGAACTGCCGGTGCTTCATTAATTATCCTAAAGAACAGCTCGCTTCTTTTGTTTCGATTCATTTTGAAATTTTGAGCTGAAAGAATAAAAAATCCATACAAAAAGGTCATTAGTAACACCAGGAATATTTTAATTATGAGCCACTCTCCCATTCCTGAATAAGAAATCAGGAGACCCCCTGATAGCCAGGTTGCGATAAAGGCAACGTGACCTATTCTTATCAAATTTGTTTCCATCACTTTAAAAACTGTTCCGACTTCTTCTTTATCAATATGTTTTTGGTGATAGACAAACAATCTTGGCAGATAGAGTAGCACTACCATCCATGAAATTACTGAAAAGATATGAATAACTTTCAAAGTGAGATAAAACATCAATCCCACTTTGCTGTTGGAGGCATAGACATCAGAATTGCTTCAGTCGAGCCACCAGTTTTTAGTCCAAATAAAGTTCCTCTGTCCCAGATCAAATTAAATTCAACGTATCTTCCTCTTTTTATAAGTTGTAAATTTTTCTCTTCTTCAGTCCAAGAAAGGTCTTTTTTACTTTCTACAATTTGTGTAATAACTTGATGAGTAGATTTGCCGACTTGTTTTATAAAATCAAAGTCTATTTCCCAGTCATTTGAATTAATGTGATCAAAGAAAATCCCTCCAGCTCCTCTAGGTTCTGCTCTATGGGCCAAGTAAAAATATTCATCGCAATTTTTTTTGTATTCCTCATAGGCATCCTTTTTATAGTCGCTACAAGCATCTTTCATTTGATTATGGAATAGATCAACTGCCTCTTTATCGGACAAGGTTGGAGTTAAGTCTGCCCCACCTCCAAACCAAGATTCCCCTGTAACAAGAAATCTTGTATTGAAATGAAATGCAGGAATTTTTGGTGAATTCATGTGCGCAACCAGACTTATTCCAGTTGCAAAATATTCCGGAGATTGTTCTGTGCCCTTTATTTGTTCTCTAAAATCTTCTTGAAACTTACCTGAGACAGTTGAAATATTTACTCCAACTTTTTCAAACACCTCGCCTTTCATGATACTCATTTCGCCACCGCCGGAGTGTCTATGAGGCCATGATTTTCTTTCAAAGCTATATTTATTACCCTCAATTAATTCAAAGGAAGAGCAAAAGGTATCTCTTAAGTCTCGAAACCAATTTGAAGCCAATTCTTTTTTTTCTTTGATTTCCAATTTTATTTACCAATTAAACTTATAAGGAATTCAACGTGATCATCATCGTCATTGAGGCAAGGAATGTAATGAAAATTTTCTCCTCCAGCATCCTCAAAATATTCTTTATTCTCTATATCAATTTCCTGCAAAGTTTCTAAGTTGTCGACACCAAAACCTGGAGATACTACCTGAACTGATTTTATGCCCTCTTTGGGAAGAGATTTCATTGTTTCGCTCGTATAAGGTTTCAACCATTCAGATGGACCAAATCTAGACTGAAAAGCTGTGATGTAATCTTTCTCTTCCAAGGAAAGTTTTTCTGCTATCAATCTAGAGGTTTTTTGGCATAGGCAATGATAGGGATCTCCTGAGTCAAAATATTTCTTCGGTATAGAGTGATAAGAAAATACTAATTTGTCTGGTTTACCCTGAGATTCAAAACTTTTTTGGATCCTTTTAGACAAGATTTCAATCAGTAACGGATTATCATGGTAGCTATTAAGAAATTTTATACTTGGCACCCATCTCCATGATTGAATTTCTTTCGATACTGCATCAAAAATACTCCCAACAGTTGTAGCTGAGTAATGAGGGAAAAGAGTGATTACCTCAATATCTCTACAGTTTGCTTCTTTTAATTCATTGAGAGCGCTTTTAATGCTCGGGTTTCCATACCTCATCCCAAGCGCTACTTGATAATTTGATGGCAGAGATTTTTGAACCTTTTCTTTTATCTTGATGCAATTGACTAATAAAGGCGATCCTCCATCAGTCCATATTGACTTGTATAACCTAGCTGAGTTGAACGATCTAAAATTTAAAATAAAAATGTTTAAAACAAACCACCAAATTATTTTTGGCACTTCAATAATTCTAGGATCAGATAGAAACTCTTTAAGGTACCTTCTTACGCTTAATACATCTGGAGAGTCAGGTGTTCCTAAGTAGGCAATAAGCAATCCTTTTTTTTGCTCATTTTCATGCTGAAAATTTTGTTCTCCTTTAAATTTCATTTAAAAGCCTGCCTAATTTGACTGACAAAATGTTTTACATGTTTTTCAGGTGTGTCTTTATTAATTCCATGTCCTAAGCCACAAACCCAACCGACCCTCTCTTCTTGACTTAATGCAAGCATGCCTTCAATGAAATGATCTAGCGCTTGATGAAACTCATTAGAATCAGCAAGAATTTTTAGTTCATCAAAGTTTCCTTGCACAAATCCATGATCAACCTTTGTTAGTGTTTCTTGCAATGAAGTTTGTGAATCTATGCCAATTCCTGCAAAAGAGTTTTCGTTATTATTGGCATGGGAAATAATGCAATTGTAATCAACTTCTTCTTTCGCATAGTAGCCAACTTTTTGTTCGAAAGGTTTAATCATATTTTCTATTACCTTTTCTAAATATGATGAAAAATCTTTATCATCTAACTGATGTGCTGAAGAATCAAAAATCATTACAGTTTCAGCCCCTGCTTCAATTTGCATGGAAATATTTTTTTGTAGAAAAGGAATAATAAACTCCTCCAGCATGAAATTTTTTTCTCTTGTAAGGCTTATAGAATTGCTCCCTAATTTATTAGTCTCCATGCCAAAGGAGAGGACTGTCCAAGGGCCTCCCACAAAACCAATTAGCGATTTATCGTGACCTAATTTTCCCTTTGTTAACTGTAGGGCTTCCGATTGAAACTCCATAAATCTGAGATCTTTTTTATGTAGTAGTTTTTTAAAATTTTGCTCAGTGAGAATATCCTCAAATTTTGGCCCTGGATCAAATACTAAATTCATCCCCATTGCTTGTAACGGCCACAAAATATCGCTAAAAAGAATTGCAACATCAAAGTCAAAATCCTCAATTGGTCCTAAAGCAGTTTCTGCAGCTAACTCAGGCTTTTTACATAGCTCTTCAAAAGAATATTTTTTGCGCAGAGACTGATAGTGTTTATGGTATCTCCCTGCCTGTCGCATGAACCATATTGGAGGACAAGATTGAGGTTCCCTTGCTAAAGCATTTTCAAATTTATAATTGGGCATGATTCAGCTCAATTTCTGTGCAACTTCTTCTGCAGCATAAGTCAGTATGCAGTCAGAGCCTGCTCTTTTGAAAGAATGTAAAACTTCCATCAAAACTTCTTCCTGCAACCACCCTTTTTCAATTGCACCTTTCAGCATTGAGTATTCACCTGATACTTGATAAGCAAATGTTGGTACTTTGAATTTTTCTTTTACCGCACGTATTACATCCAAGTAAGGCATGCCAGGTTTTACCATTACGGCATCTGCTCCTTCATTTAGATCCATCTCAACTTCGTATAGAGCTTCATTAATATTTTGAGGCGACATTTGATAGGAATCTTTATTTCCTTTGCCTAAATTAGACGATGACTGAACAGCTTCTCTGAAGGGACCATAAAATTTTGAACTGTATTTTGCAGCGTAAGAAAGAATTACTGTGTTAAAAAAATTATTTAGCTCAAGCTCTTTTCTAATAGCACCAATTCTCCCATCCATCATATCTGAAGGTGCTATTACATCTGCTCCCGCATCTGCTAGAACTAAGGTTTGCTTTTTTAGTACTTCGACTGTTTTGTCATTATCTACGTAATCTTTTTTATCCAATATTCCATCGTGGCCATGCACGGTATAGGGATCAAGGGCAACATCTACAATAAGAACTAATTCTGGAATCTTTTTTTTAATCGACTCGACAGTCCCACAAATTAAGTTTTTTCGATTAAATGCCTCAATGCCCTCTAAATCCTTTTTTTTAGAATCTATCACAGGGAAAAGAGCGACAGCTTTTATTCCCAGATCCATTAAGCTTTTGCAGTAATCAATCGTACCTTCCTTTGAATATCTGTTTACGTTTGGCATGGATTCAATTGCTTCAGCTTTTTTGATCCCTTCCTTGACAAAGATAGGTTGTATTAAATCATCGACTGATAGGCTGGTTTCTGCAGTTATTTTTAGCAGTGACGGATTACTGCGCAACCTTCGCAATCTAGTATCTGGAAATTTTCTATTCATCTGTATCAGCAGTTATTTGATGTTTCCAATCTTCGTAATTTAGAAAAGGTACAACTTTTCCCGAAATTTGGCGGTCAATTATGTCATAGCTTGCCCCTAAACCGCATGCATGATTAGCTTCGATAATATTAGGATATAATTCAAGCGCATATTCAAAAGCACTTCCGCTCATCCAATAAAAATATTGTTTATTCTTTATTTTTATATCTTCTTCTTTTGGTGTCAGTTCGTATGAGAAGAATTTTTCCATTGAACTTTTTTCTTGGTTTCTATCATGCGTAAAATTCAACCAATCTAAATCATCAAATAAAGAACAAGGCGGTTCATTATTTTTTCCTAAACTGTCTGATGTGCCGTTTATCCAGTAGCCTTTCGTTGCAAGTTTTTTCCAAGTTTCAACTCCACCTGTCCACAAAATATTTGATGCGTTAATTCTAATTCCATCCAACAAAGCATCTTGTCTGGAAATAAAAATTCCTTTGTTCTCCATTGCTTCTATTTTTTTTATAGCGGTTTTAATAAATTTGCGCTTAAAAAAAACACTTTCTGCTTTTTCTTCTGGAAAAATTGCATTTTTATTTACCTTTTGTTCAACGTTTAGCTTTGGCATCCGATTAAAAGTGCTTTCTTTTAATTCAATGCCCTCTTCTGTTAGACCGATGATGTTGGTTATCTCGCCTAAGTTAATCTTTCTTATTGATACGCCTATTTTTTGATGACATCCTCCTCCATGTTGAGAAAGGATTTTTCTCTCTCTAGATACTACATCAAAAGTAATTTCATCGTTGATAGAGGCTGCAATAGAATTTGCAAAATCATTGTTTTCTGCAACTTCAATAGCAAGAGCACCCTGACCTGGAGCACACGGATTGATTGAATTTGGTAATATCATCCAAGAGAATGAATGAGAATTCTTTTTATAAAGCTCAACAAAATCCTGATCCCTAGCAAGCCTATCAATAGCTGCTTTAGCAATAACTACTCCATCTAATGTATCGTTCAAAAATTTAGAAAATCTAGTTTGAATATTTCCTCTGATTGAATGAAATTCAATCTTAGAGGTTTTCCACGGCAATAAATCAGGCAAAGATATTGAAAGGTTTCTCTCTCTTCGTGGAGAAGATGAATAGATCTTTAAAGATTTTTTTTTAATTGAGTCATTTTTAAAAAAAAGAATATCCCTACTGTCAGACCTAGGTAGCGTTGAGACAATATCAGTGCCTTTAGGCATTTCAATAGGCAAGTCTTTCCATGAGTGAACAACCATGTCGGCTTCATCATTTAAAAGTGCATCTCTCAGATCTGATGTAAAGACTCCTTGTTCGGGCATTTTGCTTAAAGGAGTTGTTAAATCTATGTCGCCCTTGGTATCTCTATAAGAATGAGTGACAATCATGTCAGGGAATTTTTTTTTGATCTCATCTGCAACCAGATGAGCTTGTATTTTAGCCAGACTGCTATTTCTTGAAAGTATTCTAATATTCTTCAATATAACTGTTTGTTCTTAACAAAAACACAATGATACCCGAATGTTGGAAGAAGTTCTGATGTGTTATAGTTCTCACCAATTCATCTTATAAAGCAAGCTGAACTAAATAGTAGGTAGTAAATGAATTATGAAAAATTTTTTAGCGATGAGCTTAAATCACTCAAGTCGCAAGGGTTATATAGAAAATTCCGCGAAATAAATAGAACACGATCAACTTTTCCAAAAGCAACCGAACGCGATGGAGATTCTAAGAGACAAGTAGAAGTTTGGTGCAGCAATGATTATCTTAACTTGAGCCAACATCCTGCTATTGTTAATGAAACCATAAAAGTTACTCAAGAATTAGGCACCGGCTCCGGCGGTACTAGAAACATTTCTGGTACTTCCTCTTACCATGCGGACCTTGAAAGAACGCTAGCTGAATTGCACAAAAAAGATTCTGCCTTGATATTTCCATCGGCTTACACAGCCAATCAATCTACTTTATGGACCTTATGCAAAAAATTAGAAGGAATTGAAATATATTCTGATGAGCTTAATCACGCATCAATGATTCAAGGCATTAAAAATGCAAACGTTAAAGTACATATTTTTAGACATAACGATACCGAACATTTAGAAGAGCTTTTAAAAACGTCAAATGCAAATACTCCTAAAATGATTGTGTTTGAATCCCTTTATTCCATGGAAGGCTTAAGATCTCCTATTGAAAAAATTATTTGGCTCGCCGAAAAATACAATGCGCTGACATACTTAGACGAAGTTCATTCTGTTGGCTTGTACGGTCCAGAAGGAAGAGGGATAGCTGCAGAAGCTGGAGTCTCCGATAAGATAGACATTATCAACGGAACTCTCTCAAAATCTTTTGGTCAATTAGGCGGTTATGTGGCGGCCAACGCGGACATAATAGATTTCATTAGAAGTTTTGCACCTGGTTTCATATTTACTTCTTCAGTTAATCCATCCATTGTGGCTAGTTCTATTAAAGCTATTAAGCTTTCAAAAAAAGCAGATCATCTAAGACGTGAAATAAAATTTAATTCCGATCAAATAAGATCTGGATTAAGAAATCTTAAAATTCCATTTATTGAAAATGATAGTCATATAATTCCAATTCTTATTAAAGATCCTATACTGTGTAAAGACGCAGCAAATCTCTTAGTAGATAAGCACGGTATCTATATTCAACCCGTCTTCTTCCCAACAGTTCCAAAGGGTGATGAAAGATTTAGAGTAACCATTACACCAAAACATAACGCATCAGATATCCAGAATTTTTTAAGTGCAATTGATGATGTATGGACAGAAATGAACTTACAAAGGGTGAAAGCAGACGACAAATTAGTTAATTTAAATCTGTAACTTAGGTTGCAGGCCGGTAGAAAGATCTCCAAAGAGCAATACCGCCTATCAACGAAATGATCCAGAAAAGTAATTCGACATAATTGGGGTTACTGTTGTAACCAAAAAAACCTTTAAGAAATACGCCAACTCTTCCGCTGTCATGCATAATGTGTGTGTATTTCTGCTTACCTTTCAAATCATAGGAATAAAAGAAAGGATTGTCTTTCTCTTTGAGACTATCCTTAGGTTGTAAGATGTCCCAAGGACGAGCAATGTCTGATTTACTTTTTAAGCCTATCAGTTGAAGATTATCTGACTTAACTAAGTAACTTTCTGCTTCGTGCGTGCCGTAAGCAATCATGCCTGAGGCTAGAAAGACTAACAATAAAGTTGTCGCCTGAAAAAATGATCTTAAGTTGATCTTTCTGCCTTGAACAACGACAAGATAACCAATCAAAATTGCTAACGCAGCGCCTATTATGAACCCAAGATAGCTAAAAGATCCTGTCATAGAGAAACTACCTAAGAGAAAAATTGCTGTTTCAAATCCTTCTCTTAAGATCGAGAAGAAAATTACAAAAAAGATTCCCCAAGTTGATGCTTGGACAGCAGTATTAGTCTCCGCTTCGATTTGTTTTCTGTCACTTACGTGTTTCGAAAGCCAAAAAATAACATACCAGATCAATCCAGCTGTAATGAACATGAATACTGACTCAAAAAGAGCTCTTGCAGATTCATTGCTAAAACTCTCTTTAAGTACATAGACCAAATAACCTACTAAAACACTAAAGACGAGTGCTGCAGCGACACCTATCCAAAGTTTTTTTATGGATTCATACAGCTCATTTTTGATGAGAATGGTATAGATAATCCCCACGATTAGTGAGGCTTCAAGGGTTTCTCTAAAGACTATGATGAATTCATTCATTATGATAATTTAACAAATAAAGAGAGGAAGAGCTTAATTTTTCACCAGGGGTGTTAAGTAAAAACGAATAAAAAAAACTCTTCCAAAATTCTTAAAAGTGTTGGGAAAATCAATCTTGATGATAGGTACAGATTGTAAGATTGATTTTCCCTTCAGTTCTCTCACCTAATTAAGAACTGAGCTTTATACAAGTCCTGCTTCGAATCCAAGACTAGGGTATTGATCTTCAAAACGGCTCCGCCAAAGGTTACTAAGCTCTTAGAATTCGAAGCAAGATAGTTCATAGATTAAATTTTCCCTCTTAAAATCTTCTTGAGTAAGAAACTCTTGAACTTAAAGACTCACCGACAGATGCTTGGTGGGTACTATGCGAATGAGGAAAATATAATTCATCTGTTAAGTTTTCTATGTGCACTCTCACTACATCGTTGTCAGATGCATTTACATAAAGTGCAAAATCAACCCTTGTGAAATCTGGTAATGCTAGCCCAGTGCTTCCATTAGAAGTATCTTTAATGAAAGATTCGGCTTGATGAGTAACACCCAGACCAAAGCCAAAAGTTTCATTTGCCTGGTATGAATACCATAGTGAAAGCATCTGATTCGGAAGCTCTCTTGGTTGCTTAGTTCCCTTGGTAGTAACTCCATCAAGTGACGTATAGCCAAAAGTTAAGTTATTTTGATCATCAATATGACCTGACAGTTCAATTTCAACTCCTTCCACTTCAAGACCTCTGATTTCATTTAGTTCTCCAGTCTCATTATCTTTTTCAGCTCTAGTTGACGCAGAATTAAAGATCGCTGCTGAAAATATAAGAGCATCACTTATGTCGTACTTGTAACCAATTTCAGTGTTTTTAAAGACATCTGGATCAAGAGCAGCTCCACTAACATCAAACTTTTTATACTGCTCTCCAGATCTTGGAAGGAAGCTCTCACTGTAGCTAACATATAAAGACATGTTTTCTACTGGTTTGTAAATTACACCAAATCTGGGAGAGAACATGTCATCTTTTCTGGATTGATCTTGAGATTTTTTAACGTCAGTAACTGTAATATCAAAGTTATCTAAACGACCACCAATTATCATCTTCCAGTTATCGGAGAAATCTATATCACCTTGCAAATAGAAAGAAGTAACTATGATATCTGACTCTGAGCTGCTTTTTAAATCAGTTGTATAGTCAACTGTGGAATCAAGACCTGTGGAAGTTTTTGCAATATTTAATGGTCGTGTAATGTTAAAAATTTGCTGATCTGTAGGCTCGCCAGCATCACTTCCTGCTCTGTTATTAAAGAAAGTGTTGTATCGATAATTTTTATTGTCAGTATCAACAAATTCTAGACCTACTAAAAGCGTTCCAGAAGTTGAACCGTTGCTAAATTGGTTTACAACATTAGCATTAAGAATCATGTTCTGTCTTTCTGTAGGATCTAGGTATCCATCAAGCTTAACCGTATTTGCTGATGCATCGTAAGCTGCAGCATAAAGGTTCTTGTACATTTTTTTGAAATCGCTTGAGGTAAAACTCATGTTGAACTTACCGTTATCAGAGTAATCATGAGCTACATTGGCTCTTAGAATGCTAGCTTCCAAGGTTTGTAAGTTTAGTCCTTTAACACCGAAGACTACATCTTTTAAACTTTCAACAGGTCTATTGTTTACCGTTGGTATACCACGATCAATAAATCTTTCATGATCAGCGTATTCGTAAGAAAGATCTACAATAGTATCTCCAGCTACAATCTTAAAGGTTGGGTTTATTCCGTATCTTTCGCCTTCGTAAAAATCTCTATGATTCGCAAGTTGGTCTGTGTGAAGGTTTAATCTCACTGCAGTTGTATCAGAAGTTGTAAAGTTAGCGTCCACAGCAAGATCTGTTGCGCCAAAAGAATCTGCACCAAAATCAAATGAGCCAAAAGCTTCGCCTATTTCTGCTTTCTTCGAGACTCTGTTAATTAATCCTCCAGTTCCACCTCTTCCAAATAGCAAAGCGTTTGGACCTCTTAGAATTTCTAATTGTTCCACATTGTATAAAGATCTGTAGTATTGAACATCATCTCTAACACCATCTTGATAAAAATCTGCTGTGGATCTAACTCCTCTAAAGACAACTGCATCTCTATGCCCTTCCCCTTGAGAAGTATTCACGCCGGGCGAATAACGAATAATATCTCCTATTTCTCTGAAACCTTGGTTTTTTATTTCTTCATCAGTTATAACTGAAACAGATTGAGGGACATCCAAAATAGGCATCGGGGGTTTAAGAGAGTTAACTTGATCAACGTATAAAACTTTTCCTTTTACTTCCACTTCTTCGATGCTGTTTTGAGCCAATACACTAAACGAGCTCAAAAGGAATATCGTGGTATAAATAATTTTTTTCACAATTTTTCCAATAATTGAGTTGGAAACTTACTAATGATAATGAGAATCGTTCTCAATTATATACAAATGAGAATGATTATCAATTACTTTTAGAGATATCAATATAACTTTTTTATTTTTAAAGAATTAAAAACGAGGAGTTAAAAGTCTTGACCTTTTGTCATTTTATTGTATGAAACTTTTGACTAGAGGAATATTTGGGTTGACGCATTTCAAAAGGTTGAATATTCTGCTGACATATAGATTATTTTCTAGGGGGGAAATATGAATAAATTTGTATTATTAAAATACTTAATAATCTCGTCTTTCTTATTATTTTCTTTAACAATCTTTTCACAAGATGAAGAAGAAGTAGTAGTTATCGGGACCTTAATAAAAGGTACGCCTATTGATACAGGCAATCCGGTTTCCATTTTTGATAAGGAAACCTTAGCCCAACAGGGTAATTTAAGTTTAATGGAATTAGTAAAACTAGTTCCCTCATCCACAGGTATGGATGGAGAATCAAACCAGTTCGGTTCCAATGGTTCTGAAGGGGTGGCTAACATAAACCTTAGAGGGCTTGGTCCTCAAAGAACTTTGGTTCTTGTTAACGGAAATAGATTTCCTACCATTCCACTTGCCATAGGTGCAAACAGATCGGTGAATATTAATCAGCTACCAATTGGAGCAATGAAATCAATTGAAATTCTGAAAGAAGGTGCTGCTGCAACCTATGGTTCCGATGCAATTTCAGGAGTGGTCAATTTTACAACTGATATAGGATTTCAAGGTTTTGAAGTCAACGGAAGTGCCAGAAGTTTTGAGGGCACTGATGGACCAGAAGCACAATTCTCATTTAAGTATGGAGCTGAGGCTGGCGGTTTCGATTTCTTATTTGCAGGTAGTTACATGAACAAAAGACAATTAGCTGCCAAAGATACCGATTTTGCCATTATGCCGTATGCAACTCGATCACCTGATTTCGGTAGAGCTGCTCACGGTTGGTCAACAATGGGTAACCCCGGATCTTTAACGGTTCCAGCATCCTTATTTGGTGCCTCTGCTCCTGCAACTCAAATTACCGCTGATCCTGGCTGTGTAGCCGGTGGTGGTCAACTTGTATACGGATTTATTTGTGGTTATCAATACGCATGGTTTGATAACGTTCAGGAAGATGAAGAACATGGATCTTTATTTTTTGAGACCGAAGGAATTGTAAACGATCAAAATATTTCCTTCGAAGTATTTTATGGTCAAACAGACGTGCCTAATTGGGCAACTTCACCTTCTTATCCGCCTAACAATCCAGCAGGTAATAGTGTGCCAATAAATCATCCAGGACTGTTACAGCTTCAAGCAGACTATCCAGCTTTTAATACTGCTGTTGAGTCTTACAAGAATGGATTTAGTTACCCAGGTTTGCCTGGAATACAAAACTTTATTGTGAGAACCAGGCCAGCTGCTGCTGCAGGTATCCCTTGGGGGAATGAAAATGGCGCTGAAATGGGTTCTAGACGATATGACACCATGAAGCTAGCCTTTTCAATTGACGGCGATGTGACAGATACGATCTCTTACACGGCGAACTTCAATTACGGACTTTCTGCAGGTACTTTAGAAAGTAAAGATACACTTCAATGGAAATTTGCTGCTGCCTTGCACGGATACGGTGGACCTAATTGTGGAGCATCTGTAACTAGCTTGGGCGCGCCAGGTGTCCTTAATCCAACTTTTGATACTTCAAATGGAGCTCAACAAGGGGTTGGGGACTGTAAATGGTTAAACCCTTTTTCTAATGCAATTGAACTTCCTAACCAAAATGGAGCGGTAATTAATCCAACTTATGAAGCTTCTTTGTCTAATGATCCTGAAGTTCTCAAATGGATGATAGCTCCTAGAATCACTGAAGCTGAATCTTCAGTTGCTCAATTATCATTTAATTTCCAAGGCGAGATGGCACAGTTAGGTGGGGGTATGTCTTACTGGTTAGCTGGATATGAGTTCAGACAATATACGCTTACGGAAGAGTTTGATACGGGCACAGACCCTTTTCATAACAATCCTAAGAATCTTCATGACGGTACTTTATACCCATGTAAATTACCGGGGCAAACTGCTTGTAATCCTAAGTCTGGTTTATTTATGTTCTTAGCTCCAGCATACGAAATTGATGGTGACAGATCAGTGAATTCTGCATTCATGGAATTAGCGTTACCTATTACAGATAATTTTGATATGCAATTAGCTGTTAGATATGAAGATACTGATTATGGTAGTTCAGCTGATCCAAAAGTTACGATGAAATGGGATGTAACCCCTGCTTTTGCATTCAGACTTTCTGCTCAGTCTACCTTTAGAGCTCCTAACATTGATGAAACGAAAATCTCTCCAAGAACTGCCTTAGTGTATGTTGGAGATGCAGGAGCATTTAAAGCTAACGACTTGATAGGTAATCCTAATCTTGATCCAGAAAAAGCTAATACCTATAACTTCGGAATTATCACGAATTTTGGTTCTGATAACTGGATTATGACTGTGGATTATTATCAATTTGATTTCGATAATCCAATTATTACAGAAAGTTACAATCAAATCCTAACCGCTTATAAGGCTGGTGCTGGTGCTGATGAATTGCCTGATCCTACAGCCGCTTCTCATTTAGCTGTACAATCACAGGTCTTTGGTGGTGCAGCTACTTTAGACAACAAAGGTGGTTTTGCATCAGAAGATGTAGGAATAATTACTTCTTTCTATGTAAATGGACCTGCTACTAAAACTTCTGGTATTGACTACCTTGTAAAATATGAGGGAGACGTAGGTGCTGGAACTTTCGTGGCTGCCTTTGAAGGTACCTCTATCCAAAAATATGATGTTGATCCTTACTTGAAAGGTGGTGTGCAAATTGCTGCTGCCTACGAATGTGCTGGTTACTTCAATTTCAGCAACTCTTGTAGACCAATGCCTAAAGACAAAGGTAAGGCTTATTTCAGCTATACTCAAGATAGGTTTAATACCTTCGTAGCTATAAACGCTATCGGATCTTATGAGGATAGAAGATACATTCCTCTAGGAAGAGAAAAAATTGATAGCTTTGTGACTTATGACTGGCACGTATCCTATAACTTTACTGATCAATTCTCATCTACTTTCTCTATTTACAACATTGAAAATAAAAATCCACCGCTTGTAAATTGGGAAATGAATTATGATCCAACTACTCATAATCCTTTAGGAAGGATATTCAAGCTTGGATTTACTTACAGATTAGAACAGTAAATTTAAATAGATAAAAAAAAGGCGACTTTTAGTCGCCTTTTTTTATTTGTTGGTGAATGAACTGTCTGTATTCCACCAGGCCATATCAGAAAAGGATCTGATATCTATTTCATGAGTCCAAGTAGATCTATGTTGATTGGCGAGATGAAAATAAGTTTCAGCAACTTTTTCAGGAAGAATTAATCCATCGTGCTCCATACCTCTGGTTTCTCTCATCTTTTGATACATATCCGGTCCGAGCATTTTTCCAAGGGTATCAGGAGCATCAACGGCACCATCAATAACAATATGAGCAACATGGATTCCTTGTGGGCCAAACTCGTCGTTTAAAGATTGGCATAACATTCTTCTGCCTCCCATTGCAGCAGCATGAGAGTGTTGAGTCTTATTACCTCTGACAGCTGCAGTAGCTGAAGTGACAAGTAAAGAGCCCTCTCCTCTGCTGGCCATCACAGGACAAATTTCTTTAGCCACTCTAAAGAGTCCTTGGGTAGCCATCTTCCAGCCCCATTCAAATTCTTTTAAGCTTGTTTGATCCAAGAGCTTCATCCCAGTTTGAGCTCCAAGGTTATAAACCAAAGTATCAATCGGTCCGATACCTTCCTCAATATCCTTGATCAGTTTTTCTATTGCACCTTCTTCAATTGCATTAATTAAAAATCCTGAAGCCTCTCCTCCTTCTGCTTCAATATTTTTAATCCATTTATCAAGACCATCTTTATCCGTTCTCCTTGCTAAGCAGGAGTGATAACCCTCAGTTGCAAATTTTCTGGCTATGTTTGCTCCAATTCCACCACCAGCGCCTATAACTAGACAAACTTTTTTAGTCATTTTTAAACTCCTTTTTACTATTTTTAACATATTCTATCGTTTCCTTATACTTCGATAAGTCATAAGATAGTTTTATGAAATCCTTTGAAAATAAAATTGCTGTTGTCACTGGGGGTGGCACAGGTATGGGAAGAGAACTCGTTTTGCAATTAGCAAAAGCAAACTGCAATGTCTCTATGTGTGATGTTATTGAAGAAAATATGGATAAGACAATGGATTTGGCTGCTTCGATAAACCCAAATGTAAAAATAACGAAGCATGTATGCGACGTCTCAAATAAGGAACAAGTTGAACGATTTAGAGATGCTGTTTTAGAAGAACAACAGTCTGAATCAATAAATTTACTTTTTAATAATGCAGGTATTGGAGGCGGTCAAAGCTTCATAAAGAGCGATATTGAAGAGTGGGAAAAAGTTTTTGCTGTTTGTTGGTATGGGGTTTACTACTGTTCTAGGGCATTTATGGAAGCACTAATCAAAAGCGACGAAGGTCATTTAATTAACACAAGCAGCGTAAATGGATTCTGGGCATCTTTGGGCGACGGGGTTCCACATACTTCATATTCAGCAGCTAAATTTGCCGTGAAGGGTTTTTCGGAAGCAATGCTTAATGATTTCAAAGTAAATGCTCCGCACTTAAATGTTTCTTTGGTTATGCCAGGTCATATAGGAACAGATATCAGTCAGAACACAGGGATAATTTTAGGGAAAAGACCTGAAGATTTAGATGATAATGAGTTACAACTCATGAAAGAGGGTTGGATGAAAGCAGGTGCTCCAATTCATAACTTATCACTCGAAGTATTTAGGGAGGCTATTATTCAAAGGCAAGATGACTTCAAAAATAATGCGCTTACTTCAGCTCAAGATGCTGCAAAAATTATTTTAGATGGAGTGAAAAGAAACCAATGGAGAATTTTAGTTGGGCCGGATGCTGAAGCTCTTGATAGAAGAGTTAGAGAAAATCCAGAAAGAGCTTATGATGCTGATTTTCTTCCTAAAAGAGAAGATAATCATTTCACCGATCCCTTCTCTGAGAAGGATTAAGATAACTGCTGGTGGGCCCGGGAGGACTCGAACCTCCGACCAACGGATTATGAGTCCGCTGCTCTAACCAACTGAGCTACAGGCCCGTAGGAAGAGGAATTATATAGGTTAAATTCAAATTAAGAGAAATTATTCGTCGAGGAACCCTTTAAGATGTGCTGATCTAGATGGGTGCCTAAGCTTTCTCAAAGCCTTAGCTTCAATCTGTCTGATTCTTTCTCTAGTTACATCAAATTGTTTGCCAACCTCTTCTAAAGTATGGTCGGTATTCATACCAATACCAAATCGCATTCTTAAAACTTTAGCTTCTCTGGCAGTTAAACTCCCTAAAACATCGCCAGTTGCTTCAGTTAAATTATTTTCAGTAGCGGCGTCAATAGGCGAGCTCATAAGTGGATCTTCAATAAAATCTCCCAGAGTCGTATCGTCTTCATCTCCTATAGGTGTTTCCATTGAGATTGGCTCTTTTGCTATTTTTAGAACTTTTCTAACTTTATCTTCAGGCATTTCCATTCTTTCGCTTAGCTCTTCTGGAGTTGGTTCTCTACCCATTTCCTGAAGCATCTGTCTGGAAATTCTGTTTAGTTTATTGATTGTTTCAATCATATGGACAGGAATTCTTATGGTTCTTGCTTGGTCTGCTATCGACCTTGTTATAGCCTGTCTTATCCACCAAGTTGCATAAGTAGAGAACTTGTAACCTCTTCTGTATTCAAACTTATCTACTGCCTTCATGAGACCGATGTTTCCCTCTTGAATAAGATCTAAAAATTGGAGACCTCTGTTGGTGTATTTTTTTGCTATTGATATGACTAGCCTTAAGTTGGCTTCAATCATATCTTTTTTAGCCCTTCTAATTTTTGATTCACCTTTTGTAATCCTCATGTTCACTTCTTTTAATTGAGGAACAGTCAGCCCAGATACCTTTTCTAAAGAATTTATTCTTTTTTGAATTAAATTAATCTCTGGTTTTCGAGTTTTAAGTTCTTTCACAAAAGGTTTTTTTGACCTTAAAGTTGAGTCTAAGAAATTAGCTTTTGTTTCACTGCCTACAAAAATTTCAATAAACTCTTTGCGTGGCATTTTTGACTCTCTGACACAAATATCGTAAATGAGCCTTTCCAGTTCTTTAACTTGCTGAAAATTTAATCTTGCAGGAAGAGCGATTGTTTCGAATTTTTTTGGGGATAATTTAAGGAACTTAAAAATTTCTCCTAACTTTTCCAAGTCAGTTTGAGCTTTTGTGCTGCTTCTTCCGCTAGCAGCAATGGTTTTTTCAGTTTTGTTGAATTGTCTTCTGAGGGAAGCAAATCTTTTTTCTAGTTCTTCTTCATTTATTCCAGAATCTTCTTCTTCCTCAACATCATCGTCTGTTTCGTTTGTGTCTTTATTAGCAGCAGCTTCCGAAGGAGCTTCATCCTCATCCATAAAGCCAACGATCAAATCTGAAAGTCTTTTTTCTCCTTTTTTAGTTAACTTATAATCCTCTATTATTCCCTCAACTACTCCAGGATAGTGAACGCATGCGCTAAGAAGATCTCTGGCGCCATCCTCAATTCGTTTTGCTATTGATATTTCGCCTTCTCTGGTTAACAAATCAACCGATCCCATTTCCCTCATGTACAACCTTACTGGATCTGTTGTTCTGCCTACTTCCGACTCAATTGCTATTTCACCCTCTGGGTCTGGTTGTTCTTGTGGATCTTCAGCAGCAGGCATGAAATCTGAGCCCTCGGTAGGAGGATTCTCTAAAACTTCAAGTCCTAATTCATTTATAAGAGAAATAACTTCTTCAAGTTGATCAGGGTCTGATACATCTTCTGGTAAGAAATCATTGATATCAGCATAAGATATATATCCTTGCTCTCTCCCTTTTTCAATGAGTTCTCTTAAACCGCTATTCTCTAAATCGTCGTCGTACATGTATTTCTAAAAAAGGTCGTTGATTATATCTTCTAAGAGCTTAAGTTTGAATAAATATGTAAAAAAGTTACAAAGACTTTAGAAGCTCTTTTTCTTGATCATCTAATGCTTCAAATTTTTCAAGCAAACTTTTTTTCAATTCGATCTTTTCTTTTTCCGTAATATCTCCATCCATGTGTTTTTTTTGTAGATATACATGATTCGAAATATTCTCTTTTTTTAAATAAAAATTAATTGATTCTTCAATGTATTCATTAGCTTTGGCTTCGGAAACTATATTCTCGCCAGCAGCGATAGAAGTAATATCTCCCTTCAATTCAGGATATTCTTCAATTAATTGTCCTGCATTATAGTTGGGGGCTGATTTACAAAATTCAATTATCTTAGCGATTGTTTCTTCCTCCTTTGTTTGCGACTTCACGTCAAAATATGAGAACAAATCTAAATTTATTCTTCCAGGAAAATCTAATACAACCGCTAGAATCTTTTTTAAAATTGTACTTTCTATAATGGTTTCGTTTTCTTTCATCGTGAAAGATTTTTTCTTTATTGCTGGTTGGATTTCTTCATCAACTTTGAAACCTAATTTCGATGAAAAGTCTTTAACCAGTAATGTTTTGAAATTTGATGGCGGGATAGATTTTATAAAATTTTGAAAACTTCTCATAGCGTTTGCTTTTGTTTCTATTGAATCGTCAGTCCCAGCAAGAAAAGAATCTTGAATATATTTAGAAAGCACTACTGATTTACTCAAATATTCCTCAAATTTATTCGTACCATGCTCTTCCATAATACTTGCAGGATCTTGCCCTTCAGGAAGAAACAAAATGTTGAACTTTCTATTATCGTTAATGAAAGGCAATGTGACTTCTACTGCTCTTCTAGCTGCATCTGATCCTGCTTGATCACCATCAAAACAAAAAACTACTTCATTGGTAATTTTTAGAATATTTTCAAGATGATATTTTGATGTCGCTATCCCAAGTGTAGCCATCGCATAAGGAAAACCACCTGCAAACAGAGCAATGACGTCTGTATAACCTTCAACCACTAAAATTTTGTTTATGTTTCTATTTTGCTCAATGGATTCATAAAGGCCATACAGCTCCCTATTTTTTTTAAATACCAGAGATTCTGCAGAATTAAGGTATTTTGGTTCTTCATTCTCAATTACTCTGCCACCGAAACCTATAACCTGCCCTCTTCTATTTCGTATCGGAAACATTAATCTATTCCTAAAGAAGTCATAATCTTTACCTTTATCAGAGGTTTTGATTAATCCTGTTTTCAAAATATCTTCTCTAGATATACCCTCTTTAAGTAGATATTTGTATAAATCATCCCAGCTTTTAGTTGCGAATCCTAAGGAGAAATTTTGGGAAGATTCCCCTTCAATATTTCTACTTTTAAGATATTTGTAAACAGAACTAGATTCGCTTTGCTCAGAAAGATTTTTTTGAAAAAACTTCACCGTAAGATCATTGATTTTGTCAAAAATTTTAAAATCTTCATTATTTATGCTGTTTGAGTTTCTAGGAATTTCTATGCCTGCATTAGTTGCTAAAAATTCCAAGGCATCCATAAAAGTTTGCCCTTGGTGATCTATGAGAAACGAAATTGCATTTCCACTCGCCCTGCATTTGAAACAATAATAAAACTGCTTATGTTGACTTACGCTAAAAGAAGGCTTACTTCCATCATCGCAGAAAGGACAAAGCGCCCAGTGATCTTTTCCTCTTTTCTGAAGAGAAACATGGCTATCGATCAAAGAAACAATATCTGTTGAATCTAAAACTCTTTGAATAAAATCTCTGGGTAATTGAGCCATTATTATTTTTTGTTAAGCCAAGTATCAAGAATTATCTTAGCTGCAAGGGCGTGAGATGTTGTTTTTTTATCAGTAAGATTATTTTTATCAGACATAATTTCCTTGGCTTCCCATGTAGTAAGTCTTTCATCTTCTAATTCAACATCAATATCAAACAGCTGCTCACAAGCTATTTTAAATTTGCTTACTTTTAATGAAAGTTTTGAATCAGTATCATCCATATTAAGTGGATATCCTAGAATAATTCCTTTTAAATCCCACTCTTTTATTAAATTTTCAATAAATTTTAAAGCTTCTTTTTCAGATGCAATTTTTTCTGAAAAATATGTTGTTGAATTTTTGGAAATTGAATTGCCAATCGCAAATCCATAATTAACTTCTCCGTAATCAATACCCAAATAATTCATCTACAAAAAGTTTTGCTAGGTTTTCCCCTGTTTGATCATTGAGTTCTCTAAAGCAAGTGGGACTTGTTAAATTAATTTCTGTTAGAAAATTTCCAATCATATCTAATCCAACTATATACAACCCAAAATCCAACATTTTGTCTGCTACCGTCTGAGCAACCATTTTATCTTGTTCGTCAAGCTCAATAGTTGAGGCTGATCCTCCTGCGGCCAAATTACCTATAAACTCTCCTTCAGGAGGTGTTCTTAACACGGCGTGTTTAGGAACTTTACCGTTGATAATTAATATTCTTTTATCTCCAATGGAAATTTCTGGAAGGAATTTTTGCGCAATAAATTTTACTTCACCCTCCTTAGATATTTTTGAATAAACTTCAGATAAATGTTCATCATCCTTCTTTAGTTGAAAGATAGAATCTCCACCCATGGAGTTAAGAGGCTTAACTACAATATGCTCATTCTCTTTAAGAAAACTATTAAAAATTTCAAAATTAGATGTGACCAAAGTAGGTGGACAAAATTTTGGAAAATTTAGTGCAAATATTTTTTCATTTAAGTTTCTTAGATTTGAAGGATTATTAATAACGTTAACCCCCAAATCTACAGCTTTTTCTAAAATCATTGTGTTTACTATAAAAGAGTAATCAACAGGGGGGTCTTGACGCATCATGATCACTTCAAAAAAATTCATTGTATTCTCGGAAGAGGACAAAACGTTGAAGTTCGTATCATTTAGAGAGACTTCTACCTTTTGATATAAACAGTAAGGTTGATTGTCCTTCATAAATAAATTTTTTGAGTCAATAAAATATATATCGTGTCCATTATTTTGGGCTTCGAACATTAATAATAAAGTTGAATCCTTTTTTAGATTCTTTGCAGGAATTGGCTCCATTACAAAACCGATTTTCATGATATGTCCCTCATAGAAAAATTTAACATTGATAATATTACGATCGGCATTGTATCTGTTCTAAAAATCATATCTCCACAATTAATGCTAATAAATCCTTCTTCTTCTAATTTTTCTATTTCATTATCTGTAAATCCCCCTTCTGGGCCGATTGCTATTGAGAGGCTTTCAGCTTTTTTTAAGTCTTTAATGGACTTAGTTGCTCTGGGGTTTAACACAATTTTCGAAGAGTCATTGGAATTGTGTGCCCAAGACATTAATTCATTTGAATAAATCTCGGGGACCCAATCCATTCCGCATTGTTCGCAACTGCTTGCAGCGATTTTCTTCCATCTTTCTATTTTTGATTGAGAAGGTTTTTTTCTTATTTTTGATCTTTCGCTTGATAAGCAATTTATTGAATTTATCCCAAGAGGAGTGCTCTGTTTTACAACGTTATCAAAATTTTTTATCTCACTGATACCTAAATTAAATATTGGTTTAAGTTTTTTAGAAAAGTTTAAATTCTTGTTTGTTTTGATTAAAAAGGTTTTTTTCTTTTTTTCAATGATATTTCCAAAAGTTGAATTACCTCGTCCATCAAACAGATGAAGCTGCTGACCAATTTTTTTATTCGTAACTTTTAAATGATCTGAAATATTTTGATCAAGCTCTATAATTGAATTTGCTTTTAATTCAGTTTTTAAAAATACCCTTGGAGTTCTCATGAATTTCTTTGTATGCTAAACATTCAATTTTATCAGAGTTTAAAAGATGAAAATCTACATCATAAGACATGGAGAAGCTGCCAAATCTTGGGAAGTTGATAGAGATCCAGAATTGAGTCTGAGAGGAAGGGAGCAAGCCCAAAATATTTCAGATATTCTTGCTCAAGAGGATTTGAATGATTTCCAAATCATTTCAAGTCCGCTTAGAAGAGCAATAGAAACCGCCGAACCAATATCTAAGAAATTAAATAAGGAAGTAGAGATTAATGAAAGCTTTATTGAAATTCCTTCTCCTGGGATAGACATGTCTGAAAGGCCTTCTTGGTTGAGGGAAATGTTTTCAAAGGATGTAGATCAGTTTGAAAAGCCTCAAGCAGATTGGAGAGATAAAATAATAAATGTCACTCATTCATTTAAATCACCGACTTTAATTTTTTCACACTTCATGGTGATAAACGTTTTGGTAAGTTATTTACAGAAATCAAAAAAAATTGTTACTTTTTATCCAGATAATTGTTCAATAACAAAGATGTCTCTAAATCATGGAATGCTTTCTTTAGAGGAAATAGGAAGTAATCAAGAAAGTGTGGTTAACTGATGGCCTCAAAGAAAAATAATTCAAGCGATAAAAATTCTTTGAAATATCAGGTCGGAAAATCAATAAGAAGATATCTTAGAGAGTTAGACGGCAACAAATCATCTGATGTTTATCCAATGGTCCTAAAAGAAGTAGAAGCGCCTCTTCTATTTGAAATAATGAAGTATTGCAATGGAAATCAAAGTGAGGCTAGTAAAATGCTTGGCCTTAATAGGGGCACCTTAAGAACAAAACTCAAAGAATACGACCTTCTCAAAATTAATAAAAAATAAGATGTCTAAAATTGCCCTTATTAGTGTCTCAAACAAGGATGGAATAATTGATTTTGCAGAAAATCTTATATCGCTGGACTACAAAATCATTTCAACAGGCGGAACTTACCAGCTGCTAAAAGAAAATAATATTGATGCTATTGAAGTTTCAGAGCATACAGGCTTTCCAGAAATAATGGATGGCAGAATTAAAACCTTACATCCCAAAATTCATGCAGGAATTCTCTCTCGTAGAAAAATTGATAAAAAAATCATAAAGGAACATAACATCGATGAAATCGATATTGTGGTAGTAAATCTTTATCCTTTTTATTCAACTGCAAAAGATCCAAATAGTACTGAAGCAGAAATAATTGAGAAAATTGATATAGGTGGTCCAACGATGTTGAGAGCGGCTGCAAAAAATTTTGAGCACGTTACCACAATTGTTGATCCTAATGATTACGATCTAGTCACAAAGGAACTCAAAAAAAGCAAAAATATTTCAAAATCTATAAAAAAACAATTGGCAATCAAAGTTTTTTCACATACAGCTAATTATGATTTAGAGATTTCAAACTATTTTAATGGTGACCAATTTGAAGAGAATCTTCTTTTGAGTTATGAAAAAACTGAAAATTTAAGGTACGGAGAAAATCCTCATCAGATGGCCTCTTTTTTTAAACATAAATTTTCAAAGCCTTTTGGGATATCTTCATCCATTCTGCATCAAGGCAAAGAAATGTCTTACAACAACATAGCAGATACAGATACTGCGATCGATTGCGTATGTAATTTTGCTGAACCTACTTGTGTCATTGTAAAACATGCCAATCCTTGTGGAGTATCATCAAGAAAAAATTTATTGGATGCTTATCAAGGCGCTTTTGAGAGCGATCCAACCTCAGCTTTTGGAGGAATTATTGCCTTCAATGAAAAAATTTCAGGCGAAGTTGCACAGAGATTGATTGACAATCAATTTCTTGAGGTAGTTGCAGCTCCAGCCTACTCAGACGAATCTCTGAAGATTTTCAGAGCCAAACCTAATGTAAGGGTTCTCTCATTCGAACCAAAAATAAATGACAGAAATAAAATTTTATCTGTATCTGGAGGACTCCTTATTCAATCAGCAGATAATAAAATTATTACTGAAGATAATTTAGAAGTCGTAACCAAAAAAGTACCCGATAAAGATGAAATACAAAATGCTTTGTTCGCATGGAAGGTGTGTAAATATGTTAAATCAAATGCAATTGTGTTTGCTGCAAGTGAACAAACATTAGGAATTGGTGCAGGTCAAATGAGCAGAATAGATAGTGGTAAAATTGCTGCCTCTAAAGCTAAGGAATTTGGATTCTCATTGAATGGAGCATCAATGGCTTCTGATGCATTTTTCCCTTTTAGGGACAACGTCGATAATGCTAATGAACTGGGCATAAAATGCATTATTCAGCCTGGAGGTTCAATCAAAGACGAAGAAGTTATTCAAGCTGCGAATGAGGCAGATATGAGTATGTTATTCACTAAAGTAAGACATTTCAGGCATTAAGTGAATTTCTTAATTATTGGTAACGGTGGAAGGGAGCACGCCTTTGCATGGAAAATCTCCCAAAGCTCTTTTGTTCAAAAAGTTTTCATCGCACCTGGAAATGCAGGAACTGAAAGAGAAAATAAGTGTGAAAATATTAATATTGATTCCGAAGATATATCTGCACTGAGAGATTTTGCCATTGAAAAATCTATAGACCTTACTATTGTCGGCCCTGAAGCCCCGCTAGTGAAAGGTATCGTTGATGAGTTTGAAAAACATAAATTACTTATTTTAGGTCCTTCTAAAAAAGCTTCACAAATTGAAGGATCAAAAAAATTTATGAAAGATTTTTTAAAGAAAAATCATATTCTTACTGCTGGGTATGAAGTTTTTGAAGACTATGAAGAGTCAAAGCACTACATATCAGCGTCTAAGTTTCCTATTGTTATTAAGGCAGATGGCCTTGCTGCTGGAAAAGGTGTAACCATTGCGCATTCTGCTGAAGAAGCATACCAAGCACTAGATGATGCTATGCAAAAAAAGATATTTGGTTCTGCAGGTACGAAAGTTGTTATAGAAGATTTTCTAGAAGGAGAAGAAGCGAGCTTCATTGTTTTATGCGATGGTAAAAAAACCATTCCTTTTGCTTCTTCTCAAGATCATAAAGCGAGAGATAATAATGATTTAGGCCCTAATACGGGCGGCATGGGAGCATATTCTCCAGCCCCTATTGTGACGGAGGAAATTCATAAGCAAGTAATGGAAAAAATCATAAAGCCAACAATTGACGGCCTTAAATCAGAAGGAATAACTTACAAAGGCTTTCTCTATGCTGGGTTAATGATAAAAAATTCAGAAATTAGTGTATTGGAGTTTAACTGTCGGTTTGGAGATCCAGAGACACAACCAATTCTTATGAGAATGGAATCTGATTTAGCAGAGATTTGTCTTCTAGCTGCGCAAGGTAATTTAAATGAAAGAGAAATTTCTTGGACTAAAGATTCAGCTCTTGGTGTAGTAATAGCATCCAAAGGCTACCCTTTTGAATATGAGAAAAACAAAGAAATTAATAATTTAGAAAATGAAAATTCACGCCAAAAAGTCTTTCATGCGGGAACAAAAACTCAAGAAGGAAAAGTTCTTAGCAATGGAGGAAGGGTTCTATGCGTTACTGCATTAGGCAGTACTTTGCTAGATTCAAAAAATTTAGCTTATCAAAAAGTCAAAAATATAGACTGGAAAGATGGATTTTATCGAGATGATATTGGTGATAAAGCTATTAAATCCTGAACAGCCTTATAAGGTTCTTTTTTTCTCATAAAAAATTCTCCAACCAAAAAGTTGTAAATATTAGCTTCGTTGAGATCATTTATGTCATCTTTTGAATAGATGCCGCTTTCGGAGATAATTAATTGACTTTTAGGTAGCATTTTTTTGATTTTGATCGAATTATTAATATCTACATCAAAAGTCTTCAAATCTCGATTATTTATTCCTAAAAGTTCAGGTGAAACTCCCATTGCTATTTCTGCTTCCTTCTCATCATGAACTTCTATAAGAACATCTAATTCATTTTCTTTTGCGATTTGATAAAAATCTTTAATTTTATTTATATCTAAAATTGAAGCAATCAGAAGAATGCAATCCGCCCCAAAAGCTTTGGATTCCAAAATTTGTATTTCATCAATTATGAAGTCCTTTCGCAAAATAGGTAAATGACAGATTTTTCTTATCTCTAATAAGTAATCAAGACTACCTAGAAAAAAATCAGGTTCTGTTAGTATGCTGAGACAGGTAGCTCCACCCTTCTCATATTGCTTAGCAGTCCAGATGGGATCGAAATCTTCTCTAATAATACCCTTACTTGGTGAGGCTTTTTTTATTTCTGCAACTACAGAATTTCTTTGCTCTTCTGAGGATTTGTGTAGATTTTCAACAAATTTTCTTTTTTTATATTCCTTTCCGTTACTTTGAAGATTTTCTCTAGAAAAGGTGGATTTCAAAGTTTCAACCCTTTGTTCGGTTCTTTGAATAATTTTTTCAAGATGATTCATAAATTACCTAAGACTTAAAATTTATAAACTCATCAAATTTCTCAAGTGCTTTACCTGACGAAATGAGTTCGTAAGCAAGATCGTATCCGTCTTCAAAATTATCTACTACAGAAGATATTTTCAAAGCTGGAGCTGCATTTAAAGAAATTATCTCCTTGCCTGGTAAGAATTTATTTTCAAAAGAATCTATAACTTTCCTAACACTATCTTGAGGAGAATCTATTTCTAAATCAGAAAGATTTTTAGATTTTATGTTAAAAGCTTTTGGATCTATTTCATGAGTAATAAGTTCACTCTTAGATAGTTCTATTAAATGGGTTTTACTAGAGAAAGAAATTTCATCTAAGCCATCATCTGAATGAAAAATTGCTGCAGCTTTGCAATTCAAATTTCTCAAAGCCTCGCCAACTGGTTTTATCCATTTACCGTGAAAAACACCAATAGACTGAATATTTGCACCTGCGGGATTTGATAGAGGACCCAAAAGGTTAAAAATAGTTTTTTTACCCAAGATTTTTCTTGCTTCCATGACATATTTCATGCCTGGATGATGATTTTGGGCAAATAGAAATCCTAGTCCTATTTTATCTAAAGAGTCAGAAAAATATTCAGATGACTTATTCAAATTGATCCCTGCTGCTTCTAAGAAATCAGCGCTACCGCTTTTCCCTGTTGCGGTTCTATTTCCATGCTTTGCAACTTTTAAGCCTGCCGCAGCTAGAACAAAACTGACAGAAGTAGAAACGTTTATCATTTTTTTTCCTAGCCCTCCTGTACCGCAACAATCAATAACTTGATTATGATTAACATCAATGGATTTAGAATTTTTTCGCATTGAAGTAGTAGCTCCAGCCAATTCATCAGGGGTTTCTCCTTTTTTGTCTAGAGCATCCAAGAGACTAGTAAGGGAATTTGTATTTACTTCTCCGTTAAAAATTTTATCAAAAAGTTGTTCCGTCTCATCCAAAGTAAGGTTGATCTTTTTTTTAATGTTTTCTATTGAAGTATCAATCATTTACTTTTAGAAAATTATTCAACATGGTCATCCCATCCATAGTTTTTAGAGATTCAGGATGAAATTGAAGGCCGTAAATTTCTTGAGAATTGTGTTTTATACCCATTATTGTCCCATCTTCTGTCCAAGCGTTAACAAAAAAATCCTTGCTCAAAGTTTCTGGATCTATAACCAATGAATGGTACCTAGTTGCCTGAAAAGGACTTTCAATATTTTTAAAAATTTCTGAGCCATCATGAATCACATTAGAAATCTTTCCATGCATAATTTGATTAGCTTTTACTATTTTTGCACCAAAAGCTGCTCCGATTGCCTGATGTCCAAGACATACGCCTAAAATAGGAATCTTTCCAGAAAATTTTTTAATTGTATCTATTGAAATGCCCGCCTCATAAGGAGTACAGGGACCAGGAGAAATTACTATAAATTCTGGATTGAGACCCTCTATTTGATCAAGACTGACCTCATCATTACGCAGAACTTTAACTTTCTGTCCTAATTCACCAAAATATTGAACTAAATTGAAAGTGAAAGAGTCATAGTTATCTATCATTAGAAGCATTAGTCCATCTCCTCGACAGCTTTCATAATGGACATAGCTTTATTCAATGATTCTTGATACTCACTCTCTGGATCAGAATCATAAACAATACCTCCACCAGATCTTACACTAAGATTTTTCCCTTGAATAACTGCTGTTCTTATTGCAATTGCGACATCCATATTTCCAGTCCAAGATAAATAACCTACTGCTCCTCCATAGACTCCCCTTCTATCGGGTTCAAGCTCATCAATTATTTCCATTGCCCTTATTTTTGGAGCACCAGATAAAGTACCCGCTGGAAAAGTCGCTTTTAAAACATCAATAGAAGTAAGTCCTTTTTTTATTTTTCCTACAACATTTGATACAAGATGCATGACGTGTGAATATTTCTCAATTTTCATCTCCTCTGTAGTCTTAACGCTGCCGACCTCAGCTATCCTTCCAACGTCGTTTCTTCCTAAATCAATAAGCATAAGATGCTCAGCTATTTCTTTTGGATCACTTTTTAACTTGTCAGCCAATTCTTTATCTTCTTTATTGTCTTTTCCTCTTTTTACAGTTCCAGCAATTGGTCTCACTGTAACCTCTTCATTTTGAAGTCTCACTAAAATTTCTGGAGAGGCCCCTACAATGTGTAAGTCATCAATTTTCATGAGGTACATATAGGGAGAAGGATTTAGTTTTCGCAAAGATCTATATAAATCAATTGGCGATCCTTCAAATTTTGTAGAGAATTCTTGTCCATAGACAACCTGCATCACATCTCCTTCAACGATATAATTTTTTATCTTTTTTATAGCTTCAAGATAATCTTCTTTTTTTACAGATGATTCAAAATTAATAACTCCTTTTTTGGATGATTTTTGAGAAGGTAGGGGCTCTAAAATTTTTTTATGAATAAGTTCAATTCTTTCATGGCATTCTTTTTTTGTATCTTCAGTGCCGTGAACAACTATAAAAAGAGATTTTTTTAGATTATCGTAAATTACAACTTCATCGGAAACCATCAGAGATATATCAGGATAAGGGAGTTTTTCTTTAAATGAATTTTGAAGCTTTTTTTCTATGTGTCTTATTGTTTCATAGCTAAAGTATCCTACTAATCCCCCATGGAAATCAGGCAAATCAGGAATTGATTGAGCTTTATTTTGTTTGAGAAAATTCTCTATGTCCTTCAAAGGATTCTTAGAGAGGTCTATTTTCTTATCGGTAGGTAAGCCAATTATTGAATATCTGGCCCATTTTTCTCCTCCTTCAACTGACTCAAAAAGGTAGGAATTTCTATCATCCATGAATTTAAGATAGATGCTGAGAGGAGTTTCTAGATCTCCTGAAATTTCTTTGAAAAAAGGAATTTTAGTAACGCTTTCCATATTGTCTATTTCCGATGAGTTCACCTCTATTTGCCTCAACTACAAGCTTAGCCCTGTGACAAATACTTTTTTCTGAAAATGGAATACCTTTTTCAATTATTTCTGAATTCGATCCAATAAATTTAATATCAAGAGGGATAGAGGTGTTTCTCATCCAAAAACATTTGGTTGATAAATTTTGAAAATGAAATTTAACAATGTGATTAGGAGGCAAGTAATCAACATACATTAGACCCTTCCTTCTATCAGCAGGCTTGTACAAATTTTTAACACAATATTCTCCTTCTTCTTCAATGTATCCTTCTGCACATAAATTAGAGGAACTTTCTTCTCCAGCTAAAGGGAAGCAAATAAAGCTAACTAAAATTATTCTTAAGATTTTTGATTGCATCAAAATAATTGGGTTTGTTAAAAATCGCTGATCCAGCTACAAAAGTATCAGCACCGGATTTCGAAATCTCTCCTATATTGTCTTCCTTAACGCCACCATCAACCTCCAATCTAATTTTAAGATTTGAAGTATCAATTATTTTTCTCATTTCTTTAATTTTATTCATGACTTCAGGTATAAATTCTTGCCCGCCAAAACCGGGAAAAACACTCATTAATAAAACCATATATAAATCATCCATGTATGGCTTGATAACATCCAGAGAAATATCAGGATTTAAAACTAACCCAGGACTGCACCCTAGATCGGTAATTAATTTAAGTGATTTTTCTGGATCTTCTGATGCTTCAGGATGAAAAGTAATTGAAGTGGCTCCCGCGTCTGCGAACATTTTAATCAATTCATCCACGGGATTGACCATTAAGTGGACATCTAAAGGACAATCTATTCCATTGTCCCTGAGAGATTTGCAGACCATAGGGCCCACAGTTAAATTTGGCACAAAGTGGTTATCCATAACGTCGAAATGAATCCATTCAGCTCCTGCCTCTAATACAGATTCAACTTCACTTCCTAAGTTTGCAAAGTCAGCAGATAGAATTGAAGGAGCGATTATGTTTTTCTGTTTAGCCACAGATAAATTTTACACAAAATCTAGATCTTCTTTTGTATTAATATTCTTTAAAATACCCTCGTAAATTTCGGCAGATACTTTCTTTTTCTTCACGGCAGGCAAAATAATGTCCTTCCAAAATTCTTTATCTTGTTTGTTTCTATCTACCAATAAAGTTGGATTAATTAAAGCAATTCCTCCGTAGTTAAAACCAGTTCCCTCTTCAACTATTCCTTCGTTTATTGAAAAATCTCCAGTTGATTTATTATTTTTTACGGCAATCAAATGCGCTCCGTCCACTTTATTTCTTAGCCTTTCTAAAGGATATTCGGTGTATAAGTCTCCTGAAACTAAGACAAAAGTCTCTGTACCAATCTCTTCTTTTGCTTTTATCAGTGCCCCGCCTGTTCCCATCAATGTGTCTTCTTCAGAAAAAGTTATATTGATTTCAAAGTTTTTTTTACGATTTAAAAATTCTTTAATAGCGTCGGGTTTATGATGTAAGTTGATAATGATTTCGGAAACATTGATTTCCTTCAACTTTCTAATATGCCTTTCTAAGAGACTCGTACCCTTAACTTCAACGAGACATTTTGGGATTTGGTTTGATATTGGTCTCAACCTAGTCCCTAAACCAGCACATAAAATAAAAGCCTTCATTTGAAAATCTGTAAAAACTTCGAAAAATCTTTTAGTTCTTTGTATCGTGACATTGAATCAATTAGATAATTTATTAAAACCGGAAAGTCATTAAGTCTATCGTCCCTGTTAAGTGTTATGGATACTTGGGAAAGTTTTCCTAAAATTCTGATCTGTCTTTGCATGGCACAAAATTCAATATCTTCTTTAAAATCATCTAAAGATTTTATCTCTTCATTTTGCGTATTTTTTTTATAGTAATCTAACCAATCATCCACTTGCTTTTTATCCCAGACTACATATAAATCTTTGAAAATCGAGGCTAAATCAAGAGCATAAGGGGCAATCATGGCATCCTGAAAGTCTAAAACGCCTGTCTCTTTTGAATCAAGATAAATTAGGTTTCTTGTTTCAAAATCATAATGAGAAATACATAGTGGTTGTTCATAGAACCTTTTGAGAATAAAGTTGTATCCTTCATTAATAGTATCAAAAGGGATACTTGAATCTGATAAATTCAGATACCCCCTGCAAAAAAAATCAATAAATAAGTCCTTATTTGCAATAGATTTTTCTAAATCAAAGTGATCAAAAATCTCGGTATCACAAGCTATATTTTGTATTCGAATGAGCTGATCTAATGCCGATTTTATAAAAATGTCACTGTTTTCTTGAGAAATGTTCAATTGAAAGAGATTATCTGAGAAATCTTCAATAATTAAATGGCAAAGATCATCATTACGAAAATAGATTTCTGGGACTTTTACTTGAAAGGATTTAAAGACATCAGCTTTTTTACAGAAAGATTCAATGCTCTCATCTATGCCTTTGGGAGCATACATGAGAATAAAAGTTTTTCCTTGAAAATTAAATCTGAAATAGTCTCTCTGACTGGACTCTGTTCTTAACTTTGAAAAGGAAAAGGTTTCCTCTGTTTTAAAACAAGAACTTATCCAACTAGAGGAGTCATCAGAAATGGAATCCACTTTTAACTTTTCTTTGCTGCCTCAGGAGGCGGCATATCTTCAGGGATGAAAAAGTCTGGAGCCAATTGATCGAAAGGAACATCTGCGTATACAGAAAAGTCACTTACACCATTTTCTGCAAGAAGAGTGTCATCTATACAAAAGTTTCCTGAAAATTCTTTTGATGGCTTGGTAAGAATTACATAAGCTGCATCTGCCATTATTTCTGGCCCCCTTGAAATATTAACTAATTGCTCTCCGCCTAAGACATTCTTAACAGCGGCAGTAGCTATGGCAGTTCTAGGCCAAAGTGCATTTACTGCAACTCCATCATCTTTAAATTCTGCAGCCATACCTAGAACACAAAGACTCATTCCAAATTTCGCCATTGAATAAGCAACGTGCCCTGAAAACCAATCTGGATTCATGTCTAGTGGAGGTGAAATATTTAAAATATGAGGATTCTCAGACTTCAATAAATAGGGAAGGCAACTTTTCGAAGTAACAAATGTCCCTCGTGCATTAATTTGATTCATCAAATCGTACCTTTTCATGTCTGTTTGAAGGGTATTAGTTAATTGAATTGCACTTGCGTTGTTAACACAGATATCAATTCCACCAAATTTTTTCACTCCTTCTTCAACAGCACTCAAAACCTGCCCTTCTTCTCGAACATCTACAATTACTGGTAATGCCATCCCACCAGCTTTTTCAATCTCATCAGCAGCTGTATAAATAGTCCCAGGTAATTTAGGATGAGGTTCAGCTGTTTTTGCCGCCAGTATTATATTTGCTCCATCTTTTGCTGCCTTTAAAGCAATAGCTAATCCAATTCCTCTGCTAGCTCCTGTAATGAATAGTGTTTTTCCTTCTAAACTCATGCTTACCTCAAATATTATTAATTTTCTATTTTAACCTCCAAAAGATAAAATTATCACCAATATAGAGCGAATCTCTAATGGTTATCTCCAAGCAATTAATAAAGTGAAGTCATACAAATCGGTTCTCCTATTATTTTTCATTTCAAACCTTATTTATCCTCAACTTGAAGAAATTGATTTTAATGCTGGGAAGGCCAAACTAGATGGCGAAAATAAAGTTTTAGAATTGAGTGAATCCGTTGAAATCTATTTCAATGACTTCTTCTTAAAAGCGGATGAGATTAATTTAGATTCCTCTAAAGAGATTCTTTCTGGGAAGAACATCAGTTTTGATTTAATCGATAGGAATGCTTACGGAAAAGCAGATGAAATTCTGATACAAAAAGACAAAGCTCAATTTAAGGGGGTAGAGATGTCTCTATGTCCTTGCAAGAAGAGAATTTGGTGGGTGGAAACTGATGAATTAAGTTTTTCTTCTCAAGAAGATTTTGGAAACTTTCAGGGAGGGAGATTCTATATTTACGATACGCCAATATTTCTTTTGCCTGCAGGAAAGTTTCCTCTAACAACCGAAAAAAGATCAGGTATCTTGTTGCCAGAATTGTCCTACTCAAATAAAAATGGTTTTGATCTAGAAATTCCATACTACCTAAATCTTGCCAGCAATTACGACATGACAATCTCTCCTAGATACATTGAGGAGAGAGGCTTGGCATTTTCATCTAATTTAAGATATTTAACCAAGAGCTCTTCTGGGTCTCTTAACTTCTCTTCTTTATTCAACGATGTTAATTATGAGAGACTTTTTAATACGGATAGCAACCGTTGGGGTATAAGTTTTAAGCACACGGGTGAAATTACCGATAGCTTATACATCGATATTGATTACTCAAATGTGAGTGATTTTCTTTATATCAGAGACCTTGGAAGCGATTTATATGGAGACGAGAAGACGGTAGCTCTCCCACAAAACCTTAATTTGAGCTGGATTGGTGAATCTGCATCAATACAGGTAAAAGCTTTTTCATTTAAATTGATTGATCCATTGTCCCAGAATCAATTCCGTTCAATCCCAGAAGTATCGTTTGATTATATACTGCCTCATGAAAATATTATTTTTAGTTTGAACGGGGAAGTAGCCAACTATGAGAAAGGCGGATCATTCGTTTTCAAGGAAACCAAAAAGGTTCAAGCTGGAAAATTAAATTTAAGGTTGGGATATAAATTTTCTAGTTCAGCTTTTGATGCAAGGATTTTCTTAACTAACAACACTTATTATGTTTCTGATAGTACAGATACTTCCTTTAACACAAAAGGAATGGAATCAAGATTTATACTGAACTTGGCTAAATCAAATGAGTACCTAAAACCTTTTTTTAATTTTTCTTTTAAAAAAACAGATGACGGTAAATTCGTAAATCCAATTTATCTTGTTTCAAGAATACCTTTCGCCAGCATTTATGCTTCAAGCCTTGAGCATGGCTATGCAAATTTGAATAAAAATCAGTTACAGCTTGGCCTTCTTTGGGAAAGATCTCAGCAATCATCTTTTACTTCGTTAACTTTTGGATTGAAAAGGTCTTTAGGCAAAAGCGAAATAGGATTTTTAGATTCTTTACACGGAAACAAACTCACTCTTCATGATCTTCCTGAACCTATTTTTATTAATTGGCGATGGGATAAAAAAAATATTGATTTAAATGGAAACTTTCAGTTTGATGAAGATAAGGATTTTTCTTCTTTTGACCTGAGGGCTAGATTTGCTTTTCAAGATAATAAGTACTTCTCTTTTGAGTACTTAGGAATGGAAAATAGAAATTCTTATTTATTTAATCAACTTCCTGAAGAAAAATTATCTTTTTTAACTTCAGGATTTGATGTCCGATTAGAAAAAAATTGGTCTTTAGTAACCAAACTCTATTATGATTTTGAATTAAAGAAAGTAACAGATAATCTTATTGGACTAGAATACGAAGATGAAGGTTTACTTATTGGGTTTGCATTTAGGCAAAGCAAAGAACCAGATTGGCGGAAAATGTTCTTAGAACAAAATAGATTTCAAGATCAACTTTATCCAGAATATAGCCAAGAAGGCATTAGAATATATCTTGAATTGAAAGGCCTAGGATCTATTGGACAAAAAATTAATCAATATATCAAACCTTTGAAGTTACAATAAATATGATGAATAAACTTAAATTATTTCTGTTAATTTTTTTAGTTAGCCCCATGACAAACGCAGCTATCGAACTATTAGACAAAGTGGCAGTTGTTGTTGAGGATGGAATAATTTTAGAGTCAGAGGTTAACAAAAGAATTGAGCAAATTGTAGAATCTTTAAAACAAAGTGAAACTCCCCTTCCCCCTCAAGAAGTATTATTTGAGCAGATCATTGAGAGAATGATTATCGAGGAAATACAACTTCAAAAGGCCCAAAGAGCGGGAGTAAGAATATCAGACCAAGAACTAAATGAATCCATGGCTCAAATTGCTCAAGGGAATGGTCTCTCTCTTCAAGACTTTAGGTCATTTTTAGAAGAACAAGGAGAATCTTATGAATTTGTTCGCGAACAAGTAAGGAAAGAAATGATACTTTCTAGAATCCAAAGGGGTTTGGTGCAATCAAAGGTGTACATATCGGAACAAGAACTGGACAACTTTATTAAATCTCAAGAAGGACAAGTCAACCTGTCTGCAGAATTTTTAATCCAACAGATTTTGATTCCAATCAATAGAGATCAGGATGAGGAAGCTGCTTTATCAATCATTGATTCACTGAAAGAAAAAATATCTGCCAAGATGGCTTTTGGAGACCTTGCAAAAGAATACTCTTCTGGAGAAGAAGCTAATAATGAAGGTTCCTTGGGGTGGAGGAAAATCAATGAAATTCCAACGCTTTTTGCTAATGAAATTTCCTCCTTGAGAAAAGGTGAGATTGCCGGACCTTTCAGGAGCGGCGCAGGATTGCATTTGATTAAATTAAAAGACAAAAAAGGAAGGGATATTAAAATTGAAAAACAAACTTTAGCCAGACATATCTTGATACAAACTTCCGAAATAAGAAGTGAGAAGCAAGCCAAAGATCTTATCGAAGATCTATACAACAGAAGCCAAGACGAGGATAAATTTTCTGACTTAGCTCGGTTATATTCAGATGATCCAGGCAGCAAGATGGAAGGTGGAGAATTAAGCTGGACTGGTCCTGGTAGATTTGATCCTAAGTTTGAAGAAGTCATGGATTCCCTTGAAATAAATCAAGTTAGTAAACCTTTCAAATCAAATTTTGGATGGCACATTGTTGAAGTTTTAGATAGACGAGAAGAAGACATTTCCTTAAACATTCAAAAAAATAGAGCTTATCAAATTCTATTTGATAGAAAGTATGAAGAACAATTAGAAAAAACCCTTAGCGAAATGAGAGCAGAATCATATGTGAACATAAAAATAAAATCATGAGCTCTCATGTTTTTATAAGTCCTGGCGATCCTGCAGGCATTGGTCCAGAAATAACTCTTAAATCTCTTAAAAATTTAAACGAAACACATAAATTTGTTATTGCTGGAGATATTCAATATTTTGAAAATTTATCAGCATCTTTGAAATTAGGTTTTAAATTCATCCCGTATGGAGGCTCAAAAACGACATCAAGCTCAAAACTAATTGAAGTAATTAATATTCCACTTCAAGAAAACCCGGTTCTTGGATCTTCCTCTGTAAACAATGCTAAATATATTTTAGAAGTATTGTCCACCTGCGCAGAACATTGCATGGATAACACTAAAAATATATTAGTTACTGGTCCTATTAATAAAGAAACAATATCTGCTTCCGGGACTGATTTTACTGGTCACACTGAATTTTTGGCTGAACATGCAAAAATTGTTTCGCCTTTAATGTTGATGGCGAATGAAAAAATAAAAATAGGTTTAGCCACTACTCACGTACCGATTAAAAAAGTTAGCGAGAGCATTACTGAAGACTTAATTTACAACAAATTAAAAGTTTTATGTTTGGGTCTAAAGAGACTTCTGAAAAAGGAAAACTTGAAAATATGTGTGTTGGGATTAAATCCTCATGCAGGAGAAGGTGGCTATATAGGAACCGAAGAATCAACAACCATAATAAAAGGAATAAAAAAATTTGATCAAAGGGAGGTAACTGTTGATGGGCCGATATCTGCAGATACAGCTTTTTCCGAAAAAAACCTATCTCATTATGATGCCTTTTTAGCCATGTTTCATGATCAAGGAATGATACCTGCAAAAATTCTTGGGTTCGGGCAAACATTAAACATAACTTTTGGATTACCCTATCTCAGAATTTCTGTTGATCACGGTACAGCTCTTGATATCGCAAATGATATGAATGCAGATTTTTCAAGCATGAAACTTGCTCTTGAAACAGCTTTAGCTTCATTGGATGAAAAAAAATAACCTAAAACCAAAAAAATTTTTCGGTCAAAATTTTCTTTCTGATTTTCAATTAATTGAAGAGTTAATTGAAGAAATAAACGTTAAGGAAATTGATCATCTCATAGAGATAGGGCCTGGAAAAGGCTCAATGACAAGTCTCCTGCTCGAAAAATGTGAGTCTCTAACTGCAATTGAAATTGATAAGGATTTAATAAGATTCTTAAAAAAAACTTATGGGGATAGAAAAAATTTCAACCTGATCGAAAAAGATATTCTTCTTTATGATCCAAAAGAGCTTCTTAGAGTAAATAAGCTCATAGGTAATATACCTTACAATATCTCTACACCGATAATTGAGTGGATTATTGATAACAAATCATCATTTGATGAAATTTTTCTAATGTTACAAAAAGAATTTGGTGAAAGGTGTGTTGCTCAACCTAATACAAAATCTTATGGAAGATTATCAATATTTGTTCAATGTTTTTTCGATGTAACCGTAATTAGAGAGGTGGATAAATCATCTTTTACTCCTTCTCCAAAGGTTCAAAGCATATTTTTAAAACTCATTCCTAAAGTTTCAGACATGACACCTAATTCTCTTCTGATGAAGAACTTATCAACGTTAACAAGGGAAGCTTTCTCAAAAAGAAGGAAATTAATCACTAACAGCCTGAAGTCCTTCTTCACAGAAGAAGACCTCGTTAATCTTGGTATTGACAGAAAATCTCGTCCTGAAAACCTATCTGTAGAGACCTATATAAAATTAGCTAAAAGTATTCAAAGTGGCTAATTATGTTATCGGTGATATCCAAGGGTGCTTTGATGAGTATTCACTCCTTTTGAATAAAATTAAATTCGATTCAAAAAAAGATTTTATTTGGCTTACAGGGGATTTGATCAATAGAGGACCAGCTTCATTATCTGTCCTAAAGCATGTATATGATAATCGCAAAGCAATAAAGACTGTTTTAGGAAATCACGATCTACATTTTCTAGCTGTTTATTATGGTGTAAGAAAACTAAATAAATTTGATACTTTAAGTGATTTATTAAATTCACAAGATATTGACGATTTAGCTAAATGGCTCATAAAACAGCCGCTTGTAAGAGAGATTAAAATTGGTAAAAGAGAATTTATTATGGTTCATGCCGGTTTTCCCAAATCAGCTACAAAAAGATCATTAACGGAAGTTAACGGAAAAATTAAGAAAGCTCTCAAGAATAATCCAAAAAAGACTTTAAAAATGATTTTTGATCATAAAAGAAAAGCGCCTAAGTTATTAAAAGACAAAAAAAGCCTTAAAGATTGGGTTGATTGGCTCACAAGAGTTAGGGCGGTAGATGAAAATGAAGTAATGGACTTGAGGTTCAAAGGCAAAAAAAGTGAAATTAAGGATAATTTTAAAGCTTGGTTTTCTTATGATTTAAAAATTATGAAGAAATACAGATCAGTAGTTTTTGGTCATTGGGCTGCTTTGGAAGGGAAAACAAATGTAGAAAGAATCCATGCTCTTGATACGGGTTGCGTATGGAATAGGAAATTAACTGCATTGAGGTTAGAGGATGGAAGAAAATTTTCAGTAAATAAAATAAACTGACTTAATGAATGTTTACTTAGTTGGTGGAGCTGTCAGAGATGAGCTTATTGGCCGCGAAATAAAAGAAAAAGATTGGGTTGTTGTTGGCTCAACTGAGGAGGATCTTTTAGCTAAAAGATTTAAAAAGATAAATAGTCAATTTCCGGTTTTTCTCCATC
>CACFWO010000002.1 GCA_902570035.1 uncultured SAR86 cluster bacterium | reverse complement strand
ACAGTTAACACACTAGTCAGTCAAGGCAAGACGGTTATTCTTGAATTGGATTGGCAAGGTGCGAAGCAGGTTAAAAGCAAAATACCCTGTTATTTAATCTTTTTATTACCGCCATCTATAGATGATTTAAAAAAGAGACTCATCGATAGAAATCTTGATGAGAGTGAAATTATTGAAAAAAGAATTAATGAAGCAAAAAATGAGATATCTAACTCCGAAATTTACGATTTTCTTATTCTTAATGATAACTTTGAGATGGCTCTTAAAGATCTTAAATCTATAATTCTTGACCGATGTGATCCAAAGGACTTTATCAAGAGAATGACATCTTCTCATGTAAAGAAATTGCTGGAATAAGAACTATAAATTAAGTAGAATCTTCTTCACTCCGAGGTTAGTATGGCTAGAATTACTGTAGAAGATTGCTTAAAGAGAATTCCAAATCGTTTTGAAATGGTTAAGCTTGCTGCTAAAAGAGCCAGACAAATAGCTCTTGATGGCAGAGAGCCAACTATCGATAGCGGCGATGATAAAGCAACTGTTGTTGCTCTCAGAGAAATCGCTGCTGGAACTGTTACTCAAGACAACATTCAAGAGTTTAATTTCGATATTTTTGAAGAAGAGCTCTCTGAACAACTCACATCTGATTCCGAGACTTAATCTCCATTTTTCTCCAATTTTGTTAGAATTTCAGTGCTATGGCTGCTGAAGTAACTTCTATAAAAGATTTAACAAAAAGTCTGAAGACTTACATGGACTCAGATCAATTGGAGCAAGTTAAGAAAGCCTTCTTTTTTGCAGCCAATGCTCATTCTGGTCAATATCGTGTCAGTGGGGATCCTTATGTAACTCATCCTGTTGCTGTTGCAGAGATATTGGCAAAATTCAAAATGGATGGAGATAGTCTCTCTGCAGCAATGCTTCACGATGTTATCGAAGATTCAGGTATACCAAAGTCTTTTTTATCAAAGGAATTTAATAAAGACGTGGCTAATCTTGTTGATGGAGTAAGCAAACTCGACAAAATAAAAATTAGCGGCAAGGAAGATGAACAAGCTGAATATTTTCAGAAAATGGTTCTGGCAATGTCACAGGATATCAGAGTAATTGTTGTCAAACTTGCAGATAGACTTCACAACATGCGAACGTTGAATCATCTCGCTACAGCCAAACAAAAAAGAATTTCTAAAGAAACAATTGAAATTTATGCTCCCATCGCTCATAGGATCGGCATGCATCAAATATATAGAGAATTGGAAGATAGAGCATTTGAAGTTCTGAATCCTCATAGGGCTACTATTCTTAGAAAAGCTATAGATACTGCAACTAAAGGAAGGAAAAAAATCTTATCTAAAATTGAAAAATCAATAAATGAAAAATTGGAAGAGAATGATTTGATTGGAGATGTCGTGGGAAGACAGAAACATCTTTATGGAATATTCAAAAAAATGCGGAAACAAGGAAAACCTCTTTCTGAAGTTTTGGATGTATATGCTTTTAAAATAACAGTTGAGTCTGCAATGGATTGTTATAAAGCACTTGGAGTTTTGCATAATGCTTTTAGTCCGATTGAGGGAAGATTTAAAGACTATATTGCTATTCCTAAATCAAATTCATATCAGTCCTTGCATACTGGAGTCATAACTTTTGATGGCTTACCTGTTGAAATACAGATACGAACAAATGAAATGGATGAGTTAGCAGAATTTGGAATTGCTGCACATTGGTTATATAAGTCTGGAGAAGAAAAAGATAGTCCTGTTCAAGCAAGAGCAAGAAGATGGGTAAACAATTTAGTAGAAATCCAAAAAAATACAGAGAACTCCAGGGACTTTGTTGAAATTATAAAAACTGGATTAGTTCCTAATGAAATTTATGTCTTTACTCCTAAGGGGAGAATTATCGAATTACCAAAAGGATCAACTCCTATTGATTTTGCTTTCATGGTTCATTCTGACATTGGTCTTCATTGCAGAGGATGCAGAATTAATAAAAATCTTGCTCCTTTAAGTGTTCCTCTTGAGAGTGGACAAACCGTTGAGATCATCACTGATGATATACCTCAAGCACAACCATCGTGGCTTGAAATGGTTATTACTTCTAGGGCAAGAAGTGCCATCAGGCATCAATTAAAAAATTTAAGATCTTCAGAGGCAAGAAAATTTGGCAAGAAACTTTTAGAAAATTCTCTTGCACAACATAACTTAAAATTAAGGAGTATTCCTAAATCAAGGATGTCTAAACTTCTAGATTCTTTGAAAGTTAATTCCCTTAATGACCTTTTACAGCAAATTGGCTTAGGGATAAGACCAAGTAATTTTGTAGCTAATCAAATTATGCAGGCAATTGATTTTGATTCGCCTAGTTTAATTGAGTCAAGTAATTTGCAAATTTCTGGTTCAGAAGGACTGCTAGTTAACTATGGACCTTGTTGTAAACCAATACCAGGAGATCCAGTTGTAGCTCATTTCACTGCGGGAAGAGGAATGGTTATTCATCAAGAAAGATGTAAAAACATTTTGCCTATTAAAGATGATCCTGCCCTGTGCGCACCTGTGCAGTGGGAAGATAATATTGATGGAAACTTCTCTACAGAACTTGTGGTAACAACTCAAGACAGGCCAGGTATCTTGGCAGAAATTTCTTCTGCCATTTCTGAGATGAATAAAAACATTGAAGGAATAAGAGGTGAAGCCCCGGTTGGTAATCAAGTTCAACTTTTCTTAATTATCGAAGTTTCTGGAAGGGATGATTTAGCAAATATTATGAAAGCTTTAAAGAAAACAAAAAATGTAATTTCAGTTAACAGAGTCCATTCATCAGAAGATAGAAAGTTGAGAATAAGATAAGAGGATGAAAAAAGTAATACATACCGATGATGCCCCTAAAGCAATAGGAACCTATTCTCAGGCAGTATTAGCAGATAAATTTCTTTTTATATCAGGACAAATAGGTTTAGATCCAGCCACGATGAAACTGGTTGAAGGATTTGAGGATGAAACAATTCAAGTTTTCAGAAATATTTCAGCAATCTGTAAAGAAGCTGGTTGCTCCATTAATGATGTTATTAAATTCAATGTTTTGCTTACAGATTTATCTAATTTTCAAAAAGTAAATGAAATTATGGAAAAGGTTCTGGAAAAGCCCTACCCTGCAAGAGCCGCATATGAAGTTTCTGCTTTGCCAAAAAGCTCCTCAATTGAAATTGAATCTATAGCTTATAAAGAATAGTGTCTTTATCGCTAACGGATGACCTAAGAAAGATTAAAGGCGTTGGTCCAAAAATTGAAACGCAATTAAACTCCCTGAATATTTTTACGTTAGAGGATCTGATTTTTCATTTGCCGATAAGGTATGAAAATAAAACTCAATTAAATGAAATAAAAGATTTAGACCAAAATCAAACTGCTCATGTTGAAGGCGAGATTGTGGAAAGTAAAATTTTCTTTCCTGGAAGAAGATCTTTTTTAGCAAAGATAACTGACGGAACCGGTTTTCTTAACATAAGAATGTTTTATTTTTCACAAGCTCAGGCAAAAGCTTTTGAAAAAGGCAAAATAGTTCGAGCTTACGGAAATGTGAAAATTAGCGGATCTAAAATAGAGATGTTTCATCCTAGCTATAAAGTATTTTTACTATCTGAGAGGCCTAATTTAGATAATACCTTTACTCCTGTGTATCCAATTGTCTCTGGTCTTACCCAATTCAGACTAAAAACAATAATAAGACAAGCATTAAGTGGACTAAATTTAGATGATATCTGTATGAAAGATGCAGATGATTTCTTTGAAAGCAAAAAGATTGATTTTCCTAAAGGTAGAGAAGCTATTTTTAAGATACATATGCCTTCAATTGATGATGATCTTAATCAGCTCAGAACTTTTAAGCATCCTGCGCAAAAGAGATTGATAGTAGAAGAATTTGCTGCCAATCAAATAGCTATAAATATTTCATCTGAAAGAATAAATAAAATGAAATCTTTTGATCTTTCAAGTCAAAAATTAGATCTGGAGACTTTTAATTTAAATATCCCTTTCTATCCAACAAAAGCTCAACAAAAAGTTGTACAAGAAATCATGATGAATTTTCAAGAGAAAAAGCCAATGAGAAGACTCATTCAAGGGGATGTTGGCTCAGGAAAAACTATAGTGGCCGCTGCGGCAATGAACATATGCTCTCAAAATAAAAAACAGTCTGTTTTAATGTGCCCCACCGAAGTCCTTGCTAAACAGCATTTTGAAAACTTTGTTAATTGGTTCAACGACAAAAATATTTCTATCGAGCTTCTCTTAGGAAAAACAAAAAAAAACGATAAAGAAAAGATTGAAAAAAAACTTATTGATGGTGAGATTGATATTCTTATTGGAACTCATTCAGTCTTTCAAAAAAATATTGAATTTAAGAGTCTGGCTCTCATTGTGGTTGATGAACAACAAAGATTTGGTGTTAAGCAAAGATTTGATCTGGCATCAAAATCACAATCTGAAGAAATGCCTCACCAGTTATTCATGACAGCGACGCCAATTCCTAGAACATTAGCTATGACCATCTTCTCAGACCTAGATTTATCTATCATTGATGAACTGCCTCCAGGGAGAAATCCAGTTAAAACAGTAGTTTTATCAAATGACAAAAGGTTGGAGATAGTAAATAGGCTTCAAAAAGTTTGCAAAGACGGCAATCAAGTATATTGGCTTTGTACTATGATTGAAGATAATGATTCATTTGATGTGCAATCAGCAGAAACTAGTCTCGAATGGATTAGAGAAAATGCTCCTGAGCTTAGATCAGAATTAGTCCACAGCAAACTCAGCAACGAAGAAAAAGAGAAAAACATCATAAACTTTAGAAATGGATTAATTGATATTTTGGTTTGTACAACCGTAATTGAGGTAGGTATGGATGTTCCTAACGCAAGTCTGATGATAATAGAAAATGCAGAGAGATTAGGTTTATCTCAACTTCATCAATTGAGAGGAAGAGTTGGTAGAGGTCCGGATATGGATTCTTATTGTGCTTTACTTTATCAAGATCCGTTAAGTGAAAATGCTCAAAAGCGGCTCGAAGCAATGAAAAAATACTCAAGCGGATTTGATATATCTGAAATAGATTTGGAATTGAGAGGAGCGGGAGAGTTATTAGGCTTGAAACAATCAGGAGGAATTGATTTTAAAATCTCAGACATATCCAGAGATGCTCAACTTCTCAAATTAAGTCAGTCTCTCACTGAAAGGATCTCTAATTTAGAATCTACCAAACTAGAGAAACTTATTGATCGATGGATCGGTCAGGATCAAGTATATATAAAAGCCCAGTAGTAACTACAACAGAGGTGAAATCACCAAACTAACAATTGCCATAACATTGATTAAGATATTCATCGAAGGTCCTGAAGTATCTTTGAATGGATCTCCAACCGTGTCACCAACTACAGCTGCAGAGTGAGTATCTGTTCCTTTTCCTCCTAGGTTACCTTTTTCAATGAATTTTTTTGCGTTGTCCCAGGCTCCACCAGCATTAGCCATCATCAAAGCCATGGATACACAACCTATCAAACCTCCTCCTAACATTCCTCCAAGAGATTCTGGACCAAGACCAAAACCAACGACAGCTGGAGCACTTACAGCAATTACTCCCGGCAGAAGCATTCGTTTTAATGCAGCAGAAGTTGCGATATCAACACACTTAGCAGTATCTGGTTCTGCATTACCTTCTAATAAGCCAGGAATTTCTCTGAATTGTCTTCTTATCTCATTGATCATATCGAAAGCGGCGTCTCCAACGGCTGTCATGGTGATAGAGGAGATGAGAAAAGGAATGGAAATTCCTATAAACATACCTACAAGAACTCTGGGATCTGAGAGAAGTAATTCAAAGCTACCTCTATTGTGAGCAACTGTCTCAACAAAAGCAGCAATGATTGCCAGAGCTGCTAATGCAGCTGCTCCTATTGCAAAGCCTTTACCAATTGCAGCTGTGGAATTACCTAATTCATCTAAAGAATCAGTTATTTCTCTGGTTTCACTTCCCATACCTGACATTTCTGCAATACCGCCGGCATTATCGGCAACGGGACCGTAAGCATCGATAGCCATTGTTATTCCAACCGTAGCAAGCATTCCAACCGCGGCTATGCCTACACCGTACAGACCAACAAGTGAGGTAGAAACCCAAATTATTGTAGCTAGGACAAGAATAGGTAGAACTACAGATTGCATGCCAACTGAAAGTCCCGTAATCATGACTGTAGCTGGGCCTGTTTCTCCAGATTTAGCAATTTTCTCAACTGGTTTTGATCCCGTGTAATATTCTGTAATCAATCCAATAATGACCCCACCTACTGCACCAGCTAATACTGCCAACCAAGTGTTTACGGCATTTTCAGTCAAAATCATTTGAATTAAAAAGAAGGCTGCAATTATAAAAAGAATCGCTGATCCAATAGTCCCTGTTCTTAATGCTGTCCCAGGGTCTGCTTTGGAAAATACTCTAACAATTATAATTCCAAGTATAGATGCCAATAGTCCAAGGGAAGCTAAAGCTAAAGGTAGCGCCATCATTCCGGTATTATCGATTGTGGCAGCAATTGCGATTGATGCAATCATAGCTCCGCAATATGATTCAAAAATATCAGAACCCATACCAGCAACATCTCCAACATTATCTCCAACGTTGTCGGCAATAACTCCAGGATTTCTTGGATCGTCTTCTGGTATTCCTGCCTCAACTTTTCCAACTAAATCAGCACCAACATCAGCACTTTTTGTATAAATTCCGCCTCCTACACGAGAGAATAAAGCAACACATGACGCTCCCATTCCAAAACCTTCTATTGCTCTAGCAGTATCAGGATCGCCTCCAAAATAGAAGTAAAGGCCTCCTAGACCTACCAATCCAAGAGAAGCAACGCATAGCCCCATAATTGATCCACCATAAAAAGCCACAGAAAGGGCAGCTTGCGCTCCAGACTCAGATGCAGCAGTTGCAGTTCTAACGTTTGCTTTGGTTGCAGAGAACATTCCAAGCCATCCAGCAAGAGATGATGATAATGCCCCGGCTGTTACAGCTAATGCGGTATTTAGACCTAAAAATAAATAAGAGAGAACAATTAGAACGGCCACAAACATTGCAAGGTAAGTGTATTCACGTCTCATAAAAACCATAGCGCCCAGATGAATTTGATCACCGATTTTTTTTACCTTGTCTGTACCTTCGTCATATCTCATAACCAATAAGTACAAAATAAAGGCAACAGCCAAACCAAAAATACCAAAAAGTGGCGGTAAAATTAGATTAGATTCCATAAAGTTCTCCTAAAGATCGCGCTAATTTATCAGAAAATTGTCTTTTATTATATGAGTTTAAAAACAACTCAATCAAAGAATTTTGATTTATTCAAGGTGCCTTGAGTTGAAGAAATAATACAAGCAATCATTGAGTCTCCAGATACATTTACTGCTGTTCTGATCATATCTAAAAGTCTATCCACGCCTATGATCAAAGCGATTCCCTCCACAGGGAGACCAACTTGTTGTAAAACCATTGCCAGCATTATGAGACCTACACCCGGAACACCCGCTGTTCCAATAGAGGCTAGAGTAGCTGTCAAAATAACCATTAAATAATCTGTGATTTGTAAATCAACACCATAAGCTTGAGCAATAAAAACTGTTGCAATGCCTTGCATAATTGCTGTTCCATCCATGTTTATAGTTGCTCCAAGAGGAATACAAAATGATGCGACTGACTTATCAACACCAAATTTTTCTTGAACTGTTTTTAAAGTTAACGGCATTGTTGCGCTGCTAGACGATGTACTGAATGCAAATAACAAAACCTCTCTGAGTTTCCTAAAGAAAATGAATGGATTTAGTCTAAAAAATGAAAGTATTGACCCGTAAGTAATCAAAGCATGAAATATCAATACAAACGAGAGAAGAAAGAAATAACCTGCTAAATCATAGATTATAAAAAAACCTATTTCGGAAAATATAGAAGCCAAAAGACAAAAAATTCCTAAAGGCGCAAACATAATTATGATTTCTACCAAACGCAGCATTAAGTCATTTCCTGATTTGAAAAAGTTTGAAACCCCTACTGAATAGGTCCCCATCCCTTTAATTGCAAATCCTACTAGTATCGAAAAGACTATGATTTGTAACATTTCTCCATCTGCCATAGCTTGAATTGGATTAGTGGGAATAATATTTATTAAGACTTCCTTTAAAGATGGAGCTTCAGGTGCTGAATAAGTTGATGAAGTTTCTAGGCCTACCCCATCTCCAGGATTAAAAAAATTAGCGAAAAATAATGCCGTTGAGATAGCCAATGCGGTTGTTATTAGATAAAAGGTAATAGCTTTAAAACTAATTGAACCTAGTTCTTTTGAATTTTCAATTTGAGCAACCCCTGATACTAAAGAAAAAAATACAAGAGGAACTACCATCAACTTAAGAGATGAAATAAAAATCTCGCCAACAGCATCAAATAAATTTAATGCAAGATTAATTAGCGATAGTTCAAGTAAAAATAAATTGATTAACGATCCTAATCCAATACCCAAAAGCATGGATATTAAGATTTTTGTTGTATAGGACATTAATAACTTTTTCCAGCCCCTTCAAAAGGTACCATATCGAAATCTTCTTTGCCTACACCGCAATCCGGGCAGACCCAATCAACTGGAACATCCTCCCATTTGGTTCCAGGCGGTATTCCATCATCAGGCCACCCTTCTGCCTCGTCATAAATTAGGCCGCAAACTATGCATTCCCATTTCTTGTATTCTTCCATAAATAATAAAGTTTTATGCTAGATTGGATGAGGAAGAATTATATAACACCATGATGGAAAGAGTTAGAAATTACGCTTACCTAATGAGGTTGGATAAGCCTATTGGAACTCTTTTACTCCTTTGGCCCACTCTTTGTGCTCTTTTGTTAGCGTCAGAAGCTTCTGTAGATATGAAGACTATATGGTTATTTTGTCTGGGTGCTTTTTTTGCTAGATCTATGGGATGTGTAATCAACGATTTTTTAGATAAAGACATCGATTCAAAAGTACTCCGAACAAGCCAAAGACCAATTGCATCCGGAAAAGTATCTTCTATTGAAGCATTGATTTTATTTAGTTTTCTGAGCATTCCTTCCATATGGATTCTTTTCCAATTAAATGAATTAAGCATATACATGGGACTGGGTGCAGCCCTATTAATTCTTCTTTATCCTCTAGCAAAGAGATTTTTAGCAATTCCACAAACGATATTAGGATTGGCGTTCTCTTTTGGTATACCGATTGCATTCGCTTCACAAGATAATCTTTCATTAATCACTTGGGTTATATTTTTAGCTAATTTTCTTTGGGTTGTTGCTTACGATACTGTCTATGGGATGATAGATGCTGCTGACGATGAAAAATTAGATATAGGTAACTCAGCAAGATATTTTGGTAGAAGAAAAGAGAAATGGGTATTTCTTTTAGGGTTGGCTCATTTATTTATCTACTTTTTTGTAGGTCTTTCGCTCAATTTAGATCTTTCTTTTTTCTTCTTTTTATCTTTATGTTTTGGAATTGTTTTTTTCCAAAACTTTCAAATCAACTTAGGGTTGAGACAAATTTACCTTTCAATTTTTAAAGGTAATAACTGGATAGGAGTTTTTCTATTTTTTGGAATTCTTTTTGGTTTCTAATATGCATGTAAAGTTTCTTTCACAAATTAAAGATGTAGAAAAAAATTCTTGGGATTCACTAAATCATGAAAGTTATCCCTTTCTTTCCTTTGATTTTTTAAATGCTTTAGAAGAATCCGGATGCGTTTCAGAAAGAACTGGGTGGCAGCCATTCCATGTCACCTTGTGGAAGGAAGAATCTTTAATTGGAGCAATGCCTCTTTACTTAAAAAATAATTCACAAGGCGAATTTGTCTTTGATTACAGCTGGGCAAATGCATATTACCAACATAAGAAATATTATTATCCAAAGTTTGTTTCATCGATTCCATTCACGCCTGCAACTGGTCCAAGAATTCTATTTTCTACATCGAATGATAAAAAAAATACTGCTGAACAAATATTTAAAGCCATACAGAAAGTATCTAAGGAAAACGAGATATCTTCTTGGCACATTCTTTTTCCAGAAGAAGATGAAAAAGATCTTTTTGAATCTCTTGGGCTCAGTACTAGAAAGAATGTTCAGTTCATGTGGAAAAATAATAATTATGAAAGTTTTGATCACTTTTTAGAGTTTTTCTCCTCTCGAAATAGAAAAAACTTAAAAAAAGAAAGAAGAAAAATTGCTGAACAAGATCTTGAGATAAAGCGGTTTACAGGGAATCAAATATCTTTAGATGTTGTTGATGATTTCTATTCCTTTTATGTAGACACTCATCTGAGGAGAAGCGGCCATTCTGGTTACTTGAATAAAGATTTCTTTGAAGAGATAACACAAACCATTGCTGACAACATATTAATCATACTGGCATATAAAAATGGTCAAGCGGTTGCTGGCTCTTTCTTCTTTTATGATCAAAATAATTTATACGGAAGATATTGGGGAGCATCTAATGATTATGATGCTTTGCATTTTGAGTGTTGTTATTACCAAGGTATAGATTTTTGTATTGAAAAAAACATCAAGAGATTTGATCCTGGCGTACAAGGCGAACACAAAATTAAAAGAGGATTTGAGCCTACTTTTACATTTTCTTCTCACTGGATAGAAAACCATGATTTCAGCATAGCTATAAGTGATTTTCTCCTCAGAGAAGACAAATATATTAAAGATTATCATCAAGATGCCACCACCCTATTACCATTTAAGAACATATGACTTCTCAAAAGGAGCAACTTTCTTATCTCTTAAAATCTGATGAGGACCTTAAAGAATTAATCAAATCTGTTCCTAAAATAGTTCCTTTCAAAAGGGAAAAAGGATTTGAAGGATTAGTAAGATTGATATGTGAACAGCAATTGTCTGTGGCTTCAGCAAAAGCCATCTTCGATAGATTAGCGAAAATAGTTTCGCCATTTGAGGCAAAAAACTTTTTAAAAGTTTCAAAGAAAGATCTGCAAATAACTGGGTTAAGCAGACAAAAAATTGATTATTGCACTGGACTTGCTAATGCATGCATTACAAGAGATTTAGACTTTACAACCTTGCATAGGATGAATGATGAAGACCTCAGAAAGGAACTTTGTAAAATCAAGGGTATAGGTAAGTGGACAGCAGATTGCTACATGCTGGCATCTCTTAAGAGAGAAGATATCTGGCCCGTAGGAGACCTTGGTCTGCAAATTAGCGTACAAAAATTAAAAAAACTTTCTAATCGTCCTTCAGAAATGGAGCTTGAAGAAATTTCTATTAAGTGGAAACCGTATCGAACTCTTGTGGCAAATATGTTATGGAATTCTTATGATTGAGTTGAATTTTAGAATCTATTTTATAGACTGATTTGATGGAAGAATATCTCAAGCTGAAAAACCTGCATTCTTTATTTGAAAGAAACTTTTTTCTTTTAAATTCTCTAGTAGTTGATTTTGATGAAAATAAAAAGAAGGTTTTTGAGATTCCCATTAAAGATGAAAATAAAAAGGTCTCAATTAGTTCAACTAAATTATCAAACTACACTTTTGATATTGAATTGAATATCAATATCAATCCAGTCGAAGAAAATACAATCTTTAAAGTAAGGGTTTATTTAGAAGCAAAGATGGCAGAGGTTATCTCGCTTCAGAGTTTTCATAATAATCTAATTGATATTATTCCAACAATTAAGAAATTCGGATTTCAGAGAGATGAAAGAACTCAATGGAATAAATTTCTTAATGAATTTCTAGTGTTTTGCTCAAAAGAAGGATTGGCTGAAAGTGATAATTTACCTGCACGGTTTCAATAGCTCTAGTTCTTCTTCAAAAGCTCAGCTTTGTAAAAAATATCTTAACAACAAAGGTATTGGCGATAAAATTTTAATTCCAGACTTGCCTTTATCAACAGCTAAAGTTGTTAACCTCATTGAAATGTTGATATCTGAAAAAGAAATTATTGCTTTTATTGGCAGTTCAATGGGAGGATTTTATTCTTGTTATTTTGCTAATAAATATAATTTGAAAGGAGTTCATATAAACCCAGTAGTGGATGATCATTTACCCAGCATGCTTAATATCGTTGGCAGTTATGAAAACTTTAATAACGGGAAAAAGGATACATTCTCTATGAATGATTATGAAAATTTAAAAAAATATTCTACACACATGCTTACATCACCTAAGAATCATTTTCTTCTTGCACAGGAGGGTGACGAAGTTCTTGATCAAAGACTTTCCTTAAAAAAATTTAAAGAAAGCAAAATTTATTTTTCTAAAAAGGGAAATCATCAATTCGAGAATTTTGAAGATAAAATAGAGCAAATTTTTGACTTTTTGCTTTGAAATAGGGCAAAATATGTACTAATTTAGCACATTATTGCACTATTAATAATCACTGATTCTGCTAATTTAGCTCAGTTAAACATTTAAGGAGTTAAAAAATGTCAGATTATAAAACATATGAATACATTTGGTTAGATGGTTACAAACCTGAAGCCAACATGCGAAGTAAAGTAAAAGCTACTGATGAAGACACACCACCAGATTGGTCATTTGATGGTTCTTCAACACTACAAGCAGAAGGTGGGAGCTCAGACTGTCTTCTACTTCCTGTTCAAACTTATTCAAATCCTAACGGTCATGATTTTGTGCTAACTCAAGTTCATGCTGCAAATCATACGACACATCCTTCTAACTTCAGAGCTGCTGCTGAGGAAGTTGTTACAGATGAATGGTGGTTTGGTTTTGAGCAAGAGTTTTTCTTCACAGATCCTACTACTGGTGAACCTTTAGGATGGGAAGATGGAACTCCACGAGAACAAGGTGAATATTATTGTGGTGTGGGAGCTGGCAATGTGGTTGGAAGAGAAATATCAGATGCACATTTACAAGCTTGTCTAGATATTGGTATTACCCTAACAGGAACAAATGCAGAGGTAGCTTTGGGTCAATGGGAATATCAATGTTTCGGTAAAGGAATAAAAGCAGCTGATGATTTATGGATGAGTCGGTACCTGCTTTTTAAGGTTGCTGAGGAATTTGGCGTTGGAGTGAATATCCATCCAAAGCCAAAAACAGGAGACTGGAATGGATCCGGAATGCACTCTAATTTTTCGAATGAAGAGATGCGTACAAATGGTTCTGAAGAGCTTTTCACATCTTATTGCGAAAAACTTGGTGAAGTACATGAAGAAGGAATTGCATCTTATGGTTCTGATAACGATATGAGGCTTACTGGTCTTCACGAAACACAAAGCATTGAAAAATTCTCTTATGGTGTAAGCGATAGAGGGGCAAGTATTCGTATACCTGTTTACACTGTTGAGCACGATTGGAATGGTTATCTTGAAGATAGAAGACCTGCTTCAAATGCTGATCCATACAAAATACTTGCTCATATTGTCGGCACTCTAACGAAGTAATTACTTCGCAGAGGAAGTGACAGTAACTTTGAAGTTAATCAAAGATTAAAAGCCGATCAAAAGCCGATCAAAAGGTATTTGTCTGAGATTAATTTCAAAGTTTTAAATAGGAATTAAATATATGAAGAAACTGCTTAAAAAAACTATGGAAAATATTTCTTCCAAAGTTTTGGTTGTTGACGAAAGCTTAAATTTTGTTTTTGCAAGCAACGAGGCAGAAGCTTTTTTATTGTTTGATTCAAAAAACAGAGAAGGTAAAGGAATTGAAAATATATTTTCAGAAAACCCTAGCAATATTTTTGAACTAAAAAGGCTTCTTGCAGAAAAGGATTCTTTAGAAAAATCCAGACGAAAAATTTATTTAAAAGGAGGTCTTGAGAAAGTTTGCACCTATGAAATTAATTTCTTTGAGATAGATTCAAAAAAATATCTTCTTTATGAATTTTATGATGCTAATCAAACAAAAGAGTTAAATAGGATGAAAAGACAAACTATCTCGACTGTCACAGCTACTTTTTCTAAGGGTTTGGCTCATGAAATAAGAAATCCTCTTAGTGGCATTAAAGGTGCTACTCAACTTCTTGAGCCGAAATTAAAAAATGATGAGCTCAAGGACTATACAAGAATCATATTAAAAGAAACTGAAAGATTAAGTGATTTAGTTACAAAAATTTTAGATAGACAGTTTGAGATCCAACCAACAGAAGCAAACATTCATGCAATTCTTGAAACTATTCCAGAATATCTAGGAAGTATTTCCACTGATAAAATCCAGATTACAAAAGATTATGATCCTACTTTGCCTGAATTGAACATTGATTCATCGCTCATAACTCAGGTCCTTTATAACTTGGCAAATAATTCAGTTGATGCCATGAAAACTACGGATAGAGAAAATAAAATTTCTCTTAAAACCAGAATACATTTTGGAACTTTTATCAATAGAACATTCCACAAAACAACTTGTGAGATATCTTTTATTGATAATGGTCCCGGTATTCCTGAGGAAATAATTGACTCAATATTTTTTCCTCTTGTTTCCAGTAAAGAAATTAAATCTGGTTTAGGGCTCTCAATTGCTCAAGGAATAGTCAGTCAACATGGAGGAGCAATAGAGTGTGAGAGCTCCTCTTCCGGTACAAAATTTTCTATCTATTTACCGCTGAATATTGAAGATGAAGATCAAAAGGAAGTGTCTAAGAAAGAAAATTTTGAATCAGCATGAGGCAGGATAAAAAAATATGGGTTGCTGATGATGATGAATCCATAAGATGGGTTCTAGAGAAAGGATTATCAGAAGCAGGTTTTGAAGTTTCCACTTTCGAAGATGGAAATGAAGTAGTGAATCAATTAGATATTGAATCACCTAATATTGTTCTTACCGATATGCGCATGCCTGGTAGAGATGGAATGGATCTTCTTGATACTTTTAAAAATGATTATCCAAATATACCCATCATAATGATGACTGCTTTTTCAGACTTAGAAACCACAGTAGAAGCCTTTGATAATGGAGCATGGGATTACCTAGCAAAACCTTTTGATATTCACACTGCAATATCAAAAATAGATAAAGTAATAAGTGAAAGAAAATCTGTCACTGTTTCGAATAAACAAATTGAAGAAATCACACCTGATAAGGAAAAAACGGTAGATAGATCAGAGGCAATGCAAGATCTTTTTAATGCTATCGGAAAGTTAATGTTTGTTCTTTCTCCTGGACAAGATCTTAAAGAGAGCGATCTGCATAAACAATTGTTTGTTCAAGCTCAAAAAGATGAGGTTAATTGGGAAGAGATTCTTGAAAGTTGGGCAGAAAAACAATTATCCAAGGGGGAAGATCATCTATTAAATGTAGCTACCCCAATTTTTGAAAGAACAATGATTAATGTGGCTTTGAAGTCCACTAGAGGAAATAAATCTGAAGCTGCTAAGTTGTTAGGCTGGGGGAGAAATACCTTAGCTAGAAAAATACAAGAGCTAGATATTTGACTAATTCACAATAGGAAAGCCCTCGCTTTTCCATGCGTTAATACCTCCGCTAATCACATAAACCTCTTTCAAATCTTTTTTAAGGCTGGATGCAATTTTTGAAGAATCAGTGCCTTGATTACAAACAAATATTACCGGGTTATCTAAATCTCCTTTTAAAGCACTGATGCAAGAAGCGTTATCTTTGTTAACGTTAACTGCATTGGGAATTGTTCCTTTGCTAAATTCAATGGCACTTCTGACATCTAAAACTCTAGCTTTTTGTTTATTTATCATAATGGTTGCTGCTTGCGGTTCGATTTTCGAAGCTCTTTTTGATTTTTCAAACAATATTAAAGCTGCTATAGATATAATAAGAGGTACCTCGATGTACCAATTTTCAATTACGAATTGAATGAAGTATTCCATGGGAGCGTATATTAAACCCTAAGCTTAGAAGAAACTATGTCTCACTCAAAAAAAATTTCAACCTTAGTTCTTGTTAGGCACGGACAAAGTCAGTGGAATAAAGAAAACTTATTCACAGGTTGGAAAGATCCAGATTTGACTGAAAAAGGAATTGAAGAGGCTATTAATGCAGGTAAAAAAATAAAACAAACTAACATTAATTTTGACTTACATTTCACTTCGAAACTAAAAAGAGCTCAAAGGACAGGTAATCTCATCATGCAAGAGCTTGGAGAAGATATTCCCACGTCTGAAAATAAAGCCCTTAACGAAAGAGACTATGGAGATTTATCTGGATTAAATAAAGACGATGCAAGAAAAAAGTGGGGAGATGAACAGGTTCATATTTGGAGAAGATCTTATGACACTCCTCCTCCAGGAGGAGAGAGTCTCAAAAATACAGCTGAAAGAGTTTTGCCATACTTTGAAAATATTATTTATCCAGAATTAAGAAATCAGAAAAATATTTTAATTTCAGCTCATGGTAATTCTCTTAGAGCTTTAATTATGTATCTAGAGAAAATATCTGAGGATAAAATAGTAAAGCTTGAGATCGCTACTGGACAGCCAATTGTCTATAAGCTGGATGAGGATCTTCAAGTAATTTCAAAAGATATTTTATAACCTTACTTCGATACCCTTGGAAGCTAGGCCATCTTTGACCTCTGCAATGGTAATTTCCTTTTGGTGAAAAATACTGGCTGCAAGGACAGCATCTGCTTTTCCATCGGTTATCCCTTCTATCATATGATCAATACTTCCGGCTCCTCCAGAAGTAATAAGCGGGATACTCAAATCTTTTGCAATTGAGGAAGTAAGTTCATTATCAAATCCTATTTTAGTGCCATCTCTATCCATGGAAGTTAGAAGAATTTCTCCTGCGCCCTCACCTTCAACAATTTTTATCCAAGCTGATGTCTCAAAAGCGGTCTTATTTTTTCCTCCGTGAGTGTAAACATAAGATTTTTCTCCTTCTCTCTTTGAATCCACAGCAACAACGATACACTGAGAACCAAATTTCTTTGCTGCATTCCCAACCAAAGACGGATCAAGGATAGCTGAGGTGTTTATCGATACTTTATCTGCTCCTTTTTCAAGTAATCTCTCTATATCTTGTAATTTGCTAACTCCTCCACCAACAGTTAAAGGAATAAATACCTGCGAAGCTACAGCTTCGACTGTAGAAAGAGTAGCTGATCGGTTTTCATAAGAAGCATCTATATCTAAAAAACATAACTCATCTGCTCCTTCTGCATTGTATCTTTCTGCAGTTTCTACAGGATCTCCTGCATCGATAATATTTTCAAAGTTAACCCCTTTAACAACTCGTCCTGCTCTGATATCGAGACAAGGGATGATTCTTACAGCTACTGTCATATTAAGAAATTAAATTTAATGCCTCATCTAAAGAAAAGGTATTTTCGTATAACGCTTTGCCAGAAATAACTCCTGATACGCCTTTAATTTGTTTTAATCGAATTAAATCTTCCAGAGAAGATACTCCGCCGGATGCGATAATGGGCAATGAGGTATTGCTTGTTAATTCAGTTATTTTTTCCAAATTAGGTCCATTGAGCATTCCATCTCTATCTATGTCTGTAAAAATTATAGAGTTTATGGGCAGATCATTGAACTTTTTAACCAAATCTATCCAATAAACTCCTGAATCTTCTGTCCAAGCCTCTGACTTAACATAGTCATCCTTTGTATCCAGCCCAAAAATAATTTTATCTGGATAAGAGGAAGCAATGTCGTGAAATAAAATAGGATCTTTGACAGCAAGACTACCTAAAATAATTTGATCGATGCCAGAATTTATTGCACGCTCAATTGTTTCTTTATTTCTGAAACCTCCTCCTACTTGAAGGGAAACTTTTGGTAATTTCTTTTTAATATCATCAATGATGTTCAATATTAAAGACTGGCCTTTTTTTGCCCCATCTAAATCAACTATATGAATTCTGTCTATTCCATATGAATACCAATGTTCGGCAGCTTGGACAGGATCATCAAAATACTTAACAGTAGAATTTAGATCGCCTTTTGTAAGCCTTACACACTTCCCATCTTGGATATCAATAGCTGGAATAATTTTCATTAAGGGTTCCATTTAAGAAAATTATCAAAAAATTTTAATCCCGCCTCTCCACTCTTCTCAGGATGGAATTGGGTGGCGAAAATATTTTCATCTCCAATGGATGAAATAAACTCAATACCATGATGAGTGGTAGAAAAAGATTTTTCCTCATCGAAGTCTTTTAATAAATATGAATGCACAAAATAAAATCTTGTGTCATTTTCAATGTTTTTAAATAAGTCATGATCTTGTTTTATAAAGACCTTGTTCCAACCCATGTGAGGAACCTTTATAGGTAAGTCAGGGGGAAACATTGATATTTCATTTTTATAAAATCCATATCCCTGAGTATCTCCCTCCTCGCTTTTTGAAAAAAGAACTTGGAGTCCTAAACAAATGCCCAAAAAAGGTTTTTCTTTCAACTGTATTCTTACATCTTCAAACAGATCGATTTTCTTTAAATGAGACATTGCAGAACCCAGAGAACCTTGACCAGGAAAGATTAGTTTATCCACTTCCTTGAGCTTACTGGACTCGTCAATTATGAGGGTATTTGCTCCCAGATATCTAAGACTTCTATCTATGGAGTATAAATTACTTGCTCCGTAATCTATTATTCCAACTTTCATGCTCAAAGAAGTTCTTTTGTGGATGGAAGCCTATCTTTTTTAGCATCGTCCATGGAGCACGCCTGTTTTAAAGCTAAAGCGAAAGCTTTAAATATTGTTTCTGCTTGGTGATGAGCATTTGCCCCTTTTAGATTATCAACGTGAATGGTTGCTAGGGCTTTGTTTGTAAACCCATGAAAAAATTCTTCCAACAATTGCAAATCAAAATCATTGATGAATTCTCTTTTAAATTCAACATCCCAAAATAATCCTGGTCTCCCAGAGAAATCAACAACAACTCTTGATAAAGATTCATCTAGTGGTGCGTAAGCAGAACCAAACCTTTTGATGCCTTTTTTATCGCCTAAAGCAGAGTTAAAGGCTTCGCCTAGAATTATTCCAATATCCTCAACAGTGTGATGTGCGTCGATCTCAAGATCACCTATAGCATTTAGCTGTAAATCAAAGTCACCGTGTCTGACGAGTTGATCTAGCATATGAGCAAAAAAAGGTAATTCCACGGATAAATCTGCAGAGCCACTACCATCTAAATTAAGAGAAAGCTTTATTTGCGTCTCTTTAGTATTTCTTTCTAAGTCTATTGATCTCATAAAACGAAAGCAGATTATATATTATCAATAGAGGTAGAATATCTTAATTATGAAATTTTCAAAAAGAATCATCGAGTGGCAAGCACTACATGGTAGGAATAATTTACCATGGCAAACGAATGATCCTTATAAAGTCTGGGTTTCTGAGATCATGCTTCAACAAACTCAAGTTTCCACGGTTATTCCTTTCTACGAAAATTTTATGAAATCATTTCCAGATGTTTTAACTTTGTCAAAAGCCAATTTAGATGAAGTTCTAAATAATTGGGCTGGATTGGGCTTTTATCGAAGAGCGAGAAATCTTCATGAAACTGCAAAAATAATCACAGATAAATATCATCAAGTATTTCCTGATAATTATGAAGATTTAGTAGCTCTTCCTGGGATTGGAGAGTCAACAGCTGGAGCAATACTTGCATTAGCTTTTAACAAGAAAGGAACTATCCTGGATGGAAATGTCAAAAGAGTGGTTTCAAGATATCTTAATGTAGAAAACAATCCACGCGAGTTAAAAAAATCCATCAAACCTTTTTTATATCAGAATTCTCCAAAAGCAAATTATCAAAGTTTTGGACAAGGAATGATGGATTTGGGTTCTCTCATTTGCGTGAAAGAAAAACCAAAATGTGATCTATGCCCTATTCAAAAAACCTGCCTGAGTTTTAAAAAACAAGATTTCATCAAAACTAAAAAGAATACAGTCACTAAAACTCAAGAAAGTTTTCATTGGTTTATTTATCAGAAAAATAACAAAGTCATGCTTTGTAAAAATCCTGATGAAGGTATTTGGCCAAACCTATGGGTATTTCCCAAGCGAGAATTGTTTCAGACAAAGCAAAATATAAATGAACTACCTAGCTTCAAACATTCCTTATCTCATAAGGACTTCCACATATCACCTAGAATAATTAATATTCCTGATGACATGGAAACCGATGATAAAAAAACTATTTGGATAGAAAAAAATAAAATTGCTAAATTGGGTGCACCTAAGCCAGTATTGGACATCGTTAAAAAAATTTTGAATCAAAATGACAAAGGTTTACTGTAAAAAATATCAAGAAGAGCTTCCCGCATTAGATAGGCCTCCCTACCCTGGTCCTAGGGGTGAAGAAATATTTAATAACGTTTCAAAAAAAGCTTGGATGGAGTGGTTACAGCTCCAAACAATGCTCATAAATGAAAAGCAATTAAATCTTGCCGAAAAAGAAACGAGAGATTATTTAAATGATCAACTTGATAAATTTCTCAATAATGGTGACGTTGATAGACCGGTTGGCTTTAAACCAGTTGAGTAACTCATGCAAGATTTAGTTAAAGAACTTAACCTAAAAGAAAAAATTCTTTTGCTGTCAGGTTTCAATAATTGGTACACCAATAAAATTGAGAGGCTAGACATACCCAGTATCAAAATGTCTGATGGTCCAAACGGGGTCAGAGGAGACGGAACCTCAGGTAAGACTTCAGCGTGTTTTCCTTGCCCTATTCTAATGGGATCAACTTGGAATGAAGAACTGCTTGAAACAATAGGTGTCGCTTTAGGAGAAGAGGCCAGAGATAAGGATGTTGATGTCTTGCTTGGTCCTACCATTAACCTTCATAGACATCCTTTAGGTGGTAGACATTTTGAAAATTATTCTGAAGATCCTTTCCTGGTAGGAAAACTTGCAACTGCTTATGTCAAAGGCGTTCAATCCCAAAAAGTCTCCGCATGTTTGAAGCACTTTATTGCAAACGATACTGAGTTTGAGAGACATTCTGTAAGTTCGAATGTAGACGAAAGAACACTTCGAGAAATATATCTTCTGCCTTTCGAAATGGGCGTCAAAGATGGTGATGCTAAGTCAGTGATGTCTGCATATAACCGACTGAATAATATTTTTTGTAGTTCCCATAAAGAAATTCTTATCAATATCTTAAAAGAAGAATGGAAATTTGACGGTTATGTAGTAAGTGACTGGGGAGCGGCATTGGAAACTGTTGAAAACGCTAACGGTGGCCTAGATCTTGAGATGCCAGGGCCAGGAAATGCATGGGGTGAAAAGTTGCTGCAAGCTGTTAATGACGGTCTAGTGGATGAAGAAATAATAGACGACAAAGTACATAGAATTCTATCAGTAGGAGAATTTTCAGGAAGGTTTGATTCTCCACAGAATAAACCTGAAAAAAGTAATGTTAGAGATGCTCATAATAAACTTCTCAGAGATGTAGCTTGCGAAGGAATGGTTTTACTCAAAAACGATAATCTCCTGCCATTGAATGGGAATCAAATCTCTAAGGTTGCAATCATTGGTCCTAATGCGAAAAACAGTCAAATTATAGGTGGTGGTAGTGCAAGTCTAAAACCCCATTATCAGGTTCATCCATTTGATGCTTTAAATGAAAGGTACAAAGATAAATTTGCGATCACTCATGCAAAAGGAGCAAATACGAATAAATATTTACCTAAATTAGATGAGAGGCTTTTCTCAAATTCTGAGGACGGTTTTTTAGTTGAGTACTTCAATAAAGAAATTGACGAATCTAATCTTATATCCACAGAAATTTTGAAAGGAAATCGATACTGGGTGTTTGAAGGTTTTGCTAAAAACATTATCAATAAAGAGGAGCGACCTCATATCATTGTAAGATTTTCTTGTGACTACACTCCGGATATTTCAGGTGATCATGAATTTGAAATTTTTGGTATAGGATTGAGTAAATTAAAGATTGATGGAGAGGTTCTTGTTGATAATTGGAATGAAACCTCTCCAGGTGAGGCTTTCTTCTCTTTTGCGACAGCTCCAAAAAGACAATCAATTAACCTCAACAAAGATCAAACTTACCGTTTTGAAGTTGAGTATTTTTTTGAAGGTAGATTTCCTGCAATTCAGTTCGGATGCAAGCCACCAGAGGCAGTGGATCTCTTGAAGGAAGCAAAAAAAGCCGCTCAAGAAGCTGATGCAGTCATTCTAGTTATTGGCACTAATTCAGATTGGGAAACGGAAGGAAATGATAGGGCTGACTTAGGATTGCCAGCAAATCAAGATGAGTTGGTAGACGCAGTCTTGGCTGAAAATAAAAATACTGTGGTGGTAATCAATTCAGGATCGCCGGTTTCGATGCCTTGGGAAGATCAATCTAAAGCAATACTTCAATCTTGGTTTGGCGGCCAAGAATATGGAAATGCCTTAATGGATATTTTATTTGGTGAAGTTAATCCTTCTGGGAAGCTCCCTACTACCTTCCCAAAAAGAATTGAAGATACTCCCGCTTTTTCCTGTTACCCGGGTGAGAATTCGCAAATGGATTACGAAGAAAAGCTATTGGTAGGACATAGATGGTACGAAAGAAAAAACATCAAGCCCCTCTTTCCTTTGGGGCATGGGTTGTCTTATACCGATTTTTCCTACGGAGATCTTGAAATATCAGTAAGTGCTAACGCAGACGTAGTTTGTAGATTCAACATTGATAATATTGGTGATATGGATGGTCAAGAAGTGGCTCAGTGTTATGTATCGTATGAAAGTAGCCCAAATGATGAACCCATAAAAAGTCTTCAGTCATTCAAAAAAGTATTGATTGAAAAACAAAAAAAACAAGAAATTGAAATTAACCTTAACGCTAGAAACTTCTCTTATTGGGATGTTAAAGATAAGGATTGGAAAATAAGACCTGGTAGTTATTCGATTGAAATAGGGTCTTCTTCAGAAAAAATAGAACTTAGCGAAACGATTACGCTAGGAAATTAGCCAATCCAGCTGATCTTCGCTCAAATTTATCTTTGAAGCCTGCATGCAGCTTTCCGACTCGTATATCGACCTTGGTCCAACCAGTGGAAATATGTTTGGATGTTTATTCAATACATAGGCAAGAGCTAATTCAATGGGGAGACAACCTAATTCTTCTGCGAGTTCAAAACATTTATCTCTTCTTAAAAGATTTGCTTTGCTGTGCCAGACTCTTTTTTCCTCTTCCAGAGTGGGATTAGCAAAATGCTCAGCTTTAGGAAAAAGATCTTTTTCTAGGAAAAAACCTCTAGCTTGACTCGACCAAGGAAAAAGAAAAATGTCGTTCTCAATTAAATAGTCTAGGAATTCTTCATGGCAGTGGACACAACCTGGCCAAACTGGTTCGTTCATGTTGGCTAAACTAAAATTGTTGCTCAAAACTTTGAACCCTACTTTATCGTTGTTTTGCGCAAATTCATTAGCCTCAGTGAATCTTTCTAAGGTCCAATTTGATGCGCCAAGATAAGATATGAGTCCTTCATCACGAACTTCATTAAGAGCATCAATAAATTCACCGCTAGGGATATCTGCATTATCTCTATGCAAACAATATATATCCATGCGATCGAGCATGAGTCTATCGAGTGATTCTTCTAATTGTGGCTTTATAAACTTAGGTTCACAATCAGGAGTATGCGCCCCCTTGCCAAGTACCATTACATCTTTAGACAAGTCGTTAGTTTTAATCCACTCACCGAGGTATTTGTCAGATTTTCCAAAATTATAGATGTAGGCAGTATCAAAAATATTGCCTCCGTTTCTATAAAAATGATCAAACATAGTAGAAGCATGAAGTTGTGAAGTTTGATTATCACAACCAAATACTATTCGAGAACCCTCTTTAGAAATCTCTTCGAAGGCTGATTTCTTTATATTTTCAACAGCCGAGTAGTCATAACTAAATATTGGCGAACTTTGCGGAGTGTTTTGGGGATACTTGACGCCAGTTTCAACGTACCATCTTTCTAACCACAGCATGTTCCCAAAAGTGTCTTTATGAGACATCGCTTCAGATTCTAGATTTCCTTGAAGAATACAATCAGATGCTTCGTTAATTTCTCGAGTAAATAAACCAACCTCGTCAACTATGGGAATTTCAGATTCTTTATTATTTAAAGTTAATTTAATGGACGATTTACCATCCTGAAATTGACCGCAATGCCAAGGTTGAGAAACTTCCAGTTTTGAATCACCTGATTCTATGATCAAGTCATTTGCATATTCGTTAACAATGGCAGTTTTAATTTCAGCCTGAATTTTGTCATTAAAGGTAATCTTTGCCGTTGAGTCTGCATCTACACCTGTGGAATCTAATTCACCGGATACTTCCATGCTAATTGGGTCAAGGAAAGGCTTGCTATCAATGGTGCCGGCTATAAGTCTGGCCATGGATAGAGGGTAGCAACCTACATCCAAGATAGCGCCGCCTGCTAAGTCAGGGTTTCTTAATCTGTGATCTTCTGGAACCGGAGCATTAAAACCAAATGAACTGGAAATAAGAACCTTATTATCCTGAAAGTGTTCTTTCACTAATTTTAAAATCTCATGAGTTTGAGGATGTGTCCTGTACATGAATGCTTCCATTAAAAAGACCTTTTGCTTTTTAGCCTCATTCATAAGAACCATGGCTTCGGTTGAATTAACCGTAAGCGGCTTTTCGCATAAAACGTGTAAAGATCTGTTTATTGCCTCCATGGAGTAATGAAAGTGTGTATCGTGTGGCGTAGCTACGTAAACAGCATCAATTTCAGAATTAAAAAAAGATTCTTGGTCGGTAAAAGGTTGTATTTGATGTTTTTCTGCAAAAGCATTTACCTTTTCTTCATTTCTTCCAAGAACACTTTTTAGTTCAGAGTTTTCTGAATATTTTATTGAATGAGCAAAGGCGTTAGCTATGCTTCCGGCTGCAATGATTCCCCACTTTACTTTTGATTTAGACATTATGCGTTCCTCTCTTTTATTCTCTGTAAAAGCTCGCCATGAAACTTGGTGCTTATTGGATAAAAGTACATCAATACTAGACTAATTATAATTCCGCAGATAGGTATCCAACTCATCATAAACTTCATTCCAGATATGGTTTCTTCAGATTGAATTTGGTTGGGTTCAAACCCTATGCCCGATAATAAAAATCCTAAGATTAAAGCCGCCACAGCTATCGATGATTTCTGTGCAAATGTCATAAAACCATAAAGAGATGATTCAGTTCTGATGCCGCTTTTCCACTCGCCGTATTCAACTGTATCAGGCAACATTGACCAAAAGAGAACCCCTCCGGCCCCGTTTCCAACTCCGATCAGTGCTAAAAGGATCAATAGCTCATTTAAAGAGGCAATTGGATAATAGAAAAATAATAAAAGACCAATAAAAGCGATTGTCATTGAAATTAACCAGGTCTCCCTTTTTCCAATTTTTAATGCCAAATACGCCCAAAAAGGTAAAGATAAAAACGAGGCGCCGGAACTTACCCCTAGGATCAATCCCTGATATTCGTGCAGTTCTAGTCCGTACTTAACAAAATAAATTAAATTTTTGTTAAACATGACTCCGGTTGAACCTAAGATGAGAATGCAGCCGAAAACTATCCAAAAAGGATAATTGGTTACCACGGTTTTGGTAATTGATACAAAGTTGGGAAGATTGGAGGTAACTATTTCATCAACCTTCTCGCGAACTGAATAAACCGTTACGGATAATAGAGAAATAGCAACCAAACCAGAGATTATTGCGAGCCAAAGAAAACCAAAAGCCTCATCTGCTCCGCCAAAATATGCAATCAACGGAAACGCTAAAGCAGACATTGAAAGAGTTCCAAATGAAGCACTTATCATTCTTGCAGTTGTTAATTTTGTGCGTTCATTGCTGTCGTTGGTAATTCTGGCTGTCAATGATGAGTAAGGAACACTAACAATAGTGAAACAACTTCTGTGAATTAAATTAACTAGAATCAAGAATAAAAACAAAGCAGTGCCTTCAAAAGGAGGTATCCAAAAGAGTAAAACAAACGATAAGGCTAAAGGTATCGATCCATAATAAATAAAGGGACGATAGCTGCCCATTTTTGTTTTGGTCCTTTCGGCTAAATATCCCATGAATGGATCAGTGATTGCATCCCAACCAATTCCTAGGGCATAAATCCAACCAGCTAGAATGGGAGAAATGCCAACTACGTCGGTATAAAAATATAAAAGATAAAGACCAATACCGCTCCAATAAAGGCAAATGGCATAGTCACCAATACCATACCCTGCCCTTACTCGGTTTGTAAGTGTTTCTGAATTCATCCCCCGTCCATAATACTTTAAATATTCTAAGTTCAATCGATTAATCGATTGCGCTTAACTTATGATTCTTCTAATATTGTGCGCTCGATTGCCCAGATAGCTCAGTTGGTAGAGCAAAGGACTGAAAATCCTTGTGTCGGTGGTTCGATTCCACCTCTGGGCACCATTTAATACATTGTTAACATGCCCGAGATTCTTGTAAAAGGATTGTAATAAGCTAAGAAAAATCCTTATTTAAAGATTCTTTGGCATATCAATTTATTCTTTTTGCTATACATTCATAAGAGGCAACTATTTGATGAGTTTAAGGACGATAGCCAAGTAAATACATCTATAAAGCACGTGAATAAAAGTAAAAGGAAAAGTAACAAAGAATATCAAGGACAGGATAGATGACTTGTGTTTGTCATTTAAAAAAAGCTGTTTTGATAGATGAAAAAAATAACAAATACTATGTATACGGTTCTTTAGCAGAGGTTGAGGCATTTGCTTCTCAACTAAAACTTACTAGTAAAAAATATATAAACCATATATCACCAAGCATGATGATGAAAAACTTTAAATATGTTGGTGGAGGTAACAACCCTACCAATCATGAAACTTCCACCAGGGAAATGAGTTATCGTTTAAATAAAATAGTTGTAAAAGAAAAATGGTAATGATGGAAATATTTGTTTAGTAGTCTCCTACCAAATATTTAAAGTGTTTCTTTCATGCTATCTTATATTTCTAAGACAAGGATGTATTATGAAATTTTTAAAGATATTTTTTTTAATTGTATTTATATTGCCTTCAATCATATTGGCTAATGGCCATAAGCTTGAAGAACAAAATTTAAAAGTTGTAGATAGTTTCTGGGCTAATATCTTATCTAATCCAGATGTAGCGATGGAATTAATTCATGAAGATTTTGAATTTGAATTTATGGGCATCTGTGAGATTTGTAAGAAATATAACAAAGAAACTTATGAATCTACCTGGTTGAACGAGGTTATTCCTGCAGTTCTGCCCAATGGCATCACTCTAAACATAACTAACAGAATAGCTGGTGGAGATATGGTCGTTTTTACTATTGAGGGAGAAGCAGATGGTATAAATGGAGAATACAACAATAACTATGCAATGGTAATGAGGTTGAAAGATAAAAAAATCATATTCTTTCAAGAGTACATGAGCGATTTATTAGCTGAAACTAGATTGCATAAGAAAAAAATTGTTGATATAGATTAAGTTCTATTCAAGATAAGCAATACACTTAATTTCAATCGGAAAATTATTTTCAAGGAAAGTATTCCCGATAAACATAGCAAAAATGATAAGTAGGTTTTTCATTGGTTAGTCTAATTTCAAAAAGTTATCTAATTTTTTTTCCATTGCAAAACCTTTAGGATTTCCGTTTATAAAATCAATTATTAATTGGGCGTATTCAGGACCTGCTTCCTCTTGAATAAAGTGGCCGGGTCCTTTGATGACGATCTCTTCAGCTGTTGGCACTCTTTTTAACATTTCTACCAACCTAGGATTGTTACTTGTAACGGGGTCATTATCACTATTGGCAATTAAGAACGGTTTATCCCATTTTTCAAAAACATCCCTGTAGGCTTTTTCATTTTTTCTTAGTTCACTTGGGATTAAATAAGGAAATATTTGAGCGCCTGCTTTATAGGTTGCATTAGGGTAAGGAGCTTCATATCCAACTCTTTCACGAGCTGAGACAGTGCCAAGAGTCTGCATTAATCCGCCAACGTCAATATTATCAGTTGATTTTGAATACCTTATCCATCCTGTAAATCCATCGCCTCCGATGAATTCTTCCCAAGTTGCTGGTCCTTGAAACCATATTGAAAATTTAAAAAGTGGATAAGCTATAAAACTAAACATATCATTTAAAAGGCCCCTTCCAGTAGCAATTAAAGAAGTGTTGGAAGCAATAATTCTAGAAAATCTATCTGGCTCTTCAGCAACAACTCTAAGTCCAACGAGCCCGCCCCAATCATGCACATGCGCAGTAATATTATTTAAGTCCAGCTCTACAATTAATTGAGTCATCTTATCTACGTGCATTTGATGGGTGTAATCTTCCACAGAAATATATTTATCCGATTTTCCAAAGCCAACCATATCTGGCGCTATAACTCGATAACCTGCATCTACAAGCACAGGAATCATTTTTCTAAATAAATAACTCCAAGCTGGCTCGCCGTGAAGAAGATATATTACCTCTCCGTTTCTCGGTCCTTCATCTAAATAATGAATTCTGGTGTCACCAATTGTTAGATAATTAGCTTTAAATGGAAAATCTTCTAAATTTTCAAAACGGTCGTCTGGAGTTCTTAGAATGCCTGGTGATACCAAATTAAATCTATCGTAATTTATTTCAGGTTTTTGATTTGAAAGATAAAAAATAAAAGCAATGGAAATTGCTACTATCAATAAGATAACTGATAAAGAACGACTCATGAATAAACCTTAAAATAATGACATTTACGATGTCAATTAATCTTTTAGATTTGAATTATTCAAACCTTTTGGAGCAGATGGAGTATTTAAAAAGGTTACGGCCCAGTGAACTAATATGACTAGAGTCAAGTCACCTGTAACCGAAAAAAGTCGACTAAATCCCATGCCGCCTAAAAATGTGAATACGCATGCTGTAAGTTTCCAACGTAACGTGAAGTAGTGAATTGTAGCAAATATGAAATTACTCAAAATAACGCCTATCCAAAAAATATCTATACCAGTAAATTCAGAAGTAAAAAGGAGCGGCAAGCCAAGCCTAAAACCAATTTCCTCAACTACGGAGATTACGAACAAGTAACATATCCAAGCAATTTGACGAACATTGAGATTTTTTTTAGTAAATTTTAAATACCCAAAAATAAACAAAGTAATAGCTAGAAACCATACAAAATATTTTGAAGGAAGAAGAAATAACTTGCTTAGAGAGGAATTGAAGTCATCCAATATGAACGGCACCAATAGACAGATAATTGCTATCAAAGTCATGGTCAAACCATGCCTGATAAGAACCTGCCGGAACTTAGAAATATAATTTTCTGAGCTGGAGCTTGCTCTTTGAAGACGACCTGCTGGAATTGGACCTGATTTGACGCTTGAGCTCATGAAACTTTACTAAAAACATCCTTCGGAGTTTTTGTCGAAAGATAAAATGTGAAAATGGCTGAAATAATTCCTATGATGACCACCGCGCTTAAGATACCCAGTAAAAGAATATCCCAATAAACGGTTGGATCTATTTCAAAAACAAACGTTTCAATCAAATATGTCGCAATCAAGGCAAGCAGACCCCCTAATCCTCCGGCGAACAATCCGATGGTTAAGTACTCCAAAAAAGTATTTTTTTGCATGATGGTTCTGCTTAAACCTAAAGTTTTTAAAATGGCATTCTGTTTCTCTCTTTGCTTGTAGCTTTCTTGGATCGTAGCCAACATTAGAAATAATGCTGACAAAAGAGTAAGCCCTAAAATAAGCGTCAAAGCTTGCGATACTTTAGAAATAATTGATTGAATTTCCTGTATTAAATTTTCAAGAGAAATGACAGAGCTAGTCGGAAATTGTTTTATGAGCTCTGTGGTAACTATTTTTTTATTTTCAGGAACATGAAAAGAAGTGATGTAGGTAGGAGATAGATCAGAAAAGTCATCTGTATTACCGATAGCAAAAAAATTAGGGCTAAAGTTCTCCCAATTAACTTCTCTTATGCTTTGAATAAAGCTACTGATTCTTTTGCCTGCTACGTCGATTTCTATTTTATCGTTAAGCTTTAAGTTGTATCTTTCTGCTATTTCAATAGAAATGGAAACCCCATCGCTTGACTGATTAAACCACTCTCCTGAAACAATTTTATTGCCCTCGGGTAAATCTTCCATCCAAGTAAAATTGAAGGTTCGATCAATGTCTTCACCTTCTCCGACTCTAAAAAATCTTGCGCTTGTCACAGGATAGATAGGAAGTAACTCAATATCTCTTGATTCTAGAAAATCTTTTAGATTTTCCTTTTCGTCTTCAAATAAGTTAAAAATAAAATTGTTTGGAGCTTTTTCAGGTAAAGAGCTCTCCCATGAAGAGATGATATTGGTTGATGAAGAGTAAGCAATTAAGCTCAAAGCTATCGCAACGGTTATGGAAACTATCTGCAAAGAATTAAAGAGTTTCCTGCGGCTTAATTCAAAAGCAATCATCTTAAAAGTTTTCAGTGGATTAAGACCTAAGGGTTTGATAAAAGAAAAAATAAGGTAAATAAAGCCAAAAATGAAAAGAGCAAAAGCTAATATTGAGAAGAAAATAATATTTGTGATGTAAAAATCTCTGATGAAAAAAACTATTAAGAAGTAAAAAGCTAGAAGTCCACTTAGAGAATAAACAATCGATAAAAAATTTCCTGTTTTGTTAGCGGTCTTTCTTAGAATTGTATTTGGAGATAACTCAAATAAATTTCTTAACATGGGATATGCAAAACCAAGCAAACACGTGAAAGCTGTGACTATTGATATAAAGTAAGGATTAGGGCCAGGTAGAGGCAAGTTGGCAGGAAAATATTCCTTAAGAAGGCTTAGAAAAGAAAGTTGAACAAACCATCCTGTAGCTATGCCAAAGAGAATTGAAAATATAGCTACGAAAGTAAAGATCAATAGATAAGTAATTCGAATTTCTTTCGGTTGAAAGCCTAATGCTTTAAAGATGGCGACGTATTCAGTGTGTCTCCTGGTAAATTGTAAGGATGAAATTGCAATTGCCAGCGAAGATAAAATAATTGCTAACAAAGCGCCAAGCAGAAAAAAATTAGAGGCCCTATCAATTGCCCTGCCTAAAGGAGTCTCCTCGTTCTGAGGAGTTAAAATATCATCACCGGGCCGTTTAATGTTTTGGAAGTACTGTTCTAATTTATCAATATCTTCTTTTGAAGCAGTAAATAGATAGGTGTAACGGACTCTAGAGCCAGACCGAATGAGCTGAGTCGATTCTAAATCGGCAGAATTCATAATGGCTTTTGGAGCAAAAGCAAAGGAACCGGTTCCTCGATCTGCCTCAGAAGAAATAGTTCCAGAATAAATAAGAGATGTAGCCCCAAGATCAACTTGATCACCTATGGAAATATCTAGAAGTCTAGCTAAACGACCGTCAAGCCAAATATCTCTTGAATTGGGCGGCGAAGTGAAAGTTTCCACTTCTGAGTTTTCATTTATGATTTCTAGCTGACCAGCGATTGGATAAGGCTCTTCAACTGATTTTATAGCAGCTAATTGAAAGTTATCCGCATTAGAAACTACACTTCCAAATTCATAGATCTTTGCAAATTGTCCCTCGAAATTTGGGATATTGGATTCTTCAATTGCATCGCTTGTTTCAAATTTTAAGTCTCCCCCTAAAAATACTTGAGACTCGGCTATCAAGGAGCGATCTAGTCTGTCGGTAAACAGAGTGATAGATGCAACTATTCCAACAGCTAAAGTTAAAGAAAGAAACATTAACAGCAACTGTCCAGACTTGAGTTCGCGAAAGAAAATTTTTAAAGATAATAAGACAACATTCATTGAATTTTTCCATCAATGAGTCTAATTTTTTGATCGCATCGGTCAGCTAAATCTTCATCGTGGGTCACGATGATAAGTGCGGTGCTTGATTCGTTAAAAACATCAAAAAGTAAATCTGAAATCATCTTGCTATTTGTTGAATCTAGGTTTCCGGTTGGCTCATCACAGAATAAAACCTTTGCTTCGCACGCAAACGCTCTGGCAATGGCAACCCTTTGCTGTTCACCTCCCGAGAGCTGTTGAGGATAATGCATTGTTCTATTGAGCATATCGACCTTCTCAAGATATTTTTCAGCAATCTCTCTGGCTTTTCCTTTATTTTTCATCTCTAAAGGAAGCATGACATTTTCCAGAGCAGTCAATCCTGCTAACAGCTCAAAATTCTGAAAAACAAAAGCTACGGATTCTTTTCTAATTTTTGAGCGGCTATCTTCCGACATGGAATGAAGAGGCATGTCGTCGAAGAATATTTCCCCTCCCGAAGGAGAATCCAGTCCCGCAAGAAGACCCAAGAGAGTTGATTTACCCGATCCTGATGGGCCAACTACTGCAAGTGATGTATTTGAAGAAATCTCTAAATCAATCTTGTCTAAAATATTTATTTCTTCGCCGTTAAAAATAACCTTTTTTGACAAATTTCTTGCTTTTATAATCATAAAATGAGTTTCCTTGAGATTTCCAGGTACAAAAAATTATTTATTTTTGTTTTGATTTTTTCCAATTCTATCATTGCGGATGATAAGAAGCTTTTGATTTTAGGAGACAGCATCTCTGCCGGATTTGGAATTAAAGAATCGCAAAATTGGACGACCTTATTAAAAAGCTCTTTTTCTAAGGAAGGAAAAAGTTTGAAGATCATTAATTCAAGTATTTCCGGAGATACTACTTCGGGAGGATTATCTCGAATAAGCAAAGACCTAAATTCCTATGAACCTGACTTTGTTTTAGTGGAGTTAGGCGGGAATGATGCGTTGCGTGGTTATCCAATATCGAGGATAAAACAGAACTTATTAAAAATAGTTTCAATAATCTCAAATCACCAATCAATTCCGATAATTATGCAAATCAAGATTCCTCCAAATTACGGAAAAAAATATATTGAAGCTTTTGAAAATATTTATTCTGAAGTTGCTTCAGAGACGGATACAAAATTGATTTCGTTCATGCTGGAAAATGTGGCGTTAAGAGATGATCTCATGCAACCCGATGGTATTCATCCAAACGAAAAGGCACAGACAGTCATAGCAGAACAAATTAAAGAAGAAATTGGATATTTAATCTTTAATCAAAAATAGATAGAGTCTTAAAAATTAAGAGTTAAGAAAATCCAGAATAATTTGATTTATTTCTTTAGGTTTTTCTAAATGGAGAAAATGTCCACAGTGATCAAGCTCGAGCTTTTTAAGATTTTCGAAACTATCCTCCATCCCGATCGAAAGTTCAGCAGCAATGCATCCGTCGTTTTTTCCATGAAGATAAAGCGCAGGCATCTTAAATTTATTAGTAAAGGTCATTTGTAGATTATTCAATCTTTCGCTTTGTAATCCTGATTGAAAAGTGCTGCGATAATATTTCAAGGCTCGTGTTAAAACTCTAGGCTTGGATAAAACACTTATTGCTTCTTTAGCATAGCTTTCGTAATCAGACCAATTCGGCGACCATTCTCGCCACAGTCTTTTGATGTATTCATAATCATTCGCCTCAACAGCCATCTCAGCAATTTCAAGTTGGAAAAAAAACATGTACCAAGATTTTCTTTGCTGATCTCCATCAAGTAAAAAAGCGCTCATCAAAGCAGGGCCGTAAGGGACCGAGGCAGTAATTAATTTAGCTATTTTCTCAGGCATCAAGTTAGCTATCCCATAAGCTGCTGAAGCTCCCCAGTCATGGCCAAATAAATTAATAGGCTTGTCTGTAACAGAATTAATGAACATTGATAATTCCTCAGCTATTTTTAAGCTTTGGTAAGTATCTAGCTCTTGATCGTCCTCGTGATAACCTGGCATCAATGGAACGAAAACTTCAAATCCATTGGCGCTAAAAAATTCTATCTGCTCTTTATAGTTGACCGCACAATCAGGGAATCCATGTAAAAAGACTAAGGGATCTCCTTGACCTGCTTGAAAGTAATGAAGGTTGGAATTTTTATTAGAAAGCTCCATGATTTTCTTTTGCTAGGTTTCAATCTCCTTATTTAATCTAGAAATAAAAAATAAGCACAAAACTGCAGAAATTATTTCAATGAATAGGAAAGACATAAAAATAGTTGAAGGAGTGCCATCCAAGTAAACGCTGATTAACCTTCCAGAGCCTATACCCGTCATAAAAACAAACATACTCCAGAGGGCAGATAATTTAACATTCTCATTAAGGGCGCCAATAATCCAGTACAAAGAAATAGCTAAATACAAACCCATGATAGCTCTGTACATATTTATTTGATTTACGCTTTCTATATCAATCCCGTATAGCAAGGGCATCCCAAGCTTTGGATTTACTCCATATCCCAGAGAAACTAGAGCAACGCCAATTGCCGTTAAGATCAAAAACCATGATTCTTTAGCCATTTTTCCCCCTTTTGTCAGTTATTAGGCTCCTCTTACCTTATATATTGCTAAGAGATTAATCATCATAATGCATTCTTCATCGCGTTCGTCGAAAAGATTTACATCGACATCTATGAATTCATGACCTTTTTTGTCATAGCAATCTTTAACCTGCATTTCTGCAATCAATGACGTCCCCATTGGGACTGCCCTAAAGTTATGAGATTTAGTTTGAAGATGTATCCAAGGATTCATGTATGCATTACTTGCCAGTATCCAGTTTGAACATCCCAATAGAAAACATAAATTTGCAAAACCTTCTTTTTTTGGATTTAGCAAATCGGGAAGTTGATTTGGATCGCGTAAATATATTAGCGGATTTTCTCCGCCCCAAAGATATCGAAAAGAAAAACACCCTTCTTTTTTTAGCTTATCCCAAATATCTTTTGTTGCTTGAGGCCCAACATAATCCTGAGATGCGATTTTATCTCCTCGAAGTTTGGGAGATTTTACAGAATTCTTTGAAAGCGCAGCTTCAGCATTTGCGCTGATGGTCTGATCGCTTTTGTTAAGTGTAGTAAGTATTTTTTCTTCCGAAACTTCTTCAGAAATTACTTCAAACTTTTCTTTGTCGTACAACGGTGAAGTAATCATGCATTTTGCAAAACCGTTATTGAGCCATTCGATTCCCCACTTTTCTATCACAGGATGTAATAGATAAGCAGAAATGGTCACACCAGGAACTAAACCACCCTTAAAACCAAATTCTTTTGCCAGTTTATCCCCGTGGATTTCATTTTTTGAATCCGGAGCTGTATTTAACGCTTCCGCTGTCCAAGTCTTCATAAGTTTTTCTTAAATAAACTTTCTATTTTTGTTCGCTAAATTTAATATAAAACATAATGGCATTTTTTAGTAAAAAAAATAAATTGTTTCCTTCGATTGAACCTTTTGATACTGGCTTTATTAAAAAAGATATCCATGAGATTTACTACGAGCAATCAGGAAATCCAAAAGGCAAGCCAGCCATTTTTCTGCATGGCGGGCCGGGTGGAGGTGGCGGCACACTTTCAAGACGTTTTTTTAATCCAAAAAAATATCGAATTGTTGTTTTTGATCAAAGAGGCTGCGGGAGAAGCAAACCTCATGCTTCACTAGAAGATAATACGACCTGGCACTTAGTCGATGACATTGAATCCATTAGAGAAAAGCTTGAAATTGAAAAATGGCTTGTCTTTGGCGGTTCTTGGGGAAGCACGCTGTCCTTAGCATACGCACAAAAATTCCCTGATAGGGTTTCTGAATTAATCCTCAGGGGTATTTTCATGCTTCGTCAAAAAGAGCTGGAATGGTTCTATGAATACGGCGCAAGTGAGATTTACCCTGAAGCTTGGCAAGGATTTTTAGATGAAATTAAGCCAGAGGAAAGATCAAATCTTATGGAGGCTTACAGAAAAATATTTAACGGAGAAGATCAAAAGAAAAAGCTATCAGCTGCAAGGGCTTGGTCAAAATGGGAAGCCTCAACAAGCTATATAAACCATAATCCTGGAGCGGTTAAAGAATCTATCAACGCAGAATTTGCTTTAGCATTTGCACTTATTGAAAATCATTATTTTGTTAATAAAGGATTTTTGGACCATGAAAATCAACTCTTAGATAACGTTGATAAAATTAGGCACATTCCCTGTGTGATAGTTCAAGGCAGATATGATGTAGTTTGCCCGCCTACTACAGCCTATGAACTCAGCAGTAGATGGCCAGAAGCAGAATTAAAAATAGCACCTTTTTCAGGTCACTCAGCTTTTGAAAAAGAAATTAGAGAATTACTCATTGAGGCAACTAATAAATTTGCTTAGTTTGCAGTAAGCATATGCACATGAAATTCTTCAACAGTCGTTCCGCAGATTTTTGCAACATCATCGTACATTTTTGACCATTTCTTATCTGCTTCTTGCCAAGCAAAGGCTTTTTCCATTGCACTTTGTGATGCATGCAAATCAACAGCTCCAATTTGACCATCTTCCCAATTACCTGGTGACGAAGAATAACTTACTGGACTATTTTTTATTTCGTAGCTAATTATTTTTTCAATCTTTCTCATAGCGGCTTTTGTTTTTCCGCTAGGGCAAGGACCTCGGTAAATGACGATTACTTGACCCTTCTTTGCAACCGGCTCTAATGTTTCAACTGCATAAGTATTAACCCCTGTGATCAATAAGATTATAAAAAGTAAATAAGATAAATAGCGTAAATTCATTTTCTCTCCTTTATTCAACTAAGTTAATACAGAAGCTATCTATAAACAACTTTTTTAAAATTAACCATAAATGATATGGTTATGCACCATTAGTTATCAAAAAAGTAGCTAAAATAGAGCACTATCTTCTATTCATTAATGTCATATTACATTCTTTCTTATGTCAGCTAATAAACAACAAATTGAATTCTGGTCTGGTGGTGGTGGCGACTATTGGGTCGATAAACAGTTTGAGATGGACACCATGCTTAATCCTTTAGGGCAAAAAGCTATCGATAGTTTAGATATTCAAAAAGGTGATTCCATACTAGATGTTGGTTGCGGAGCTGGTACCACAACACTTTTACTTTCCGAAAAAGTAGGATCTGAAGGAAAAGTTACTGGCTTAGATATTTCTGTCCCTATGTTAGCTCGAACTCTTGAGCTTGCCATTGAAAACAATAAAACCAACATTTCCATTATCAATAAAGATGTCCAAGAAAATGAGCTTGATGATCAATACGATCACTTATTTTCTCGTTTTGGCGTCATGTTTTTTACTGATCCCATCTCTAGTTTTAATAATTTAAGGAAAAGCTTGAAAGCAGATGGCAGTTTTTCCTTCGTTTGTTGGCAACATCCTAGTAAAAATCCCTGGCATACAAAACCCTTAGGGATCTTAAAAAAATATTTTGATTTACCTCCTGCACAACCCAGAGCGCCGAGTCCCTTTGCTTTCGAAGAGAAAGCCTATCTCGAAGAAATTTTAAAAAGTTCTGGTTTTAGTAATTATTCTATTGACGATAATTTAGAAAATATTCATTTATTTCCTAATAAATCTTCTTACGACGCAGCTAAAGATTTCATGGCATTGAATCCCATCATTAGTAATGCTCTTCAAGGGATGAGCGATGAGGAAAAAGAACCTATTGTGACTGAGTTGGCCGAGTTATATGAATCCCATAAAAAAAGCCAAGGTTTAGAATTCGAGAGTGCTACTTGGGTTGTTAACGCTTCTAGTTAACTTAAAATAACTACATGACTTTTTGGCAAAAGAATTTAATTCTTTTATCTTTCTTATTATTTTTTTGGTTTCTTTGTTCCTTTGGATTCGGAATTCTTTTTTCAGAGTACATTTCCTTCATGAAAATTGGAGGCTTTGAACTAGGTTTTTGGTTTTCTCAACAAGGAAGCATCTACGTTTTTATTATTCTAATTTTTACTTATTCTTATCTCGTTGAAAGACTAGAAAAAAAAGAAAAGAAATAATATGGAAGCACAAACTCTTACTTATATTTTTGTAGGTCTTTCTTTTGCTCTTTATATTGGCATTGCCATTGCTTCGAGAGCTAAATCAACAAATGATTTTTACGTTGCCGGAAAAGGAGTTAATCCAGTGGCTAACGGTATGGCTACAGCAGCTGATTGGATGTCTGCTGCCTCTTTTCTATCAATGGCTGGGTTGATAGCATTTTTGGGTCGCGATGGTTCTGTATATCTGATGGGTTGGACCGGTGGATATGTCCTTTTAGCTCTACTCCTGGCTCCATATTTAAGAAAATACGGTAAGTACACCGTACCAGATTTTATTGGAGAGAGGTATTACTCTAACGTCGCAAGAGTTGTTGCAGTCATTTGTTTAATATTTATTTCTTTCACCTACATAGCAGGACAAATGCGAGGTGTTGGCATTGTTTTCTCAAGATTTCTTGAAGTTGAGATAGAGATGGGAGTCATTATCGGCATGGGTATTGTTTTTATTTATGCTGTTTTAGGCGGAATGAAAGGAATTACTTACACTCAGGTTGCTCAATATTGCGTCATGATTTTTGCCTATCTAGTGCCCGCAATATTCTTATCTATCATGTTGACTGGCAATCCAATCCCTCAGTTAGGGTTTGGAGATAAGCTTTTAAATAGTGATATCTATCTAATCGATAAGCTTGATAAAACGATAATTGATTTAGGTTTCTCACCTTACACAGAGTATTCAAAAAGTCTGATAGATATTTTTTGCATAACCGCAGCTTTGATGTTCGGAACGGCTGGATTACCTCATGTGATTGTGAGGTTTTTCACAGTTCCCAATATGCAGGCTGCAAGACGATCTGCTGGATATGCGCTTGTATTCATTGCAATTCTTTATACTACTGCCCCTGCAGTAGCTTCATTTGCAAGACTGAATTTTATAGATTCGGTCCAAAACACATCTTATGAAGATGCACCCGATTGGTTTAAGAATTGGGAAAACATAGGATTGATTTCTTGGATGGACAAAAATCAAGATGGAAAAATGCAGTACTCATCAGGTTCTCCTTTTGTTGAAAACAGACCAGTTTTCTCCGATGAAAGAGGAAGTCTAGGTGAGAGATTGTTGGAAAATGAAGCCAATACATCTAGTTCAAATGAGGTTTATTTAGACAGAGATATTATTGTTCTGGCCAATCCTGAGATAGCAAACCTGCCTATATGGGTCATCGCACTAGTTGCTGCAGGAGGTTTAGCAGCTGCTTTATCTACTGCTGCAGGATTGCTGCTGGTGATTTCATCATCCATTTCTCATGATTTGATGAAACAAACCTTTATGCCTCAGATTACAGAAAAAAAAGAACTTTTATATGCGAGGTTAGCAGCTGGGATAACTATTCTACTCGCAGGCCTTCTTGGTATCTTCCCTCCTGCATTTGTGGCTCAAGTAGTAGCCTTTGCATTTGGTTTAGCGGCATCAACACTTTTTCCAGTTTTATTCATGGGAATTTTTTCAAAAAAGACAACCAAAGAAGCTGCGATAGGAGGAATGCTTACAGGTTTAGTTTTCACTTTTAGCTATATTGTCTTTTTTAAGTTTATTTCTCCAGGATTAAATAATTCCGATTATTGGTTTTTAGGAATTTCACCCGAAGGAATTGGAGTTGTCGGCATGATTCTCAATTTTTTGGTTATGCTCTTAGTAACCAAATTTTCAAAGAGTCCTCCGGAATCAGTTATTAACTTAGTTGAAACTATTAGGCGTCCCTAGAAAGAACTTTAGGTTTAAAAAGATTTGTCAGAGCAATTCCTATCAGAATGAAGAATGCTCCTACTAAGACTTTAGCTGAAATCACCTCTCCTAAGAAAATAGCACCCCAGAAGATCCCCGTAACAGGAACCAAGAATATTATAGAAGACGCCTGAACAGGAGACGATCTTTGTAAAAGAATGACGTAGGCAATAAATGAAATTCCTGTAGAAACAAGACCTAAAAAAAAGATAGCAAAAATGATTTCGGGAGAGATATCCCATGAAAATGCTTTAGGCTCTACCAGAATTAAAGGTAACGAAAAAAAGAAGCCAGAGATCATAGTCACAGAGGCAAGAGCCGAGGACCTTATATGATTAAGTTTAAATAAAATATTATTGGAGTAGGCATAACAAAACGCGCCAATTAAACAAAGCAAGACCGGAAAGAAAATAAATGAAAGTTTATCAACACCAATAAAAACTAATAATCCGGTGAAACCCAATCCTAAGCCTAAAATCTGCATAATGGTGGTATTTTGTTTAAAAACTATAATGGCAATAATCAGAGCGAAGAGAGGTGAAGTTCCGTTTAATATTGACAGCATGCCTGCACTTAGCTCCTGAGCTGAATAAGCATAAAGAAAAAAAGGTAAGGCAGCATTTATGATACCGAGGAGCAGAATTGCAGGAATTTGCTCTTTCATAAGAGCAAGATCTTTCATTCTAATAAATATTGGTCCTAAAAGAACGCTAGCAAGAAAAAGTCTTAATACAACTAAGTAAGTAGGAGCAATTTCTTCTACCGCCAGTCGAGTGAACATAAAAGATGCTCCCCAACTAAAGCTGACAAATAAAACCAACAACCAATTAATTAAAGAAGAATTCATAAAAAAATTTTCGAGATCAATTCTACATGCGTTTTACGATAAAAATTATTGTGATAGTATTTTTTTAGGAGAAAAATATGAAAACTTATCAGGTAGTAGAAAATGGAAAACCTCTAATTGAAAATGAATTAGAGAAACCCACCCCAACTGGAAAAGAAGTTCTTTTAAAAACAGTTTCGTGTGGAATTTGTCATTCGGATGTCCACATTCACGATGGCTTTTTTAGTCTTGGTGGTGAAGATAAATTACCTATTCCTTTAATAGAGCCTCTCACAATGGGTCATGAAGTCTTTGGAGAGATAGTCGAAAAAGGAGATGAAGCAAATTCGGTTGAAGTAGGAAAGAAATACGTTGCCTTTCCGTGGATAGGATGTGGGGACTGTGATTTATGCAAAAAGGGTGACGAACACTATTGTGGGCCAATGACTTCAAAAAATCTTGGAATAAACACCGCTGGAGGATATGGAGAGTATGTTTTAGTGCCTGACGAAAAGTACCTTTTTGATGCCGGAGATACTCCGGATGACTTAGCTGGCTCCTATGCATGCAGAGGATTGACTGCATACAGTGCTCTAAAAAAGGCTAATCCAGAAAAAGGAGATAATTCGCTTATTATTGTGAGTGCTGGCGGACTAGGTTTGTTAGCATTAAAAATTGCTAAAGCTGCTTATGACATAAATCCAATTATTGTTGATATAGATGATGAAAAGCTTGAATTAGCAAAAAAAGCAGGCGCCTCAGAAGTCATAAACTCTACTCATGAAGGTGCTTTCGAAAAACTTTTTGAATTAACTGGCGGCGGAGCAAAATACGTAGTTGATTATGTTGGCGCTCAAGCTTCAGTAAGTTTTGGATACAATCTTCTCAGAAGAGGCGGAATCTATGTAGTTACGGGTTTATTTGGAGGATCTATGAATCTTCAACTTCCAATGTTAACTATAGGTGCAAGAAGCTTAGTTGGAACTTATGTTGGGAGCTATCAAGAAATGAAGGAACTGATGGAGCTGGTTAAAGATGGAAAAATTGATCCTGTTCCAGTTGAAAGTAAGCCTGTTAAAGAAATTAACGGAATTCTTGATGACTTAAAAAATGGCAAGGTTCCTGGATTAGTATCTATTTCTCATAACTAAGTGGAAAAAGAAAAAAAAATTGTCACCATCAAGGATGATGTTTTGATTGGTAAAGCTGGTAGCAGGGATCTCTTAGGCGACCTATTCCTGCCTCCAGAAAATGATCCTAAAAAACCAGCCATTGTAGTTATTCATGGCGGTGGATGGATGGAAGGTGATAAAACTCAACTAAGAGGCTATGGTATCTTGTTATCTAGGATGGGTTTTGTATGTTTATGTGCATCATACAGGCTCTCTCAAGAAGCTAAATGGCCATCTCATATTGAAGATGTAAAGTGTGCAATTCGATATCTAAAAGCTAATGCAAAAGAATTCGGCATCGATCCAGATAGGATTGGAGTTACTGGTAACTCAGCAGGAGGTCATTTAGCTTTGATGTGTGCTTCGAATGATTCAAACCTCGAAGGACAAGGTGGCAATCAAGGGTTTGATAGCAAAATAAAAGCAATATGTGCTGTGTATCCACCGACGCTCGTAAGAGAGGAAGTTCCAGAAGGAAAATTCAATGCTTTTGCTTTTATGATGGGAGAGGAAGCTACTTCAGAGGATTATATAAAAGCTAGCCCTATAAAACAGGACCTACAATCTTTTCCTCCCTGCTTATTAATACACGGTTCGGAAGATAAAGTCGTTCCTTTAAGTGAATCTACAGATTTTTATGAAGAGCTTCAAAAACATAATCGAACTGCAGAGATCCATATTTATGCTGATGAAGATCATGCTTTTGACAGTCAGCCAACTTTGGGTAGAAATGTTGTAGATATTCAAGGAATATTCTTCCTCAAATATCTATAACCTTTAACTTACAAAGTCTGTAAGTCTTTCGTATGCAGAAATAAAATCTTCCTTGAATTCCTGAACAACATCACTTGCTGAAATGCTGGCGTTCATCAATCCTACTCCCTGACCAACCCAATAAGTGGAGAGATCTCTAGCTCCTGCATGACCACCTTCTGCCAATTTATTAACTTTTTGAAGAGCCGGTTCAGCAACCATTGGTTGCAAAGGCATAGGCAATGGATCAGGAGCCTTGTCAGATTCCCATGCTTCCGTCCAAGGAGAAACCAACTGTCTAGAATGTTTTCCTGTTCTGCTTCTTGATCTCACAGTTTGACTAGAATTTGCAGCAACCATTTTTTCTTTTATAACTGGTGGTACTTCGGATTCGACAGTAGTTAACCAAACCGAACCGCACCATACTCCGGATGCTCCCATTGCCATAGCAGCAGCCATTTGTTGACCTGTAACGATGCCCCCGGCAGCTAAGATTGGAACATCTCCATAAGGTTGGATTGCTTTATGCACTTCGGGTATCAACACCATTGTCGAAACACTTCCGCAATGTCCGCCTGCTTCAGTGCCTGAAACAACTAAAATATCCACTCCTGCTTTAACTTGATTAATTGCATGTTGAGCAGTACCTAATAAAGCAGCAACCTTTACGTCATTTTCTTTTCCCATCTCTAACATCCAGTCAGGTGGAACACCCAAGGCGTTAGCTATAAGTTTTATGGGATGACTAAAAGCAACATCTAATAGAGCTTTGGCACCATCTGCTTTTGTGTTCTGAGCAAAACTAGACCCAGATGTATCGATGGTTCTTAGTTCAGAGGCTTCGATATCATGATTTTCAAGGATATCAGCTCGATAGTCAGCATACTCTTGTGGAATCATGCTCTTTAATTTTTCTGCATCGAACTTTTCACTTTGATCAACCATTTTGTTTGGAATAAGAACGTCAACACCATAAGGTTTGCCGTCAATATGATCATCGATCCATTTTAATTCTTTTTCCAATTGCTCAGGTGACATACCCACTGCCCCCAAAACTCCGCATCCACCAGCTTTTGAGACAGCAACTACTACATCTCGACAATGCGTAAAAGCAACTAACGGAAACTCTATATCTAACAGTTCACAAATTTTTGAATTCATCATAATTATCTCCAATTATTTAGGATAAACCTCGATTTCTATTTTTTTAGTGACAACATTTATTGTGCCTTCGACATAATGAATCACTCCATTGGTTAATTCATCAAGCATATAAATACTGATAACTCCGCCATTTCGCTTATATACACCGGTTAGATTTGCACCCGTTAATACACCATCATCGTTAATGGCTCTTGCCAATCCAGAAATGGTTCCAGAATTTCTTTGATCGTTTGATGGCATTAATTTGTAGTCAGCATAAACTGCTCCGTATTCCCCGGCTCTTCCTGAAGCAGAAATTACTGCGTATTCTTGACCGAAGTTTATGCTATCAATTTCTAGGTTTGCCTTAAAAGAATCTCCAGAAATTGAATAACTAAAGGCAGTTGAGCTTAAAAGTAACAACATGCCTGAAAATAAAATTTTGTTTATTAAGTTTTTCATTCTTTTCTCCACTTTTATAAAATAATATCATCTAAATAAGCCTCCAAATCAAGTCTTATAGTAGAATTTTATTATGAATAGAACTCAATCAAACATTGGCACTGCAGTGACTCTTGCGGTTGCCCTCTTAGTTGCTTGGGTATGCAGCTTAAATTCACTTACTATATCGGGTATACCATTATTCGGATTTTGTGCATTAATAATTTTTGTAATTCAATATGTGATCTTTATTCCTTCTTATTTAAATCAAACTGAACATTTTTTTGATTTAACAGGAAGCCTCACATTTATATCGATATCAATTTTATCTGTGGCATTGAGTCCAAACTTGTCTTTAATAAATATTTTATTAGCCCTAATGATTTCTGTTTGGGCCATCCGTCTGGGATCTTTCTTATTTTGGAGAGTAAGAAAAGATGGAGAAGATAAAAGATTTACAATAATGAAAACTAAATTTTCATGGTTCTTTATGACTTGGAATATCCAAGGTCTATGGGTTTTATTATCTCTAGGAGCTGCTTTAGCTGCTATTAGTTCTCCAAAAGAAGTAAGTTTTAATGTCATCCATATCCTTGGTTTTTTAATTTGGTTAACTGGATTTCTGATAGAAGTTATTGCAGATAACCAAAAAACAAAATTCAGAGCGAAAAAAGAAAATGAAGATAAATTCATTACAACTGGCCTTTGGTCCTGGTCCAGGCATCCGAATTATTTCGGCGAAATATTGCTGTGGTTTGGTGTTGCTATTGTTGCCCTTCCATCTCTTCAAGGATGGTTATATTTCGCATTGATATCGCCCATCTTTGTTTTTATTCAACTTACAAGAATAAGCGGAGTTAGTCTTCTTGAGGCAAGAGGAAGAAAGCAATGGAAAGGCAATGAGGAATATCAACGTTATTTAAATAAAACATCTATTCTAATTCCTATGCCCCCGAAAAAAATTTGAATGTTTCTAACCGCAAAGTTCATAAATTTATTGGTTTAGTTGTTTCAGTCCAACTCTTGCTTTGGACTATCTCAGGAATATTCTTTTCTTTTAATAAAATTGATCAGATAAGAGGAGAAAATTATCTGAAATCAGTTGAGCAAATTACACCACAGAAAATAAGCAGAATTTCTTTTGAGGAAGCAAAAGAATTAGTGATAGAAAAAACTTATCTAAAACCAATTTCAGTTGAGGAAATTACAGAAGAAAAAAGAGGGAGTGAGTTTCGAGGGAGAAACCTTCCCTTGTATAAATTATCCTCTTTAGATTCTTCAGATAAGGAAGTAAACGTGTACATTGATCCAAGTTTAGGAAAAATAGTAGCCATTCGAACTTTTGAATGGCGCCTTTGGGATTTAATGTGGGGCCTTCACATCATGGACTGGCGCGATAGAGATGATATTAATAATCTTTTATTAAAAATCTTCTCGATCCTTGCTTTGATCAGCTCAATCACAGGAATAATATTATTTTTTAGACCTAGGTCTAAAGCTTGATTTAAATATTTATTCCTCGTGCTTGAAAGACATAGATTTTTTGTAGGCTGCTCTTTCAAAAAGCATATCTGTCCAACGTTTAATATTAGGTTTAAATGCTTGTTCAATACCTAAAGAATCTGCCAACGTAATAGCATAACTCACGCATATGTCTGCGATAGTAAACCTATCAGAGCAAAGATATTCTCTATCTTCCAAAGTTGTTTCAAGTAACTTCAATCTAGATACAAACCATCTACTGTAACCATCAACTGCAGCATCGGCTACACCAGGCTCTTGAAGTTTATATCGAAGAACAACAGTTTGAGGAAAGGTTAAAGTTGCATCTGAATGGAATAACCAATTTAGATAAGATGGATAATCTGGTTCATCTGATGAAACTCTTAAATCTGTTGGACCATATTTTTCAACTAAGTATTGCGCCATAGCTACTGATTCAGTCATTTTTACCTCTCCATCAGTAAGATAAGGAATTGTGCCCAACATGTTTACATCGAGATATTCCTTCATAAAAACTCTCGGTGGAAATGGCATCATCGTCAGTTCATAATCTAATCCCATCTCTTCGGCAGTCCATATTGGTCTTATGGCTCTAGAACCTTGAGTAGCCCAAATTTTAATCATGATTTCTCCTTGAGTATTAAATGGTTATACTTTGATATCTTAAATCAATTTAAATCAATGAGGATAAATAATGATTGGAGTAATAGCTAAATTAAAAATTAAAGACGGGGACAGAGATAATTTTATAGAAGCCATGGGTAAGTTAGTTCAAGCAGTAGCTGATAATGAGCCTGATTGTTTTTACTATGAAATGCATGAGACCGATGATCCTCAAACCATTATGATGATGGAACTCTATAAAACTGAAGAGGCTCATCAAAGTCATTCGCAAACAGAACATTTCAAAACGCTTGGAATGGCGTTAGCGCCTTTTATGGCTGGAGCTCCTGAGATTTCAGTACATAAGAAAGTCTAATTCTGAAAAAAGAATACTTAGCTCAAGTTGAATCAGGAATCCTGCAAAAGGATCCTGATCAGCTCAAAATTGTTGAAATACTTGAAAGTCTTTCTGAAAAAATAGCAAAGGATGGAATCCTTGAAGATATTAAAGGACTTTTCAAAAAATCTTCTAATTCTTTAGAAGGTGTTTACATATATGGTGGCGTTGGCAGAGGCAAAACAATGCTTATGGATTTATTTTTTGATTCGGCAAGGACTGAGAAAAAGATTCGCCAACATTTCCATAGATTCATGCAGTCTATTCATGCAAGGTTAGCTGAGTTATCTGGAAAAACTGATCCTTTGAGTGTCGTAGTCTCAGAATTAGAAAAAGATTATGACCTTATATGTTTCGATGAGTTTTATGTTGAAGACATCGGTGATGCCATGTTGCTCGGTAGATCATTAGAAAAGCTATTGGCCTCGAAAGTTAAAATGGTTTTCACTTCAAACATCAAACCTAGCGATCTTTACATAGGAGGCCTGCAACGAAAATCTTTTCTCTCAGCAATATCTGCAATTGAAAATCATTGTGAAGTTGTATGTTTAGAGTCAGTAACAGATTACAGATTAAGAGAGCTAGAAAAGAGCGGTATTTATTTCTCTCCTATAGATTCTGAGAAGATAAATAGCTTCAATGAATTATTTCTTCAGTTATCTAAAGGAACTAATTCTGGGCCAGATGCCATAGATATTTTAGATAGAAAGATTGCTTTTGAAGATTCTGCAAATGACATTATTCATTTTTCAGCTGATGTGATCTTTAACTCTCCAAGAAGTTCATCAGATTACATCGAGTTATCAAGAGAGTTTCATACAATTTTTATTTCCAATCTAGATGTAATTGAAGAAGAAGATACAGCAAGAAGATTTATAGCTTTTATTGATGAATGTTACGATCGAAACGTTAAGGTAATTTTTCTGTCTAACCCCCTTCCTAATGAAATATACACCGGTACAAGGCTTGCAGATAAGTTTCAAAGGACCTTAAGTAGGCTAACTGAAATGCAATCTAATGATTATTTACAAGGACGTCACAAAGGTTGATTTTTTTGACAAAGCCCACATAAAAATGATGTTAGAATGAAATTATCAATGAAAGAACTTATCGAAACCAATTATTCCATAGGACAAGTTGTCAGACATAAATACCTAGACTTTAGAGGTGTAATTTTTGACGTTGACCCTGAGTTTAATAACACCGAAGAGTGGTATCAAAGCATTCCTCAACAAATAAGACCTAGAAAGGATCAACCTTTTTATCACGTGTTTGCTGAGAACGATGATGTTTTTTATACAGCTTATGTCTCTCAGCAAAATCTTATAGCTGACGACTCAAACTCTCCAGTTGATCATCCTGATGTAAAAGAATTTTTTGGACCTTTCAAAGGCCAAGCTTATGAAGTAAGAGAAACTTCAAGAAACTAAGTTCTTCTCCATTTCGTCTGCCAATTTCACACAACACACAAATATTTGCATTGCCTTTTCAAGATCTTCAATTGACACGAAGGTCGGCGCGATTCTTATATTGCTATCTTCTTGATCTCTTCTGTAAGGGAAAGCAGACCCTATAGGAGTTAGATTTAGCCCTGCAGTCTTACATAAATCAAAAATTTTTGATGCTTGTCCAGGCTTTGAGTCAAAGGATATAAAATATCCTCCAGTTGGTTTTGTCCAAGAAGCCAATCCCTTGGGTAAAGAATTCAGATACTTATCTACTAGCTCAAATTTAGGCCTTATGACCTCAGCTAGTTTTTTCATATGAGCTTCTATACCTTTTCTATCTTTTAAAAATCTAACGTGTCTTGCTTGATTGACCTTATCCGGACTGAAGTTGAATTTTGAAAAGTAATCAAGAAATATGCTCATTAATTTATCGGAAGCTCCTAAAAAAGCTATCCCACCGCCGGCAAAAGTTATCTTGCTGGTACTGCCAAAAGTAGCCACATTATCAAAGGTATCAAGTTCCTGAGAGATGCCCTGAATGCTAGGAAGCTTTTTTGAATTTGCAAAATCATGAACCGCGTAAGCATTATCCCAAAGAACAATGAAATCTGAAGCACCAATCAGTGGTAAATTGGCAATTCTCTTAACGGTATCATTAGAATATATCTCTCCAGTAGGGTTTGAATGTTTGGGGTTGCACCAAATACCTTTAATGCTGTCATTGTTCTTGACTAAGTCTTCAACAATATTCATGTCCGGACCTTCTCCTGTTAGAGGAACTTTTATCATCTTGATGCCGAGTTTTTCACATAGAGCAAAATGACGATCATAACCAGGAACTGGACAAATTACCGAAATAGTCTCCGATTCATTCCAAGGAGCATCCCCACTGCCATTAAAAAGGAAGGCTGACAAAAGATTACCCATCAAAGTTAAGCTGCTATTTGAGGAAGCAAGGATAAATTCTTCAGAATAATTCAATAACTCAGCGCCGAGCTTTCTTGCAGAAGGCAAGCCTTTTATTTCGCCGTAGTTTCTTGTATCTACGCCGTCTTGAATAAAATTACCATCTAAAATACCATCGAGCTCTTCAGATAAAGTCAGCTGCTCTGGAGATGGCTTTCCTCTTGTTAAATCAATTAAATTTTTTTCTTTGCAAAAAGAATCAAATTGTTCTTTCAGATCGTCCATGTATTTATTTTAATATGTTAACGATAAATAATTTCTAATTTATTTTCCTGAGCAAATTTTTCTAACTTTTCATCAGGGCATACAATTACACTTTTGGGGCTATGCTCAACCAAAGGAAAATCATTTATAGAATCTGTGTAAAAAATAATCTCTTCTTTAGAGATATTTTCGCGTTTGCACCATTCTTCAACGTTAGCTTTCTTATCAGAGCCAAAGTTTGGCGAACCGTCTAACCTGCCAGATATTTTATTGTTTATGACCTCTGTCTTGGTCGCAATGCAGTCTTGAATGCCAAATTTGCGGGTAAATTCATTTCCTAAAAAATCCATAGCCCCAGTAGCAATAATTGATAGGTCTTCTTTCTCGATCCTATCTAAAAGATTAAAGGTAACTTGATCTACTAATTGATCGAAGTACCCTTCAATAAATTCATGAGATAATTTTGATAATTCCTTTTCATGGAGATCCTGCATGGATTGTAAGATATAAAGACAGTATTTTTCTGAATCAAAATTACCGGAACGATAATCTACTTCAAACTGTTCCATTATTGAGGAGTGATCATCGTTACCAAAGAAACCTTTTGTTGATAAAAAATTTATCCATGCTCCCTCAGAGTCTCCGCAAAGGAGTGTGTCGTCCAAATCAAAAACGTGTAATTTCATCTTTCACATTTGCTCAGCAAATTCTGTAAGTACCTTTCTATATGCTTCCTTTTTGAAGTCGATAATTTTTCCTAAAGGATACCAATATGTGACCCATTCATATCTATCAAATTCTGGCTTAGTATCCTTATTTAAGTCTATTTTTTCTTTTGGGGAAACGAGATCCACAAAATACCATTTTTGAATCTGGCCTTTAAATTTACCTCCCAAAACGTAAGATCTAATTGATGTTGGGATATCATAAGTTATCCATTCTTTTGAAATAGCAACAATATTAATATCATCTTTACCAAGTCCTACTTCCTCATATAGTTCTCGGTACATAGCCTCAGTAGTGTCTTCTCCATTATCTATGCCACCTTGTGGAAATTGCCAATTATCTGTCTCGCATCTTCGACAAAAAAGTAATTTTCCATTCAACGGATCTTTAACAATGACAGCTACATTCTTTCTATAGCCTTCAGGAAACTCTTTCATTTTTTACAGTAAATTCAAACTTATTTTCTTTTACAAAGCCCTTACCATCGAAAACCCTCTCTGTAATTAAACATAAGTTTTCTTGATCGATTGTTATAATTGTCGTTGCTCTTGTTCCATAAATATCAGAATTTATAAAACGCGCATTGAATTCATTGCCATGATTGCCTTTAATAAATGTATTTGAAAAAGCAAAAGGTTCATTAGCTGGTTTAGACATCAATTCAAGTAGTCCCTGATGAGTTAATTGAGATTTAAGAACATCACTAAAATCGTTTTTTGCGCTTATGAGTTTTTCACTTTTTGAATTATATTTTTTATTGCCTAAAACAAAGATCCCCTCACTCTGCTCATCTAATTCTGTGGCTTCGCTTGAAATAATACTTAACTTGAAATCTTTGATAAGAATCAGATTAAATCCTTGATAATTTGATCCATTAATTCTATTTGAATAATCTTTTATGGATATGTTTTCCTTAAGGAAATTTTTTACTAGGTCGCCTCTGGATTCTTTTTTTTCAGGTTGATTGAGAGCCTCTTCATCAGAAAAGTCTCTGACGTTGGTAACTGCTGCGAGACTTCCATTTTTATTTAAGCCTAACCACATCCCTTTTTTGAGCTCATCCTCTCCAGAAAGAATATTTTTGTCTGCCCTCCAAAACATATTTTTTGTTGGTCTTTCATAAAACTCGTCACGATTTGAGGCTAGGACAAGTTTAAACTCAGAGTTAGGATTTATTGCAGTAAGAATCAGACACATTTTATTTTGGAAAGAAGTTTATCAGAGCACCTCTATCATAGATAATGCATGTAATGATTGAACTAACCATAGCTCTCTTGTTTCTAGGAATCTTTGCAGGGCTGCTTTCGGGTTTCTTTGGGATTGGTTCTGGCATCATTCTAGTGCCGGCCTACATTTTCCTATTTGAATTTTTAAACTTCCCTAAAGAAATTATCCCATTCTTAGCGACAGGCACATCAATGACGACAATGGCTTTAGTGATCCCCAATGCTGCCCGAACACATTATAAAAATGGAAATGTAGATACGGATGTTTTAAGGATTGTTTTTTTAGTGGGATTACTTTTTGCATTTTTAGGAAGATATATCTCGTTTTTTTTCGAAAGCACAACCTTACAAATTATCATTGCTGTTTCATTGACCTTAGCAGCCTTGCAGTTAATTTTTGATATTTCTCCAAAACAAGATTCTAAACAAATAAATAAAGTAGAGCTAATACTTGTAATTGCCGCGATAGCCTCTTTAACCTCAATTGTAGGAATTGGTGGAGGAATATTAATGATTCCTTATTTTAAATTCAGAGGATTATCTATGCATAAAGCAATTGGCACATCTTCTGTGATGGGATTTTCATTTGCTCTATCAAGCTCAATAGCAGTCTTTTTATTTGTTCCAGAGGCGGCTAAAGAATTAGATTATCTTATTGGAGCAGCTTTTTACCCTGCAATTTTAATTGTTGGATTGAGCAGTATTTATTTCGCTCGGGTCGGGGCAAATTTGTCCTCAAACACTCAAGGAGACATTTTAAAAAAAGCTTTTGCAATTTTGGTAATCCTTGCGGCATTTAGGGTCTTTTATTCAACTTTTTTATGATTATAAATATCGACCCAGTTGCATTTTATATTCCAGTTCCTGTGGTAGGTTGGTGGCCAGTTTACTGGTATGGCATATCATGGTTGGTTGCAATTTTAGGAGTAAATTTTGCTGCTAAAAGAATAGGTAAAGTAAGCGGAAGAATGTCACCTGCACAAGCTGAAGACTATCTAACTTATGGGATATTAGGAGCAATTTTAGGCGGCAGAATTGGTTACATGGTCTTCTATGCACCTGATCAATTAATTTACGATCCTTTGTCAATTATAAGGATCTGGGAAGGCGGCCTATCTTTTCACGGAGGTTTGATCGGGGTTCTCTTTTCCTTTTATTTATTTGGTAAAAAGTTTGACCTTAAGTTCTCTGATGTAATGGAGCATTACGCTATCTGCTTCCCTATAGGCCTTGGATCAGTAAGGGTAGGAAATTTTATGGGAGGAGAATTATTAGGACGGCCAACTGATGTTTCTTGGGGAGTCATTTTTTCAAACGATCCTGAAGGCCTTTTACGACATCCGTCTCAACTCTATCAAGCATTTAGCGAAGGAGTCATTCTATTCATTTTGCTGTACCTGTTCGCGCGGACTAATCCTCCAAGATGGTCCATAGCTGGTTTATTTCTGAGCGGCTATGCAATTGTAAGAATTTCAACGGAAAACTTTAGAACACCAGATGCACACATTGGATTTGATTTATTAGAAATATTTACAAGAGGTCAACTTTTGAGTTTACCTATGCTAATAATCGGTATATCTTTATTGATCTTCGCCTATAGAAAGAAACCCTCATGAGAAATTATTTAAATTTAGTAGAAAAAATTATCAATGAAGGTGTAGATAGAGAAGATAGAACCGGAACGGGAACAAGAAGTATTTTTGGAGAACAATTAAGGTTTGATTTAGAAAATAACTTCCCATTAATAACAACTAAGAAGGTACATCTAAAATCTATCATTTATGAATTGCTTTGGTTTATAAAAGGAGAAACAAATATAAAATTTTTAAAAGATAATAAAGTAACTATATGGGATGAGTGGGCAGATCCAAATGGAGAGCTAGGACCGGTTTATGGATCTCAATGGAGATCATGGCCAACTCATGATGGTAAAAAAGTTGATCAATTAACTCAAGTCGTTGAAAGCATAAAAAATAATCCAAATTCTAGACGCCATATAGTAAGCGCATGGAATGTTTCCCTCATTGATGAAATGGCATTGCCGCCTTGTCATATACTGTTTCAATTTTATGTAGCAGATGGAAAAATTTCTTGTCAGTTATATCAAAGAAGTGCAGATGTTTTTCTAGGAGTGCCGTTCAACATCGCATCCTATGCACTTTTAACAATGATGATTGCCCAAGTTTGCAACCTGAAGCCAAAGGAATTTATTTTGACCTTAGGTGATGCGCATCTGTATCACAATCATCTTGATCAAGCTAAACTACAACTTGAAAGAGAGCCTAAAAAATTACCTAGCCTCGAAATTAATAAAAATATTAAGGATCTTTTTGATTTTTCTTATGAAGATTTCGAAATAAAAGAATACGATCCTCATCCTACAATTTCAGCTCCTATTGCCGTCTAATGACTTTAAGTTTAATTGTTGCCGTTTCTAAAAATGGTTTCATCGGAAAGGATGGTTCCCTGCCCTGGCAAATTTCTGAAGATCTAAAAAGATTCAAAAAAATTACAAGCAATTCAGTAGTGATAATGGGTAAAAATACTTTTTTATCGATAGGAAAATCTCTGCCAAATAGAGAAAATGTAATTGTATCAACAACATTGAAGACGGCAGATGGCTGCGAAATAGTCAGATCATTAGAAGACGCAATAAATTCATCAAAAGAAAACTTTCCAAATAAAGATATTTTCTTGATCGGGGGTTACGCTATTTATAAAAGTGGGGAAATTTTTGCAGATACGCTATACCTGACTGAGGTTGATATTGAAGTGGAAGGAGATCTAAGTCTGCCTGATTTTGACTGGAAAAGCTGGAAGGAAATGGAAAGAGAAGACTTTTTTGATGAAGGCTCTGGAATAAACTGCGCTTTAATAAAGTACGTAAAAAGTTCTTAGGCGTTTTCTTCTAAATCTTTTCTTCTCAAGTTAAGAATCCTGACTCTTTCTCTTTCATTCTCAGTGTAAGACAGCCACTTAAGAGCTTGGTTTCTAAGCTTGTCTTGCTTTTTAAAGGTATCTTCTTCATTTTTTCCTTTTATATCACTAACTTTATCGAGTGATTTTCTAAAGAACGTTGTAGCTTCATCGAATTTTTGTTGTTCGTAAGCAACTTGCCCCAGCAATATATTCACAGACACAGGATCTTTTAATTTTCCTTTTTCAAGACCTTTTTTTAGACTTTGTGAGGCTAAATCAAGTCTATCTGTAGCCAGATAAATCTGCCCCAGAAATACATACAACTCTCCATCCTTAGCTTTTTCAGCAGCCTTTTTATAAACAGGCTCTGCTTTACCTAGCTCCTGAGATAAGTGCCATGCTTGAGCTAAATATTTAAGATGCTTTTCATTTTCTTCCACAAACTCTTCTGTAATTCCATAGTCAATAACTTTTGCGGCTTTATAAGGAGCCTCAGCTCTCATTAAAAGCTGATAAAGGACAATATACTCGTTTTCTTTATCCAAAAGCCTTTGATCGTGAGCAGCTTCAAGAGCTCCCAATTGTTTGGATTCTTTTTTTAATTCACCATAAATTCCTGAAAGCTGAACCCAGTATCTTTTCTTTGGATAAAAACTTACGAGTTCTTCATAAAGAGTTAACATTGATTGAGTGTCTTCATTCTCATTATACAAAGCTATGATAAGGTTATAGGTACCTTCTCGAGGAATTTTTTGATTTGCTTTGGAGATGCACATCGCAGTCTCTGCATTTCTTAAGGCAAGCTTCTTTTCTTTAAGTTGCCAATGAGCTGCGGCCATAATGTCAAAACCCGTTGAGCTTGGAGCTTCTTCTAACGCAAGCCATTCTTTAAGGCGCCTGATAGTTTCTCTGTATTCCTCGCTTGAATAAGCAATTTGAGCAAGACTAAAAATCACACCTGCCTTGAGCCTTGGATCAGTATCAGGAATTGCTAAAAATTGTTGGTAGTCGTATTTTGCGAGTCTAAGATTATCCTGAGAGAAATGAATATAGGCATAGTAATACCACATTTGTGCCAAATCAGTGTCGGTAGCTTTTTCGAGACCTTTAATTTGATCTAATAATAATAGAGCTTCATCCCATTGTTCTTCTTCTAAAAGAGGGAAAACATCAGCCATTATTCTTTGGACAGATCTGCTTAAAGTTTTTGCAGATCTTCTTTTGCTGACTTTGTTTATATCAAGGCTCTTTAAACAATCATCAAGGTTGTAATCCGGAAATAGAATCTGTTTTTCTTTTGGCTGCTCATCTTGAACAAATGCAGAAAAAGAAATAAATGATAATGAAATTATTAAAAGAAACTTAATCATATCAATACATTTCTTGACAATTTTGAGGAATGTAACCAGGCCCCTTGCCCTCACCCTCTAAAATAAAAGTTATTCTTTGTTTAACTCCAGGAACTTCCACAGCTACACCATCTCTAATCATAGGTTTATATTTATATTTTAGTGCAGCTCTTTTTGCTGAGCTATTAAATATTCCAGAAGGATTGGCTGCTATAACTTCAGGATCTCTCACAGTTCCCATGGTAGTAACGGTGTATTCAACAACCACACAACCTTCAATTCCTCTTTCAGCAGCTCTTCTAGGATACTGAGGAGGGATTTGAAATATAGGAACATAAGCTCCATCTGCAAAGACTCCCTGTCTCCTGGCTTTAAAATTGAATTTTGGAGCTATACTTCCAGATAAATCTTCCATAGTATCCATCTCAACATCTGGAGGCAGCATGTCTGGTGGAGGTTCTTGTTCTTCAGGTCTTTCCATAGAATCATCCATCAGCTCAAGTTCTCTTTCTGGCATAAGGAAATCAGCTATTTTTCTAGTATTAATATCGTCGAGTGAGACATCTCCGGTAGCAATTAATGCAGCCATAAATAGCAGAGAGAAAATTGCAAAAGCACTTCCGCCTGCGGCTATGAGACCGTATTTTTGATAATTATTTTTATTAAGACCAATTGCCATAATTAAAATTGAGGTTCCGATGCAAGAGAGATGTTATAAACGCCAGCTTCTCTAGCGCCATCCATTACAGCCATAATTGTATCTGCTGTAGCTTTTTCGTCAGCCTGGATCACTACCGATCCCTGAGGATTTTCTGCTAGCAGTCTCACGACATTCGCCTTTACCTGACGCTTATCAATTCTCCTGCCATCCATATATATTTCACCAGCGTTACCTACAGCAATCAAAATCGCTGCATTTTCAGTAGGCTCTGCTGTCTCTGAGTCTGGTCTATTAACTTCGAGACCAGGCTCCTTAATAAAGTTTGCTGTGACAATAAAGAAAATAAGCAGGATGAATACTACATCCAACATAGGTGTAATATTTATTTCCTCTTCTTCTGCTACCGCTTGGCTTATTGGTGCTCTTCTCATTATTTATCCTCTTTAAATTACATCAAATTTTTTATCATAAGTTAATCTTTCTGTAAGAATCTCTATGTTCTTTTTAGCTGCTTGGTCAATAGATCTCAAAGCTAGCAAGGCCGGGATGGAGGCGAATAAACCTGCCATTGCGGGTATGGTAGATCTGGCTACTCCACCTGCCATAGCTTTAGCATCGCCACCGCCTGTAACAGCAAGAATATGAAATACTTCCATCATTCCGGTGATTGTTCCAAATAATCCAAATAGAGGAGCAACGGCTGTGCATACTTTTATCAGATCTATATTTGAGTTGATTGATGTGCTAGCCTGAGAAATAAGCATACTTCTTATCATATAACCTTCCCAAGATTTTCTTCCAGGACCGCCGTTTTCAGACCTTACTTGATCCCACTGATCTCGTGCATCTTGAATAAGTTGGGGTTTTGAGAACCTAAAAAACCATATTCTCTCAAAAATAAGAATCCACATGACCATAATGAGGACGCCTATTAAAAGGACAACAGGACCTCCTTTTTCAAGAAACTCGAAAAGAAGGTCTTGAAGATCGTAAAACCAACTCATATCAATACGCTAGGCTTTTCCTTCAGATCTTGCTGCTACCATTCCAGTACTTTGCTCTTCGATGATAGACAAAATACCTTTTGAATAATTAGCGAGAATTGCTGCCATGAAGACTGATGGTATAGCGCACATCAATCCTAACCAAGTTGTGACAAGCGCTTCTGAAATACCGCTGGCCATAGTTTTTGGATCACCTGTTCCGAACAAAGTAATCGCTTGGAAAGTATTAATCATACCGATAATCGTTCCAAATAATCCTAGAAGTGGAGCAACTGCAGCGATTAATTTAACTACCCAAATGTAAGCTTCTATAGCCGGTCTTTCTGCAAGAATTTGTTCAGCCATCTTGAGTTCTAAAGTTTCTGTATCGGCATCTTTTGCTTCTTCAGCTACTTTCATAACTCTTGATAACGCATTATTTCCAGAGCCTTTGCCTGCAGCCTCAGAGTTAACTCCCCTTCTTACTCCATATAAGATGTAAAAACGCCAAATGAATACTGCTGCGGATATGGCTAACAAGACTAAGATCAAGTAACCAACAAATCTTCCTTGAGCAATTTTTTCACTAAAAGTTGGAAGAGTTATCAAATTAGAAAGCAAGGTACCACCTTGAGGTCCTGTTGGATCAACTCCAAATTGCACAAACCCAGAACTCTCATCGAATAAGTCATATGTACCACCGGTATATCTTGCAGGTTGTCTTGGAAGAACTTCATAAGCTCCTCTTGTCTTTAAGTAACTTAAGTAACTTCCCTCAGCAACGGCGTTAAAAGTTCCAACCCTAACAACATCCTCTTCAGTTGCATTACCGTTGTTATCGACAACTGTTGCGTTAAATTTTTCTACTGATCCGGATGCTTGTAGTTCTCTTAATAACTCAAACCAGAGCCTCTCTAATTCTGGAATTGATGCCAAAGAAACACCTTCGCTCATCTTCTTAGCCAAATCAGACAGGAATATTTCTCTATCTTTACCAAACTGAGCTGAAGTGATTGATTCTTCGAACCTTGCTAAAGAGTCACTAGCAGTACTTTGTAGATGTCCAAACATTTCATAGAGAGAACCTAGTCTTTCTTTAAGTTGCTCTTCAAGGACAACCAGCTTTGCATCATTAGCTTCAAACTGTGCTTCTAATTCTTCAGCTATTCTCTCCAGACGAGCCCTTTCAGCCTTTGCATCTGTTAAAAGTTTTTGCTGTCTGTTTCTTTCAGTTCTGAATCTATCTTCTCTTTCTGAAGCCTCTTCTGATTCAGCAAACCTTCCTTGTTTAACAAGTTCCAATAACTCATCAAGAGTAGCCGCTGCAGATTCTGGTTTTTCCTCTTCTTGAGAAAAAAGTGGGTTTAAAAATAACCCAACGATAAAAATCAATAGTAGTTTTTTCATTGGACCACCTCAGCTGCTGGAATTGGCATCTCTAGGATGTTAACTGTTTGAAGTTTTTGGGCAATACGAATACCGTTTTTTACAGGATTTCTGTATCTAGATGGTAATTCTTCCCATGTATTTGTCTCTTTATTCCATACCCCAGTCTGATCAAGATCCGATGTTTGATAAGCTAAAACTAATCTTCCAACTCGAAGAATATTTACTTCTCGGTCTTGGCCGTCAATAGTGATTGTATCTTTGTAGGTATCCATTTTCATTCCATATTCAGATTCAACTGTGTAACCTTCAAGAACCTGTCTTAATTGCTCCGCGGGAGAAACGGTTGGGTTATCTAAAGCTTTCTGAATAAATGATAATCTTTCTTCTCTTTCGCCAAGTCTGAATGGTAAGTCCAAAGAAATGAAACTTTTTAAGCCCTCATACATTCTTCTTGATAAGGGTGGAATTTGTCTCTGAAGAACCGATGCATCTTTCATGGTTGTTTCTATTTCTTCCATTCTTTCGACTTGTCTTTTTATTTGTTTTCTTTTTTGTGCGTTGTAGACCTTTAGCCCCTCAATTTGCTTACTGACTATTTTGTATTCAGAGGATAATTTATCTGTATTATCTTGAAAACCATCGATAGCGGTTTGAGAAGTTGCAGCCCTTTCCGTTCTTTCATCATTGACCTGCAGAACAGGTTGCAGCTGCGCAAAAAGCATTCCTGAAAAAGAAAAGGCAATAATAAAGACAGTAACTTTTAACTTTTTAACTGTTTTACTAAACATTTCATCTCCCTGTAAGAAAGCCAACAAAAATTAATAATTAAATTTCTGCTGGACGGATTTTTTTCTTCGTCTACTTTAGTAAGAATAACTTATCAAAGCAACAAACTTATTAGTTTTTCTTTTATTAGAATTCAATTAAAAAATCAACATCTATCTATGAAATTATTTGTCACTCTAATGTAAAATTCCCTATGGCTTCGATCAGTACGAATGAGTTCAAAAATGGATTAAAACTTATTGTTGAAGGGGATCCTTGCGAGATTCTTGAACATGAATTCCATAAACCCGGTAAAGGACAAGCAGTAATGCGCGTGAAATTCAAAAATTTAAAATCCAATAGAGTATGGGAAAAAACGTACAAAACCGGGGAGTCGCTTGAAAAGGCAGATCTTGAGAATATACCCATGCAATTTTTGTACGAAAGCGGCGAAGAAGTTGTAATGATGAATAATAATAGTTTCGATCAAGAAACTTTCTCTAAAAGTGACCTTGGCGACTCAATTCAATGGATGGAAGAAGGTGAGTCTTATGAAGTCTTATTATTTGAAGGTTCGCCTTTATCTGTTGAGCTAGATACTTTTGTTGAAATGGAAGTAACTGAAACTGAGCCTGGATTTAAAGGAGATACTGCTACAGGAGCAACGAAACCGGCCATCCTTAAAAACGGTGTTGAAGTAAAAGTCCCATTATTTATTGAGATTGGAGATATCCTTAAAATTGATACCAGAACTGGCGAATATCAAAGCAGAGTGAAAGATTGAAAGAAGATATTCAAAACCTTCTTTTTGAAGAAATTAAGTCATCAAATCTCAAAGGAGTCACTAAAGCATCCCAAATTGAGGTTTTTGAACCCAAAAATATTGAATTTGGAGAATGGACTTCAAATATTTGTATGAAACTTGCTGCTAATTCTGAAGATAATCCTAGACAAATTGCTGAAAAATTAATTAGTAACCTCACAAAAAATGACTGGATAACTAAAATTGAGATTGCAGGAGCGGGATTCTTAAATTTTTATTTAACATCTGAACAAAAATATATTTTCATTCAAGAATGTTTAGACCAAGAGAAGCCCTTTTTAATTAAAGGCAAAGCAAAAAAGAACATATTAATTGAATATGTTTCCAGCAATCCAACCGGGCCCATTCATATTGGACACGGAAGAGGAGCTGCATTGGGTTCAGCCTTAGCAAATCTTTTATCTAAAGCAGGAAGTGAAGTTACTCAAGAATATTATGTAAACGATCAGGGATTGCAAATAGAGACTCTTGGTCTTAGTCTTTTGCTTAATTATCTATCGCTTGGCGGTGAAAAGATTAAATTGCCCAAAGAGTGTTACCAGGGGGATTATTTGAAAACCCTCGCAAGTGATTTGAAAAAAAATAAACAAAATAAATACGAATTTACTCTTCCAAAAAAACTACCAACAAATTTTGATGACTGGCTCATTTTGGCAAAAAAAGAGTTATCTGATTTTGAAGAGTTAGGAGTATTTGCGCTCACAAAAATTTTGGATGGCATCAAAGCCGACTTAAAAGAATTTAATACTTTCCATGATGATTTCTTTTTTGAATCTAGTCTTTTTAATGACTCTAAAAAATCAGAATTTAATAAAACTCTAAATTATCTCAGCAAAAAAGATCTCAGTTACGATAAAGACGGTGCTATGTGGTATAAATCAACGGATTTTGGCGATGAAAAAGATAGGGTTCTAATTAGAGAGAATGAAGCACCAACATATTTTGCTTCTGATCTGGTCTACCATAAAAATAAATTTGATAGAAAATTTGATGAAATGATAAATCTATGGGGGTCAGATCATCATGGCTATCTACCCAGAATAAATGCATCATTAAAGGGTCTCGGCTACGACAGCAAGAAACTCAAAACAATTTTTATACAATTTGTTTCTTTAATAAGAGGAAAAAATAAAGTTGCTATGTCTACAAGATCAGGTGAGTTTGTGACCTTAAAGAAACTTATCGATGAGGTGGGTGTAGATGCTGTTAGGTATTTCTTTTTAGAAAGAAGGTCAGATCAAACGCTTGAGTTTGATATTGAGCTTGCCAAAAAGAAAAATAAAGATAATCCTGTTTACTACATTCAATATGCTCATGCTCGAATCTGCAGCTTGATGAAAGAGTTGCCAGAAAGGGGTTTTAATTATTCCAATTCAGAAGGTTCTAGAGCCCTATCATCTTTATCTTCTGACAAAGAAAATGAACTTGTTTCACAAATAAACAGCTACCAGCAAACTCTTGAGCGATGTTTTGATAAAAGAGAAATCCATTCTTTATGTTTTTACCTTAGAGACTTAGCGGCTATCTTTCATTCGTTTTACAACTCTCATCCAATCTTGGATAAAGATGATAATTCAAGAAATGCAAGGATTGCTGTTTCTTTGGCAACAAAAGCAGTGATTAATGATGGATTAGGTATTTTAGGGATAGTTGCTCCTGAAAAAATGTAATGGATATTTCAGATAATATTGCAAAAATTAACGACAAAATAAAATCTGCTGCAGCTAAAGCCGGAAGATCTTTAGAAGAGATAAAGTTAATTGCGGTTTCAAAAAAGAAAAGCACTGATTTAATCGCTGCAGCTCATCATTGTGGGTTGACCAACTTTGGCGAAAATTATCTGCAAGAATCGGTTGAAAAGATTTCATCCATAAATTCAAAAGAAATAGATTGGCATTTTATTGGCAACATTCAATCAAAAAAAAGTTTGCAAATAGCTCAATATTTTTCTTGGGTGCATACAATTGATAGGGCAAAGATAGTTAATGCACTGGATGCTGCCGGTCAAAATCTTAAAGTTTTAATCCAAGTTAATGTCAGTGAAGAAAAGAGCAAGTCAGGCATAACTGAAAGCGATCTGATGCCTCTGGCGGAGATTGTTATTGAATCGAAATGTTTAGAACTTAAAGGTTTGATGGCGCTTCCTTCGCCTCCAACAGATGGAAAGATTAATGAAAAAGAATATGAGAAAATGAATATGCTTAGCAATCAACTCAAAAATTATTATTCTCCTGCCAATGAACTTTCATTGGGAACCTCTCAAGACTTTGAGTTGGGCATTAAGCACGGATCAACCATGGTTAGAGTTGGGGAATCAATATTTGGTAAACGATGAATAAACAAAACATAGGATTTATAGGATGCGGAAACTTAGCTTTACAGGCAATTAAAACTTTGTCCGGTTCTTATAATATTTTTTATTCAAACCTTTCGATTAATCAAGCCGCTGAAAACCTTGCAGCAGAAAAGTTAGAAACTATCGATTTAGCAAAAAAATGTGATGTTATTTTTATAACCGTAAAGCCAAACGTAACAGCAGAGGTTCTTTCTAGCATTGCCTCACAATTAGAGAACCAACTCGTAATTTCTTTTGTTGCTGGCATCTCAAGAAGTAAGCTCGTCGATCTAGCAGGCGGTTATAAGAATATCGTGAGAACCATGCCATCACTTGGAATTGGTTTTAAAAACGGGCCTATCGCCATAGCGGAAATGGGAGATAAAGCATTGGTTGATCAAACCGAAGTGATTATTTCTGAGTTAGGTAGCACTTATGTATTGGAAGAGAAAGACATTGATGCATTCACAGCTATTTACGGTGCTGGGCCAGCTTATTTTGCCCTAGTGGCAGAAACAATGAGCAAGCTTGCTGCGGATAGCGGTTTATCGATCTCCGATAAAGACCTAGCATCTGTTATGTTCACTGCCGGAGAATTACTTCAAGAGAATGAGTCAGCTGGATTTGCTGAAGTTCAAAATAAGGTTGCTTCAAAAAAAGGGGTCACAGAAGAGGCTTTAAATACAATGAAGTCTGCTGGAATTAATGAGATCATTTCACAAGCAATCAATAACGCAATTGAAAGATCAAAAAAACTAAACGATTAAGATGGCGAATAACTTTTTTCTCATAGCATTGGTGAATTTCTTTTCGGCTATTTTTTTGCTGTATCTTCTCTTTAGATTATTTCAATTAAGTTTTAATAATCCGATCGTTTCAAATTCCTTTAAGTATTTAGAACCTTTCCTTAAACCTTTTCGATTTGTTTTACCTATTTTGTTTGGAATAGATTTGTCTGCATTGGCTTTGGTAATTTTGGCAAAATTCGGTCTGTTTAATTTGATTTTTAGTGCCGACCAGATCTTCGACACGATAGATGCTTTATCGTGGGCGGCTATTGGCTCTTTATATATGGCCTCGCAAATAATTAGATATAGTTTATTTATCTCAATATTTGCCAGTTGGTTAGCGCCCATGTCAAATAATTCCTTCCTGAATATATGTCATGGTCTTACGCAACCTTTACTCTTACCTTTTCAGAGATTTACTTCATTCTCGGGGATAGACTTTTCACCAATCATTGTATTTTTTCTCTTAATACAGATCGATAGAATTCTTCTAACTCTAGGCGCAAACTTAGAATTACCCAGGTTCATCTAATGTCGAACGATTCACTAGGTCGAGTAGAAACAAAGAGTTTTATTCATAAAGATTCTTTTTCTTTGAAATCAGGCAAAACCCTTCAAGGATTTGAAATGGTTTATCAAACCTATGGAGAATTAAATGAAGCTAAAGATAACGCAATTCTCATTTGTCATGCCCTCAGCGGCAATCATCTCGTAGCAGGGTTAAGTGAAGACGATAAAAAAGGTTGGTGGGATGATATGGTCGGTCCAAACAAAGCGTTTGATACAAACAAATATTTCATTGTTGGTTCCAATAATTTAGGCGGCTGCCACGGTAGCACGGGCCCAAATTCCATTAATCCAGAAAACAATATAGCTTACGGCTCCTCTTTTCCTATGGTGACAGTTGGAGACTGGGTCAAAAGCCAAGATTTGTTGCGCACTCATCTCGGACTGCCCTATTGGTATGCTGTTGTTGGCGGCAGTCTAGGCGGTATGCAAGCATTACAATGGTCCATAGATTACCCCGATCTTGTTAAAAAAATTGTGGTAATAGCCGCAGCGGCTAAGCTGAGCGCTCAAAACATTGCTTTTAACGAAATAGCCAGACAAGCCATCTTGGCTGATCCCAACTATAACTCTGAGGATAAGCTTCCGAAGACGGGTTTAGGGCTAGCGAGAATGCTTGGTCACATTACTTACCTATCAGATGATGCAATGCGAGAGAAATTTGGGCGAGATATGAAAAAAGGCGAAGTGAATTTCTCCTACGATGTCGAGTTCGAAGTAGAAAGCTATTTAAGGTATCAAGGCGAGAGTTTTTCTAATAGATTTGATGCGCATACTTACCTGCTTATGACCAAAGTTTTAGACTATTTTGATCCTGCTGAGTCTCATGACGGAAATTTAGCTAAAACTCTTAAATCGGTTACTGCGAAAACTCTTCTTATCGCATTTTCATCCGACTGGCGATTTTCACCGGAAAGATCCAGAGAGTTAGCAAATGCTTTTATAGAAGCTGAAAAAGACATCTCCTTTTTAGAAATAGATTCTCCGCATGGTCACGATGCTTTTTTAATGCCTAGCGAAACATACGATAGTGCAATAGAGACATTCTTGGAGAAAAATGAATAAGTTGATAGGTAATTTTATCCAGAGTAATGCCAGGGTCCTTGATCTAGGATGCGGTGACGGCTCACTCTTAGCATTTTTAAAAAAAAATAATCAAGTAAAAGGTTTAGGTCTAGAAATAGATCATCAAAAAATTCAAAAATGTTTACAAAAGGACGTCAGCGTTATCGATCAAGATATTGATTCGGGTTTGAGTAACTTTCAAGATCAAAGTTTTGATGCAGTCATTATGAGTCAATCAATTCAAGCATTAAGAAAGCCTGAAGTTGCTCTAGAAGAAATTATCAGAATAGGTAAAGAGGCAATAATCAGTATTCCCAACTTTGCAAATTGGCGATGTCGCTTACAGCTTATTTTTGGCGGCACTATGCCGGTATCTTCTGCACTTCCGCATGATTGGTATTCAACACCAAATATACACTTATGCTCTTTAAAGGATTTTGAAAAGTTATGCATTGATCACGGCGCAGACATCCTTGATAGACAACTTTTAAGTTTTGATGGAGAAGAACAATCGTTTATGAAGGTTGCTCCTAACCTCTTAACCGAAATTGCTCTTTACAGAGTTAAGGCCAGGAATTGAAAGTTGTCATAGCCACCTCTAATCAAGGAAAACTAAAAGAATTTGAAACCCTATTAGCGCCTTTGAATTGGCAGTTTTATTCTCTTCAAGATCTAGGAATTAATAGTCCTATTGAAGACGGTGCAACTTTCTATGAAAACGCACTGATCAAAGCAAAGCATGCAGCAACTTTTTCGGGTTATCCAGCAATAGCTGATGACTCAGGTCTTTGTGTAGACTTTTTAAACGGAGAGCCGGGTATTAAATCTGCTCGTTATGCAGGGGAAAATTCAAGCGATGCTGAAAACAATATAAAATTATTAGAATCTTTAGAAAATGAAACGCAAAGAAATGCTGCTTTTGTGGCTTGCCTGGTGTTCTTCGATCCAAATATAAATGAAAGTCCCCTATCCGCAGAAGGGAGGCTTGAAGGTGAGATAGCCAGAGACTCTAAAGGTGAAGATGGTTTTGGCTATGATCCAATTTTTTATATCTCTGAAGAAAGCAAAACCCTTGCTGAATTAGGCAAAGATTATAAAAATAAAAACAGCCATAGGGCTAAAGCAACAAAGATTCTTTTGAATAAATTACTTAAAGAGAAGTGATGTAATGGATCTGCCTGCTTCAATTCCCTTTCTTTGATATTTAGTAAGGGTCAACTGATTAAGAAATGATAACTTTTCTAAATCTTGAAATTCTACTTTCTGGTCATTACAAATTTTTTTGACAGAATCTGCGTATTCTTTCCAGTCGGTGCGAAAAAAAATAAATCCCTCTTTAGAGAGATAACTTCGAAATTTGTTTAAATTATCTGAACTTAAAAGACGTCTTTTGTTGTGTTTTCTTTTATGCCAAGGATCAGGAAAGAGAAATAACAGCAAATCAAATGTTGTCTCGATATCTTTATCCAGCATTAAGTCGACAACATCGCCCAAGTATATTTTCAAATTTTTAATACTAGACTCCTCTATTTTTGAACAAGTTCTTGCAACGCCGGTTTCATAAACTTCTATACCAAAAAAATTTAGATCTGGATTGTTTACAGCCATTTCGAAGAGAGAATCTCCTTCGCCAAAACCAATTTCAAGAATCTTATTCTTAGTGCTTCTTAATGTTTCTTCGAAAGCTGACTTGGTGATCGCTGAAAAAAGAAAATCATTCTCTTGGTTTAAAATTTTTTTATGATTAGCTGAGAGTCTTGACCTTGCTTTGGCAAAGCTTCTTATAGATCTCAAGAGTTAATAACTCCTTCTGTAGGTGAACTGGCAACGGCCTGATTAGATTTAGGCATGCGACCAGCAAGATAGGCAGACCTACCCGCTTTGACTGCTTGTCGCATTGCAGCTGCCATTAAAACTGGATTTTGTGCTCCTGCAATCGCCGTATTCAATAAGACTCCATCGCAGCCTAACTCCATTGCCAAAGTTGCATCTGAAGCAGTTCCAATGCCGGCATCAACAATGACCGGAACTTGAATTTTTTGAACAATTGCTTCAATTGCTTGTGGATTCTCTATTCCTCTTCCAGATCCTATGGGAGCGGCTAAAGGCATCACTGCAACGCAACCAGCATCTTCTAGGGCAACTGCGTAATCAAAATCATCGGTGCAATAAACCATCACCTCGAAACCTTCTTTAACAAGGTCCTTTGCTGCTTTTAATGTTTCTGGCATATCAGGCAGTAAAGTATTTTTATCGCCAATGACTTCTAACTTAACCAAGCTGTAGCCGCCTAATAACTCACGCGCTAATTTACACGTTCTCACCGACTCGTCTGCCGTGTAACATCCTGCAGTATTGGGCAAGATAGTAAATTCATCTGGTGAGATCAGTTCGAGAATATTACTCTCATCTTTATTTTGACCTAGGTTTACTCTGCGGATCGCCATGGTGACAATATCCGCTCCGGATTCTCTAATAGCATCTATTGCCAATTGGTCGTTGGCGTATTTTCCTGTGCCAACCATGAGGCGAGACTGAAATTCATGAACTCCAATTCTGAATGAATCGGACATTACCCTCCTCCAATGGCTTTGACTATTTCTAGTTTGTCGCCTTCTCCAACTGTTGTAGTCTCCCAATCTGCTCGCATAACCACTTCCTCGTTTAGTTCAACCACAAGCAAATCATCTTTGAGCTCTAAAAAGTTAAGCAGCTGAGGAATATTGAGGTTCTCGGGAATTTTTTTTGATTCGGCGTTAATGCTAACTTGAATGTCATTCATGAATAAGATCAGTTTATATTAGTTCTGATCTTTTCCATGGCTTTCTTTTCAATTTGGCGAATTCGTTCGGCGCTGATTCCATACTTGTCAGCCAAGTCATGAAGAGTGGGCTTGTCATCAGTTAACCAACGTTCTTTAAGGATCAATTGGCTTCTTTCATCTAAGTCAGATATTGCGTTTTGCAGTTTATTAATTTGATCTCTAGCAAAATCCTCTTTCTCAACGATTTCCATTGGGTCCGAGTCTTCGTTTGTTAAGTAATCAGCCGGACTATAAGTATTCCCCTCTTCGCTATCATCTGCTGAGTAAGGATCAAAAGAAACGTCATGAGATGACATTCTTTGCTCCATTTCCCGCACCGTATCTTCCTTGACGTCAAGCTCGTTGGATATCATTTTGACGTCTTCTTCACTCAACCAAGTGATATCTTTCTTTTTATTTCTTAGATTGAAAAATAATTTTCTTTGGGCCTTGGTGGTTGCTACTTTAACTATTTTCCAATTTTTCAATACGTATTCGTGTATTTCCGATTTAATCCAATGCACAGCAAATGAGATCAACCTAACGCCCACTTCAGGATTGAACTTTCGGACAGCTTTCATCAAGCCAACGTTACCTTCTTGAATGAGGTCTGCTTGAGGCAAACCGTACCCTGAATATCCTCTGGCAATGTGCACAACAAACCTTAAATGCGCCATTACGAGTTGCCTCGCAGCTTCTAGATCTTCTCTGTAGTAAAGATCTTCTGCTAATTTACGCTCCTCTTCTGGTGAGAGAATAGCTATGTTTTGAATGGAGTTAAGATAGGCCTCCAGGTTCTGACCTGGTGCTGAAATGTCCATTGGTTGCAATTCTTTGCTCATAGTTTCGGAATTTTAACTCCTATTTTGTGAAAATAACAAAATATTAGTAATTAGAATAAAGATATAAGTTTTATAAGTTATTGAATTCGTTGATAATTCCTTTCCAATAGTCTATATCAGAAACGGCAAAAAATCCATTTATTGGCTGATTTGAGTCATTTTTGTAAGAAATTGGCTTTCCGTGTAAATCCACTACTTCACCGCCTGCTGACCTTAAAATAGCGTGCCCAGCTGCAATATCCCACTGAAAAGTCCTGCCAAATCGGGAATATATATGCGCTGAGCCTTGAGCAATGGCATTAAATTTTAATGAGGATCCAAGACCAATGGTCCTCATTTCTTCAAATTTATCCTGAAGAAACAAGGCAAATTTGGTTTCTTCTCCCGAGCTATGGCGTTTGCTAACGGCAAGCATGCATGAGTTCTCGGGTGAGCTGGTGGATAACTCTTCATCATCTCGAGCAATAAAAGCACCGGACTCTTGGCTGCCAAATGTCGTGATATTAGCTGGCGGTTGATGAATAACACCCAGAACTGGCTCACCTTTATTAATAAGCGCAATATTGACGGTAAACTCCTGTGATCCGTTAATAAATTCTTTGGTTCCGTCTAAAGGATCCACCAGCCAAAAGATATCGGCGTTATCTAGATTTTGAGCTAAACCTTCCTCTGAGATAATTGGAATAGAGTCATCTAAATTGATTAACTCCTCGACGATTTGTTTGTTGGCTGCTTTATCGGCTAAGGTAACCGGAGATTGGTCAGCTTTGTATTCCACCTCTTCTTCAGCTAATTCATCAAAAAAAGTCATAATCAGATTTCCAGCATTCTCAGCAATGTGCTGAGCTTCTGCAACTAGGCTATTGACGGTTTCTTTATCCATTAAAAATTGTTTTCCAATAAATTATTACTTTACAATGGTCTTTTGAATTTGCACATTATGGAAAATACAAACGACGTTCTGAGTGATTTAAAAGATATCGCATCAGGACTAAAAAGAATAGGGAAAAACAGAAAAGTAGTTCTGCCGCATCACAAAGAGTTTGAATTAATAGAAGAACTCGAAGGCATTGCAGCAGACGCTATTGAAAAACTTGAAAACGGAGGTTCGTAATGAGTTATGAAAGTTTTACTTTAGAAAAAGATGGTCACGTCGCAAACATGACTCTCTGTAGAGGGGAATCGTTTAACACTATGACTAAAAAGTTCTGGATTGAGTTGCCAGAAATATTGAATGAAATAAATCGTGATCCTGACTTAAGGTCAGTTGTCATTTCTTCAACTGGAAAGCACTTCTGTGCAGGCATGGACTTAGCTAATTTCGACAACGGGGTTGAGAACATATCGCCTGAAAAGAAACCTGATCATGCAAGGGTTGGTGAAGTCATGTATCGAGTTGCGAAGGAGCTGCAAGGCTACATCACAAACATAGAAACCATCAGAGCACCTGTAATCGCTGCTATACAAGGTGGTTGCATTGGCGGAGCACTAGATATGGTTACGGCATGTGATATAAGACTGTGCACCAAAGATGCTTTTTTCTGTATTCAAGAAATCAATATTGGTATGGCAGCTGACGTTGGAACTTTGCAAAGACTGCCTCGCTTGATCCCAGAAGGAAAAGTCCGTGATCTTGCATACACCGGCAGAAGGATGATGGCTGAGGAAGCAAAAGAATGCGGTTTAGTGAATGAAGTTTACGATTCACATGAAGCCATGCTTGAAGCTGCCGATGCCATGGCCAAAGAGATCGCCAGTAAATCTCCTGTTGCTATTTACGGTCTAAAAGAAGTTTTGAATTACTCTCGCGATCATACCGTGAAAGATGGCTTGGAATACAACGCTCTGTGGAGTGGAGCTATGTTGAGTTCCAAAGACATGGGTGAAGCCATGCAAGCGAAGATGGAAAAAAGAGAAACCTCTTTTGAGAAGATGGTCGCCGTCAAAAAATACGACGAAACCGGAAGTTAAGAAGTTTTTCTTGTAAAAGTAGGCGCATTGTCTTGTGAAAGCTTCGCGTTGAACTTATAACCACCGTAATTAAAGGTAGCTAATCCATCGGGATTGGTAACTTTATTATCAATGATATACCTTGCCATCATGCCTCTGGCTTTTTTGGCAAAGAAACTAATGATCTTGTAATCACCGTTTTTGAAATCTTTGAAAACTGGGCTGACGATGTCACCAACGATGTCTTTTTTATTCAAGGCATTGAAGTATTCGTTGGAAGCTAGGTTAATTAGTGTTGAATCTTTTTGCTCCGCCAATTGTTCATTGATATCGGCAGTGAGAGTATCTTTCCAGAAACCGTACAAATCATCGTGCTTTTTCGTAGCCAGCTTGGTGCCCATTTCTAAACGATACGGCGCCATTAAATCTAGAGGTTTCAGCACTCCGTAAAGACCAGAGAGAATTCTTAAATGTTTTTGGGCAAATTTAAGATCGCCTTTTTTCATGGTTGCAGCTTGTAAACCTTGATAAACATCCCCTTGGAAAGCAAACACTGCTTGACGGGCATCCGCACTTGGTTTGGTTGGCTTTTTCCAGCTTTGATAACGCTCAAAATTCAAAAACGCCAAATTGCTGCTTAACCCCATTAATTTAGATATATCTTCAGTCTCGTAAGACTTTAAAGTCTTGATAAGTTCAGCAGACTTACTTAAATGATTGGCAACGGTATAATCAATTCCGTTCATTGGAGTTTCATAGTCCAATGTTTTAGCTGGAGAAAGAACAATAATCATCAAAAAATTCTAATCAAAATTAGCTAAATGAGCAAAAAAATAATCCATTTATCTCAATCGGTACTAACCTTTTTACCGACAGCTATAGGCAAATTTGCCGCCTGGTTTGTCGTTGCGATGATTTTTTTGACCGGAATCGTGGTTTTTTGTCGTTACGTTTTAAACATTGGAATCATTTCTTTACAAGAAATGACCATCTATCTGCACGGCTCTCTTTTTTTATTATGTGCGGCCTACGCGCTGGGTGAAGACGAGCACGTTCGGGTGGATATCTTTTATCGCAATTGGAGTAAGCCACGCAAAGCATTAATTAACTTTTTGGGTCAGGTTTTGTTTGTACAACCGATGGCATGGCTAACCCTGCTGATTTCAATCGATTACGTTAGTTTTTCTTGGTCAATTGGAGAAGTTTCCCCTGAGCCAGGAGGTTTACCCATTGTCTACGTTTTAAAATCCATGTTGTTGGTTTTTGCAATTCTTTTGATTATGCAAAGCGCTGCCATGATATTGAAATATTTTGAGGATCGATAAGTGTTGCCTTTATTATTATTTGGCCTTGTTTGTTTAATTCTCTTAGCAGGATTTCCAGTCGCTTTTACTCTGGCAGGTGTTTCTCTAATTTTTGCTGCCGTTGTTTCCTTGTTTGGGGGTTTCGATTTATACCTCTTAGAAACTATCCCGAATCGTTTGTACGGAGTTATGACCAACGCAACCTTGATTGCGGTGCCGCTCTTTATCTTCATGGGAGTCATCATGGAGAAATCAAAAGTTGCTGAAGATCTATTAACTTCAATGGCGAAGCTCTTCGGTCGAATGAAAAGCGGATTGGGTCTGTCGGTGGTCATCGTCGGAGCTCTCCTTGCTGCGAGCACCGGTATCGTCGGCGCTACAGTCATTGCCATGGGGTTGATTTCTTTGCCTGCCATGTTGAAGCGCGGTTACCCACAAGAAATATCCACTGGCTTGATTTGTGCGACCGGCACTTTAGGACAAATCATTCCGCCGTCCATTGCTTTGGTCATTTTAGGAGACGTGCTGTCGAGCGCCTACCAACAATCACAATTAAGTCTTGGGAATTTTGCTGCAAAAACAATTTCAGTCGGTGATCTGTTCATTGCGGCCATTGTTCCCGGACTAATGCTCGTTGTGGCTTATGCAATTTACTTTGTGCTTTTCGTTAAGGTTAGTTCCGAAGGACAATCCCAAGATCAAGATGACCTAGAAGTTCCTAGACTCATAAGATCTTTGTTACCGCCTTTTGCTCTGATATTTATTGTTTTGGGGTCCATCATTTCCGGGATTGCCTCGCCAACGGAAGCAGCCGGCATTGGGGCTTTAGGGGCGATGTTGATAGCTTGGAGCAGCGGTAAACTCTCTGGCGGCGTGCTCAAGGAAGCAACTCGTCAAACCGCTTTTATTACAACCATGGTTTTTCTCATTCTTATCGGAGCGTCTATTTTTTCTCTTGTGTTTAGAGGTTTGGGCGGCGAAGAGATCATCAATGAAATTTTCAATGCCATACCCGGAGGACTTTTTGGTGCGATGCTCTTGGTGATGGTGATGGTCTTCCTGCTCGGTTTTATTTTAGACTTCATCGAAATCAGCTTTGTGGTGGTGCCGATTGTTGGGCCGGTGTTGATGGCAATGGGCGCGGATCCGCTGTGGCTAGGCATAATGCTAGCAGTTAATCTGCAAACGTCATTTTTAACGCCACCGTTTGGGTTTGCACTCTTTTATTTGCGTGGCATTACACCTGAAAGCATCGCAACAGAATCGATCTACAAGGGAGTGATTCCTTTCATTGCCATCCAAATTGGTTTGTTGATCCTGATGGCTATCTTCCCAGACATCGTGACTAAGTTGCCGTCTATCATTTATAGTTAAAAGCATGAAAGTAAAAAGTCTTATCGCACTAACTGGCTTTATCTTATTAATAGGTTGTGATCGATCGCTTGAGAGAAAGGCGATTGAGATGAGCTTAGAAAATGCGATTATCGATACGCACATCGATACGCCCTACCGTTTGTACAAACAACAAATGGATACCGGCTCGTTTGAGGATATCACCCGAAGAACCAGCATCCACTTTGATTTACCGAGAGCGCTTGAAGGCGGATTGAACGTGCCCTTCTTTGCTATTTACGTCCCAGCAGTTGATGAAACCAACGGCGTAGCTTTCGATACCGCCAATAAGGTGATTGATTTTATGAATGCCATTATCGAGAAAAACGAGCGCTTTTTTTATTTTGTTAGATCTCCTGAGGATATCGATAAAAGTACCTTTAACAAAAAAGTCGGTATCGCTTACGGTATGGAAAACGGCGGTCCCTTGGAAGGAAAACTAGAACGACTTCAGTATTTTGCCGATAAAGGCATCAGTTACATCACCCTGACGCATTCAAAAAGTAATCACATTTCTGACTCCTCTTACGATGAAACTCGTCAATGGGATGGACTGAGTCCTTTTGGAGTTGAGGTTGTAAAAGAAATGAACCGCCTGGGTATGATGATTGATATTTCTCATGTTTCCGACGAAGCCTTCTTTCAAGTCCTTGAATTATCGAGTGCACCGACGGTAGCGACGCATTCCTCGTTAAGACACTTTGTACCAGACTTTGAACGTAACGTTTCCGATGAAATGATGATTGCCCTGGCTAAAAACGGCGGCGTCTTGCAACTGAATTTTGGTGATTACTTTATTCGCGACGTTAGAAATAATCCTGACTTAAAAGTCACCATTGCCGACGTCGTTGACCACGTTGACCGAGTTGTTGATTTAGTCGGAATCGACCACATTGGTATAGGCTCAGATTACGATGGGATTCCAAGATTGCCAGTCGGTCTTGAAGACGTCTCAACTTACCCGCAATTCATCAAAGAACTCTTAGTCCGTGGCTATTCCGATGCAGACATCAAAAAAATAATGAACGGCAACATTCTAAGAGTTTGGAAAGAAGTCAGACGCTTAGCTGATGACTAATTTTTTAAAAGGTTTGGGGCATTTTTTAATATGGGGTGATTTTTATCTCTTATTTTTTGCGCTGCACGCCTTCGTCGTCGGACCAATAAATTTTGAAGAACATCTGCAAGTTCATCTAAACGTTTTCTTTCCTGTGATCGAATGGTTTAAAAACTTAAACGGTTTTTTTCAAGCTTACATTGAATTCATCTACACCTTACCTGCAATATTGCTTTATCTTCTCAGGTTTACGGTATCAACGTCGATTGGAGTTTGGTTAGTGAAAAGATACGCTTAATCTAAATCGCGCATCTCATAGACGGCTTTTTCAGAAATCTCGTGATAATTGCTCACGTTTTTTTGAAAGTCCGTAAAGGAATCGCGAATTTCTCGAAAGAGCGGATCTTCAGCGGCTATCTCATCCACCAACTCGTCGGTGATTTCTCTGAATTTTTTTAAAACATCATCCGGTAGTTTGCGCAGTTGCACGTCGTGGTCGTTAACTAAAGTTTCTAGGGCTTGATTGTTTCTGGCCGTGTACTCATCGAGCATATCTTGATTCACAGCTCGAGCAGCGACTTTCAAAATACTCTGTAAGTCTGTCGGCAGTGACTCAAATGCCTCCTTGTTCACAAGGGTTTCAAGCACCGCACCGGGTTCATGCCAACCGGGGTAGTAGTAATATTTAGCTGCCTGATGGAGGCCAAAGGTAAAATCGTTGTACGGTCCTATCCATTCCGCGGCATCGATAACTCCGGTTTGTAAATTGGTAAAAATCTCACTACCCGGCATCAATACCGATTCGCCGCCGGCTCGAGTAAAGACTTTTCCTGCCAACCCAGGAATACGCATGCGCACTCCTTTGATGTCTTCCAGAGAATTAATTTCCTTGTTGAACCACCCTGCCATCTGCACGCCGGTGTTACCGCCAGTCAAAGGCAGCAAGTTATAAGGTGCATAGGCTTTTTGCCAGAGCTCAAGACCGCCGCCGTAATGCAACCAAGCATTCATCTCTTGGGCATTCATGCCAAAAGGGAGAGCGGTAAAAAATTGCGCCGAAGGTACTTTTCCGACCCAATAATAAGCAGCGCCGTGTCCTAGTTGTACGCTACCTCGAGAGACAGCATCGAATACCTCTAAAGCTGGCACCAGCTCGCCGTTACCGTAAACTTGAATCTGTAAGCGCCCGTTGCTCATCTCATCCACGTAGCGCGATAAATTTTCTGCAGCTAAACCAACACCGGGATAATTTTTCGGCCAGGTCGTGACCATGCGCCATTTGTAGACCTTATTATCAGTAGCGCCTGCAGCTTCGGTGCCTGAGTCAGCGCAAGCAAAAAGCGTCATCGCAACAATGAAGATTAAACTTTTTCCAAATTTGCGTAACTGACTACCAGCCATTTGCTGCCTCCCGAATCAAAATTGACTTCCACTCTAGCATTATCCCCTTGGCCTTCATAATTCAAAATGATGCCTTCACCAAACATGTTATGCGTCACTCTATCCCCTAAAGCAAAAGGCGTATCGGCCACATCGGTGCCGCCAACAATTCTGGGTTTAAAGCCCTGGTCTGGATGTTCTTTTTCTGCTGCTAAACGAATTTCGTACTTTAATTCTTCCGGTATTTCTTTGATGAATCTGGAGACAGGACTGAATGAGTCGCTCCCATAAAGGCTTCTGACTTCAGCGTGGGTCATATACAAGCGCTGCATCGCGCGCGTCATGCCCACGTAACAAAGGCGACGCTCTTCAGCCAGTTGTCCGGCATCGTCCATGGAGCGTTGATGCGGGAACAATCCTTCCTCGCAACCGGCAATAAAGACCAACGGAAATTCCAATCCTTTGGATGAATGCAAGGTCATTAGCTGAATGGCTTTCTCGCTTTCATCCGCTTGAGTTTCACCGGCGTCCAAAGCAGCTTGGTCGAGAAATAACTCCAACGTGGTTCTCTCGTCGGTATCGTCTTCACCGATACCAAAATAGTTTGAGGTGGCAGTGATGAGCTCTTCTAAGTTTTCGACCCGCGATCGACCTTTTTCTCCGGGTTCTTTGCCGTGAAATTCTTTTAACTCAGATGCCTCAATCAAGTCAGTGAAAAAAGACCCTAATTCTTCGGTGTCTTTATGAGTAGCAATCTTATTGATGAGATCGATAAACGTTTGAAAGGATGAAACTGCGCGACCGGAGCTATTAGCTTTAGCCATTTCTTCAGCCGCCTGCCATAACGATGAGCCTGCTTGCCTTGCAGCTTCGCGCAAATTGTCCATCGTTTTAGCGCCGATCCCTCTGGTTGGCACGTTGATCACTCGCTCAAAGGCTGCGTCGTTATTTCGATCCACAGCCAAGCGCGCATAAGCCAGGGCGTTTTTAATTTCCGCTCGCTCGTAGAAGCGCACGCCGCCGTATATTCGATACGGTAATTCGGCGCGCAAGATAGAATCTTCGAGCGAACGAGATTGTGCGTTCGAGCGATAAATGATGGCGCATTCTGATAGACAACCGCCCTCTTTGACCCAGTCTTTAATAATATCGACGATGAACTTTGCTTCGTCCCTTTCGTTAAAGGCACGGTAAACTTTCACCATCTCGCCTTCTTCGTTGTTGCTCCATAATTCTTTAGCCATTCTGCTAGGGTTATTCTTAATGACCGAATTAGCGGCAGATAAAATATTTTTAGTTGAGCGGTAGTTCTGCTCAAGCTTGATAACATCGGCTTTGGGAAAGTCTTTGGTGTAGCGTTTAATGTTCCCGCTTTTGGCTCCCCGCCATGAATAAATGCTTTGATCGTCATCGCCAACCACCATGATGCAGCCATCGGGACCGACTATTTGTCTTAATAATAAGTACTGAATTTCGTTGGTATCTTGAAACTCATCGACCAGAACATACTCAAACCGCCTTTGATAATGGTCGCGCAGGCCTTCATTATTATTGAGAAGCTCGTAGGAGCGTAACAAAATCTCAGAAAAATCCACCAGCCCTTCTGCTTCGCATACGGCCTGGTAACTCTCATAAATCTCTGCCATTTTTTCTTCGAGGTATGAATTATTTGAACTGATTTTAGCTTTGCGGCGCCCTTCCTCTTTTTGTTTATTGATAAACCATTGCACTTGACTGGGCGGCCATTGATCCAGATCGATATTCATTTCTTTCATGACACGTTTGATAACGCGCAGTTGATCGTCGCCGTCTAAAATGGCAAAACTTTTAATGAGTCCTGCTTCTTGCCAGTGCATCTTCAGCATGCGGTGAAACAAACCGTGAAAGGTGCCGCACCACATGGTTTGCAGTTGTTCGCCTAAAATCCCTTCGATTCGGCCGCGCATCTCGCGTGCGGCTTTATTGGTAAACGTCACCGTCATGATCGACATGGGATTGATATCAAGAATGCTCGACAGCCATGCGACTTTATGAGTAATGACCCGAGTTTTACCCGAACCGGCGCCCGCTAAAATCAACGACTGCTTGGCATCGGACTTAATAGCCTGTTGTTGAGCTTCGTTTAAACTTTCAAGTATATGATTAGCATCCATTTTTTTTGATGTTGGGCTACACTACCACCATTATGCCGGACTTACCTTCGCACTACGATTCGCTTGAGCAGACGTTGCAATCAGCTGAGTCTATTTTAGAAGATGCCATCCGGAACGCCAAAAATTTGTTTCACACGCCGGTGATCTCAAGTCATTCCAATGAAGGGATTCAAACTCGTACCGTCGTGCTGCGTGATTTTGTCCAAGATTCCAGAATCATCAGATTCCATACTGATTTGCGCTCACTTAAAGTAAAAGAATTACAAGCTAATCCGGCAGCAACGATGCAAGGCTACGACCCGAGCATAAAAATTCAATTAAGGATGCTTGGTTCGGCTGAAGTGCATCATCAAGATGCGGTCACCGAAGCTGCTTGGGCGGAAACCAGAGAAATGTCCAAAGAATGTTACTCGGTCGCCGATGCACCAGGATTATCGATAGAAGATCCAAATGCCTTTGATATCGACGCGAAAAATTTAGATTTGGAATTGGGCTACGCTAATTTTTGCGTAGTACTGTTTCAATTTGATTCCCTTGAATTTCTGCATTTAAAGGGAAGCGGTCACAGGAGGGCGAAACACGTGTGGCTTAACAATGATTTATCATCAAGCTGGCTAATTCCCTAGTCGATTAAATACACTCCTTCCGCAACATAAAAATCGTTTGCATTACTGCCGTAAAGATTGCTATTCGATTTATATAGCTGGACATTAACTTGACCTCCGCTTTCATCCACGCTGCTACCGCCGTATAGTGCACCAACCAAACTTGCTCCTCCAGACCAACCGTTTGATATTGAAGTTGTGGAATTACCAGAATAGGTATTACCCGAGCCGCTTATGGCTATATTGAAAGACGCGAAACCAGCATTGCTTACAATTTCATTAGAATGGTCAAAACCGCTAAAGGCTATATTTCCGGTATACGAGCCCGAACCCCAACTGAAAGATGCATCAACGTTGGCTGTGGTTACGTATTTTTGTGTTCTATCTAGTACAGTTTCGCCGTATCTGGAAGCTACCCTAAAAACCGCAGCGCCTTTCATAGAAGCAGTGCCTGAAGATGGTATTTCACTTTGATCAACTAATTCTCCTGCAACCCAAGTTCCTAGATGAACTTGTGCCTGGTTATCTGCAGACTGAGTATTATCATCGATGATATCGTTAGCCCCCATAGCCCATAACCCCCAGGTTGAATAATCAGTGTTTGGCATTTCTCTAGCAGTTAAAGCTCCACTGCCGAGCGAGCTGTCCTCGCTGCCGTCATCAAAAAGATTTCTTTGTTTTTCTTCTAAAGTATTATACGAAACCATTACCCCAGCTAGATTACCAAGACCGCCTGATGATCCATCAATTTGAGCTCCGTCATCTTGAATCTCCGCACCAAAAACCTCATGGGAAAGGTACGCAGATTTTGAAGCAGTGTTATCTGCGTCCCCAAACTTGAGCGTGATCGTTTTGTCATTAAGATTTGATATAGCGTAGCCATTTTGTTCCCAGTCTGAAGTATGGTAATTGGTTGGAAAAGCTGCGACTTTCATTGGCGCTACAATCTGAACATCATCGTTGGTGCTGTCAAAAGTAAAAGTAGCTAATGTGCTGCTGGACCTTAGGGAACTCATCGGAATTATATTGGTCCCGGTTCCGGTCTGGGATCCGGATACATAGAATTCTAAGATGCCTGAAAAAAATCCGCTGTAACTGCTTGCCGTCGAGGCATAAAAATCTGAACTTCGAAAATCCGATAAACTTTTGTAGTCTGATTTAGTAATGGCGCTGGTGTTAGCAACCAGATTATTCTTTCTGGAGTAATCCATTCCATCTCGATCGTAAGCTGAATTTGTTAAGCTGGTTCTTGTATCGGGTTCTTGATCGTAAAAGAGACGTACATAATTGTGTACCCTCAGGCCGTCTCTGACATTGGCATTATTGAGCCAATCAACTTTTTCGGGGTCGCCCGAACCCATCAGCCAAACTTGGGTTGCATAGGAAGATTCCAAGGCGCTTGTATCATCGCCACAGGCTAGTTCATGGCAAAGGGTGAAGTTACTGAGTGTCTGATTAGTTGTTGAGAGATAACTTTGACCTACTTTATAAGTTTCAAGCCAAGTCACCGGATCTCTGACCATCATTGCTAGCTCGGTATCGTTGGGTTGCGCTGATGTATCAAAAGTTGTAACGACGGCTCCGTACATTCTGCAATCGGTCTCATCGCTGCAGCTAAGAAAATATAAATCTCCAGAACCGCTTAACACGCTAGAGCCTAAGTTATTGTGTTGAGTGTAACTCCACGATCCATTTGGGGTAGAGACCGCCCCGGTAGACATATTGACGACTTTTACTGTGAAAAGGCTGCTTGCATCGCAGTTATTACTGCAAGAACCGCCAACGTATTCAAAGATAAATCCATAATCGGTATCTACTGATAGTTGATTGTCAGAAGCGGTGAACGTGAAGCCTTTATTGTGTGATCCATGCCATGCGGTTAAATCTAGGTAACCGGAAGAATTGACTTTCATGGTCCATTGATAGGAAGTCCCTGTTTGATACCAAATGGTTGTATTGAGACTCGGCACTCTAGCAGAAACAGCAATAATATGAGGGATGCTACTCATAGCAGGAGAATAAGTAGAAACTGCTTCATCATGATACAAAGACCAACCCTGGTTGTTCCATGGACCGTAATAAGAATCCGTGATCGGAGCGCCGCTGATAACGTTTGAAGTGGATGAAGCTATGCGCTGCGAAATCATCATTTGATTCATTGGCGGCGCTGTCATAAAAGGCGAAGTATCTCTGTATCCATCCATGAGGACGCCTAAGGTCATATCGGATTTTTTATACGGATCGGAATTGGTCATCATCATCCCTATCGGGCGATTGGAAGCACTTGAATCCCATTGCGCTTCTGAGGCAAACAAACAACCTGAATTAAATGAACTGACACATTCCATAGGGATGTAACCGCTCAATAATTTATTTTTTTCGTCATGATCAGTATCAGCAGTTCCCCATTCGTGCGAAAAGTAAGTTCCGCCGGAGAATGCATAGCCGGTATCGCCAGCGGAATATCTCGTGGTATCGGAACTTCTCTTATCCAGTGTGCCAATCGATACACTAAAAAAAGTTTGTTGATATTCTCTTTTTCCAGTGGAAGCCATGCCTTCATATCCACCGCAAGTATTTGTTCTTCCATTGTTACAATCTTGGAGAATAAATTGAGCGTGTATGCCAACACCCTTACCGTTGGGATTCAACACTTGATACCAAAGCGAGCTGCCAAGATGAAGGTCGTCTTGCACCCACCTATCCTCATTATAAAAAGCTTGAAAACGCCCACCTTTGATATCGGCGCCGTTGCCTGAAGAATCTGGATCCTCTAAAGCTTGCTCCATCCATTTGTAATCACCGTAACCACATTCACTTTCAGAAAGACCTAATGCTTCACAATAATTTGTAGTTGTATAAAAACGCATACCACTTCCTCTTCGATACTGGCGCTCCAAAGTAGTATCTACGGTAGTGTTTATAACCGGCACAAAATTTGGGTAGAAATAATTAGAATAAGTGACATTAGCAGATTGCTGATCGGTTACCTCTATGGGGATGGGCGCAAAAGCAACCACGCGTTTGGTGGTGCCGTTATTGGTGAAGACGTTGAATTGTGAGTCGGTGTAGGCTTCCGTGCCGATATTAATTTGGTCTTCGTAAGTGGTGTATGTAGTTTGGGTTCGATCCAAAGCACCGAAGATCAGCTTTTTAACTATTGTTTCGTTATCTTGTCCAGTATGAGACGAATTGCCGACGCCAAAAATACTGTGGACGTCGCCTATTATAAAGAGGTCCGCTTTAACTCCAGAATCCAGATCGTCGTTATTAAAATAAGCTGTTATGCAAGGCTCTGAAAAACCGGAGCCAGTAATCGTGTTTGAATTGCAAAACATGGGTATTCCGTTGGTAGCCGATGTGATACCTTTTCCAGGAGTATTCACTCCTAACCTAATGTCGTTGAAAGAACGATGAAGTTTATCGTTCGTGAGAGTTCCGCCCATCGATCGCCAACCACCAGACCCAGTATGATTGGAACTACTCACCGTGAAATCGCCACCGATAGCTTGTACCCAAGACTGTGTGCCGGTAGTCAAACCGTAACTGCTGGCATATGGACTCTCAGAATAAATTTTTATGTAAAGGATTGAAGAATCAAGCTTCATCCAATCTACAAAATCATCTTTATCCTCTTCGTGTTCTGCTGCAGAACGATAATAATAATCCGTATCAACGATAATGTTGTATTGGGAGAGATTACTGATGTCCTCAAGTTGATCGTAGGCTAATGGTGATAGCGAAGTAACGGAAATATCCTCTAATCCATTCCCTGCTTGAGTGAGTTGGTTGGAGCAATACTGATAAGCCAATCCGATGCATAAAAGTTTAATGGAGCTCCAATCGTGGATTGCCGGCTCAGTTAACGGCCAATGCGTTGTGGATACTGCAGCTCTATCGGTCATCATCCAGAAAAAAGGATATTTAGCGCTGGCGTTACTATCTCGAGAAAAATAGGCTCCAGCATTGATAACCTCGTTCTCATCGTAATTAATATCGTTCGGCGTGCCCATATCCGTGTCGTACCAGACAAACTTAGCTTCGTCGTTGCTGGTTTCGAAATTGTCCTGACTTGGCGTATAAAATTGTTTTCCGTAAGTGCATGAGCTGCAAATTGGAATATTGTAATTAAAATCAAGCCTATCGTAAGTGATTGATGCACCGTACTGGCCATCGCCATCTACAAGAGATACGAAGTAGCCGGAAGTGTTAGCTAAAAGCCCTTCTTTATTGTTAGCCGCAGCTTGATCTGCTTTCAACCCCTGCTCTTCTTGCATGTTGGTATTCGGTGAAGCAGTTTGTAGCCATGCTCCAGTGGTCGAAACACTGCCGCTGTGATTTGGGTTGTATCGAATTCCTAAAGATTCAAAATCTTCCACGTTTTGCACCGGCACCGTTACGGTGGTGGAAGTAGTTTGGCCGCCTAGGCTGGCTGTCAAAGTCAAATCGTAAGATTTGGCGGTTTCAAAATCTAAAGCAGCAGCAGTGGTAATGGCGCCTGTTGAAGAATTAACTGTAAATTTACTTGCTCCGTTGCCGGCAGTAATGCTGTAAGTCGGTGAGCCGTCTGCTTCGATGCTCGAGACGCTCGAGACAGCAGTGCCAACGCTAGCCGATTCTGAGAATGAAGAGCCTGCTAAAGCAGCCACCAAGGAACCAAAGCTGACATCGCTTAAAGATAACGAAAAGGTGTTAGACGTTGTGCTCGATCCGTCGGTAACACTCACCGTGAATGAGTGCGAGGTTTTAACTTCGTAGTCCAAGGCATTTGCCAAGGTGACTTCCCCGGTTGATGAATTGATAGCAAATTTATTATCTGGATCGGAGAGTGAATAACTCACTGTTCCCTCTGCGCCGCTGACGCTGGAATTAAGAATGACCGTGCCAGTGCTGATGTTTTCGGCTTGTGTGCCAGAGACCAAGCTCCCAGAATAACTAAATTCTGATACGTTGCCCACGTTAATATTCAAGACATCGGTTACTGAATTGGTGCCGTCCGAAACATTCAAATTAATTGTATAAGAAGTAGCCGTTTCATAATCTAACGCGCTCGCTAAAGTCACGTTTCCGTTAGAATCAACGGTAAATTTATCGCTTCCCGTACCTGATAAAGAATAAGTCAAAGTGTTATTTTCTGGATCAGTTGCCGTTGCAGTCGCGATGGTCGTGCCCACTGAGGTGTTCTCTAGAAACGAATTGAATGCGACTGAGGAGGATAGCGAGGGCGCATCGTTGCTATCGGTAACGGTCACGGTGATTATTTTAGGCACCGAGAAAAGTCCGTCACTGGCGAAAATAGTTAATTCATAACTCGTTTTTGTTTCGTAATCCAAACTGTCCGTTAATGTGATCTTCCCAGCGCTATCAATGGAAAACTTATCGCCGCCCCCGGATAAAGAATAATTAATCGATGAGTTCTCTGGATCAACACCCACCGCAGTCCACAGAATAGAATTTAATGAGGTTCCTTCGCTGATAGAAAAGTCATCGGTATCCAGCGTCAAGGAGGGGGCTTCATTATCGTTAATAACATAAATGGTGACTTGCTCAGTCATCTCATTGATACCATCGCTTGAGGAAACCTCTAAGGTAAAAAAACTTTCTGACTCAAAATTAAGCGCTGCAGCTAAAGTTATTTCACCAGTGGCAGATATGGCAAAATTCTCACTGCCAGCTCCTGACAAACTGTATTGGATAGCATCGCCATCCTGATCGGTGACGGCTATAGAAGCAACGACAGAACCAACTTCTGTAGTCTCGCTAATATTTGAACCGTTAGCTTGTACGTCGTTGATGGAAGCATTAACGGATAACAAATTGTTATGCTCCATTGATGATAAGACTGGAGCTTCGTTTTGATCGGTTACCGAAACCACAAGATCTTGTGTTTGATCGTTGCCGAAAGCATCGCTTATTACGACTGTGATATCGAGCGTATCATCGTCTTCGAAATCCAAACCAGACACAAGTAAAATTTCCTGAGTTGCCTCGTTGTAGGTGACTTTGTCGCTATCTTCTCCTTGAATTTCAACCGAAATTTGATTGTTACCAGTGACCTCAACATCGATAGTCGCAATTGAGACGTTGGTTGTATTTTCCAATAACGTAGGGGCAACCGTGATGTCTGCGGCTAACGAGGTTGGCGTTTCGCCTGCTAAAGCATCGGCAATTGGTGTGCCTTCTGCAGCTTCAGCGGTTTCTTCTTGTTGCGAAGTATCTTGAACCGTTTCTTGCGCGACTTCGCTGACGTCCTCGACAACTTCGGTTTCCTCAGACGACTCGGTTTCTGTTTCGGTGGCAACATCTATGTCTGTGCCGGTTTCGATATCGGTTGCAGTGGTCAGCTCATCAGGTTCAACGTCAGAAGAATTATCAGAAATACCGCTAGAGTCCAGAGCGCTTTCATCTATTTCTGGCTCACTGTCGGTTTCGCTATCTGTCTCTACTGTATCTTGATCAGCATCGGAATCAGAAGCGCCATCGGTTTGTTGTTCCTCGGTTCCAGAAGATTCATCGGGGGAACTATCCTCACTGTCTGAGCTATCTTCCGATTCTGAATCAGATTCAGAGCTATCAGATTCCTCTGAGCTATCCTCGCTTTCTTCGGATTCGGACTCCTCTTCCGATTCTGATTCTTCTTCATTGCTTTCTTCTTCGGCTTCGCTCTCTTCTTCAGATTCCTCGTCTTCGCTTTCGCCTTCTTCCTCTGATTCTTCTTCAGCCTCGTCTTCGCTTTCGCCCTCTTCGCTGGCCTCCTCTTCGGATTTTTCCTCCTCTTCCGGTGATCCCTGGAGACTTTCTTGCATAGATAAAAGTTGCTCTGCGGTTAGGAGAGAGACGTCTTCTACGTCTTCTAACGGATCGTCGACCACAACGACAAAACCGTTTCGGGTTAACACGTACGTGCCGTCTTGATTTAAAGTTGGCGTGACCGTCATCTCATCGCCGTAAATAAAGGAGGCTTCGGTGGTGTCACCCTCACTGTCGACAAAAACGATGCCGCCTCTGATACCAACAGTCGCTGCGTTGGTTCTGATGATGGCCGGATTACTTTTGGTGACTTTACCACCGACTAAACGCATTAAGCCTTTACTGGTGACGGTCAGGGAACCTTCGGCGGTTTCAGGGTTGTAAATAAAAGAGTCGAGGGTAACTGAAGAATTAGGTCCAACGGTAAAAGCCGTCCCGTCGATCAGCAGCATTTGCGCTTTTCCGTTCTCGTCGGTTTCAATCGTATGATTTTGGATGATTTTGTAACCTTCATCCACGAGCCTACGCTCTTGCTCCAGAGTTAAATCAGTGGTGGTAGTGTCGACTGCGGCAGCGACTCCGATTCGTTCTTGCGCTCCGATTACTCCTGTGATTAAAAGTAACGCACTAAACAGTATGGTTGATGGTTTAGAGGGCGCAAGAAAATGTAACCCTTTCTTGCTCATAATCTTTCTATTATGACATTTTGTCATATTTTGACCCAAAACTCCAATCTTCCCTTTTAGGAAGCTTTCATATGTTAACTAAGACAGCTATTTTCAGGTATTTTTTTAATTAATCAACACCTGTGTTGAAATTAACTAAAACCACACCCAAGATGATAAAGGCCATACCCAGTGTAGTAATCGAATTGGGCATCTGACCGTATTTGATGGCGGCAAAGATATTGATCAAAACCAGCCCTACGCCAGACCAAATGGCATAGGTCACGGCAACTGGAATTTGTTTCAGAGTTAAGGAAATAAAGTAAAAAGATGCTGCGTAACTGACCGCGGTGATCACACTGGGTGTCAGGCGCGTAAACCCTTCGGTATCGCGTAAATATATTGTCCCAATCACTTCGGTGACGATAGCTATTGATAAAAATAAATAAGCAACAATAATACTCATATAAAGATAATATTACACAAATATGGAGTTTGTATGACAAAACATAACGCTTTAAGAATGCTGGGCAGATCAGGCAACCCAACGTTGAGCGATGCGACTTTTGCTGGGTTTGAAACATCCGGCGCTAAAACCATGTCTTTGCAAGGCACGGTCAACAAAGTCGGTATTTTACTCGCCCTTGTAGTTGGCGGCGCTTTGTTCACTTGGAATCAATTCTATTCGACGGGTAGCGCTGGCTTTTTCATGCCGGTTGGTTTGTTTGGTGGCATGATCTTTGCGGTGATCACTATGTTTAGACCGACTCTGGCCATGTACACGGCTCCCATTTATGCGATTTTACAAGGCCTTTTCTTAGGCGGAATTTCAGCGGCGTTTGAAAGTATGTACCCGGGCATTGTTATCCAAGCTACAGGTCTTACCTTTGGAACCTTGGCTTCTTTATTGGTGCTTTATAAAACAGGCGTCATCAAACCCACGGAAAATTTCCGTCTAATGATCGTCTCGGCCACCATGGGGATTGCCGTCTTGTACGCAATCAGTTTTGTCATGAGTCTCTTTGGTTCCGGCATTGGGTTCATTCACTCCAACGGTTTATTCGGCATTGGTTTTAGTTTGTTCGTTGTCGGTATTGCAGCGATGAATTTGGTGTTGGACTTTGACTTCATTGAAGATGGCGCAGAACGCGGTGCGCCGAAATACATGGAATGGTTCGGTGCGTTCGCCTTAATGGTTACTTTGATCTGGCTGTACCTTGAAATGCTCAGATTGCTTGCGAAAATACGCAGCCGTTAATGGATCTCAATACGTTATTTTTCGGCGGTCTTATCGTCGTCTCTTTAGCTGTGTTTTTTTACTTGAGTCGTTTTCGAGCCTCGGCCAGTCAACGCAATCGTGAGAATAAAATAGATTGGACAAGTCGCCGTTACTGGTGGTATCGCTGGGTCTTCCTTGGTTTGGTGACCTTGGTGAGTGTTGCAGCGTTGGTTCGCATGCTTAGTTAATTGTCTATGCTTAGTTGCCTTTTGTGTGGCTTTTTAGCCTACCTTATCTGAGTGAACATAAAATCTGATGTCTTGATCGTTGGCAGCGGTGCAGCGGGTCTAACTTTAGCGCTGAATCTTGCCGATCATCGAAAAGTTACGTTGATCTCCAAAGAAACCCTCGTTGATAGCTCAACTTGGTACGCGCAAGGCGGTATTGCTGCGGTGTTAGCCAAAGAGGATACCGTTGAAAGTCACATTCAAGATACTTTAAAGGTGGGCGACGGCATTTGCGATGAGCAAGCGGTTCGCTTTACGATTGAAAACAGCAAAGCTGCAATCGAATGGTTGATCGACATGGGTGTTGAATTTACCCGCACGGCTGACGGGACCGATTACCATTTGACTCAAGAAGGCGGTCACAGTCAACGCCGGGTGATTCATTCCGATGACACCACAGGCCGAGAAATCTCTGATTCGTTGGCGCAACGAGTCAGACAACATCAAAACATTACCGTTTACGAAAAACACCTCGCTGTCGATTTGATTAAAGACGGGGAGCGTTGTCTGGGAGCGTATATTCTTGAAAGAGCAACGGGTTTGATTAAAACTTTTTCTGCCAGCCATACCGTTCTGGCTACTGGCGGAGCCAGTAAAGTCTATTTTTATACCAGCAACCCGGACGGAGCGAGCGGTGACGGTTATGCTTTAGCAGCACGCGCAGGGTGTCGTCTGGCAAACATGGAGTTCAACCAATTTCATCCCACCTGTCTTTATCATCCGCAGGCAAAATCTTTTTTACTCAGCGAAGCGCTTCGCGGTGAAGGGGCTATTTTGCGCCTCCCGGACGGTGAGGCTTTTATGGAGCGCTTTGATGTGCGGGGAGATTTGGCTTCCAGAGACATTGTCGCCCGGTCGATTGATTTCGAGATGAAGCGTTCTGGCTTAAACCACGTCATGCTGGATATGACTCATGCTGAGAAATCGGTGATCCAACAAAAGTTTCCGAGCATTTTTGAGACGTGCTTGTCTTTTGGATACGACATGAGCAAAGTTCCTGTTCCGGTGGTCCCAGCAGCTCACTACACTTGCGGCGGGGTTATGGTAGATCTCTCCGGTAAAACCGATATTGACCGGCTCTACGCCATAGGCGAAGTTTCCTACACAGGTTTGCACGGAGCTAATCGCATGGCGTCTAATTCCCTGCTGGAATGCATTGTCTTTGGTAAAGCAGCAGCTGAAGTGATTTTAAACGATGATCCCATCGACCAGCCGGAACTGCCCTTGTGGGATAGCTCAATGGTGGTGGAATCGGACGAGAAAATTATTGTCAACCACAATTGGAACTTGGTCAGACGTTTGATGTGGGACTACGTTGGGATCGTGCGTTCCAATAAACGTTTAGCCAAAGCAGCTGCTGAACTAGCAGCTATCCAAGCAGAAGTGGAGGACTATTATTGGAACTTTTCAGTTACCTCAGATTTGATTGAGTTGCGAAACCTTACTCAAGTTGGCGAACATATAATTAAAAGCGCGCAGTTAAGAAAAGAGAGTCGCGGCTTGCACTTCTCTATAGATCATCCAAAAAAGATGAATCTCACTGAACCAACGGTAATTAAACCCTAAGTTAATCTTTGCTTCTTGATTCGTTGACCACCAATGGTCTGCCTTCGAAGTCTTTGTCATTCAATTCAGCAATTGCTTGCTCGCCGCCATCAGCCATTTCAACAAACCCAAAACCTCTAGAGCGTTTTGAGAATTTGTCGATAATGATTTTAGCTGAAGTGACTGTACCGTATTGTGAAAAGAGTTCTTCGAGTTGATCTTCTGAGACCGACCAAGCGATGTTTCCTACGTAAATATTCATAAAATCCTAAAAGACGTTAGTGTACAGATGTTTCTACAACACGTCTTAATTAAATTGCGACAATTCTGAAAAATCTAAGCAAGCGAACAGGTCATGTCCATACCGCAGCACAAAGGTGATTTTATTTTGCCTTCGCAGCTGGTGCATTTGGAGATCTGTACTTCCCTGCCATCGTCTGTGATCAACACATCGTCAATCAAAGCTAAGTCACATTTAGCGCAGGAAGCATTGACTGCCATCCCGCATTTTGTACATTCATAAGTAGCCATGGATATTATTATATTAGAAAAAAGTCCATTCTTTTATATCAGATATAAAAAACTAATTTATTTCCGTCTAGATCTCTTACGTAAGCACCGTAAAAATTCTTTGTGCGCCTTCCTGGTTCGCCTTCATCGGTTGCGCCCAATGAAATGGCTTTTGCGTGTATAGCATCAACTTCTGCTTCAGAATTCATAAGAAATCCAGTCATGCTTCCGTTACCTATTGTCGCTTTTTCTCCATCGTAAGGTATAAAAACTGCAAACATCGAGTCCTCTCCTTTCAATACCCAAAACCAACTTCTATCATTTGGTGAAAAGGATAAAGTATCTAAGTTTTCAAACAGACCATCGTAAAAAGTCTTTGAGGATTCTAAGTTATTAGTTCCAAGCGTCCTATAAGTTGCAATTTTTTTCATTAGCTCCCCTCTTTTTTGTGATTCAAAAGTATAAAAGATAGTTTTTGTAAAATGTATTTTTTTTAGCTATATTTTTGCAACAAGATAAATCAGAGGACGAAAAAATGGCTACAGTTTATATAACATTTGAAATAGCAAAAGATTTTGAAGATTGGAAAGAGGTTTTTGATGATGATCAAGAAAATCTCAATGAGAACGGCATTGAAACACTGGCTGTTGGATATGAATTAGATAATCCTTCCAAAGTAAGAATTGCTTTATCGGCGGAATCCTTGGAAGCAGTTCAAGAATTTATGCAAGGCAATAATGAAACCATAGAGGATTCAGGGCATATTATTGAGACGACTGTTTTTGAAGAATTTAGCGACTGATTAGTCCATGCCTTCAGAATTTCTGCCTCTAGGCTTTTTTGGAATTTTGATATTAGCCATTTTTGCTCCTTATTGGTTAAAGACAAAAGATTTAAAAAAAATCAGCTCAAAAGATCTTCCGCCTAATGGTGATTGGGCAAAATTATCAAGGGGTAATATTTATTATAGGTGGCACTATCCTGAACAAAAAAATGGCCAAACCATTATTATGGTCCATGGTTTTTCTACTCCTAGCTTTGTTTGGAATGGACTTTTAAATGGGCTCTTAAAAAAAGGCTATTCCGTCTTAGTTTATGATCATTACGGCAGAGGATTTTCTGAAAGACCGAGAACCAAATACACTCTAGATTTTTATGTGGAAACTCTAAAAGAACTTATTGCTCATCAAAGTATTGATGAAAAGATTCATTTAGTCGGATATTCCATGGGCGGTCCTATTATTGGTGGATTTGCAGAGAGATACTCCGACCAAGTAAAAAGTTTATCTTTTATTGCTCCGGCTGGATTTGGAAAAGTGCAAACATCTTTTCCATTTTTTATGAAGATTCCTGGAGTAATCGAGTGGTCCATGCATGTTTTAGCGGATAGATTTTATGGCTCTGCTATCAGCTCTGAAACCACCCACAGCAGCGATCCTTTGTCTATAAACGAGGAAGAATTTCAACAGCTTTTTTCTTTTCAGGTGCAATTTAAGGGATTTCGTGAATCTTTAGCTTCAACGATGAGAAATTTTAATCTTTTCGATGCGCGGGAGATGTTTGAAAAGGTTGCGACAAAAAATATACCCTCAATTGCCATTTGGGGTGACAACGACGGAGTGGTTTCTTACAGGGGGGCAGAAACTTACTCAGAAATTTTTCATGAAGGAAAAGTCATAACAATCGAAAGCGGTACTCATGATATTACCTATCGACAACCGTCGGATGTTTTAGAAGCTATAAATATTTTTTTAGATTCACAAATACCTTAATTTGAGGCTTTACCTAGGCAACATGCCTTTAACTCTTATTAATTGTGTGGTTGTAGCCTCTCTTCTGTATTTTGAAATCTCTTGATATTCAGGATCGTTGTACCAACTTTCAGCAGCCTCTTCACTGGGGAAAGAAAAAATTATGACTCTTCCTGAGACATCGTTATCCCCTTCCACATTTACTATATTGTCATCATATGTAATAAATTCTCCGCCGTGCTTTTTGAGAATTGGAAAGAAACCTTTTTCATAATTCCTGTAGTTATCTGCATCGTGAATTTGAAGATTGGCAATCATATAGACTTTTACATCGCTCATTTTTTTACCTCTTTCATTAATAATTTATGAATCTAAATATTCTATAAGTGTCTTAACCTTTTTGGCACCACCAAAATAGTTTATCTCATCTCTGTCCATGGTCTTCAAGCTTTTTAGCATGCCAGCTTTTGAGGCTTCATAAGAATGTATTTCTTTGAGAGGAGCAAAGCTAACCCTGATGGTGAACAAAGAATAGTCATCGTGAACTTTACAAATGGTTTCTCTCTCGCTCCTTACAAACCAATTATCTGGATTACCAACTATTTCTGGCTCTTCTGTGAGGTGCAATCTATTTGTATCTGCATGGATAAGCCAATTTTCTCTTTTAAAAGGTTGCAGCATGGGAGCCCTTTCAATGAATCTTCCTACATTGACACCAATCTTTTCGTTAAGGCTGTTCACAGGAGCATGGATATCGTATAAAGATTTGCCTATTTTATCCCGGACATTCCAATAACTTGGAGAGCACACAGATGCCGCCAACATCCTTTGCTTTCCACTTGCCTCAATTAAACAAAGGTCATCTGGAACTAATAAAGATGTATCCGCAATAGGGTCCGGATAATCACACTTTTGGGTGGGTATGTGTTTCGCCAATATTTGCTGAGCTAGCAGAGAATCTTCTGTGGCAGCTACAACTTCATTGTAATTGTTGTTCAAAAGATTAAATTTATGCTCAAAAACTTCTTTTGAAATGGGCTGATTAAACCAGTTGTCTTCGTGAATTGGATTAAGACCAAGTCTGTATTTGGTGTAACCGTCACCCCAAGGAGGAGTGATAAATAAACTATTTCCAGCCAAGAGGTTTTAACTTTTCTTCGACAAACGAATTTGGCACATCTTCTAGATGCGAACCAAGTGTGTCATTCCATCTATTAAGAAAACCAAATAGAGAAATAACAGCAACCATATCGGTAATTTGTTCCTTGCTAAAGTACTTTAATAAATTATCAAAGTGCTCTCGCTTTGCTTGGTTAGGCGTCTTCCCCGCAGCGAAGGCTAGATCAAGAATTGCCTTTTCTGAATCATCGTAATGGGAACTTTCCTGATATCTTAAAATATCGTTTATTTTTTCCTCGTTGACGCCGGCTTGGTGAGCTCCGTGAGATGTGTGTGCCTGACAATATTTACATCCAGAAGAGAGGCTTGAAGCTAGAGCAATGAGCTGCTTTGTGCCTGGGTCGATTTTTTGTGATGAGAAAATGGTTCCAGCAAGAGCAGCAAAGCTTTGATTCAACTCTGGGTTTATCGCCATGGATAAATGAGAATTGGGTAAATATCCCATGAAACCTTCAATAACTTTAAACAAATCTTCTTGATCAGAGAAATTATCTCTGGATTCCCCGCCTAAAAATGAGTAACTCATAAAACCTCCAATGATGTTTACAAAATATCTTATTTAGTTTGTTCGCTCAAGAAATCTACAATGGCTTCTGCGAAAATATCGTTCTTATCGCCAACAACCATGTGCGTAGCTTGTTGAATCTCAGCCAACTTAGCATGAGGCACGGCGTTGAGAAATTCCTCTTTTTCCTTGTTGGTTAAAATATCGCTCAAGGCGCCTTGGACAAGCAGAGTTGGCACGGTAATCCTCTTGGCAGAATTTTCTAATTGCTTAAAACGTTCTTCTCTAACTTCGCCCATCCCGGTCCTGTCTCTTAAAAAAAGAGGATCCCAGTGCCAGTAGTAACGACCGTCTTCCTTGAGTCGTAGATTTTTTTTGAGTCCGGATATATCCTTTGGTCTTTCTCTGTGTGGTAAATAACCTGAAACGGCATCTGCAGCCTCTTCCACTGAAGCAAAACCTTTCGCGCCAGAGCGCATGAATTCAACTATTCTATCCGAACCTTCGTCGTTGGGACGCATGCCGATGTCCACCATGATGAGACCTAAACAATGTTTACTTTCTTCTTCGTGGCCGGCTAAAGATAATGAGATCATGCCGCCAAGGGAGGCGCCAACTAAATTAGCCTTTTTTCCAAGTTGCTGGATGATTTTTACAAGGTCATCTCTATGGGCATCAAAAGTGTAATCGCCATTACTATCCCAAAAACTCTCACCGTGACCCCTCAAATCGTGTGCGATTACATAAAAACCTAAGTTAGCAATTTTTGCTGCAACGCCTTTCCATGAATGTCTTGTTTGCCCTCCTCCGTGTAACATGATTACAAGCGGATTCATGTTATCCCCCCACTCGGAGGCTATAATTTCTCTGTCTTCTGAAACTTTAAATACTCTATTCACTTAATTTTTATTTAAATAATTGAAGCAACCTTTTAAAGCCGGCGTCTTACTGGTAATGAGATTTATCTCGATTGATTTTAGGATTTGAGCGTGTTGGTCTTTGGGATGATTCGAGTATTGATCCAAAAATTTATTATCTTTAATAAGGTATGCAAGATCCGATACAAGGGACCCTCCGAGCAAAATTCTTCTCGGTAAATATGCTACCGAAACATCTTGCATAAACTGTATGAGATTATCGACAAAGCCGTAAATTATGAATTTTGCTTTGGGATTTCTTTTTTTAGCCAAAGAAACAATTTCCTCGGGAGATAATTTTTGCTTATATCTAGATTGATATGCTCTGCTTATGCTGGGTCCTGAAATTACATCTTCAAGAACTGAAAAATATTTTGACGGTCTTACTCCCAGATTATTTAAAAGTAATTTGCTATGAAGTTTTGTGTTTCCAATCTCTGTTGGTATAACTTTTCCATCGACAACAATAGCAAATCCTAGGCCTGTTCCTGGCCCGATCATTAAATCTACGTTGGACTTGGATTTTCCCTTTTTAATTTTTTTTAATTTCATTTCATCAATGGCATGACCAACTGCTTCCCAATCATTAAGAACTTGAGAATTGGCCAACTTAAACTTTCTGCCCAATAAATCTCCATCTATGATCACTTTTCTATTTGTCATTTCTATTCTGTTACCAAGCCTTGGACCGGCGGCAGCTATAACGGTATTTTTAATTTTGGGATTTGATAAAAGATTGCTCAAAGTTTTATTAATCTTTTGATCAGAAATATTTGAAAGAATGCTTTCTTCAGAGATGCCATTTTTATTTGCATAGGCATAGCGCATATTGGTACCACCAATGTCTACAACTAAAGAAGAGTATCTGCTCATTATTTAATAAGTCTTAATCTTGTTATCTTAGAGTTTTTTTACAAAGTCTTTAGGATCAAGCTGAGGAATCTTTTTGTTATCTCCTGTTGGAGTTCCTATGTAAAGATATCCTAGCACCTCCTGATTATCATCAAGCTCCAAGAAAGAACCAATTTCTTTGTTCAAAGCGAATTTTCCAGTTCGCCAAATCCCACCAAAACCAAGCGCATTGAGTGCTAAGAGAATATTTTGTCCAGCTGCAGCAGTAGAAAACATTTGCTCCAAAGCTGGCACCTTGGGATGTTCTTTTATGGATGAAACCAGGATGACTATCATTGGCGCTCGAAAAGGTGCTTGTCTATATTTCTCCAATACCTCATCTGAAACATCCTGCAGGTGCTGTTGGGCAAATTGTTCAAAAATATTTGATAGCTTTTCTAACCCTTCTCCTGAAACTTCAATAAATCTCGTTGGTCTAATCCAGCCATGATCAGGGGCTCTCAGAGCTGCCTCATAAACTAACTTCATTTGTTCTGCATTAGGGTGAGGTTCAATTAGTTGTCTGGGAGAATTTCTCTCAAGAATATTTGATAAAGCTTTGCTTTCCATTGATGTACTTCTTTTAAATAATTTGATTAACTATAAATTAACATATTAATTTATTGAAAAAATGAATATACCTAGAGATAAAACAGTTCAAGACTTATTTAAATGGCGAGTTGAGCAAACGCCTCACTTAGTGGCGCACAAGTTTCTTGATAGGGAAACTTCTTATAAAGAATTAGACCTGTTATCCAATAAAGTTGCGAATGGACTTATTAAAGAGGGCTGTAAGCCAGACGCGAGGGTTGCTTATTACGGAAAAAATTCAGATTATTTTTTTGAATTTTTGGTAGGCACAATGAAATCTGCAACGGTTGCTGTGGGTGTTAATTGGAGGCTTGCACCTCCGGAAGTAGTCTATGTCTTAAATGATTCTGAAAGCGAGGTCCTTTTTGTTGGAGAAGAATTCTATCCTGTTATCGAACAAATCAAGGATGAAATACCTAAGGTAAAAAAAATTATCGCAGTAGACGACAGTCACGAAACCTATGAAAGTTATATAGCGTGGCGAGACAGTCAGGGAGAAGCTGATCCTGGTATTTCAACTTCATTAGATGACGATATTATTCAGCTCTACACTTCGGGCACAACGGGTCATCCCAAAGGTGTTCAGCTTACCAATCAAAACTTTTCATCAGCCAACGATACTATCGAAGGCATAGTTCCCTTCGAAGAAGGTACGCCGAATTTGGTTTGTATGCCGGGGTACCATGTTGCCGGAACTAATTGGGGTATCTGGGGGCTAATCCACGGTTGCAAAAATATTATCATTGCTGATATCGATCCTGTCTTAATTTTGGAATTGATAGAAAAAGAAAAAATACGCTCTTCTCTTTTCGTTCCAGCAGTGATTCTATTTTTAGTCTCAATACCGCAAGCTGCTGAGACAGATTTCTCATCTCTTAAGTTTGTTCTTTACGGAGCCTCACCGATTGCTGATGACACTATTCTCAAAGCTCAAGAAATAATGAAATGTGATTTATTTCAGGTTTATGGTCTTACTGAGACTGCTGGCGCAATAACGATTCTAATGCCTGAAGATCATGATCCAAAAAAAGGAAAATTAAGATCCTGTGGAAAGGCTCTAAATAGCGTTGAAATTAAAGTTGTTGACGATGAAGGCAATGAAGTAAAAACCGGCGAGATTGGGGAAGTCATCTCCAAATCACCTTTGAATATGAAAGGTTATTGGAATAGACCAGATGCTACTGAGGAAGCCATAAAAGAAGGATGGTTTTATTCTGGCGATGCTGGTTTTTTTGACGATGAAGGTTATCTTTACATCCATGATCGGGTCAAAGATATGATTGTTTCTGGTGGAGAAAATATATACCCAGCAGAAGTAGAAAATGCCCTGATGAGTCATCCAGAAATTGTAGATGCTGCAGTTATTGGAGTGCCAGATGAAAAATGGGGTGAATCAGTAAAAGGCTTCGTGGTTTTACAACCGGATTCAAGTTTAGATGAAACTGAAATTATCTCGTATACAAGAACACAAATAGCTGGCTATAAATGTCCAAAGACTATTAATTTCATAGAGGCTTTACCGCGAAATCCCTCCGGCAAAATTCTGCGTAGAGAATTACGTGAGCCTTTTTGGGAAGGTAAAGATAGAATGGTTTCAGGAAATTAAACTTTTTATAGGAGATAAAAATGTTAAAACTTCATTTTGCACCAAACTCAAGAGCAGAGAGAATTCTTTGGCTTCTGGAAGAGCTAGAGCTACCTTATGAACTAAATGAAATGGCTTTTCATCCCAACGATCTTAAGTCGGATGAGCATAGAGCTAGGCATCCGCTTGGAAGAATTCCGGTTCTGGATGATGGGGATATCCAAATATGGGAATCCGGGGCTATTACTGAGTACATAATTGAGAAATACAAGAACGGAGGCTTGAAGCCAGATGTTCAATCAGAGCTTTTTCCACAATATCTCCAATGGTTTCATTATTGCGAGGGTATGATAATGCCGCCAATGAACACCATAGTTGTTCATACAGTTTTATTGCCGCCGGACAGAAGAGACGAGACTGTTCTTGGTCAAGCACAAAGACTTCTCACAAGAGCGCTTGAACCAATTAATGAAGCCCTAGAAGGCAAAGATTATCTAATAGGTGATTTTTCTGGAGCTGACATCATGCTCGGCCATTCTTGTTACATGTCAAACAGAATGGGTTGCGTAACCGATGAGATGAAAAATATAAAAGCCTATGTAGAGCGTTTGTCTTCTAGACCAGCTTTTTTGAAGATGACCGAGCACAGACCTTCCTAAAATGATCCAAAAGGAACAAGTCAGGGTCATTAAAGGCCTGCTCGATCATCTGGATAACAAAACTAACGTTAAAGCTGATGGCATGATTAAGAATCCAGCGGATACCTATACTTCAGAGGATAGGTTCCATAAGGAGTGGGATAATTTCTTTCTCAACCATCCACAGATTATTGGTTTTAGCGGAGATTTGCCGAATAAAGGATCTTTTATGACTGCCGATGATTTTGGCGTTCCTATCCTTGCAACTCGGGATAAAGATGGTGAATTTAAGTGTTTTGTAAACGTATGCACGCACAGAGGAGTAATTGTTGAGAGTCAAAGGCGAGGCGAAAAAGAAAAATTTTCTTGTCCTTTTCATGGCTGGACTTTCAATAATAAAGGCTCGTTGGTTGGCTACCCAAAGCCTGATCATTTCGGAGAGATAGATAAATCCTGTTATGGACTAAAAGAACTTCCATGCGCAGAGAAGCATGGTTTTTTATTCGTGCATCCAAATGAAAATGGTGTCATAAACACTGAAGACCTTTTGGGAGATCAACTTATAGAAGAAATGGAATCATGGGGGTTAAAGGATCTTATTCTTACTCAAGAAGAAGAATATGTGACTGATATGAATTGGAAGCTCGCTATCGATACTTTCGGAGAAACGTATCATTTTTCTACTCTGCATAAAGATACTTTATTTGAATCCTTTTATGGGAACGTTCAAATGTTTGACACCTTTAAAAGGAATGCAAGATTGAGTTTGTGCAAACGCCAAATAGAAGACTTAAGAACAACTCCTGAAAAAGATTGGGACGTCAGAGTTGGATCTCTCCCAGTTTATTTCCTTTTTCCAAACATAATAATAAATGTCTTAGAGGGTGGGATCATTGTTGTTAAAGAGTATCCTTTAGAAAATTCTCCCCATAAAAGTGTATCTAAGGTTTCTTTTTACTTTACCCCTGAGGCAGTTGGATACCTAGAAGAGATGAAAAACGGGGATGAAGAGAACTTTAATCCTTACATTGCTTTTGGGGAAATTATCAGAGACGAAGATTATGTGGCTGCCGCAGCTTCCCACAAAGGTTTGAGGTCAGGAAAAATAGATCATATTTTATTTGGTCAAAATGAGCCCGCTTTGCATCACTATCACAATACTTACAGGGAAGCATTGAACCTTAAGCCAATGCCTTTAATTAAATCAAAATAAAATAAAGTAATGTTCAAAAGTATTAACAAAAATACTTTAATTGCTGGATCATTTTTCTTTTGTGTTTTGTATGCGCTCTTTGTCATGCGCCCCTTCAGAAGCGCAATGGCTGCGCAAATAGGTACAAGTGATTTGACCTACTTCCTATTAATCGTTGTGTTGATTATGTTGTTGGCAAATCCAATATATTCTCTTATCGTTTCGAGGGTAAAGGAATCAAGGCTTGTAACTTACATTTATGGTTTCTTTATCCTCAATCTTTTTTTATATGCTTTTATAAACAATCTCTATCCAGATAATTATGTTGTAGGCGTAAGTTTTTACATTTGGTACAACGTATTCAATTTTTTTGTTGTTTCAGTTTTTTGGGCCAAAACAGTTAATAGTTTTCAAACCGACGATAGTAAAAAATATTTTGGCATTATAAGCGCCTTCGGTTCGGCTGGAGCTTGGCTAGGCTCTCAATCAGTTTTACTTTTTCTGGCTGATTTGCCTGTTATTGCGATGCTGTGCGCTTCTGTTGGATTAATGTTGGGTATTGTTTTGTCTAATTTGTTAAACAGTGTTTCTAGCGATATCGTTAAGAAAGAAAATTCAGGATTTTTTACAGAGTTTTCAGAACAATTCATACAAATTAAATCTAATAAACTTGTCAGACAACTTTTGATTTATGCTTTTCTTTGGACGTGCCTAGCGACATCTCTTTATTTCTTCGGTCTAGAAATAATCAATAAGTATTCAACTGACGTTGTCGAACAAAGAAAGATTTTCTCTTTAGCAGATTCTGTGGTGACGCCAATTTCCTTTATCGCACAATTGTTTTTAACTAGATTTTTCTTAGAAAATAGATTTTTTGGCATCAAGTTTGTCTTAATTGCCTATGGAGTATTGTTCTCCGTCGCTTTCTTTGCAATTTCAGGTTACATGGCTAACATCCTGCTCAGTTCTTCTGGAGTAATACTTTTTATTATTTTATCGGCTGTCATGAGACCCTTTGAATACGCAATCAATAAACCTGCAAGAGAAAGTGTCTACACAACACTGGAAAAATCTGAAAAATATAAATCGACTGTCTTTATAGATACTTTTACCAATAGATTTGGTGATGCCTCTGGCGGATTGTTATTCAATACTCTAATAGTTTTGGGATTGAGCTTATCTTTAACGCCGATAGCAATTATTCCTTTAGCAATTTATTTGTCTATGCAAGGACGATCTATCGCTGCTAAATCTTCAATCTAAAATAATTTTAGTAAGGCCTGTCACCGACTATGGTTACTCTCTCAACTCTTCGAACATTAGGCCAATAGTCGGATGCAGCGTAGTGTTGGCATGCTCGATTATCCCAAAAAGCTATTGAGTTTGGCTCCCAGACAAATCGGCACTGATATTCAGGTATGGATGCTCTGGAATAGAGAAAGTTAAGCATTTTTTTAGATTCGTCAGGATCCCAGTCTTTAATGTATTGAGTAAACGCCCTATTGACGTAAATACTCTTTTGCTTGGTGTCTGGATGAGTTCTTATGACGGGATGCTCTGGATTTGGAAATTTTTTATTCACAGCTTCAATTTCTTCAACGGTTTTTCCTGCCTTAACTAAGCCCTTTCTGAAGTTGGCAAAATCATGGATGGCGACGGCTCCATCGAGCTTTTCTTTAACTTCATCTGAAAGATCTTCATAAGCTGCCCCCATATCTGCAAAAAGAGTGTCTCCTCCGTAATCAGGACATTCAATCATTCTTAAGATCGAGCCTAGAGAAGGCTCTTGCCTCCAAGTTACATCAGAGTGCCAAGTGTTTTCTTTGCCTCTGTTGTCTTTATCGTGAGTAATCTTCAGCACTTCTGGAAAACTTTCCTTTTGAGGAGCAAAAGGATGAATTTCGAGCGATCCAAAATTGCGAGCAAAGTTTAAATGCTCTTCCGTCGAGATCATCTGATCTCTAAAAAAAATAACTTTATAAGTTAGAAGAGCCTGGTAAATCATATCCAGCGTTGATTGGTTCAAATCTTCTCTTAAATCTATATCGAGCAGCTCTGCTCCAATCGCAGGCGATAATCTTTTTACTTTGAAAGGAAGTTTCTGATTTTCAAACTTCTCTGCTGAAAAACTGTTGTTCATAATCTCTTTTAAATTCTATCCAAGAAATTTTTAATTTAATAGGGATAGATTATAAAAATTAATTCAACAACTTTGCATTGTTAATCATGTCTTTTACTTTCTCTTCGACAATGAAAAGAGGAGGACTGCCATGATCCAAGAGAGCAGAGTGAAAGTCTTTAATGTTGAACTTTTCGCCTAAGGCATCTTGAGCTCTTTTTCTTAGCTCAAGTATTTTTATCATACCGACTTTATAACTAAGCGCCTGAGCTGGCCATACAATATAACGTTCTATCTCAACTCTCACCTCAGTATCAGACATTCCAGTTTTTGCTTTCATGTACGCCATAGCTTTTTCACGAGTCCATTTTTTATAGTGCATTCCTGTATCTACAACCAATCTGACCGCTCTGAAAAGTTCACTTTGCAAAATACCTAATTCATCCAAAGGATTGTCAGCTAAACCAGCCTCCAAGGCGAGCTGTTCAGCATAGAGAGCCCATCCTTCTGAAAATGCCGAAGTTCGATAGCCAAATTTTCGATAATAAGTTAGATCTTCATTTTCTAAAGAATGGGCTATTTGGTGGTGATGACCTGGTATAGCCTCATGATAGGCAAGTGTTTTCATGCCGTACTTAGGGGTTTGTTTGATGTCGTACAAATTTGCATAAAAAACGCCCGGCCGACTTCCATCCAACGCAGGCGACCTGTAATATCCGCCCGCTGCGGTTTTTTCTGAGTACTCTGGAACTGCTTTAACGATAACTTTGGATTTCGGCATGGTGTGAAAATATTTTTCTAAAACAACGTATGCCTCATCAACCATTTCAGAATAATCTTTAATAGCAATCTGTTTTCTGTCAGGAGTATCGTCGTAGAGAAATTGCGGATCCTCATTTAACTCATTCATTAAAATACCCACAGACTTGTCTTGTTTATATCCTAATTGGGTCAGGATAGTTTTCATCCTCTTGCTGATTCGCTCTACTTCGCTAAGACCCATGTCGTGAATTTCTTGAGGCGAATAATCAGTAGTTGTATAAGTTCTTATTCTCAACTCATAATATTTATCTCCGCTTGGTTGAGACCATAGCCCATGATTATTATTTGCCTGCGCTTGAGTCGACACCAAATAATCTTTCATCAGCCTAAACGCTTTATCGATGCTTTGTCTGATTGCTTGTTTTAGGTTCTCTCGTAACTGAGTTTTCTGCTTTTCTGAAAAGTTTAAATCCTTAATTTTTCTATCAAATTCTGTATAGATAGGATGCTCCTCAAATGAGAAGTTTAGAAATTCATCAAGCTGGACAATGACTCGTTCGTAAACAAATTTTGGCGCATAAAAGTCAATGGCTTTTTGGCCATTTAATTCATACAGATGTCCTTCAAAAACATTCTCAAATAATCTGACTCTGTCTATGTAAGCTTTTGCTTCTGATAAATTTCTAATTGGGTGAGTATCTGTCATGAATTCAACCATATCAATGTGAGCGCCACCTATCTGGTTGAGAACATAGTTATGGAAAGGGAAAGTCTCTAATCTCAGCAAGGTATTCTCAGTATCGAAAATAGCTATTTTTTTTGAAGCTCTTTGGATGCTGCTTAGATTTTCATCGTCATAAGATCTTAAAGTATCTAAAATCTTTCTTGCTTTCGCTTTGTCGCGATCTAATTGTTTCTGACTTGGAATGGTTAATTTTGAAGCATGACCGGTAAACCAATTGTATTTGTCAAAAATACCTATGTAAGTCATTGACTCAGGTGAATCAATTATTTCAAGAAAAGTTTCTTTGGCCAGAAAATGATCTATTGAAAAAGGCTTCATGAAAAAAAGATTTACTAAATAAATCGAAATTGCCAAAAGAGCCAATAAAATTAGTCGAAGCAGATATTTGAAAGCTAATTTAAATGTCATCTATATCAAATTTAATTAATAAGAGAATTTTTTCAAGATATCAGGAATATTTTTCTTAAAATTAAAGAACCCCTTATTTGAAAACTCCCAACAAAAAACGTCTTCTTCGCGAGTTATAAAGTTGATATCCGTATTATTTATTTTCTGAACCTCTCTTAAGTAATCTAGATTTTCACCAACAGACGGATAGACAACATCAAACGACTTATGTTGCTGTAACCTCTCCGGCGATTCCAAAGAAGAATTATCAAGATAAGTTTGCACATCGTTAAGAGCTTTCTTTTTAAAAGCCAATACTTTTTCATCTAATTCTATTTTTCTGTCAGCATTAGTTAACAGAATCAAATATATATTTTCATAGCTCTTATAGAGGTTTTCTCTCCCCTCAAGCCATAGGTCATTTTCAAACATCACCAGAGTGTTATTTTTTTTTGTTTCATTGAATGTCAGGTCTAAAGGCTCTTTTAAATATTCTTTTTCTCCATTTAAGGATTCGGCAACAGTGTTCAATCCTTTTGGATGAAATCTACCGTCGGTAAATTTTGATATGTTTGATGGTCTAGCAATGTAGTGCTTGCCCTTTGTTTGGATGCCAGCAACCCACCGCCAACTGAGAGTGTTTGATGCTGCATCTCCATCCAATAAATATTTCATAAAGAATTCAGCCCCTAGCTGCCAAGGAAGGCCTAGGGTAAAAATCCAGATACTTGCGAACCACATTCTCGTATGGTTATGAAGGTAATTTTCTTCTTTTAATTCATTGATCCAAAAATCAAAGCAATCAATCCCTGTATTGCCATTAATAGCTTTTTCATAAACGGTTTCATCGTATATCTCTACTCTTTCAGAAATAAAATCTTCCCAGACAGCTGGCCTTAATTCCAACCAACCTTTCCAATAAGTTCTCCAGTATATCTCTTGGATAAATTTTTCTATTTTTGCAAATGGGTAGAAATCTAATGACCTTTTTATCAGTTCTTGTTCAAGGATAAGTCTGTGGGTAATAAAAGGCGACAAACAAGAAACATTATCTCTTTTTTCAGGTCCGTAATCGTAATTTCTTAGTCCTTGATAGTCCAATAAATTATTAGAGACAAAATTTTCAGAAACTGAATTAGCTAATTTAAACAGGTTTTTAGTATTATCTTTTGCGTACATTTTGGCTTTCCATTCTTAAAAGTTCTGCCTTTTTTTTGATGCCACCTTTAGCGCTGTAGCCGCCTAAATTGCCATCAGATCTAACTACTCTATGACACGGGACTGTGGGCGCATACGGGTTCTTGGCACAAGCATTAGCAACTGCTCTTGCGGATTGAGGATGACCAATTGCAAGAGCGACTTCCTTGTAAGATCTGGTTTCGCCATAAGGAATTTTTTTTAATTCTTTCCAGACTTTCTTTTGAAATGATGTACCGATCATGAACTCTAGCTTAGCTTTTTTTTGCCTTACCGCTGATATAATCCTTCAGCATCTCATATTCTTTGCATGAGTTTGGGCAGAGAGAAAGCAATTTCTCTAAATTTTCTTTGGCTTTTTCCATTTCACCGATTTGAGCAAAGAACTCTCCTTGATATTCCAAGGCGGTTTTATTGTTTTCATCGATAGCTATTGCTTTTTCATAAAATTCCTTTGCTTTATCAAACTCACTTATTTTTCTATTTGAAAATGCCAATAACGTCCACCCGTCTGAGTCCTTTGGCTTTTTTTTGGTGTATTTTGTGAGTTTTTTAATTGCACTTTCGAATTGTTCTTTTTTTACTAACTCCACTGCTTCTTTATAAAGTTTCGAGGCAGAAGGCTTGTTGTAACTTGCAGCAAAAATACTTTGTGTTGTTATCAAAATAATTATTAAAAATATGTTTTTCATAACTTTAATTTACCACTTTATTTGAATATATATTTTTATATGAATATAAATGAATTAAGGATATAAGATTCATTTCCCATGAAAGATATTGTGTTGATTCATCGAAATGTAAGGATGTTTGATAATCCTGCATTATTTCATGGATCAAAGAATCAAGATTATGGAGTTGTTTATCTTTACGATCTAAACTATTGGCAAGCAAATGGTAAATCGGAAATTCAATTAAATTTTCTTTTCGATTGCTTGAAAGATTTGGATCAAAAGCTTAAAGAAAAAAATTCTCAAATTTATGTATTTTCAGGAAATTATCTTGATTTCCAAAAGTGGATTGAAACTCATTTTTCAGAATCAATCATTCATGCTAATCATTGCACTGATGTTGGTTATTTCAGAGATGACTTCAATAGTTTTCGAGATAATTTTTTAAAAAAAGAGAAAATAAAGCTCTATTCAGATTTTGGGATTCAAGTTAAGGCCCCTAATAGAGATAAATGGGCAAGTGATTGGGAAGATCAAATGAGTAAACCTTTACTCAAAGAACCTTATACAAACCAAAATATAAACAAGATAGATAAACCTTTAAAACCATTAAATTTATTTTTAAAAAATCTTCAATTCCAAAAGAGCAAATACTCATCATTTCAATCGGGAGGCTCTGATCTTGCTTATAGCTTGTTAGATAGCTTCTTGAAAGAAAGGTGCGCAGGATACAGTTTTAAGATGTCATCGCCGCATGAGGCTGAGCATTCATGCTCAAGGCTTTCCCCGCATATTGCATTTGGTTCTGTTTCCATAAGAGAGATTTATCAAAAACTTCTTAGAGAGTTAGAAATAACTGGTTACAAAAAAGACTTAAATTCTTTCAAAAAAAGGCTTTATTGGCACTGTCATTTCATCCAAAAGCTTGAGACAGAACCCGAACTTGAGTTTAACTCTATGCATCCTATGGCGGATGAATTAAGACAAGACGCAAACAATGAGCTTATAGAAAAATGGATTATAGGAGAAACAGGGTTTCCATTTCTTGATGCATGCATTCAGTATTTGAGAAAAGGAGGTTGGATCAATTTTAGAATGAGAGCCATGATTATGTCTTTTGCTTCATATAACTTATGGCAGCCTTGGCAAAGAACGTCACCTCTCCTCGCAGAGTTGTTTGTAGATTACGAGCCGGGAATTCATATTTGCCAAGTTCAAATGCAAAGCGGAGTAACCGGAATAAACCTACCTAGAATTTATTCGGTTCTTAAGCAAAGCAAAGATCAAGATCCAAATGCAGACTGGATAAAAGCACAAATACCAAAAATTTCGAATATGTGTAGAGACAAAATTCACAATGCAGAATTGAACGATCTATATTTTGAGAAATTAGTTGACCCTGTGCTCTCAGCGAAAAAAGCTAGAGAAACAATTTGGGCGTCAAGAGCAAACAGGGAATTTAAAAAAATTGCCAAGGATGTTTACTTTAAGCACGGCAGCAGAAAAAGACAGAACGCAAGATTTTAACTTGTTCAGCACCTTCAACTAATTTAATCTTAAGAGAAATGAAAGTAGTTATCTCAGAAGATACCAATAAATTCTATGGGGATCAGATTAAAGCGTTGGATCCTTCAATAGAGATTTTTTCACTAAATCCTGAAAATCCTATAGACCCGTCTTGGGCAGAAGTCCCAGAATGTGATGCGTTCTTTTTGTCTTATCAATTTTTATTCGCTGTTAGAGATCACGAAGAACTATTTGAGCCAATGTTGGATTTGTGTAAAAAAATGAAATTTATTCAGAGCGGTTATGCAGGAATGGATGCGCCTTTTTTACAGGCTGTTTTAAAAGAATCTCAAGCAGTAATAGCAAATGCTAGCAGCATTTATGGGAAGCCTATGTCTCATTATGTCTTAGCTCAAATGCTCAGATGGAATAAAAGAATTGATGAGCATGCAATTATGCAAAAAGAAAAAGAATGGATGCCAAATGGTGGAGACGGTGAATTAACAGATAAAACTTTAGTTATTCTTGGCTACGGAGGAATTGGCAAAGAAGTGGCCAAGCTAGGCAAGACATTTGATATGAAAGTTACGGGTATAAGAAGAAAACCTGAAGAATGCGATTATGCGGATGAGGTTTTGAGCCTAGATGCATTAGAAGGTCTGTTACCTCTTACAGATTTTCTGGTTATGGTTTTGCCAGATAGTGAAAGCACAAGAGATATTGTGGATGCAAGCTTTTTAAAAAAAATGAACCCTTCCTCAATGTTGATCAATGTGGGCCGAGGTAGTGCGATCGTTGAAGACGATCTGGCAGACGCCCTCAACAATGGAATCATTGCAGCAGCGGCACTTGATACCACTAAAAACGAACCTTTAGAAAAAGATTCTAAGCTATGGGATGCTAAAAATTGCTTCATTACTCCACACGACTCAGCGCATTCTTTGATGTCCTTGCCAAGGTCATTTAGTTTATTTTTAGAAAATCTTACTAATTTAAAAGGTAATCAGCCAATTAATAACCTTTGGGAAGCCTAGCCAGCCTGCTTCCAAAACTTCAGCATCTTTACAGTTGTTTTATCCTTAGCTACAAAGTGATGATAGATGGATGCCAGTATGTGGACAAAAATTAAAAAAATCACCGCATTGGTTGAAAATTCATGCAGTCCTCGAATTAATTGAAAAGCTCCTTGAGAGTCTGTTTCAGAAGATAGGTTTAAAGATCCGAAGACAACGATGGGGTCTGATGTGAAATAAGCTGAGGCAATTCCAGTAAAAATGAGCAAAGTAATGAAGAAATATAAACTGTAATGACCAATTTTTGCTGAAAATTTTTGCCAATTAGGCATAGAATTTGGAAGCGCTGGTGCACCGTACTTATATCTTAGAATGATCCTAAAGATAAATAATATTGTGACTAAAATTCCTACAGTAGCGTGATCAACTCTAGATTCAAGCCTGTCCCAAAGCTCCATTTCTCCGCCAAACTTTTGGGCTATATTTAAATCTAAGATGATTAGAAATGCCATCAACCAGTGAATCAATTTTTGGGAAATATAGTAATCTGGTATTAATGTTGATGAAGTTTTCATTTGATAATCCTAAATAGACTAAGGAATAAAGTTAAAATATACAATTAGATTTTCTATCTGAGGTTTTGGATGTCTATCATTTTTCATAAAATGCATGTTTTAAAAAAAAGAAAAAGATCATGAAGAAAAATTTGATCGGAATGAATAAAGAAGATCTTGAGTTATTTTTTCTTTCTTTAGGAGAAAAATCATTTCGTTCTAAGCAAGTTTATCAATGGATTCATCAAAAAGGTGTTTCTGATTTCCATGCTATGACAAATTTTTCCAAAGAACTTCAAGAGAAGCTCAACGAGAAAGCTGAAATTTCTGCGCCAAAGGTAGTTTTAGAAAAAGATTCCAGAGATGGAACAAGAAAATGGGTATTGAGTGTTGGTGAAGGTGATCTTATTGAAATGGTGCTTATTCCTGAAGGCAAAAGAGCAACGCTTTGTATATCCTCACAAGTTGGATGTGCGGTTGATTGCAGTTTTTGTGCTACTGGCAAACAGGGCTTTTCTAGAAACTTAGAATTATCTGAGATAATTGGCCAACTTTGGGTTGCTGAGAATTCTTTTGGAGTTCCGCGCGATCATGCAAGTAAAAAAGTGACTAATGTTGTCATGATGGGTATGGGAGAACCTCTTTTAAATTTTGATGCGGTAACAGGTGCTATGAGCATGATGATGGATGATAAAGCCTATGGCCTATCAAAAAGAAAAGTTACCCTAAGTACTTCGGGCTTAGTTCCTTTAATTGATAAGTTATCTGAAGTAACGGATGCTGCACTTACAATTTCTTTGCATGCTCCAAACGATCAATTAAGAAATGAATTGGTACCTATCAATAAAAAATATCCCATCAAGAAACTTTTAGAATCAGTGATTAGGTATGTAGATAAATGTGGTGACAGTAGAAAAACAACAATTGAATACATATTAATAGATAAGGTAAATGATTCTATTGAGAATGCGTATGAACTTTGTGAATTACTGAAAATTCTTCCTTGCAAGGTTAACTTGATTCCATTTAATCCCTTCCCCGGCTCTTCTTATAAGAGACCTTCAAGCATGCGAATTCAAACTTTTAAAAAAATACTTCAAAAAGAAGGTTACATAACGACCATCAGAACAACTAGAGGTGAAGATATCATGGCAGCTTGTGGACAATTAGTTGGCCAAGTTAATGATAAAACTAAAAGGAAAGAAAGAGCGCATAAAAGAATTGAAGCTCAAATTATAGGTTGATCAATAAAGCTCAGACTTAATTTAAGATTTTGGCTTTCTGAATAATAAAGTCATCCTGTCGCTCTCTCCGATAGCTAAATATTTTTCCTTGTCTTTTTCCTTAAGCCTTAGAACAGGAGGCAAAGTCCAAACTCCTCTAGGATGATCTGCAGAATCTTTAGGATTGGCATTAATTTCAGATTTGGCTAAAAGCTCAAATCCATGTTTTTTTGCTATTTTGATTGCATGTTGTTCGGTAACATAGCCGCTTTTTTTCATGATCTCCATGGACGTACCAGCTTTAGCCCTATGCTCAACTATTCCGAACAATCCTCCTGGCTTTAAGGCAACATAACTGTTAGAAAAAATTTTATCCATATTTGGCCCAAGCCAATTATGTAGATTTCTAAAAGTGAGAACTGCATCGACTGAGCTTGGATCTGAAAGCTCTGAATTAAGGTCGACTACTGTAACTTTTTCATAAAGATTATTTTCTTTAACTTTTTTCTCAAAATTAATTCTGCTATCTCTAAAATATGCTCTATCAGAATCTTTGCTGAAATGGGCAGCAATTAAATTTCCAGATTTGCGAATAAAATTTGCAAGTATTTCTGTGTACCATCCTCCTCCTGGAGATAGCTCTACGATAGTCATGTCTGGCTCTAGCTGAAAAAAAGAAAGAGTCTCGTATGGCTTTCTAAATTCATCCCTGGCAATATTTTTTTCTGATCTATCTCTGCTATCCACCGCATTCCTCAGTTCATCAGCCGAACCTAATGAGGCGAATAGAAACAAGATAATGGTAAATAAAATTTTTAACTTCATGCGTCCTCCAAAAATATTGAAACTACTGTTTTTATATTAGCAATCTCTAGGGTACATTACGAAGAAGTATGAGAAATAAAATTGAATATTTTTTAGATTGCAGCAGCCCTTGGACCTACCTTTCGTTTAGAGGCATGCAAGAGCTTTCAAAACGAAAAAGCTTTGAAATTATTTGGAAGCCCATTTTAGTAGGCGGAATCTTCAATACCATTAATCCCAGCGTTTATGAAAGTAGACAAAATCCAATAAAAGAAAAATTAGTTTACTCTCAGAAAGACCTTTACGATTGGTCTAAATCAAGAGGTCTTGATATAACAATGCCCAAGATCTTTCCAGTTAATAGTGTAAAAGCTATGAGGGGCTCCTTCTTTTTTCAAGATGCAGGCAAAATAGAAGATTATTTAGAAGCAGTTTTTTATGCCTACTGGACAGAAGGAAAAGATATATCAGATGATAATATTTTGAAGTCTATTGTTGATCAATTAAATGGTTCAGCGGAAGAATATTTTGACTTCATCAAGACCCCTGAAGCAAAAGAAAGATTGATCTCCAATACACAAGAGCTAATGGATAGAGGCGGTTTTGGTTCCCCGACATTTTTCTTCAATAAAGATGATATGTATTTTGGAAACGATAGAATACAGCTTTTGGAAGAGAAACTATGAGAGCAAAAATAATAATAGCAGTGATAGCCTTGGGATTAGGTTTATTTGGTGGCGCTAAATTAATGGAGCATTTAGGGAGAGAATATATAGTAAACAACTTTCCAATCCCATCAGGCACCCTCGATGATAAAGATGTCTATGTGAAGGAAATAGTCATCGATGAAAAAGTACCAGTTAAAAAATTAAAACAAGTTCAAAATAAAGCTAAAAACATCATTTTATTTATTGGAGATGGAATGAGCATTAGCCAAATTTCAGCATTTAGGCTGCATCAAGGGGGACCAAATTCAAGAGTAGCCGTAGATAGCTTTCCATACTCTGGGCAGGTCTTAACTCACTCAGCTAATGCAATTGTTACAGATTCCGCCTCATCGGGTACTGCATATAGCACAGGGGAAAAAACCAATAACAGAGCTTTGGGTGTTGATATTAAAGGCCAACCAATTGAAAACATAACTGAAACATTGGATAAATCTGGTTATGTAAGCTCAGTAATATCGACTTCTGAAATTACGCATGCAACTCCTGCAGCATTTGTAGTCCATGCGAGCTCTAGGTACCTAACCGATGAAATCAGCATTCAAATGACTGATTCAAAAATAAAAAATATTTTAGGCGGTGGAAGGAAGTTCTTTATGACAGAGGAAGATGGAGGTATTCGTGAGGATGGTGTTAATTTGATTGAAAAAGTTAAAACTAACTCAAAGCTAATAACACATAAGGATGAACTAGAAGATATAGCTTCATATAAAAGCGAACAAGTCTTCGGTCTTTTTGCAGATGAGCACTTAAGAGATATCAATACTCCAGAAAATCATATTACCGAACCATCCATAAAAGAAATGCTCGAATTCTCAATTAATAGATCAAAAAACTTTATCAAGAACGGATGTAATGGCTTTTTTGTGATGGCTGAAGCTTCGCAGATCGATTGGGCTGGTCATGGAAACGATTATGAATATTTAATGAGAGAGATGCTTGATTTAGAAGAAGGAATTAAATGGGCCTTGGAATTCGCTAGAAAAAACGACGATACATTGGTAATTGTTACAGCGGATCATGAGACTGGAGGGCTATTAATAGAACCTAACGATCCCAGGAAATATGAAAATCTGGACGTAAAATTTTCCTTCAATACTGGAATTGGTAGAGGATCTCATACCGGTGTTCCTGTCCCAATATTTGCCATGGGCCCGGGGAGCGAAAATTTCACTGGAACTTTAGATAACACAGATGTGCATAAAGCCCTCCTGGAAGCTGCTTATCAAGATAACTCTGGATCCTGCATCAGTAACTAAACTATCTTCTTACGTTAGGAATAATATCTTTTTCAAAGCCTTCATCGAATCCATCATCTCCGTAGATCTCATTTTCAAACCAATCTATGAATTCTTTCGATCTGGTGCCTTTCCAATATTTCCAGGTGCTTTTAGCTAGCGGAGCTTTCATTGTTCCCAACTTAAGCATGTGCATTCGCATATCCAAGTGAGATTTATCAACAAATCCATTTTGAACTTTTTCATAAGTATCAAAAATATCAACCAAGACTGTATTGACGAACACGGCAACTCGCCATCTATCTGAATCGTCTAATTCCTCTCCAGCCCAATCTTTTGAGAGAAACTTACTGAACTCCTTATCTTTAGATGTATTGAAATATCTTTCGTACATGCGCTGAGTTAAGGAATGCCCAAATTGAGCCTTCGTAATTTTATTTTGTTGATGAATTTGAATGCCAAGATAAAAAACGGATATAACTACACCAAGCGCGGCAATAATTTGAACAATTAAAATAATTAAATCTTGATTCACTTATAAATATCCCTTAACCGATTTAAAAAGGTTTTTCATTGGCGTTAAAAATATTAGCACTAGAATTGCACCTTCAATCATTCCTTCCAGATGGGTGAACAATAAAAAAATACTGTCGGCAGGCTCGATATATTCAGGCCCATACCATCTTACTACTAATCCCTCTAAGACATAGAGCGTGAAGAAAATCTTACCCCAGAAATGGAAAATAAATAATAGAACCAAAGAGACCAAAAAAAATAAAACTGCCAAAACTCCAAAATAATCTATTTGAGACGAATCGCCGGAGATGGCTAAATCTGGGTTTAAAAAAATTAAACAGACGGTTACTAAAAGAGCTGAAATTATCAGAACTCTTAAAGTTCGTTTTTGCAAGGTAATGTCATCAACCATATATCTTTCTTACTTTTTCATTTTTTAAACTAGGGTGCAAGGCTAGAGCTATCAAAAGAAAAAGACAATAGACATTATTGCTCATTGATTTTAGTCTGTGAAAATTAAATTGAATGTAAAAGTCAGGACTGCCAAGAATTAGGAGTCGGAAATAAGCCTATCGTTTTCGTGACAATCGCAATCTAACTGCTTACAAATTTGATGATTTCTAAAATGGGCAAAGGCCACGAAAATTGATCCCAATAATGTGAATCCTTTTTCACCCAATTCTCCTAAAATACTCTCGCCAAGAAGAACTGCGGTTATCAAAAGCACCAGTCCAAAGATTCCTGCAGGGATGAAAGAGAGGGTTTTATGATTTTTATATCCTAAGTACAAAGAAAATATACTTACTGGCACGGCAATTAAAACTATTAATTTATGCACTACTTCATTGTCCAACGCCAAAGGAAAAATTCCCGATGACAAGATTATGAAAGAAGGAACAAAAAAGCAGTGCACAACGCACGCTAATGATATGGTCATTGCAAATTTGTCCGCTGTTAATTGAGTTTTAATCATTTTTCACTTCTCAAGAAATCATACTCTACATTAAGTGATAAAGATTGTTAGCATTTTTGTCAGAAATAGAATTAAACAATGCTGCTATCAATAAGGACAGCTATTAAAAGGGCCGGTTCAGATCCATTGTTTACCCACGCGTGATTTGTTGCTCTTTGCACAACAACATCGTGGGGTTTTAACTGAACCTCTTCTTCATCTAAGATCAAAGTTACATCGCCTTTCAACAGAATAATGTAATCAATGGTATCTGTTTCATGCATAGCAGCATTTCTTGATGTGTCTACTCTATGATGAGCCGCGCCTATCTTTTCAAAAGCCTCCGCAGTTGCTGCCTCAATAGCTTCTTGAGGAACACCTTCGGGGATTGGATTTATTTGAAAATACCTAAACTTTGTACCTTTTTGCACAGGAGACAAAACGATATCAATATCAGCCCTGTCCTCGTTTGAAGTTGTATCAAAACCACTGCCATCAGTATTCCAAATTTCATAAAGACCTCCAGCTTCTTCGCCGATTGATCTTGCCGGCGGCCCGTCAATAGATATGACAGATTTTCCGTTATCATTATGACCGGTAATTATTCTCCTCATTTTTTTTCTCCTAAATTTGAAATTAAGTTACTTCTAATCAGTATGAAATTCAAGAATTAGAGAGCTGATGGAGATTTAAACTGAAGACGAGTGATGAACCTTTATCTTGTTTGTTTGATAAATTAAATTTCTCAGCATATTCGTTGTATGCCCTAACTAACTCTTCATTGGTTATGGACTGTTTTGGTGTAAAAACGCCTGTGCCACTAATTACAATTTGTTCCATTATATTTTGTTACTTTTTTTTGACCGACCGAGAAATCTCTCCTTATTCAACAGTAACGGATTTAGCTAAATTCCTTGGTTGATCAATGTCTGTTCCTCTGATTAGCGCAACTTCGTAAGATAAAATTTGTAGAGGAATCGTGTATAAAATTGGCGTAAGTAAAAAATCGCACTCAGGCATGCTGATGTATTTGCCTCTTTCAAGAGAGAGCTTTTCTTTTGCATTACCGAATACATATAATGCGCCGCCCCGTGCTTTGACCTCTTCAAGATTGGATACCAATTTCTCTGCTAATTCATGTTCCGGAGCAATTGCAACGACTGGCATGCGCTCGTCAATTAGTGCAAGCGGTCCATGCTTCAGTTCTCCTGCTGGATAGGCTTCTGCATGAATATAAGAAATTTCTTTTAGTTTAAGCGCGCCTTCCTTTGCTATCGGATAAAACATCCCTCGCCCTAAAAATAGCGCGTTATCTTGTTGAGCTATCTCGGAAGCTATATCAACTATATCGTCTTTAAGCTCTAGGCTCTTTTCAACAATTTCAGGCATCTGACGCAAAGCTTGGATTACTCTAGCTCTGAGCCTTGGGTTGGTGCCAAAGGCTTTAGTCAGTGACAGCGTTAATAACATCAAGGCTGTGAGCTGCGTAGTAAAAGCTTTTGTGGAAGCCACACCAATTTCTGGGCCTGCATTGGTGAGAAGCAAGAAATCTGATTCTCTGGCCAATGAGCTTGTTGGAACGTTACAAATTGCCAATGAGGCTAGATAATTTCGATCTTGAGCATAACGCAGAGCAGCTAGGGTATCTGCGGTTTCTCCAGATTGAGAAATAGTAACCAAAAGAGTATTTTTATCTACGTAAGGATTTTTGTAGCGATACTCGCTAGCGAAATCTATTTGGGTTGGCAGCCCAGCAATAGCTGAAAACCAATTTGCAGCTACTCTGCCTGCATGCAAGCTAGTTCCGCAAGCAGTGATCTGGATTCTTTTAACCTTAGCAAAGAGGTCGTTTGATCCTTCACCAAAAATGTTTTCTAAAACATCATCGCCACCTATTCTTCCATCAAGAGTATTTAATATCGCGTTGGGTTGTTCGAAGATTTCTTTTTCCATGAAATGCTTATAGTCGCCTTTTGATGCCGCTTCGCTTTTGATATCAATAATCTGAATATCCCTTTTGCAGCTTTTATTATTTTTATCGAATACTTCCACATTATTAGGGCTTATCGTTGCAACATCGCCATCTTCAAGAATCAAAAATTTATTCGTAAGATCAGCAAGCGCTAGAGGATCTGAAGCAGCAAAATTTTCATCTTCACCCAGGCCTATCAATAGGGGTGACCGGTGTCGAGCAAGTACCAGTGTATTTGGATCGCTATGATCCAGTGCTGCTATAGCATAGGCTCCTTGAAGCTTGTCTTTAAGCTTCTTGGTAGCTTCGAGCAAGGATGAACCCGCTTCTAGGTAACTATCAAGAAGATGAGCTATTAATTCTGAATCTGTTTTAGAGGTAAAAGCATAACCTTTGTCAGCTAATTCATCTTTAAGCTCCAAATAATTTTCAATAATGCCATTGTGGACTATAAAAATTCTTTCATTTGACTGATGCGGGTGAGCATTAACTTCAGAGGGTTCGCCGTGAGTTGCCCAGCGAGTGTGTGCAATGCCAACTTTTCCTTTAGGCTTTTCGTTAATCATCAAATCTTCAAGAAGCTTTACTTTTCCTAGGGCTCTCAAGTGCGCAACTCTATCCTCGGTATGCATAGCTATGCCAGCAGAGTCATAGCCTCGATATTCCATCTTATAAAGACCTTGAATCAAGAGCTTGCCGATGCTTCTTTCAGTTGATGCTGCGATGATTCCACACATTATTTTTTCCTATTAGGCATGTTTTTTTGTCTGCCCCTTCCAATTGCTAGTTGACCCTTACCAACATTTTTTGTGACGACAGATCCAGAGCCAACGTAAGAATTTGCACCGATAGTCAAAGGAGCTACCAAGGCTGAGTTTGATCCTATAAATGCATCATCCTCAATCTTGGTGATATGCTTTTTAACACCATCGTAATTACAAAAGATCGTACCAGCGCCAATGTTGACGCCTTTACCTATTCTACCGTCGCCTATGTAAGCAAGGTGTTTTGCTTTTGAGTGTGCGCCAATATTACTTCTTTTCGTCTCAACAAAGTTTCCAATCTCTGCTCCTTCTTCCATTTTTGTTTGGACACCAATATGAGCAAACGGTCCTGCTTTTGCATTGCTTTCAAGCATAGATTCTTCGACAAAAGAATAAGCAAGTAGTTCAGAGTTTTTACCGATGGTTGAGTTAGAGACAATACATCCTGGGCCAATTTTTGCATTAGCTCCAATAGACACAGCGCCTTCAAAAATTACATTCTCATCAATAAAAGCGCCCTTTTCTATTGAGATGTTTCCTCTAAATTTAACTTTTTCTATGTCAGCAAAAGAAACTCCTTTGTTGAGAAATTTTTTTGCGGTGGAAATATGATAAGCCTTTTCTAACGTTTGAAGCTCCTCTAGGGTATTACAGCCTAAAACTTCATTTGCATCGGACAGCCTGAGTGACTGAATATTCAATTTTTCGAGATGTGCCTCGTAAACCGTATCGGTCAGATAAAACTCTTTGGCTTTGTTGTTGTTTCTGATTTTTCCTAACAAACGAAAGAGATCTTTAGCTTTAAAGGCCATAATTCCAGAATTAACTTCAGTAATTTCCTTCTGAGATGTGGAGGCATCTTTTTCTTCAATTATTGCTTCTATCTTATTTCTAGAGCCTCTTACTATTCTTCCGTAACCAGTTGGGTTTTCTTTATTAAAAGTAAGGAGAGACGGTCCTTTGGAAGCCAGCTTGGCTAGTTTGGAAATTGTGCTCTCGGAGATAAGGGGAACATCGCCATACAAAATAACTACGTTTGAATTTGATCGAATATGTTTTGCGGCTTGCTTAACTGCATGCCCTGTACCCAATTGTTTTGTTTGCTTAATCCAGTTTATTTTCTTGTTACCAGAAAAAGTTTTTCTTACTAGTTGCGCTTCGTGTCCTACGACAACATGCAGTTTAGTTTTCTTTAATCGTGACACTGAATCTAAGACATGCTCCAGCATTGGCCTTCCTGCAAGGCCTGCTAAAACTTTAGGTAAAGAGCTCCCCATGCGGGTGCCTTTTCCTGCTGCCAATATAACAATATCTAAATTCATGGGCGGTTGAGCAGCTAAGCTGACTTTAAAGTGCCTATTTAACTATTTCTTACGGAGTTTGCGCAAGGCCTGTAGACGAGCTGAGGCTTCTGCTAGCTCAGCCTTGGCTCTGGAGAAATCCATATCTGATTCAGCGTTTTCTTGATTTCTTAGAGCTAACTCTTTTGCTCTCTCGGCTTTTGATTCATCGATATCATCTGCACGCTCTGCGATATCAGATAATAAAGTTACCTCGTGCGGTTGAACCTCAACAAATCCGCCAGATGCAAAAAAAACTTCTTCGGTTCCATCCTCGAGAGTTAGCCTGACTGGGCCGGGCTTAATTGAGGTCAGCAGCTGTGAATGGCCTGGAGTGATTCCAAGCTCACCCTCAGCACCTGTAACGCTTAGCATTTGAACATCGCCTGCAAAAATTTCTTGCTCAGCGCTGACAATGCTGCATTTCATGGTGCTCATTTAAGCTTTTCTGCGTTCTCTACCACTTCTTCGATTTTTCCAGCCATCAAGAATGCTTGCTCGGGAAGATCATCGTACTCTCCTTCCAAGATTCCTTTAAAGCCTCTCACAGTATCTTTGATGGAGACGAATTTCCCGGGTGAGTTGGTAAATACTTCTGCTACAAAGAAAGGTTGAGATAAATATTTCTCAATTCTTCTTGCCCTGTTAACTGTCTGCTTATCTTCATCTGAAAGCTCGTCCATACCCAAAATGGCGATAATATCTTTTAACTCTAAATATCTTTGAAGAACTTGTTGAACACCTTTTGCAACATCATAGTGTTCTTGACCAACAATGGCCGGGTCAAGCTGTCTGCTGGTAGAGTCAAGCGGATCAACTGCCGGATAGATACCAAGAGACGCAATTTGTCTTGAAAGTACTACTGTTGCATCGAGGTGAGCGAATGTCGTAGCCGGTGATGGATCTGTTAAATCATCTGCAGGAACATATATTGCCTGCACTGATGTGATTGAACCCGTCTTGGTTGATGTAATTCTTTCTTGAAGAACTCCCATTTCTTCAGCAAGCGTAGGCTGATAACCCACTGCGGATGGCATCCTTCCAAGAAGCGAAGAACATTCCACGCCAGCCAATGTGTATCTATAAATGTTATCAACAAATAAGAGCACATCTTTACCTTCATCTCTGAATTTCTCAGCAATGGTTAATCCTGATAAAGCTACCCTCATTCTGCATCCAGGAGGTTCGTTCATTTGTCCATAAACCAAAGCAACCTTATCCAATACTTGTGATTCGGTCATTTCTAGATAAAAATCATTTCCTTCTCTTGTCCTCTCGCCGACACCGGCAAAAACAGAATATCCACTAGTTTCGTAAGCGATGTTTCTGATTAGCTCCATCATGTTGACTGTTTTTCCTACTCCAGCACCTCCGAACAATCCGACTTTACCTCCCTTAGCAAACGGACACATTAGATCAATAACCTTGATTCCTGTTTCTAAAATCTCAGATGATTCTGCCTGATCTTCATAGCTTGGCGGAGCCCTGTGAATAGGCATTTGTTCTTCAGCTCCGACATCGCCTTTTCCGTCAATGGGTTCACCCAAGACATTCAAAATCCTTCCTAAGGTTTTTTCTCCAACGGGCACTTTGACCGCGTCTCCAGTATTTGAGACTTTTGCACCCCTTTGTAGGCCCTCTGTTTGACCCATTGCAATGGTTCTAACAATTCCATCTCCAAGCTGCTGCTGGACTTCTAAAACTAAACCCTCTCCTTCAACTTCAAGAGCATCGTATATTTTAGGAAGCTCCTGTCTAGAGAATTCCACATCGATTACGGCTCCGATTACTTGTACTACTGTGCCTTGGCTCATTTTATTTTCCTCAAGTTCTAAATTGCTTCGGCTCCAGCAACAATCTCAGAAAGTTCTTGAGTAATTGCTGCCTGCCTTGCGTTGTTATAAATAAGTTGTAATTCGTCAATAATTGTCCCTGCATTTTCGGTAGCGTTTTTCATTGCCACCATCTTTGCTGCCTGTTCGCATGCAATGTTTTCAATGACTGCTTGGTATACGAGGGATTCAACATACCTTTGCGTTAAACCGTCAAGAAGTTCTTTTGCATCTGGCTCGTAAATATAATCCCATCTGTGTTTTAGCTCAGGAGTGTCTTCTGGTAATAACGGAAGAAGTTGTCTTATTTCTGGCGTTTGGGTCATGGTATTTTCAAATCTGTTGCTGGCAAGGAAGACCTTGTCTATTTCACCGCTCTCAAATTTATCAAGCAGGACCTTTATTGAACCGATCAAATCCTCAAGCGCAGGTATGTCACCAAGTTTCTCAGCAGTGGCAACCACATTGCCTCCGAAAGAATTAAAAAATACTTTTGCTTTTGTTCCAATGGGACAAAACATTTGATTTACACCTGCTTCTGATTGCTCCTTAAGAAAAGGAAGCAGGGTTCTAAATAAATTTATATTCAAACCTCCACACAGCCCTTTGTCCGATCCAATAACAATGACGCCTATTCCTTTAACATCTCTCTCTGACATATAGACGGGTTTATACTCTGGATTTGAGTTAGCCAAATGGCCAATGACCGATAACATTCTGTTAGCGTAAGGTCTGCCCATTTCCATGCGATCCTGAGTCTTGCGCATCTTGCTTGAGGCTACCATTTCCATAGCGCTAGTAATTTTTTGAGTATTAGAAATACTTGAGATCTGTTTTCTAATTTCTTTAGTATTCGCCATTCAGTGCTACCAAGTTTGAGTTGCTTTAAATTTATCGAGAGCTTCTGTGAGGGTTGCAAGGATTTCATCTGAGTGTTCACCGCTCTCCGCCAAACTATCCATAAAATCTTTGTGCTCTGAATTCATATAAGAAATCAAAGCTGATTCAAAATCAGCAATTTTATTGAGCTCCACATCTTTTAAATAACCTTTATCTACTGCAAAAAGAACAAGCCCCATCTCTGAAACCGACATAGGTGAATATTGTTTTTGCTTCATCAATTCTGTTACTTTCTGACCAAGCTCAAGCTGCTCTCTTGATGCATCATCCAAGTCTGAAGCAAATTGTGCAAAAGCTTCCAACTCTCTGAACTGAGCAAGAGCAATTCTCACTCCTCCACCTAATTTTTTAATTAACGGAGTTTGGGCAGCTCCACCCACCCTTGAAACAGAAATACCTGGATTCATGGCTGGTAATAGACCTTTGTTGAAATAGGAGGTTTCTAGGAAGATCTGACCGTCTGTAATTGAAATTACGTTCGTAGGAACGAAAGCTGAAACGTCTCCAGCCTGAGTTTCAATAATTGGTAGAGCGGTCAAAGACCCTGTTTTGCTTTTAACTTTGCCTTCGGTTTGCTCTTCAACATAATCTTCGTTCACCCTGCAGCCTCTTTCAAGGAGTCTTGAGTGAAGGTAAAAAATATCGCCCGGATAAGCTTCTCTTCCCGGCGGCCTTCTGAGCAGAAGTGATATTTGACGATAGGCTACAGCTTGCTTCGAAAGGTCGTCATAAATGATAAGCGCGTCCTCCCCTTTATCTCTGAAATATTCGCCCATAGAACAACCTGAGTAAGGCGCAAGAAATTGCATTGGGGCAGGGTCCGCTGCTGCTGCTGCAACAATAATTGTATGCTCCATAGCTCCGTATTCTTCAAGCTTTCTCACCACTGCCGCAATGGAGGATTGTTTTTGCCCTACGGCTACATACACACAAGTAACGCCCGTTCCTTTTTGATTAATGATTGCGTCTAAGGCAATTGCTGTCTTGCCCGTTTGTCGATCGCCAATAATCAATTCTCTTTGGCCTCTTCCGATTGGCACCATGCTATCAACCGCCTTAAGCCCTATCTGCACAGGCTCATCAACCGGCTTTCTTGTCATTACCCCGGGAGCAACTTTTTCAACCGGAGAAGTTAATTTAGTTTTGATTGGGCCTTTACCATCGATTGGGTTTCCAAGAGCATCTACTACTCTTCCGACAAGCTCTGGGCCAACAGGAACCTCTAAAATCTTACCCGTGCACTTGGCCACTCCACCTTCGGCAAGCTTTTTGTAGTCTCCAAAAATTACCACACCAACAGAGTCTCTTTCTAAATTAAGCGCCATTCCAGAAACGCCGCCTTCAAACTCTATAAGCTCTCCGTACATTGCGTCGCTTAATCCATGCACCCTCGCGATGCCGTCTGAAAGAAATACGATCGTTCCCTCGTTGGATTCTGTGGTTGAAGTTTCTAGGGAATCAATTCTTCCCTTTATAATTTCGCTTATTTCTGAGGGGTTTAAATTATCCATGGTTCTCCTTTTTAGTTTCTTAGTTGTGTTTGAAGCAGGTCTAGTTTTCTTTTGATAGACATATCAAGGACCTGGTCTTCATAGGCGATCTTTAATCCGCCGATTAACGACTTGTCTATGTCAAAATCTATAACAACCTCAGAATCGAGTCTTTTTTCAAGGGCTGAGGTGATCTTTTTAATTTGTTTTTCTTCTAGCTGGAAAGGTGAAGAGATATGGACATTTTTTTTATTGAGGCTCTCAAGGGCCAGCTCGTTAAAGAAGTTTATGATCTCGGGAAGGTTTTTTAATCTCTTGTTGTCTCCGCAGACCTTAACAAAAGAGGAAGCTTTGTCTGATATTTCGCCTTTAAAAAGATCCATAAACATTTCTGTTTTGTCTGAATACGACAGGTCAGGATTAAGCAACAAATTAGTTATTTTTTGATCGGCACATACTGCTTTTATTTTTTGCAAATCGGATGACCATTCCTCAACTGAATTATCTTGCTTCGCAACACTAAAGGCTGCTTCTGCATAAGGTCTGGCTATAACCGATTGACTTGTCATAATTCTTTAATAAGTTGATCAACTATTTCTTTGTTTGCGCTTTCGTCAATCTCTTTGTTTAAAATCTTAGAAGCTCCTGCAACGACCAAAACTGATAACTCTTCCTTGAGCGTTTCTTTAGCTTTGTTGGTGCTTTGAGCAATATCAGACTCAGCAGTTTCTTTAATTTTTTTTGCTTCCTCTGTGGCCTGCTCTTTTGCTTCATCTATTAACTGATCAGCCCTCGAACCGGCCTGATTAATTAAAGTTGAAGCCTCAGATTTTGCGACATCTATGACTCTGCTAGATTCCTCTTTAGCTTCCTCTAGCTGCCTTTTAGATTCGCTTGCGGCTTGAAGGCCCTCATCAATTTCTTTTCTTCTTTCTTCAAGAACACTTGCCATGCTTGGCCATATGTATCTGTAAGTGATAAATACAAATATGCAAAAAGCTATGAGTTCTGCAAAAAAAGTAGCGTTTATATTCATGTTTTACGTGAATAAGAATAATAACCCTACCGCCAAAGAAATGATTGGCAGCGCATCTGTTAAACCTAGAGCAATCAACACCTGAGCAAAAAGCTGTCCTTGAAGCTCTGGCTGTCTGGCGACTGCCTCTATGTACTTAGAGGTAAGCGTTCCAATTCCAACCCCTCCTCCAAGGGCGCCTAAACCAGTAAGCAAGGCTCCTGCTACTAATCTTAATTCTTCCATATCCGTCTCCTAAAGTTGTGGCTAGTGTTTTGTGCTAGCCAAGTTTAAATAAGCGATTGTAAGCATCATGAAGATATACGCCTGCAACGCAACAATTAAAATGTGAAATAGTGCCCAAGCCAGATTCATAATCAAGCCAGGCAAGAACCAAAGTGTTTGAGAAAATGACATAAAGAACTGCCCAAACATAATGGCAATCAAAATGAAAATCATCTCGCCAGCAAACAAGTTGCCGTAAAGCCTTAGTGCTAAAGCGACATGCTTTGACACAAAGCTAATAAATTCTAGAGGCCCCAAAGGAACAATAAATAATTCTTTTAGAAAGCCGCCCAAGCCATGAGTGTTTATGCTGAAGTAAGTAACAAGGACCATTACGACTGCAGCCAAAGCTAAGGGTGCGTTCAAATCAGCGGTAGGCAATATCTTAAAGTAGTTTATTCCACTACCAGCCTGCCCAAAAAAGTTAGCCATTTCCACAGGCAACAAGTCCATTAAGTTCCATGACAAAATCCACAAACAACTTGCAAATGCGAGCGGGGCTACTATTTTTGAGGTTCCGTGATACCCAGAAGACACGGCGCTACCGATAAATTCGTGAACAAATTCAACAAAGTTTTGCAGCTTGCCTGGAGTTCCTTTTTTGGCAGATCTGTTGATGAGCCCAAAGAAACCAAAGACCAGAACGCCCAAAAAAACCGACATAAATATTGTGTCCATGTGAAATGCCCAGAAACCCATCTCGGATACATCGCAGGCTGAGTCTAAGCTTTTTGAAAGGTCTTGTTGGTGATGAGCGAAGCCCCAGGAAGATGTTTTTTCACACCAGCCGAAAGTTAAATTTACAAGGTGATGACCTATGTAATCAGAGGTTTCGACAAGATTGTTTGCTGCTTCTTTAGCCATGTCTTTTAAAGCAGTGCATTATAGTTGTCTGGGGCTAATAAACTCAAGGCTATAAAGGCTTTTTTTTCGTTATAAAGCGTCTAACTTTTCTTGCGAAAAGGACCAATTATCTTATCTAGCTGATCGAGATCTCTGTAACTAAAAATTATTTTGCCTGACCCGTTTTTTTTATGTTGAATTGATACCGATGAGGATAGTTCGTTGCTGATCTCTTCCTCTAAGGCGCTTATGTTCGCATCCTTTCTTTTTGGAGTTTTCGTCTTGCCAGAACCTGACAAATAATCTTGCGCAGCCTTTTCTGTTTGCCGAACAGACCAGCCGTTTTTAGCGGCCTGTTTTGCGAAGGAGGCTTGCGGACCTTCTGGCAATGTCAACAATGCTCGTGCGTGACCCATATCAATGCTTGAACTTTCTAATAGGTTTTGAGCCTCTTTGCATAAATTGTTTAGCCTTAAAATATTTGCTACTCCCGACCTAGATTTCCCAACCGCCGACGCTACGTCTTGCTGACTGATATTAAATTCCTTTTGAAGCCTTAAAAGACCTCTTGCCTCTTCCATTGGATTCAAGTCTTCTCTTTGAAGATTTTCAATTAAACCCATTCTGATAATTTGATCTTCAGATGCATCTTTAAAGATAGCGGGAATGGTCGTGAGGCCGGCTTGCTTGGATGCCCTCCATCTTCTTTCGCCGGCAATGAGTTCGTAAGCGTCTCCCCCCACTCTTCGAACTATTATTGGCTGAATGACTCCTTGCGAGGAAATTGATTCGGCTAATTCTTCAAGGGACTCTTGGTTTATGTTTTCTCTCGCCTGATATCTGCTAGGGCTAATTTTATCTATGGCTATTTCTTGGCTTTGTGCTTGCTGAGAAGAAATGGGCTCGTCGCCCAACAAGGCATCTAGGCCTCTCTTTAAAGTTTTTCTATCTTCGCTCATGCAACCATTGAATCTTTCTCAAACTTTGAAATAACTTCCCCGGCAAGTGCAAGATAAGCGACTGTGCCCTTGGCTGTCGGATCATAAAAGAGACCTGGTTTGCCTGAGCTGGGGGCTTCCGCCAGCTTTATGTTTCTTGGGATGACGGTTGAGCAAAGCTCATTCGGGAAGTATTTTTGCAGTTCTTCTGAGACCTCTCTTGTTAGCCTGGCCCTAGGATCGAACATCGTTCTCAAGATGGCGCTGATTTGTATGTTTTCTCCGGTCTTGCTGTTTATATCATTAATGGCTTTGTTCAGAGAAACAAGTCCTTCCATTGCATAGTATTCGCACTGCATGGGAATGATTAGTTTGGAGCTGGCTCTTAGCGCGTTCAATGTAAGAATGCCCAACGATGGGGGGCAATCAATTATCACGTAATCGTAACTGCCTTCGAGAGACCTTAGTGCGTTTTTAAGCTGAAGGGAGGCGGCGGGAACTGTGGTCATTTCAATGTCGGCTGAAATTAAGTCCTGACATGAAGGCACTAAATCAAAACCAAAATCTGTACAGGGCAATATGGTTTCTTTGATGCATGCGCCTCTGGCCAAAACATCCATTATGGTAAGTTTATCTTCTGCTTTCTCGTGGCCGGATCCGGTGGTAGCGTTGGCCTGGGAATCAATATCTATAAGGAGGACTTTTCTTTTTGTGGCCGCGAGCGAGGCGGCCAAGTTTACCGCTGTGGTGGTTTTTCCTACCCCGCCTTTTTGGTTAGCTACAACTAAAGTTATCAAGGTTGTATATTATCATTTTTTTGGTGGGTTAAATTCTAAGAAGCCTGTTTTTTTTCCTAAAATTTTTGATGCTGCGGAAGGAATGTACTTCCAGTCATTTTTGTCTTCGCGGATGGCTTGCTGCTCTGAAACCATAAGTAAAATTTTTTGATCTCCGCTCATTTTCTTAAACACCAAGTTTTGGATTTTTTTGGGTTCGGCAAATGCTCTGGAAATTAGAACATCCTCTTTAATGAGATCTAGGTACTCAAGCCTTTTTTGCAAAACCTTTGTATTTTGAATGCCAAAATGTGCAAGACAGTGTCTCAAGAAAGATGCTTTTTTGTTGGCTGGCTCAAGAAGGCAGCCGTCTTTGTTTCCTAGAATAGAAATCACGAGCCCCGGAAATCCCGCCCCACTCCCGACGTCAATGTAAGAATTATTTTGTATGTGGGGATATAAATGCGCTGAATCAATGATGTGATGATATATGTTTTCTAGGGTGGAATTTTTTGAAACAAGATTTGTTGTCTTATTCCAATCAAAAACCTTGAGGGCGAACTCTTTTAGCTCTTTTTCTTTTTCTGGCTTTGAGATTTCTTCCAGGGAAGCCTTAAGAATCTCGGGTGCTTCCGCGTGCATTTTTATCTGCAGTTTCTGTTTCGTTTCTTTTCAGGTAAACCATTAGCGCCGATATTGCTGCTGGCGTAATTCCAGGAATTCTCCAAGCTTGTGCCAATGTTTTGGGTTCAACCTTAGAGAGTTTTTGAGTAATTTCTGCTGACAGGCCCTTTACATCTGAATAGTCAAAATTCGAGGGTATGTGAGCATTTCTGTTTTTCTTCATTTTTTCTATCTCGTCCATCTGTCTTTTGATGTATCCCGAATATCTTTGGTTCGTTTCGATATCAAAAACTATATCGTTGTCTGGGGTCTCAATAGAAAATGCTTTGGCTAGATCTTGAAAATCTAAATCTGGTCTCTTCAGCAAGTCTAAAAAAGAGGTGGCTGACTTTGGCTCTTTAATTTTTAAACTGCTATATATTTTTTCATCCTCAGGCCGGAGAAATAACTTTGCTAGCTTGTCTTTCTCTTTAATTATTTTATTTTTCTTTTCAGAAAATATCTCATATCTGCTCTCGGATACCAAGCCGACTTTATAAGCTTTTTCTGTAATTCTTTGGTCAGCGTTGTCCTCTCTTAAAATTAATCTATGTTCAGATCTGCTGGTGAACATCCTGTATGGTTCCTTCGTTCCAAGAGTTACAAGATCGTCGATTAAAACTCCCAGATAAGACTCTTCTCTGCCTGGCGTCCAAGGATCTTTTCCTAAAAAAGACAGAGCAGCGTTTGCACCGGCTACAAGCCCTTGGGCTGCAGCTTCTTCATACCCAGTTGTGCCATTGATTTGGCCAGCAAAGTAAAGGTTTTTTATTTTTCTCGTTTCCAGCGTTTCATGCAGCTCTCTGGGATCAAAAAAATCATATTCGACCGCATATCCATATTGAGTTATTTTGGCGCTTTCAAACCCTTCGATTGATCTAACAAATTTTTCCTGGCAGTCCTTTGGAAGACTTGTCGAAATTCCGTTTGGATAAATTAAGTCAGAATTTAATCCTTCTGGTTCTATAAATATTTGGTGGGACTTTTTATCTTTAAATCTGAATATTTTGTCTTCGATGGATGGGCAGTATCTTGGCCCAACTCCTTCAATCTTTCCTGAGAACATTGGAGATCTATCAAGGTCGCCTATTATAATTTCGTGAGTTTTTTCGTTTGTTCTGGTTATAAAGCATGGCACTTGCTTAGGGTGAATGCTTTGATCGCTTAAAAAGGAGATCGTGGGTCTAGGGACGTCACCTTTCTGCTCTTCTAAAGTTTCCCAATTTATAGAGTCTTTATGAATTCTTGGAGGAGTTCCTGTTTTTAATCTGCCAACTGAAAAATCAATGTTTCTTAATTTTTCTGCTAATTTTTTTGAGGAGTTATCTCCAACTCTGCCCCCTTCGTTGTTATCCATTCCGGTGAAAAGCTTTCCATTGAGGAAGGTCCCTGTTGTCAAAATTACTTTTTGAGCTTTTAAAATTTTACTTTCGCCAACAGTAACCGAACAGATTTGATTGTTTTGTATACCAAAGTCAGTAACCTCGCCTTCTACAATCTCGAGGTTTTCTAGATTCTTCAATTCTTTTTGAACAGATTTTTTGTATAACTCCCTATCTGCCTGAGCGCGCGTAGCTCTGACGGCCGGTCCTTTGGAAGAATTCAAAACTTTTAGATGTATGGCGGCCCTGTCGGCGCATCTTGCCATTATTCCATCAGCTGCATCTATCTCTTTTACAAGGTGGCTTTTTCCTACTCCGCCAATAGCAGGATTACATGACATTTGACCGATGGTTTCAAATTTATGAGTAATCAGGATGGTTTTAACTCCAATCCTGGCTGAAGCCGCAGCTGCTTCACAGCCTGCGTGACCCCCGCCTATTACAATTATGTCCGCCTTCATTAAAAATATTATATATATGTATTTATATATTAGAGAGTATATGTTTATTGTTGTTAGCCCTGTTAGTAAGTGGAAAAAGTCTTTGGCCCCTCAAAACCTCGGGGATAGAGAAGGTAGGGCCATGTTACTAAGCTTGTTTATAAGCTGTGTTTTGCTCTTTTTAAAGTGTTGAGAAAATAACTATAAATAGTTACTAACAGCTTTTTAAAAAGATCTTAATGGAATAAAAAACACTTTAATGACATGATATGAATCATAGTTAGTGCTCACTTACCTATGCAAAAAGCGGAAAATATCTCCCCCAAAAAGTCATCGGCGCTCATGGGAGACTTAATGTCCCCAAGAAAGATATCTGCCAGCTTTAGGTGCTCTGCAGCTATATCAACGTTTTTCACATCAATTGGGTCTGGACAAGAGTCTATTTCTATAAAAGCTTTTTTAACCAAGTTTCGGTGTCTTTCTCTTGCTGAGAATAAAGCATCAGATCCGCCGCTCGAAAGAAGCTCGTAAATTTTTTCTTCAAGAGCGCTGACATTTTTTTTCTCAAGAGCAGAAACAACAATTCCCTCAAACCCTTTGGGCGGGCTAGATATGTCAGACTTATTGAAGACTTTTAAGATGTTTCCGTTCTTTTTGAGGCTAAAATCCCTGTTTTCAGCATCAACCACCTCCAAGATCAGATCTGCTCCCTCTATTAACGACCTAGATTTATCTATTCCAAGCTTTTCTATTTCGTCCATTGTTTCGTCGTTTATTCCCGCCGTGTCATAAATATCTACTTGCAGGTCTTTAATTTGTATTTTTTTATATATTGGGTCCCTTGTAGTTCCTTTAATTTCAGCCACAATCGAGGCCTCTTCTCCAGAAAGAATGTTCATAATGCTGGATTTGCCCACGTTTGGAGGCCCGGCGACCACAACTCTGTGTTCAGACATTATCCTTATTCCTTCCTCTATTTTCTCATCAAAATCCTCTAAAAGGCTTATAAAATCTTTAAAAAGAGCATTAATTTTCATAAAATCTATGTTTGTATCTTGATCAGAAAAATCGATAGAAGACTCCACAAGTATTCTTATTTTTCTTAGACTTTCCAAGATTTTATCTACATTTTCACCGAAATTACCAGAAACTGACTTTGATGCCGCCACCATTGCTGCGCTAGAGCTAGCATTTATGAGATCGATAACCGCTTCAGATTGCGCAAGGTCAATCTTGTTGTTAAGAAAGGCTCTTTGAGTAAATTCGCCAGGGTTTGCGTTTCTGGCGCCTAATTCTATGCATTTCCGAACCAAAGCCCTAACTATTAAGGGGTTCCCATGACACGATATCTCGGCCACATCCTCGCCTGTGTATGATGAGGGGCCCTCAAAGCAAGAAATTAGACACTTTTCATTAAACCCCTCTGAAAGGTTTGTCTCTGCTACTTTTGATGTTCCATGATCAAATTGTAGGGAAAAGAGGTTATTAATAATGCTTTTTGCCTCCTTTCCGCTAATTCTTACAACTGAAATAGCTCCTCTGCCGGGAGGGGTTGAACAAGCAACTATAGCCTGATCCAAAGAAAATCTCCTCTATGCTGCCTTTTTAGGCCCATGCATAAGCATTTGTAAGGCTGAGACAAGAGAATTCACCAACCAATACAAGACAAGACCAGCCGGGAAAAATGCAAAGAGCACTCCAAATATGATAGGCATAAATTTAAAAATTCTTGCCTGCATTGGATCTACGCCCGCAGGTTGAGGCTGCAAAAGCTGCATCAAATACATTGCCCCCATGTTTAACAAAGGCAATATAAATAAAGGGTCCCTTACAGATAAATCAACAATCCAAAACATGAATGGAGCATGTCTGAGCTCAACTGTCTCGATTAAAACCCAATAAAAAGCAAGGAAAAAAGGCATTTGTAGCAGCATTGGAAGACATCCCAGCGCAGGATTTACCTTTTCTTTTGAATAAAGAGCCATCATCTCCTTTGACATAGCTTGCCTGTCGTCCCCATACCTCTCTTGAAGCTCCTTGAGTTTGGGCTGAAGTTGCCTCATTTTCCCCATATTCTTGTATGCAACATAGGACAGAGGCCACAAGAAAATCTTTATGAGGACTGTTACCAGCACAATAGACCATCCCCAGCTACTAATTGCTTGATTAATAAGGTTCATTACCCAAAAAATAGGCTGACCAATCCAATAAAGGAAGCCGTAATCTATGGCTAAACCGAGCTTTGGATGCATTAAGTCTAAATTTCCCTTAATTTTTGGACCCGAATAAGCTGAATACTCGTTTTTTATTGAGTTGCCTGGAGCTACCTTTTTGGTCTCTTCAACAAACCCAACAGAAAAAGAGCCATCATTTTTATTTTTCTTACCTTGAAGCAGGCTGCTAGACGACTGGTTGGGTAGCAGGGAGGTTAAGAAATAATGTTGAATCATTGAAATCCAACCTCCGTTGGTAGATGTTCTAAACTCTGCCTCTTCTATTTCTGAGAAAGATCTTTTGTCGTAGCTTTCACCATCATAAGAAAACGCAGGACCCAAATATGCCCAAGAAGAGGGCTGAGTAAATATGCCCCCAGAACCAGAAATGGTTTTCTCGGATGAGCGGTTAATTTTTGCATATGGCGCGACTGAAACTTCAACCTCTTCTCCATTGAAAAATTCTTCTTCAAAATTTACTCTGAAGTTTTCCCCCAAGCTAATTTTCTTAGAATGAGTGGAGCCATTTGGAAGCCTTCTTATAAGTTCAACTGAATCTTTTGATTTAGACAATATAGAAAAATAATTTCCTTCCGGTGCGTTAGATATTCCTGAAACAACAAAACCACCATCTAAAAAGTAGTTCTCTTTGCCGCACTTGTTGAAAAGCATAGTATTAGCTTGGCCATTAATTTCCAAGGGATAATTCAATAACTCTGATTTAATAATCTGTCCGCTGGACAGGCTTATTTCAAGCTTCTGATTTTCATTAAAGACTTCGACTGTTTCTTCGGCGCCACATATCAAAGAGGTGATATTGCTTGACTCAGCAAAAGAACTTGACTCATCCACAAAAGAATCAGACTCAGAAATTGGATTGGTTGGTAAGTACTCACTATCATTTAGAGCTTTTTCAGATATTGTTTCTTCCTGAGCGGGGGGATTCCAATTGATAAGCAATAAATAACTAAAAATAAATATTGAAAATACTAAAAAATATCTTTGAAAATTATCAATCATTCTTTGCTTTCTCCGGAACTGGATCATAACCATATGATCCAAGAGGATGACATTTTGAGATTCTTTTTAAGCTGTAATATGTGCCCTTCATCACGCCATGAATCTCAATACAATTTTTAGCGTACTCAGAACATGTTGGTTGAAATCTGCAAGTGGGTCCAAAATACGGACTGATTGATCTTTGATAAACAACAATCAAAAAAACTAATATTTTTTTTAAATTAAATCTTTTCAATTTTGGACTCTAAATCAATGAAATTTTTTTTTACTTTTAACTTATCAAATTCCTTTATTTTATTTTTAACCATGAGGATGGCGTCATAAGAGTTTAGCTTAGATCTCATTATAATCTCTCTAAATTTTCTTTTAATATAATTTCGATTAACAGCCAATTTAACAAACTTTTTTTGAATAATAATTCCAGTCCTAGCTGAGGATATTTCGTTTTTTTTTAGAATTACTACGAAGGGTCCAGATGAGAAAGAGGTGTCTGAATTTTTGAAGACGTTATCAAAGTCCTTTTTTCCCACCAGAGCAGGTATTTTCATTTTAAGCAGATAAAACTTTTCTGCCTTTCTTTCTTCTGCTGTTTATAACAGCCCTGCCGCCGGCAGAAGACATTCTGGCTCTAAATCCGTGAGTCCTTTTCCTTTTCAGTTTGCTTGGTTGATAAGTTCTTTTCATTGCAAGTAAATTTAGATGGAGAATGATATATTAATTGAGTGAATAAATAAAACTCTAATTAATTATATTATTAACAAGTTATTCACAATTTTTCACATGATTATCCTGTGGATAAGTTATAATAAAGATATTATTATCTTTTAATGAATTATCAAGCCTGGGAAGAATGTAGAAAATCGCTTGAACTAGAGCTAAACCAGGATGAATTCTCTACTTGGATAAGTCCTTTAGCTTACTCAGAAGAACAAGACGAATTTGGCATGCAAGCTGTAACGCTTTTAGCTCCAAATGATTTCATCAAAGAACATGTTAAACAAAATTATGATTCCATCATAAAACAATATTTATCTAGATCTCTTGATTCTGAAAATCTAAGTTTAAATTATGATTTATTCAATTCTAGTAAACCATTGATTACAAAGGATAAAACTAAAAAAATTCCCTTTCTAGATGATAAAGAAAATTCCCTTTTTGAAAATTTTACATTCAAAACTTTTGTAGAAGGAAAATCAAATAATATAGCTCTAGCAGCAGCAAAACAGGTTGCTGAATCGCCCAAAGGTGCTTACAACCCTTTATTTATATACGGTGGCGTTGGTTTAGGTAAAACCCATTTAATGCATGCAGTGGGAAATAAACTTAAAGAAAAAGATCCATCCAAAAGAATTGTTTATATTCATTCCGAGAGGTTTGTAAGTGATATGGTTAAATCACTTCAATTAGGGGCAATAAATGAGTTTAAGCAGTTTTATAGAGGCGTAGATGCTTTGTTGATTGACGATATTCAGTTTTTTGCAGGAAAAGAACAGTCTCAAGAAGAACTCTTTCATACTTTTAATGCGTTGTTGGAAGGAGGTCAGCAAATGATACTCACTTGCGACAGGTATCCTAAAGAAATAGAAGGATTAGAAGAAAGACTTAAGTCCAGGCTAGGCTGGGGCTTGCCGGTGATTGTAGAGCCTCCAGAACTTGAAACTCGAGTAGCAATCTTATTAAAAAAAGCCGAAGAGCTTAACCTAAATATGCCGCAAGACTGCGCTTTCTTTATATCTGAAAGGATCAGATCTAATGTAAGAGAGCTTGAAGGGGCACTAAAAAGAGTTGGTGCGAATGCAAAATTTGCAAACAAAGAAGTTGATTTGAATTTAATTAAAGAGTCTCTGAGAGATTTGCTTGCCATTCAAGCGAGACAAGTCAGTATTGATAATATCCAGAAGACAGTTTCAGATTATTTCAATATAAGGCTTTCTGATCTGTTATCATCTAAACGAAATAGGTCTCTTGCGAGACCAAGACAATTATCGATGAGCTTAGCCAAAGAACTAACAAATCATAGCCTTCCCGAGATAGGAGACGCATTTGGAGGTCGAGATCATACAACGGTTCTTCATGCATGCAAAAAAATAGGAGAATTGAGACAAGGAAATACTGAGTTGGACGAAGATTATAAGAATTTAGTGAGAGTTCTTACCGCTTGATTATGGAATTTAATATAAATAAAAATGATCTTGTTGAACCAGTATTGCTGGCCTCAAATGTATCTGAAAAAAGACAATCTATACCTATTTTGTCAAACGTATTAATTTCAGCGGCCAAAAATTCAATAAAAATAACGGCAACTGACTTAGAAATTGAATATAAAACGACGATTGAGGGCGCAGAAGTTAAAAAAGAGGGTGAAGTTACAGTATCTGCTAGAAAACTAGCAGATTTAGTCAGATCGATACCAGAAGACACAAAGCTGAACTTTTGCCTAATTGATAATCAGATAGAAATTAAAGCCTTAAAGTTCCAGGCAGATTTGGCTACATTACCAGCTAGCGACTTTCCTTCTATTGATTCTGCTGATTTCAGCAGTTCTATTAAGATTTCATCTTCAGCCTTAGCTGATATGATCGGCTCATCATCTGTGGCAATGGCTGCACAAGATGTAAGATATTACCTAAATGGCTGTCTTTTAGAGACAAAAGGAAACGCATTATGCGTGGTATCAACAGATGGCCATAGGTTGGCTTTTACAAAAACATCAATTGATGGTTTAAAAGAGGATTTTAGGGTTATTGTTCCAAGAAAAGCAGTTATGGAATTGCAAAAAATTATTTCTACTAACGACGAAGAAATCACGTTGAATGTATCCCAGAATCAAATCAATGTTGTAGGCACTGAATTTTCCTTCACCTCTAAATTGATTGAGGGCAATTATCCTGATTACGAAAAAGTTTTTCCAGTTGGCGATGAATCTAAACTTATTGTCGATAAAAATGAATTTAATACAGCTCTGAGCAGAGCTTCCGTTCTTTCAAATGAAAAATACAGAGGAATTCGATTGAGTCTTAACAAAGATTTGCTGAAAATTGAGGCTAATAATCCAGAGAAAGAAAGCGCCGAAGAAGAAATAAAAGTTGATTATTCAGGCCCAGAGCTAGAAATTGGTTTTAATATAAGCTATTTACAAGAGTCCCTGACCACTATCAAAGATTTATCTGCAGAAATAGTTTTTTTCGGTCAAGAATCAAGTTGTATTGTTAAAAATAAGGAAAACGAAGATCTTATACACGTTATTATGCCTATGAGACTCTAGTCTCATGGCTTTAAAAAAATTAGAGCTATCCTCTTTTAGAGCCCTCTCACAAAAATTTTTCTCGTTTACTGACTCAAATCTTATTTCGGGGAAGAACGGTTCTGGAAAAACTACTTTATTGGAAAGTATTTATTTTTCGATAGAAAATAAGTCATTCAAAACTAACAATATGAATTCTTTCTATCCATTTGAAGAAGATTTTTTTGCTTTGAAAGCCTTATTTGATGACAATTCGAAGCTAGAGCTTTCAAGAAAAAAAACTAAGGCGCTGTTCAGGCAAATCACTCCAAAAGAATCAATACTAAATGATGTTTGTCCATTTTTAATTAACAACTTTGCATTAAATTATTTAGAGTCTTCATCTGAAACCAGAAGAAATTTCTTAGATTTTTACTTGTTTCACGTGGAACAAAATTACAAAAAAAAGTACATAGAGTTTCAAAAATCACTGAGACTAAGAAACAATGCGCTCAAAGAAGCAAACAAAAAAACTTTCAAGATTTGGAACAATCTATTTGTCGAAAAATCAATAGAAATTTCATGCTTGAGAAATAAGCATTTAGATAAGATAATTCCTTTGCTAAAAGTAAATTTTGATAAGGATTTTCCTGCAGAAAAAAAGGTAAATTTCAGGGTTGAAAATCTATGGTTGGAAGAAGAAGATTTTAAGAATGAATTGCGCGAAGCTTATCAAAAAGATTCGGAAGTAAAATTTTCAACAGTTGGGCCTCATAGGCTTGATCTTCTCTATGATGTCAACGCTGTTAAATCAGGTGATATTTTATCCAGAGGAGAACAGAAGCTATTGATTTTATTAACAATATTAGGATTTAATCAACACATGCATAATCTCGGAAATAAGTACTCCATCTTTTTAGTGGATGACTTGCCTTCTGAGCTAGATCAGGAGAATTTTCTAAAATGTTTGGAGCTAATTTTGGATGCTCCAGGACAGAAGTTTGTGTCCTCAATTGACCCTGATTTTTTAGGTATAAAAGGGCGATTTAATAGCGTAATTGCTTTATAATGAAGCATGCCAAAACCGGTAAAAAAATCACCAAAAAAACCTCCCAAAAAATCTAAAAATGACGCCAGTTATGACTCCTCAAATATAACGGTTTTAAAGGGCTTAGAAGCTGTCAAAAAGCGCCCTGGCATGTACATAGGTGATACCGATGATGGGACTGGCCTTCATCACATGATCTACGAAGTGTTAGATAACTCAATCGATGAAGCACTTGCTGGCTACTGTGAGAATGTCACTCTGACAGTTCACGATGATTCTAAGGTTACCATTTCAGATGACGGAAGAGGCATACCAGTAGATATCCATAAAGATGAGGGCATTTCAGCAGCTGAGGTCATCATGACAAAGCTTCACGCTGGAGGAAAGTTTGATGACAATTCATACAAAGTTTCTGGCGGGCTTCATGGTGTTGGCATCTCCGTTGTAAATGCTCTTTCAGAATATCTTTTATTGGAAATCAATAGAGATGGTTTTAGTTATACACAAGAATATAAAGACGGGTCCCCAAAATCAAAACTGAAGAAAGGCGGGAAATCAAATAAGACTGGAACCAATATCACCTTTATTCCGTCTTTAGAAACTTTTGGAAAAAATAGAACGTTTGATCATGAAACTCTCTTTAAGAGATTAAGAGAATTGTCATTTCTAAACTCTGGACTATCGATAATTCTGAAAGACGAGCGCGACGGAAGATCTAGTAACTTCAAATCAGACGGAGGTCTTGAAGAGTTCGTGACCTTCCTTAACAAAAAAAAGTCAGTAATTAATAAGCCTTTCAGATTTTTGAAAGAAACAAAAGATGGCATGGCTGTGGAGTTAGCTTTGCAGTGGAACGATAGTTATCAAGAAAATACTCTTTGCTACACAAACAATATCTTTCAAAAAGATGGCGGAAGTCACTTAAGCGGATTTAAGACCGCGCTCACCAGGAGTTTAAATAATTTTATGGAAAAGGAAGGTTACTTAAAATCTGGCGACTTAACTCCATCTGGTGAAGATGTCAGGGAAGGTTTAACTGCAGTGATTTCTGTTAAGCTACCAGATCCTAAATTTTCATCTCAAACAAAAGATAAATTAGTTTCATCTGAAATCAAGCCTGTAGTAGAGCAAGAAACTTATAAACATTTAAATGATTTTCTTTTAGAAAACCCAGGAGAAGCAAAACAGATTGCAACCAAGATAATTGATGCTTCAAGGGCCAGAGAAGCGGCAAGAAAAGCTAGAGAAATGACAAGAAGAAAAGGGGTTCTAGATGGAATAGGCCTACCTGGTAAATTAGCAGACTGCCAAGAAAAAGACCCTTCTCAGAGTGAGTTATACATTGTTGAGGGAGAGTCGGCAGGTGGTTCAGCAAAGCAAGGGAGAAACAGACATAATCAAGCCATTTATCCTATGAAAGGAAAAATCCTTAATGTTGAAAGAGCAAGAATAGATAAAGTTTTAAACTCCGATGAAATTGTTAATATCATAACCGCACTGGGTTGTGGTCTTAAAGAAGACTTTGATTTGGAAAAGTTAAGATATCATTCAGTTGTAATAATGACTGATGCTGATGTAGATGGGTCTCATATTAGAACTTTGTTGTTAACTTTCTTTTATCGCCACATGCCAGAAGTTTTAGAAGCTGGTCATATTTTTATAGCGCAACCGCCCTTGTATAAAGTTGGTCGTGGTAAATCGGAGGAATATATAAAAAATGATTCCATGTTAAGAAGCTTCCTGGTGAATAAGATTTCTCAAGAGACGGTTCTTCATCCAACTAAAACAAAAAAGGTTACCGAACATGATTTCTCTAGCATGCTCGTTTCATATAACTCAATGATGGACTTTGTTGAATCTTCTTCAAATAACGCCCCAACTTTGTTTATAGAAGCAATCTTAAATTCTAAAGATTTCAATCAAAAAAACATTGCAGCATGGCTGAAAGATATTAATTCAAACCTGAATAAAATTTCCGCAGAAGATATAGAGATCAAGGTTGATTTGGACAAAGATAGTAAGTCCAGACTAATAATCTCTCAAACAGAGCATGGAAACACTTTGGCAAGCATTTTGCCGATATCTTTTTTTAAATCCAAGGGTTATAAATTAATCATGGATTTCAAGAAGAAAAGTGACGGAATAAAGCCAAATTCTTCTTTTTTCATGAAAGGAGAAGCTAAAAAAGAATTTACAGATAATCTTATCGATTCTTTTGAAGAGTTATTTGAAGATTCAAAAAAAGGGCTTACTATCCAGAGATATAAGGGCTTAGGTGAGATGAACGCGGATCAATTATGGGAGTCCACAATGAATCCTGATACTCGATCGCTTTTAAAAGTGACTATCGAAGACGCCGAAGCAGCAGATGAAATCTTTTATAACTTGATGGGCGATGACGTGGAATCCAGAAGAGAATTTATAGAAACTAACGCTGGCCTTGTGAGTAATATAGACATTTAATATCTTGGATGATTAGATTCAACCTACTTATTTTTTTTCTCGCATTATCAGCAAATCTATTTTCCTCAGATTTTTCCTTAGAAAGAGGAATGACTAATCTACTAGGCACAGATACATGGGCAAGATGCGCCACTGAAATGTCGAAAGATAATTCAAAGGTTTATGAGCTTTCATACGAAAGAACCTCAACAATGCCCTTGTCTCCATTTGCAGGTGAGTACAAACCAAAATTTTTGCCTGAATTAGGTTTCGAAAACTCTAATCACATTTATACGATGGACGTACTCAATGAAAACGTGAATGACGGAAATCAAGGAACCCAAATTGATGCTCTCGGACACTTCGGACATTCAGATAAATTTTGGGATGGAAAAGGCGAGGTGGATCTTTCTGGTGTTAGATACTTCAAAGGTTTAACAGCTAAAGAAGTAAAACCATTTCCAGAATCTCCATTGCAAAAATTAGGAATTGAAACAGTTCCACCCATCATCACGACGGCTGTTTTGCTGGACGTTAGAAAACATTCCTTTGAAGGAAGATCTATGAAGGCTGGTGAATACGTAACCGTAAAACATATCAAGGAAACTTTAAAGAAATCATCGCTGAATAAAAGAGGAATTTTGCCTGGAGATGTTGTCCTAATTTACACAGGATGGAGTGATCAATATGAAGATCCAGACGAAAATAAAATTTATTATTCTAAGGCGCCGGGAATATCCTTTAATGCCGCAAAGTTTTTAGCTGCTAAAAAAGTTGTAGGAGTAGGTGTAGATAATTGGGGGGTAGATGCCTTTGGTGATCCAAGCGAAATGGGTAAAGAAGTATCTCAAAATCCTGATGGCGTTGTTTTACCGGCACACTATTATTTCTTAACCCAGGTTGGTATTCATACTATAGAAAACTTAAAGCTTGATTTACTTGCGAAGGATTCTGTTGATCTTTCATGTGTGATGATTCTCCCACTAAAAACGAAGGGTAGCGCGGCCTCACCAATCAGACCGGTCGCCATAGGATCTTCTAGATCCTAACTTTAATTTCTTTGTTTGAGTAAAAAGTCTTCTAGGCAGTTATTTTCAGGTTCTTGATTGTCTTCTATGAGATTTCCTTCATCATCTAGTAACACTCCATGAAAAACTCTTTGCCCATTAGAAAATAAATCTTCATACATAGAAATATCTTCATTAAATTCAATATCTTGTAAGAAATATCTATATTTTAGATAAGCAAAGAGGTTACTTAGAAAACTACTCCTTAAAAGTTTATCCATGAAACGCGTTGAACAAAGAGACAAAAAATATCCCTACTCCAAGAGTGCCCACCATGAGCACAATAAGGTCCACGAGAAAAACTGAAATAAGCTTTAACCAAGACTCATCATGATTTTTAGTTTTCTGCAAAGCATTAACTTTAAAAAAAGAAAAAGCAACAATGAAAACCGCGCTTCCAATAATGAACATACTTAAATTCATTAAATTAGTTTAAAACAAAAAAAATTAAACTAAAGTTTGTAATGAGTGAAAAGAATTAAATTATAATAAAAAAATGCTCAACTTTCAGAACCAAGATTGCAATACTTCTTTGCAAGAAGGAATAGAAGAATATAGAAGTTATTTAAGAAAAAATAATAGATATGTTCTTGGAGAACAAGTTAGCGATTCAGAAAAGTGGGGTATTCTATGCCATGATGCAACTCATGTAATTTTTGGATTAGATACAACCTTAGAAGAGGAAGCGATGTTGGATTGCTGGGTATTTTTTGGTGGAAACTATTTTGAAACATTAAAAGATTATTTTTCTGGAAAAATAAATTTCAAAGAGACTACAGAAAAGGTAGAAATTCTCTTAAAAGACGTTGGTTATACAAAGTACTTTTTTCTCTACTTAAAAGTCATGTTTAAAAAGTGGCCAACGATTTTATTTAGATGTTTTCAAATGAAGAAGCGTTGGAATTATTATTTTTCAGAAGAGTTACTTGATAAAAGTATAAAAGAAATAAGAGAAGAATTTCACATCAAAATCCTTTCACATTCAGAAAGAAAAATAAAAAAAGTTTCTTGGAGCAGAGAGATAAAAGAGTTTTGAATATCAAAGAGATTCAAAAATTCAAAGACCAATTATTGGATGAAATCCAAGACACTTTTTCTGATAAAAAAAATCCTACCCTTTTGGAATATCATCAACAAACAGAAAATCTCATTACATTGAAAGAGCTGCTTGAGAGAGAAAAGGAATCTATGCCACAAGAGAATTTTGATTTAATTTCTGGGCAAGATTTTGTCATCCTTCAAATCGAAAGATGGATAGATGAGAACAATGAAATCATCGACGGATGGTTTGAAGAATCTGAAAAGCCGCTTAAAAAGCATTAGCTTTGGATATCATCATTGTTTTGCTTTTTTAATTTTTCTAAACTTATTTTATCTTTCAGGCTCATCATATACGCAGCGCCAGCCAGGATAAGAACCGCTGCAGCTTCTCCAACAATCAATGTAGCTTCCATTTCTTTATTTTGCATAACAATTAATCTGCAAATAGCCGTTATAGCGATAATTATTGGCAAAGTTACTGGAATTCTATTCGTGCTGTAAAAAGCCCCCACCATGCCCAAAATTTCAGCATAAATGAATAATAAGAATAAATCGGACAATTCAATACGTCTTTCTATGAACATTTCCCATAAATAAAGAGCTGCAGCGATGCATGTAGCAATTCCAATAAGCGCTAAAAGGATTTTTTCACTAATGAGCGTTGTCCAGTGGATTCTGTCATTTGTAGCCTGACTAAAAAGTTTTTTAAGCATATTTCCTCCAAAATGACACTTTTCACAATCTAAGTGATAAATTTAGCAAAAAAGAGCGAAAAAGGGAGTTTTTTATAAAATTAAGGTTTGAAAACCTTTTTTTAAGATATTTTCAAGACTCAGAGGTTAGATGATAATTTTCAATCATCCATGATTGAAGGTCAGTTGTAAGTTGTCTTATATTTTTACCGGATGTTTCAACAGGATCACCTAAGTAAAAAATAACTTTTCCAGGTTGTATTAAGTAACTAGGCGGCCAACACTCTGCTGAGTTATGAACTATTGGGATGATGCTGGTTCCTGTTTTGGCTGCAACTTCAATACCAGTTCTAGAAAATCTTCCTATTTCTCCTACTGGCATCCTCGTGCCTTCTGGAAAATATAAAACAGATAATCCGGCATCAATTTTTTTTATCCCTTCTCTTATTATTTTTTTGGTAGAGCTCAACTTCATATCTCTTTCTATGTAAATAGGTTCAAGTAATCTAAAACCTAAGCCAAAAACTGGAACACTCAAATTTTCTTTCTTTGTAATCGCTGATATTGGTTGAAACTCATGATGTAAAACCAACGTTTCCAAAGTGCTTTGGTGATTAGAGACAAAAAGAAATTTGCCATTAAAGTAATCTTTGAATCCTTTAAATTCAATTTCAACATTACAAATATATTTCATTGTAAATCTTACTAACCATACCCAGCTTAAAATAATTTTTTGTCGCGTTATTAAGGGAGTGACATATAGGAAAGGTATGCCAATGAAAATTAATCCCAATCCAATAATAAGGAAAAAATAAAAAATACCCGATCTAAGATAAACCATCAAAAGTTGTTCTCTATTGCTTCGAATAAATTCTCGTAAATTTTTACACCTTGCAAACTTTCAGCTGTTCTAATGGTATACATTCCATAACCGGTAAGAACCAAGACAGGACGACATCCATGCTTTTTTGCAGCAAGTAAATCAGATTCTTTGTCACCAATAAAAAAACAATCTTTAAGTGAAATTCCAAGCTTAGCTTCAGCTTTTTCCAACAAGCCTGTTTTGGGTTTTCTACATTCACAATTGTCTTCATTTGCATGCGGACAAAATAGAATTAGCTCAATCTCAGCCCCAACTTTTTTTAGTTCATTTTTCATATGATCATGAACGTTATTTATCATTTGTTCAGTTGCCGTTTTTTGTGAAACGCAGGCTTGATTTGTAAGAACAACAATTTTTACATTTTTGTCTGATAATTTTTTTATTGCTTGAACGCTCTTATGTTCAAATTCAAATTCCTTTGGATCTCTTACATAATCAAATAGATCAACATTGATGACACCATCACGATCTAAAACAATATATTTACTTGAGTTATCCAAGAATAATTTTACTTAAAAAAATTAGAGAAATAAGTTGTAAGCTCTTGTATTTGATGAGTTTTCTGTTCCATTGTATCTCTATCTCTTATTGTAACTGTGTTATTATCAAGAGAATCAAAATCAATTGTTATGCACATTGGAGTACCTACTTCATCATGCTTCCTATAACTCTTTCCGATATTTCCTGTATTTTCCAAGAGAACTCTGCCCTTACCTAAAGATTGAAGTTCGTTTTTTACATTTTTAGCTAAGGACACGAGATCTTCATTATTTTTTTTCAGAGGAATTACGGCGGCCTTTATTGGACTGAGATGAGGTTTAAGAGCTAGAACTATTCTTTCTTTTCCGTCTTCTAGTTTCTCAACCTTATAAGCTTCATTCAAAATAGCCAACACTCCTCTTTCGACGCCGGCAGATGGCTCTATAACAAATGGAACAATCCATTCATTTGAATCTTTATCCTGTATCGCCAATCTTGAGTTTGAGTCCGAATTTTTTCTTATCTTACTTTGTATATTTAGGTGATCTTGATTTTTGGAATGCGAGCCTAAATCAAAATCAGTTCTATTTGCTATGCCCTCCAATTCTTCCTCACCGTGAGGGAATTCATACATTAAATCAACAGTACGTTTTGAGTAATGAGATAGTTCATTTTTAGGCACTTCTAAAAATCTAATTTTCTTTTTAGAGACTCCCTGACTTTCCCACCACTTTGATCTTTCCTCAATCCATTTCTCGTGCCAGAGATTATCCTCTCCTGGCTGTACAAAAAATTCCAATTCCATTTGTTCAAATTCACGAACCCTAAAAATAAAATTTCTCGGAGTTATTTCATTTCGAAAAGCTTTTCCAATTTGCGCAATACCAAAAGGTAAAGCTCTTGATGTTGAATCAACTATATTCTTAAAGTTTGTAAAAATCTGTTGCGCAGTCTCTGGTCTGAGATACGCAATGGATCCTTCATCTTCAAGAGGGCCCACGTTTGTTTTGAACATCAAGTTAAAAGGTCTGGGATCAGTCAAATCTTTACTGCCGCAATTCGGGCAGGTATCTTCAATTTGATCTGCTCTCCATCTCGACTTACAACTTTTACAGTCAACCAAAGGATCTGTAAAAGTATCTTCATGGCCAGAATAATTTAATACAAGTTGATTTGTTAAGATCGACGCATCCAATCCTTCAACATCATCTCTTTCATAAACCATGGATTTCCACCATGCATTTTTTAAATTATTTTTTAATTCAACTCCAAGCGGACCAAAGTCATACATACCTTGTAAGCCACCATAGATTTCACTAGATTGAAAAATAAATCCTCTTCTCTTGCATAAAGAGACCAATTCATCCATTGATTTAGCTGACATTTATACGATGATTCGGGTTAGATTCAATAAAATAGACTGATTTCTTACTAATTCTACTTGAATGTTGAATATAATGGACTGAAATGTTCATAAAAATACTGTTTTTTTTGGCTAAAATTGCCCCTTTTAGAGTTTTTCAAGCTTTTGGGTCGTTTTTAGGTTTTTTGATGGTTTTGTCTAACTCTAAAACCCTTAAAACGAGTTCAACTAATCTTAAACATGTCTTTAAAAGCAAAACTAAAGAAGAGATTGGTGATTTATCAAGAAGCAGCGTAAGACAAACAGCTTTATCTTTAATGGAAGCTATTTATGTTTGGTCAAATTCAAGGGATTTCTCTAGAAAAATTTACCCTTTGATTTCTACAGTTAACAATGAAAGTAAATTTGATTCATTATTAGGTGAAGACAAAGGCTTGATAATCATTTCAAGTCATATTGGTAATATGGAATTATTAATTTCATGGATGGCACATAAAGCAGAAAATTTAATTATTCCGTTTACAAAAGTAAAAAATAGAAATGTTAATAATCTTGTAAAAAGTGGAAGACAAAATTATGGAGCAAAGATGGTTGGTATAGGCTTTAAAAGTACTAAAATTTTGCTCGAACACATCAATAATAAAGGAACGATAGCAATGGCAGTTGATCAGGTCCCGAAAAACAAAAATCGACACACAGCTAATTTTTTTGGCAATGCTTGCTACACCAACTCTTTAATCTCAAATATCGCCAAAAGGACTGACTGTAATGTTATTTATTGCAGTTGCACGCTTGGCAAAGATGGATATCAAATCAATATAAGAGAGGTGGGAGAGAACTTTTTTTCTGATGATGTAAGTAAGTCTCTAGAGTCAATGAATAAAGTTTTGGAAGAAGATATCCTTGCTTCCCCTGAACAGTATGCATGGGAATACAAAAGATTTAAAGGTTATATTAATTACGTTTAAAAGATAGTAAGTGCTTACTTAACTTTTCCAAAAGAAGGGAGTTAGCAAGACAAGGAGCGTATAAATTTCTAATCTTCCTAGTATCATAGAAAAGGATAAAGTTATTTTAGAGATATCATTCAAAGAGCTATAGTTCTGAGAAACATCTCCCAGCCCAGGACCTAAATTATTAATTGATGCACCTACTGCAGAAAATGCAGTAATGAAATCTGAGCCGTATAAAAGCATAAACGTTGTAAGAAAAACATATGCCAATATGTACACAGAAAAGAAACCCCAAACCGATTCTGCTATTTCTGGCTGAAGAATTTTCCCACCAATTTTTACTGGAACAACCGATTGTGGATGGGTCAATTTTTTAAGCTCTCTACCACCTTGTTTGTATAGAACTAAAACCCTGATCATTTTTATTCCGCCGCCCGTAGAGCCAGCACAAGCACCAATTACTCCTAACATCAAAAGCATGAAAGGAATAAAAGAAGGCCATAGATAGTAATCTGAACTTACATAACCTGTAGTGGTTGCAAAAGAAACTGTTTGAAAAGCGGTAGCAACAATTAAGTCAAAGTTATTAGTTGATCCGTAATAAATCATCGCAAGAGTTATTAAAAGAAAAGCAATAAGAATGACGGTGCCATAAAACTTAAATTCTGAATCTTGAAAGTAGTACTTAGGGCTTAACTTTGTATAGGCAAGGAAATGAAGGGAAAAATTAGCACCTGAAAGAAACATAAATATTATAGAAACCATATAGATTGCATTGCTATCAAAGTAGGCAAAACTTTCGTCGTAATTAGAAAATCCACCAATGGCAACCGTTGTAAAGGAGTGAGTCACAGCATCAAAGAGACTCATTCCTGAAAAAAAGTAACAAAAACAGCAGCTTAGAGTCAAAATTAGGTAAATAAACCATAAGGATTTAGCTGTTTCTGCAATTTTTGGCCTCAATTTATTGTCTCCCATCACTCCAGAACCCTCGTTTTTATATAATTGCATACCTCCAACTCCCAGTAATGGAAAGATTGCTACTGCTAATACAATTATTCCCATTCCCCCAAGCCATTGTAATAGGGCTCTATAGAATAGTAAGGACTTACTATACGATTCCAGGCCAACCAATATTGTAGATCCTGTGGTTGTAAGAGCAGATGTTGTCTCAAAATAAGCATCCACAATAGAGAAATCGTGTGTTGAGCTCAAAAGAAAAGGTAAAGATGCAAAAACGGTAAATAAGACCCAAAAAGCAACAGTTAGGATGAATCCTTCTTTTATTCGAATTGTTTCTTGTTTCTCTTTATAAGTCCCTACCCAAAAGGCTATTCCCGTAATAAGAGTTATAAAAAAGGCTCCAGAATAATCAGTAAAATTATTTTCTTCATAAATTAAGGAAATTGCTATCGGCAGCAGCTGAAAAAAAGAAAAAAATACTAAACCTATTCCTAAAAGGTTTAAAATGGGTCTAACTTTCATTAAATTCTATTTATGAACAAATTATATCTGTTACTTCTTCAAGATTCTTTTTATCAGCTATAAAAGTAATTAGATGATCGTTTTCATTGATTTTGGTATCATGATGAGCGATTTTAATAGCATTTTCAGAGAAGATAGCCCCAATTACACATCCTCTAGGCAGTTCTACCTCATCAATTTGTTTCCCCACAACTCCCGGGTAACCATTTCTTGATGTTGCAATTAGTTCAACTGCTTCGCCTTTTCTCTTAAAAGAGTATGTTTTCAATTGTGTTTCATCAGACAAATTTTCTAAAATTGATCCGATCGTTATTTCTGAGGGATTAATGGTGATATCTATTTGTTCCTTCGAGATAAGATCTAAGTATGCATTCTTATTAACCAAAGATAGTGTTTTTTTAGCACCCATCTTTTTAGCCAACATGGAAGACATAACATTCGCTTCATCATCATCAGTAACAGAGCAAAAGAAATCAGTTTTTTCAATATTTTCTTCCTCAAGTAGAGCACTATCTGATGAATCCCCATTCAGAACTAAAGAGGAATCCAATTTTTCTGATAAATAAATACACCTATCTTTGTTGATTTCAATTATCTTAAGATTGAATTTTCCTTCCAAAGATTCAGCAAGTCTTCTTCCTATTCTTCCTCCTCCAGCAATCATGATTGTTTTTGAAGCAATTTCTTTCACTCGAAGCTCAGATATAACTTTCTTTATATCTCTTGATTCTGTTATGAAGAATACTTCGTCTCCTGTTTCAACTATGTCATCTCCTTTTGGAGCTATAACTTTGTCCTCTCTATAAATTGCTGCAATTCTCGTATCAACCTTAGGAATATGCTGTCTTAGCTCTGCTACTTTGTGACCTGTTATTGGGGCGCCTTCCTTGGCTTTCACTGAAACCATGGATACTTTACCGTTGGCAAAATCCATAATCTGTGTAGCTCCAGGATTTTCAATAAGCCTACAAATTTGTGTAGTTATTAATTCCTCTGGGCTAATAATGACGTCTATACCTTGTTCTCCTTCGACAATTTGTTTCCCCTTGCCTTTTAAATACTCGAAGGTACGAATTCTTGCCATTGTTTTTGTATTGTTATTGAGGAGTTTTATCATCTGGCAGGCAATAATATTCACCTCATCAGATTCCATCATCGCAACAGCAACATCTATGTTGTTAATGTCGGCTTGCTCTAAAACCTTTGGATAGGAAGCATTGCCCTCTACAGTTTTTAAGTCTATGTGAGAGGAGGCTTTTTGAAGTCGATCAGCTTCTGTATCAACAATGGTAATGTTATGACCATCATTTGTAAGGAGCTCAGATAATTCAGTGCCAACCTGGCCAGCTCCGAGAATTAAAATTTCCAATTTATTTCTTTTTAATTAAAACTTTATTGATATTTATACACCTAATATTCAAGAAATAATATCGCCTTCCTTTAAAAGTTTTTGAGCACCATTATAAAAATCTTTAATGGAAAGTTTATTTTTTCCTGTCCTGCAAAGTTCAGTAACTTCCACTGCAAAATCTCCACAACCTATCGCTAGAATATCTTTATTGAATTCAATAATTTCGCCTGGATCGCCAATTAACTTTTTATTTACCTTTGATTTGCAAAGGTTGATCCCAACTCCGTTAACGTCGATAGATATTATTGGGTTAGGGTACATTGCGTTAATAGTCTTACTGATTTTTTTGGCCTCATCAGACCATTCAATCACTGCATCATTTCTCGTAATTTTCGGACAATAAGACGCATCTGTTTCATTTTGCTCCTCCAAACTATCAATTAAATTTGGCCAATCAGAACAAAATTGGTTTACTTCTTTTGCGGCTATAGAAGCCATCTTTGATGTTAAATCAGCAGTGGTGTCGTCTTTTTCTATCTTAATTTCAAACCGTTTTGACATAGGTCCCGAATCAAGTCCTTTCGTCATCTTCATGAAAGTCAGTCCACTTTTTTTATCGCCGTTCAGGATGGCTCTTTGTATTGGTGCGGCTCCTCTGTATTTTGGCAAAAGAGACGCATGAATATTTACACTCCCGTATTTAGGTGTCTCAAGTAATTCTTCTGTCAAAATATGACCATAAGCCACTACTAAAAGAACATCGCATTGATAATTTTTAAATTCATTGATGAATTCTTCAGATTTAGGTGAATCTGGCTGCATCAAGGTTAAGTTATTCTCTAAGGCAATTTCTTTTACTGGCGAAGGCTTTAATTTTCTGCCTCTCCCCGAGGGTTTATCAACTGATGTTATAACGCATACAACTTGATGATCTTTTTTATCAATAATTGATTGAAGAATTGTAGCGGCAATTTCTGGAGTTCCAGCAAAAGCTATTTTCATTTATCAGGATGCTAATTTTTCTTTAGCAGATTTCTGGAGTTTTTGTTTTATTCTTTGTCTTTTAATGTTTGATATGTAGTCGACCATGAGGATACCCTCTAAATGATCTATTTCATGCTGGATGACAACAGCTAACAAACCCTCTGGCATAAGCGTTTGTTTCTTGCCATCTCTATCCAAATAGGTGACCTTAATTTTTTCAGGTCTAATTATTTCTTCATAAAAACCTGGCACAGATAAGCAACCTTCCTCATAGCCTGACTTTTCTTCTTTATTCAGAATTTCTACCTCAGGATTGATAAATACTTGAGGATTATCTCTTTCTTCGCTTATATCGATAACCAAGATCCTTTCATGAAAATCTACTTGCGTAGCAGCAAGACCAATGCCCTTGCTTTCGTACATGGTATGGATCATGTTGTCGATCAATTCTTTATGGACGTTAGTAACTTCCTGAACCGGCTTTGCTTTTGTTCTAAGCCTTGGGTCAGGAAATTCTAAAATCTTTAATAATTTCATTTTTATAAATTTACTTTACATATATTATATGTGGGTAATTAACAAAAACTAAATATCTAAGAAATTATGACTAACAGCGTGGCAATTGTGATGGGTTCAAAGTCTGATATGGCCTTGGCAGAAGCAACTAAAGAAGTATTGGATGGTTATGAAATTAGTTCAGTGATTAAAGTACTGAGTGCCCATAGAACGCCAGAGGCCCTCAAAGAATTTATTGAAACTACCATCATAGACGGAACCAAAGTTTTCGTGGGAATTGCTGGCTTAGCAGCACATTTATCGGGAAATATTGCTGCGCATACGACTTTGCCTGTCATTGGAATTCCAGGAGATGGCGGACCTTTAAATGGTTTGGATGCTCTCTTCTCAACCGTTCAAATGCCTAGAGGAGTTCCGGTCGCAACCGTAGCCATAGGAAAGGCAGGTGCAGTAAACGCTGGCCACTTAGCCGCTCAAATGCTTGCTACTGGAGATCAAGATTTGGCTAAAAAAATAGCTGATCAAAGAGAAGAACAAAAAAGAATCTTATTAGAGGATCAATAAAGCCAAACTTAAAATGATCTATGCCTATCCATGCGAAGGAGTTTATGGGCTAGGGTGTGATCCTGACTCAAAAAAGGATGTCTTTAAACTTTGCGAGTTAAAAAAAAGGTCAATAGACAAAGGCTTAATACTAATAAGTGGAGTTTTTGAGCATTTTGAAAAATATATAAATCATCTTGATAAACAAGATATAGATAAACTTAAAAGGCCGTGGCCTGGTCCTCACACTTGGCTTGTAAGAGCAAATGAAAATGTCCCAGGATGGATTAAAGGAAATTCTGATTTGGTTGCCCTCCGTCATAGTTCTCATCCTGAAGTAATAAAACTGACAGAAAAAATTGGCAAGGTGTTGACTAGCACATCAGCAAATATCTCTAACGACCCTCCTGCTATGTCAGCAGAAGAAGTAACAAAGGTTTTTGGAAATGAGGTAACGCTGATTAGGGGAGAGATCGGCAATTTCGGAGGTGCTACTCCAATACAAAATCTAGAAACTGGGGAGTGGATAAGAAAATGAAGAGTTTAAAATTTGGAGTAGTTGGTAATCCCATCAGACATAGTAGATCGCCGGAGATCCATCACAACTTTGCTGATCAGCAAAAAATTAAAATCTCATTTGGAAAATATTTAGTTGATGAAGAAGACTTCGAAAATTTTGTTAAAGATTTTTTTAAATCTGGTGTTGGATTAAGCGTCACGCTGCCTTTTAAAAAATTAGCTTTAAAATTTTCAAATGATTCTTCAACAAAAGCTCAAATGATAGGTGCTTCCAATAATTTATATAAGAAGGGCGATATTATTGTCGGAGATAACACAGATTGCATTGGCTTAGCGAAGGATATTAATCAAAATTTAGGATTTGATCTTTACGGCAAGGAGATTTTAATCCTTGGAGCAGGAGGCGCAGCCAAAGGAGCTGCCTTTGGATTGCAAGATCTCAATCCGAAAACCATTTGCATAGCGAATAGAACTCTTGAAAAAGCTCAAGAATTAGTTAGGGATTTATCCTTATACAGACAGTCTTCAGGGAAAAATTCTAATCTTATAGCATCGAGTTTTAATTCAATTCAGGATGAATTTCATTCTTTTGACCTGATTATCAATGCTACTTCAATGTCCACCCTTGAAAATGAGAGCTTACCGATAGACCCATCTCTATATGGTAACTGCGCTCTAGCCTATGATTTAGCTTACTCTCAGGCCGATACCCAATTTATGATTGATGCTAAAAACAACGGCGCACAATCAGTTTCAGACGGATGGGGGATGCTCGTTGAGCAAGGAGCTGCTTCATTTGAAACTTGGACAGGAAAACTTCCAAAGACCAATAATTTATTGGCTTTGCGTTAGTTTTCCACATACTTTTGAAGTAAAATTACGCTGCCTACCTTAAAGAAAGATTACTAAATGGTACTAATTAAAAGAATTTTTGCGGCATTAATTACCTGTTGCGCATCCCTTTCGCTTTTTGCTGGTTGGGGAGACGTGAATATGACTCCTGGAGTTAATGCCCTCAGCAGAGAAATTTTTGATCTGCACATGACTATCTTCTGGATATGCGTGGTCATTGGAGCATTAGTGCTCGGCTTTATGGTTTACCTCATAGTTGCTTTTAGAAAAAAAGAAGGTGACAAACCAGCACAGTTTGATGACCATCCAGTTTTAGAAATGACCTGGACCGTTTTATTTGCTGTTATTTTGGCAGTCATGGCAATTCCGGCAACCTTCACAATGATTCGTGCATACGATGATGCAGAAGGAGATATCAATATTTTAATTACCGGACATCAGTGGAAGTGGCAGTATGAGTACCTAGAAGACGAAGTAAGTTTTTTCAGCAACCTGTCCACAGATTTAGATCAAAGAAATAATATTGCCCCGAAATCAGATAACTATCTTTTGGAAGTTGATGAGCCTTTAGTCATACCAACCAATAAAAGAATCAGATTTTTAATCACAGCTAACGATGTAATCCACTCATGGTGGGTTCCTGATTTTGCGGTTAAGCAAGATGCTATCCCTGGTTTTATAAATACAGCTTGGACGCAGGTAGACGAAGAAGGAATTTTCAGAGGTCAATGTACTGAGCTATGCGGGCAATATCACGGATACATGCCAGTTGTTGTTAAGGCAGTATCACCTCAAGATTACGAACTTTGGGTAAACGAGAAGAAAGAAGCAAAAATTCAACAAGCACTTCTCACTGAAAAGCTTTGGTCAACAGAAGAACTTTATGAAATTGGAGAAGGTGTTTACCAAACCAATTGTGTAGCATGCCATCAAGTCAATGGGGAAGGATTACCTCCAGTTTTCCCTGCATTAGCAGGAAGCGATCTTGTGCTAAATGACAAAGCCAAACAAATAGAAATTTTAATGGAAGGAGTTCAAGGTGCTGCTATGCAGTCTTACGCTGAACAGCTTTCTGAAGTCGACATTGCAGCCGTTATTACCTATACCAGGAAGGCGTGGGGTAACGATGCTAGTGGTGACGGAGAAATCGTAATTCCAAAAGAAATTTTGGATTATAAAAATAACAAACTTTAATACACGGAAGGACTATGAGCGCAGTAATAGATTCGCATTCAGATGATCATCATCACGGCCCAGCAAAAGGTATAACCAGATGGTTATACACTACCAATCACAAAGACATTGGTACGCTTTACCTTTGGTTTAGCTTTCTGATGTTATTTTTAGGTGGTGCCATGGCAATGGTTATCAGAGCCGAGCTATTTGAGCCTGGAAGCCAAATAGTCTCTCCAGAATTTTATAATCAAATGCTGACCAATCACGGTCTGATTATGGTTTTTGGAGCGGTCATGCCAGCTTTCGTTGGTTTGGCTAACTGGATTATTCCTATGCAAATCGGTGCTCCAGATATGGCTTTACCAAGAATGAATAACTTAAGTTTTTGGATTCTACCAGTGGCTTTTGGAATTTTAATTTCCACTTTTTTCATGGAGGGCGGAGGCCCTAACTTTGGTTGGACTTTCTATGCGCCTTTATCTACTGCGTATGCACCTCCAACCGTAACCTTCTTTATTTTTGCAGTTCACATCATGGGAGCATCTTCCATCATGGGATCTATAAACATCATCACCACAATTCTAAACATGAGAGCGCCTGGGATGACTTTTATGAAGATGCCTTTGTTTACCTGGACTTGGCTGATTACTGCTTATCTTCTTATTGCTGTAATGCCAGTTCTTGCGGGGGCTGTAACCATGATGCTCATGGATATTCATTTTGGAACCAGCTTCTTTAACGCTGCTGGTGGTGGAGATCCAGTCTTATTTCAACATATTTTTTGGTTCTTTGGGCACCCTGAAGTTTACATCATGATTCTGCCTGCTTTCGGGATTGTCTCGCACATCATTGAAACTTTCTCAAGAAAACCAATTTTTGGATACACATCAATGGTTTATGCAATAGCATCAATCGCTATCCTTTCTTTCATTGTTTGGGCTCATCACATGTTCACAGTCGGTATGCCAATTGCGGGTGAACTTTTCTTCATGTACACAACCATGTTGATTGCCATTCCAACAGGAGTGAAAGTGTTCAATTGGTTATCGACAATGTTTAAAGGTTCAATCTCTTTTGAAACTCCGATGCTTTTTTCAATAGCTTTCGTTGCTTTGTTCACCATCGGTGGATTATCAGGCTTGATGCTTGCAATAGCTCCAGCTGACTTTCAATACCACGATACTTATTTTGTCGTAGCACATTTTCATTACGTTTTAGTTCCAGGAGCCATCTTTGGAATAATTGCCGGTGTTTATTATTGGTTACCAAAATGGACCGGCAACATGTACGACGAAGTTCTAGGGAAGACTCATTTTTGGATGTCTTTCATTTCGGTTAACATTACTTTCTTTCCCATGCATTTTGTTGGATTAGCAGGGATGCCTAGAAGAATTCCAGATTACGCTCTTCAATTCGCAGATTTTAATATGGTGATTTCTATTGGTGCATTCATTTTTGGTTTAACGCAACTCCTCTTCTTGTTTATTATTCTTAAGAGTATTTTTGCCGGTAAACAGGCTACTTCAGAAGTATGGGAAGGCGCCAAAGGACTAGAGTGGACCGTTGCATCGCCAGCTCCGTATCACACTTTCGAAACCCCGCCAGAAGTTAAGTGAAAGCAGCCACTAAAACAAACTTAAAATTAGTAAGTCTTGTTTTAGGTATGTTTTGTTTTGGTTTTGCCTTAGTTCCTATCTATGATGTTTTTTGTGAAATCACTGGGCTAAACGGAAAAGTATCTGGTCCTACCATTACCGAATACGATGACAATTTTAATTCCAGGGAAATCAAAATTCTCTTTGTTACCAAGAACAATGAAAACATGGCATGGAATTTTACCTCAGAGAAAAGAACTTTAGACGCAGAAACGGGAACTGCCTACACAGTAGATTATACTTTTGAGAATCCCACAGATTATCCTATGGTGGCTCAAGCTATTCCAAGTGTATCTCCAGGCAAAGGTGCACAGTATTTTCATAAGACCGAATGCTTTTGTTTTGAGGAACAGCTTTTACAGCCTGGAGAAAAGTTAACCATGCCGGTCAGATTCATTATTGATCCTGATCTTCCTGACGATGTTCCAGTGTTAACGCTTGGCTATACTCTTTTTGATATCTCCGAATCTCATATAAAATTACAAGCAAGCAATTAATTATGTCCGACCAATCTTCATATTTCGTTCCAGCAAGCAGTAGATTACCAATCTGGATGGCCTTTGGTTTAATGCTTTTTGTCTTAGGTGCGGGTTACACTATTAATGATTTAGACAAACCTGACTCAAATTCGTATTGGATTTTAATTGCTGCTTTTGCGGTCATCTTTTCTGTGTTTTTCTTTTGGTTTGGCGAAGTAATAAAAGAAAACGATAAAGGAATGTACAGCGATCAGTTGAACAGATCTTTCGTTATGGGCATGCAGTGGTTCATATTCAGTGAAGTTATGTTTTTCTTCGCTTTCTTTTTGGCTCTTGGTTACGTAAGGATATTTGCAGTTCCTTGGTTGGGCGGCGAGGGCGAAAAGGCTATCTCGAATATGTTGTGGCCTGGATTTGAAGCAACTTGGCCAGTTATGCAGACTCCGGATCCGTCTTTATTCCAAGGCCCAAAAGAAAATATGAATTTCCCTGGTTTTACTAACGTAGGACATTGGCTTCCTTTTTGGAATACGCTTTGTTTAATAACCTCAAGCGGAACCATTACTATTGCAGAACATGCTCTTAAAAAAGGCAACAGATCTTCATTTAAGTTTTGGATGGTTATGACTTTAATCCTTGGATTTACCTTTGTTTATTTACAAGGACTCGAGTATTACGAAGCCTACGATCATATGGGCCTTACTCTTGGTGCAGGAATATACGGAACAACGTTTTTTCTTTTAACTGGGTTCCACGGTTTCCACGTTTGTATGGGGGCGATTATCCTAACAATTATGACTATAAGAGGCTTCAGAGGAGCATTTACTAAGGATGATCACTTTGGCCTAGCAGCAGGATCTTGGTATTGGCACTTCGTGGATGTTGTATGGATATTATTGGTATTGGTGGTTTATGTTTTCTAACCCCAAGGACTATTAACTACTATTTGACCACTATAAAGACCGTAAGCAAGAGTCAGCAGAAGAAGCCCTGCAATAATTACTCTTACTCTAAGAGCCATAAAGCTTCTTGTCATAGCACCTTTTTTATCTTTGATCATAAATACGGCGCTCGAAAAGAGGCTTATCAGCATGGCAATCATTAAAACGACGATGAGTATTTTTACTAACATTAGAAAATTTAATCCAGGTTGGAAGTTTATTACTTTAATAACAGTAATGTTACCAATTTTATTAAGTTTAAGTTTTTGGCAATACCAAAGAGGTCTAGAAAAATCTAAGCTTGAAAGTTTTATTAATAATCAGCAAACAAAGCCCCCAACCGAATTTATTTCTCTAGAATATGCATCTCCCAGCCAATGGTATAGACCCTTTTTTATGCAAGGCAAATTCAGCAAAAAGACAGTTTTAGTAGACAACGCAATCTATGAAGGAGTTCGTGGTTTTTCTGTTTATCAAGAGTTTTTATCTAATAATGGCTTATCACTTTTGGTATCAAAAGGATGGTCAAATTCATTCGATAGTTCAAAAAAGACTTTAGATCAAAATTATTTATTGCAGGGAGTTTTCAGACCCATTGAAAAAGCTTTCACGATTGATAATTCAATCTATGAAAGGGAAGAAAGTGATTTAGAAATGCAGTCCTTTGATATCGACAGTATTAATCTGAAGTGGAATACAAACTTTCCAGCTGTAGTCTTTGAACTTGATGAATTCTCATTAGATGGATTCTCCAGGATTTGGCAACCCGTTTACTTATCAGCTAATCGTCATTTTGGCTATGCAATACAATGGTTAGGCTTGAGCTTGGTTGCTTTGGCAGGTTTTATTTTTGCAGGGTTTAGAAAAAATGATTAAGAAAAATTTTGTCATAGCGATGCTAATTTTCTTAACTCCAATCTTGGTGATCCTCTCAAGCACAGTATGGTACTACTCGGGTGCATCACTTCCAGAAGGTAGGGTAAATAACGGCCAACTTCTGTCGCCGCCAATTGATGTTGGTGAGCTTGGGGTCACTTATGAGTATCAACCCTTTAACATTGAAACCATCGAAAGAGACTGGATGATCTTCCAGTTTATTAAAGGTGATTGCTCATCAACTTGCGATGATGCAGCTTATGTTGCAAGACAAGCCAACATAGCCTTAAATCGAGAGAGTATCCGAGTGTCAAGATTTCTCCTCAGCGAGTCAGATAAAGACTACGATATCTTGGAAAAATATAAGCCACTTAACCATGCTACTTATCTAGAGGGCTCTTTGATAGCTAAAGAATTTGAAAGCCAGAATATTGATCCTTTTGAGGAGGGATCCTTGTTTATAGTTGATCCTTTAGGAAACATCATCATGTTTTATGGTCCTAAAGAGGATAAAAATGAAAACTTTAAGCAAATCCTTGAAGACTTAAAAAAATTATTGAGGGTTTCAAAAATTGGATAGCTATAAGAGAATTCAAGTAATTAGCCTGATAGGAATCTTCCTAGCCTTTGTTGTAGTGGGTTTAGGAGCATGGACGAGATTAGTCGATGCCGGATTAGGTTGCCCCGATTGGCCTGGCTGTTACGGCTACGTTTGGATGCCAGAAACAGAATCTGAAATTGAGCAAGCCAACATTGCTTATCCGGAAAGGCAATTTGAAGTTGAAAAGGCAATTCCAGAAGTTGTCCATAGATATTTTGCTGGAACTCTTGGCTTACTTATTTTTGGCCTATTTTTTATCGCTATTATTGCTAAGACCAAGGATAAATGGCTCAAAAACCTTATTTATGCTGCCACTTTGCTGGTTTGTGTCCAGTCGCTTTTTGGTTATCTAACCGTAAGCCTGAAACTGTGGCCGCAAGTTGTTACCTTGCACCTGTTAGGAGGTTTTTTTACCACTACTTTGGTTTTCCTAATTTTTTTAAGGTCATCCCATTTAAGATCATCTTTTAATATTAACTTTTCATTGTTACCAAAAACGAGCACTCTCCTTAATTGGGCCTTTCCATTTCTGCTTGCTCAAATAATTTTAGGAGTTTGGCTAAGTTCAAATTATGCAGCATTAGCATGTCCAGACTTTCCAACTTGTCATGGAAAGTGGTTGCCTCCAGCAGACTATGCAAAAGGTTTTAATTTCTTTCAGCAAATCGGACCCGATTACCTTGGAGGACAGATGGATGTGGAATCCAGAATAGCGATTCACTTTATTCATAGATTGGGTGCAATTGCTGTATCCATTGTCTTCCTTCTTTTATCGTGGCGTTTTTTCAAGGAAAATTATCCTTTAACTTCTTTGGGTTTTGCGTCACTAATTTCTTTCCAAATAGTTTTAGGTATATCCAATATATATTTTCAAGTTCCTTTATACGTTGCCATCGCTCACAACTTAGGAGCCTTATTCCTTCTGATGTATTTATCCTTTGTTAGACTAAAATCATCTACAATAAGCCCCGCATGAGCCTAACTATTTCTGAATTTTTTAAACTCACAAAACCTGGAGTTTTATATCTATTGATGATCACTGCTGGCGCTTCCATGATTTTAGCCACAAACTTCAACCTCGATATCATCAAAGCTCTGACAGGTTTTTTAGGCATAGCTTTTATTGCAGGATCTTCAGCTGCAATTAATCAAATTTTAGATTTTAAATACGACTCTGTAATGGAAAGAACAGTCAAAAGACCTATTGTCACTGGAAAAATCAGTGTGACTTCTGCAACCGTGTTTGCAAGTTTTCTTTTTATAGCTGGATCTGCTTTGATTTTGTACTTTAATAACTTTTTAACGTGGGTTTTAACATTTGGAACTTGGATTTTTTATGCATTTTTTTATACAAAAGTGCTTAAATTTTCCGGTTCACAAAATATTGTCATCGGTGGTTTAGCAGGAGCAATGCCTCCTTTGCTAGGTTGGACTGCTGTAGTGGGTTCCATAGATCCTTTACCACTTTTACTTGTGCTGTTAATTTTTATCTGGACCCCGCCACATTTTTGGGCTCTTGCTATCAATAAAAAAGACGAATATGCAAAAGCTGGAATTCCGATGATGCCAGTGGTCAAAGGTATCGAGTACACAAAGATACAAATAGTTCTTTATTCAATTTTACTAATGGTGGTGTCGCTACTTTTATTTGCAACTGGATATTTTGGATATCTTTATCTGATAGGAGCAGTAATTCTTGGCGGAATATTCATACAAAAATCTTGGAAATTAAAAAAAAGTACAGGCGCAGATAATTCCATGAGTTTATTTTTATATTCTATTGTTTATTTAACGTTAATATTTTTATTGATGATCGTTGATAGGGCGGTGGTAACTTATGTCTAAAACTTCAAATATTCGATTAACGGTTTTATCTTGCCTTGTATTGGTATCATTAGTGATCGGTGTTTTTGTCTACAGCATCGTTTCACCTAAAGAGCTCACCAAAGATGAATACAAAGAGCTCAAATTTTATGAGCTCTCAGCACCTAGACAGTTAACAGATTTTAGGCTTCAGTCAGGGACAGAAGTTTTCAAGCAAACAAATTTGCTTGAGAAATGGCATTTGGTATTCATGGGATTTGCCTCGTGTCCTGATATGTGCCCAATGACTATGGCAAAAATGAAAAAGACTTCAAATCTTCTTGCTGAAAGAAACATTCAATTAAGAGATAAAATCAATTTTATGATTGTCTCTGTTGATCCAGACAGAGATACTCCAGAACTGATCAATAGATACGCTAAATCTTTTGATTCATCTTTTATAGGCGTAAGCGGTGACATTGGAACTATTTATACTTTAGCAACTCAGCTAACACTTCCATTTGTGCCGGTAGTAGATTCAAAACGTACTGACTACGATATGGATCACAGTATGAATCTTGCACTATTAAGCCCATCGGGTAGATATTACGGCTTCTTTAAATCTCCTGTCGATCCAAATAACATGGTCACTGTTTTGGAGAGCGTTTTAACTTACAATCGTTAATAAGATAAAGAATTATCTTATAGATTAAAGTTTTTAAATTAACTAAAAAACCAAGAATAAAAATTGAGTAACTCATTAGATAGAGAAAACCAACATCCTGGTTATTTTAAATCTCCATGGCCTGTTGAGTGTGGGGGGAACAGAAGACAGAAAGCAGCCAAAGGTGGTCTGTTTGCTAAGGGAGCTAATGCAAAAGTAGAATCGGTTCTTTCCGGAAAATGGAATGTAATGGTTGTAAGAAGAGACAAGAATGAGTTTTATCTTGGCGGAACGATGCCATTCTTCAACGGACCAAAACCTTTCGGATGGTTGCAAAGAATAGATCCTGTAACCCTTGAGACTATCAGTGAAAGTCCTAATTTACCCTGCGGGGACCATGTGTGGTGCGGAGCCATAGCTGTCCACAACAATGGAAACATTATCAAGGTTAACGGAAATTTTATGCATGTTTTAAATAGTAAGTGCCAAGTTTTAATTGAAAAACAGCTTCCTATTGATCAGGCTCACAATGGATTATTAATTTTATCTGACGGAACTATAGTCACTAAAGACTGCAGACTTGAAAATCAAAGTAATTCTTCAATAACTAGGTTAAATCCTGATAATCTTGAGGTTATCGAGACTATCCAACTTCCTGAAGGTTCAATGGGGAGGATTGCAAGTGATTTAACTTCAGAAGGCGAATACATTTACGTCCCAGGAATCTCGAGAATCTGGCGATTGAAGATTAATGAAAAAAATTTAGAAATTGATCAAGAGTGGCAGCCACCTTATAGAAATGAGGAAGGTGTTCAAGGTTTAGCATGGGATGGGTGCATCTCTGATGGGGCTCTTTGGTTGATGGATAACGGAGATATAGATTCAGTAAGACAAATTTACGGTGTTCATCCCAACGGCAGAGTTGAAGAAAATACTCATTTGAGTTGGAGAAGCCCTGCACCATGGACTGGCAAACAAAGACTTATAAGGCTTGATCTCACAACATCAAATCTATCCTCCATTGAACCTTTTGAAAAAAATGGCGGGGGTATCATTGCTCCACCGGTTAATGTTCCAGAATTAGAAACCTGCATTGCATGGGACAGTCTTAACGGAGGATTAGCAGGTATTTCAACAAAAAATGGAAATCTAGATTTATCTTGGACTTTAGAAGTTAGACCAACCATGCAGCCGGTTGTTTTTCCTGAGACAAAAGAACTGGTGATCAATAGTTTTGAAAACGATAAAGACTATTTAATTGTTGTGGATATTCAGACTGGAGAATTACTTAGCAAAGTCGATGTAAATGCAAGATTAGCCAACGGTATGTTTTTAACACCTGGTTTCAACAGAGATATTTTTTATTGCACCACTGGTACTTTTGCAAAAGTTACTTGGCAATAATTAATGGCTTTCCAAAAAGATAAAAGGAAAGTATTAATCTATTACAAGCTTTGGAGCATTAGTCATCACACTTTTAATCCCTTTATTCATGGACGATTTATCTTTGTATGATTGGCTGGTTGCTATAACTTTATTATTTCCAGACTTTAATCTAAAAGTCCATTTTCCAGATTTAGATTCCTGAGAAATAAAGTTGTCTTTAGATTTTGCGTTTTTAGCAACAGATTTTATCCCTTTCATACAAGAAGATTTTGATGTGTAGGCCTGACTAGCGCAGATATTCTCTCCATTTCTCGCTTTTAAGCGGAAACGGTATTTTTTTGCTTTATCTAAATAAATTTCGAACATTTGTAAACTATACTCATTTATTCAGAAAATTTTGACATTCTTTGCAACTTTTTTGCACAAAGTCTGCAACTTTTTTACACAAAGTCTAAATAAATCTATTAGATTTGTTAAAATTAATTATTACATTTTCTAATAGGAGGAGATTATGGATGCAGAATTTATTTTGAATTCTTTTCAAATGAATAGATTGGCAGATGCATTAACTTTTATAGGTTGCATTATTGCAATTTGGCTGGCCTTAAGAACAGCTAATATGACTGGAGAGAATCCATCTTCAAATTTGTTTACCAAAATTTTAAGTACAGTCTTTGGGCTTTCAATTGTTGCAGGCTCTTTTCAAGCGTTTGCCATCGCAGCAAACAACTGGGTTATGACTGCAAGGAGGATAACCGAGATGGGAGTTGAAAATGCTCCTGATCCAATAGGTGCTCAAGGTTTTCTAGATTTTGTTGGCACAACGGAGCCTGTTGGAATGCCCGATACAATTGGACTTATATTTTTGGTTACTGTCGCCATAATGATTATTGGTTTGATATGGATACCAAGAAAATAAATTTTTTAAAATAGGAGATAAAAATGGAAATAACACAAATTTCAGAAAGCTATCTTGGCTTTATGCAGCTATTCGCAACTTTTTTTGTTGGGAATGTATTGCTTCTTTGGATGATGTTTAGAGGGGTAAGCAATGCTTATATATATGGTGCAAATACTTTTGGAAAAGTGGTGCACACAATAATGTCTTTATGCATTGTAAGTTTCTTTGCTGGAACTTATAGCAACATAACTTCCACTGTGAACAACTGGGCTTATGCTCTTTCTGAATCAGGAGAAGAACTTAATGGTGCGCTTCAACTTTTTGTTGAAAGCACTGGAGCAACAGAATACGTCAATTCGTCATTAATCCCGTCTGACCCAATAGGAATTGTATTTATATTAGCAATTCTCGTAGGGCTTATAGGTGGTATGTGGACTTCCCCAGCTCCAAAAAGTTAAAAGTCAATCTAAAGCCAAAAAAAAGGGAGGTTCTTAACCTCCTTTTTTTATGGCTTTTCACATTCTATTTATCTAATATTAATTCAGTTCAAATTTTATAGGAGAAAAAATATGACTGAAAATGAAATAATGATGGGCTTTTATAGCTTCTTGATCAGTAATGCAATTTTTCAAGTTGGGGGACTATTTTTACTTTGGGTAGGTTTTAGAGCTACTCTTAGAATTTATGATGAAGGCGCACCAATGTTGAATAAAATCTTAGTGACTTTATTTGCATTAGGAATAGTTTTTATTAACTTACAAACGATTGGCTTCTTAGATATAACTTGGCAGAGTGTAGTTAACGAGCTAGCTGAGCTTGATAATTTGTCTTCATCAGGACAAGCCTTTGTTGAGTTCCTTGGAACCGGCGAAACAACTTTTAATTTGATTCCAAACAATCCAGTTTTTGCTGTGTTTTGGTTAGTTGTGACAATAATGTTATTAGCACCAATTTGGGTCAAAAAACAAAGTTGAGTAATATTTAGAAAAAAGGAGGCGCAAGCCTCCTTTTTTTGTTTCAAGAACCAATAATTTCAAATAATATAAAGATTGAATTCATTAAACATGGGAGAAAATATGAATGAATATGAAATATGGTCGTCTTATCAGCTTGCTTTGGTAAGCAGAGGGATATTTACATTATTTACCTTCTTTGCTGCTTGGTTTGCAGCGAGAGTTACTTTAAATCTAGTAAATTCTGGAAACGCGAACTTGTTTACAAAACTGGTCACAACCGTTTTCGGACTTCTAATCGTTTATTTTGGCATTGTTCAACAAGCCTTTACCGATTGGACAACCGCGGGAACAGCTTATGCATTAAGCCAGGTTGAAGAACCTTCCGGAAGGTTTGATAGCTTTATAGCTTTCTTCGCTGGCGAAGGGGAACCAACTTACTCATTGATTGGAGATCCTTTAATTACTTTATTTTGGGTGATTCTAGGGCTCTACATTATCCTGCCACTATGGATAAACAATAGCTCTGACTAATGTGTTGTGAAAAAGGGGGCAAAAGCCCCCTTTTTTTACATTTCAACAATAACTTTCCCAGTTGCCTTTCTATCTTGTATAAACTTCAGCGCACTAATTGAATCTTCAATTTTATAGGTATGTGAGACAAGAGGTTTAAATTTTCTGCTATTAACCATCTCAAAACAGTCATCAAAATTCTGCTTATTTACTTCAGGCTCTAACCCTATGAATTGTCCCCAAAATACTCCAACAATTTGACATTCTTTTAGCAAGGTCAAATTCAGAGGCATTTTTGGTATTCCAGCGGTAAATCCTATCACTAGATATCTGCCGTTTCTTGCTATCGCTCTAAGAGACGGTTCGGCATAATCCCCGCCAACAATATCGTAAATAACATCTATCCCATTTGGAGCTACAGCCTTTAAGTTATTTGAAAGCTCTTTTTGTTTATCTTTATCCATATCTCTGGGGTATAGAACAACTTCATCAGCACCTTCTTGTTTGCAAATTTCTAATTTTTCTTCTGAGGATGCTGTGGCAATTACTTTAGCCCCCATTGCTTTACCTAAGTGAATGGCAGTAATACCTAGGCCGCCTGCTGCACCAGAGACCATAAGAGTTTCACCTTCCTGAAGCTTTGCTCTTTGTTTTAGTCCGTGAATAGTAGTTCCATAATTTAAAGGGAATGCTGCTCCTTCAGCAAAGTTCATAGAATCGGGTAATTTAAAAATTGAAGCTGCAAAAACAGCTACCTTTTCAGCCATTCCACTGGTTCCAGTCATGGCAATAACTCTGTCACCCTCCTTAAAGTTCTCAACGCCAGCGCCAACTTTGCTAATTACTCCAGCTACTTCACCTCCAGGAATAAAAGGAAAGGGAGGCTTAAACTGATATAAGCCTTGGACTATAAGTACTTCAGGAAAACTGACACCAGCAGCTTTTACATCAATTAATACCTGGCCATCCAATAATTCTGGCTCTGCTACTTCTTCTACTTTATGAATATCAATAGGTCCGAATTCATTACAAACAAAAGCTTTCATAATTTTCTCCAATCTAAATTTTTTATATTTTGCCTTATTCAATTGCAGATAGGTACTCTGCAAGAAAAGAATCAAAATCTTTTTCTTCTTCAGCTTCCTTTCGAGAGAATTCTTTCAATGATTCACTTGCCTGTTTTTCTAAATAATGGACTTCTCTATTTAATTTCAGTATTTCTTCTTTATGACTCTTCGCAATATCATTTGTATATTTATCCCAAGTTGTATCGGATGAAATTATTTCTTTTAAAAGCTTACCGGATGGTGTTTTATCTGAATCGTTTACTTTATTTTGTTGTGTTTCTAGGGATTTCTTAAATATAGTTTTATATTCTAGATTGTCGATTCGAGCTTCTAGGTTAGACATCTCACTGATAATTTTCGCTGCTTTATCTCTCAAGAAAAACGAACCATCTTTGAATTCTAATTTTAGGTCTTCATCTCTGCCAGAAAGAACAACATTGCCCCAATTACTTTGTATTTTCCTTATTTCATCTTGTTCGCATGGCTGATCTTCTGAGAGTAAACAATAAAAAAGGAAACTTTCCAAAAAGATAGCCGTTTCATCTGAGATGCCAAATGGGTCATAAATATTATTATCCAAGGCTCTGATTTCAACATATTCTATGCCTTTATCTCTAAGTGCGTTAATTGGCCTTTCCCCACTTGCCACTAATCTTTTAGGCCTGATAGAACTGTAATACTCGTTTTCTATTTGAATTATCGCGGTATTTAGTTGGATGTACTCATCATTAACTTTTGTGCCTAGAGTTTTATATCTTGGATGATCAGTTGTTAAGGCTTTTTTTAGATCAGCTAAATATTCCTCAAGATTGTTGTAAGCAATATTAAGGTTATCTTGTGATTTGGATATGTAACCTAATTCTCCCATTCTCAAGCAAGTGGCGTTTTCAAGATATAGATCTTTTGAATTTAATTCTTTTAGGTTATGTTCCCTGCCTTTTGCAAAAGCTTTAGGAACTATAGGGCTGCACCCAAAAAGATAGGTAATTAGCCATGCATTTCTTCGGAAGTTTCTTACCAGGCTTAAATATTTTTTATCTTTGAACTCTCTAAGTTTTTCTCCTTCTTTTTTTGCCCATTGTTCAAACAATCTGTCATCAAAAGAAAAATTGTAGTGTATGCCAGAAACCGTCTGCATCATGCTTCCATATCTGTGTGATAAACCGACACGGTAAAGTTTTTTTAGTCTACCTGAATTAGAGTTTCCATAATCTGCAATAGGAATAGTAGCTTCATCCTCTATAGACATGGGGATGCTCGCTGGCCAAAAGTCTTCATCAGTATTTTTTAAACAAAAATAAACGATGTCTTCTAATTCTTTGAGACAGTTATTTAGGTCTTTATTTGGACCAGTGACAAGCTCGATCAAGGCTTCAGAGAAGTCAGTGGTAATACGAGAGTTTGTTAAAGATGATCCGTAGACTTTAGGATGAGGTTCTAATGAAATAGAGCTGTTATTTGATCTTAAATTTTCTTTTTCAATACCCCTTTGAGAAATTTTTATGAAATCAGATAGATTTAACGAGTCTAGATCTTCTAGAGAATTAAGAAATTTGTTGGACATTACTGGTAAAGATTAAACCTTTGGACCAGCTGCTACTACTTCGGATGAGAGATTAAATTTTTCTATGTTAGTTCTAAATTTTTCAGCAAGTTGTTTTGCTTCATTATCGTAATCTGATTTACTTCCCCATGTAGCAGACGGATTTAAAAGTTTTGGATCTACGCCATCAAGATTGACGGGTATTTCAACATTCATGATATCAAGCATTTCTGTAGATGACTCATGGATAGAACCATCTTGAATAGCTTTTATGACACTCCTGGTAACAGGAATATCAAATCTATTACCAACTCCGTATGGACCTCCGGTCCATCCAGAATTAACAATGAATACTTTACTGCCAAAACTCTCAATTCTTTTCATTAAAAGTTCAGCATAAACTCTTGGCGGTCTTGGAAAAAACGGAGAGCCGAAACAATGAGAGAAAGTTGAATCCAGATCTTTAGTCGAACCAATTTCTGTGGAACCAACTTTTGCGGTGTAACCGCTGAGAAAATGATATGCAGCTGCTTCTTTGCTCAGAATGGATACAGGTGGCAGCACTCCAGTTAAATCACAGGTAAGGAAAATAATTGCATTTGGCTCGCCTGCAAAATTATCTTTTAAATGACTGTCTACATGTGAGAGAGGATAGACAGCTCTGGTATTCTCCGTAATAGACTGATTAGCATAATCTATATCGATGGTATTTGGTTTGAGGACTACATTCTCAACTACCGAACCCCTTTTGATAGCATCCCAGATAATAGGTTCGTTCTTTTGCGAGAGGTTGACAGTTTTTGCATAACATCCGCCTTCAAAATTAAAGACGATTCCTTCTCCCCAGCCATGCTCATCATCGCCAATCAACCATCTATTTGGATCTGCTGATAATGTTGTTTTACCTGTTCCAGAAAGACCAAAGAAAAGTGATACATCGCCGTTCTCTCCTGCATTTGCAGCACAATGCATTGGTAAAACATCATGCTCAGGTAAAATGAAGTTCAAAACTCCAAACATAGACTTCTTCATTTCACCTGCATAGGCAATACCCAGAATAAGAACTTTTTTCTCAGTGAAATTGATCATTACTGTTCCGTCTGAATTGGTCCCATGGACCTTGGGATCACAAACAAAACTTGGAACACATCTAAGATTCCATAAATCTTTGCCCTTTGGGTTAAATGTATCAGGCCTTATGAGTAAGCTTTGACAAAATACGTTGTGCCAGGCAAGCTCATTTTCAACAACAACAGGCTGATAATGCTCAGCGCTAGCTCCAACGTGAAGATCTGCTGTGTAAGTCTCTTTTCCTTTTAGATAATCTTCAGACTCGTTCCAAAGTCGTTCGAATTTTTCCGACTCGATAGGCTGATTGTTCTCACTCCAATCGACAACTTCTCTAGTGATCGAATCCTCGACAATGAATCTGTCTTTAGGGCTTCTTCCGGTTCTTTTTCCAGTTGTAACAATTAAGGCTCCATTCGATGCAGTAATGCCTTCCTTGTTATTGAGGGCAATTTCTATAAGATTATCAATCGGAATATTATGATTCATTCAATTCTTCAAAGTTCGGTTGGATATTATGACACTTTATGGGGCAAATTTAATCATCAAATAAGAATTATTCTCAATAATTATAAGACGTGAACGAAAAAATCAACTTTAAAGAAAACGAATTTGGATACATCGAATATAAATCCAAAAATCCTTATGAGTTTTATCAAATATTTAATGAATTAGATGAAGCCGAAACTCAAGATAGTTTCGGTTGGTTAATTTTTCCAGAACAGGGGAAAAAACCCTATCCATTAGTAATTTGCGCGCATGGAAGCGATAATTGGGCCGGGCACCATCATGAACATATGCTCAATTTTCTCAATAATGGAATTGCAGTCTTTAAAGCACACAGTTTTGATTCGAGGGGGGTTGCTTCCACTGTTGAAGATCAACTCTCAGTGACAACAGCCATGATGATGGTTGATGTGGTAGAACCTTTAAAATTTTTATCAAGGCATCCCGATCTAGATGCAAATAAAATCGCAATTACCGGTTGGAGCTTAGGCGGCATGGTAGCTTTTTATGCTGCGTGGGAACCTATTATGGAGAAGCTTGCACCAAACGGTGAGAGATTTTGTGCTCACCTACCTTTTTATCCTCCAACGTTTTTGAATCCGGATGAACATCGATGGTCAAAAGCTCCAATTTTAAATTTAATTGGTTCAGATGATGACTATACGCCTGGCATTCTTGTTAAAGATATTTGCAAAGAAATGAAGAAAGCTGGTGCGGATGTTGAGGTATATGAATTTAAAAAAGGACATCACTCTTTTGACTCTATTCATCCTCTAACTTTTTGGCCTGAAGCGCTGGCAATAAATGAAAAGTTTGCACAATTGAAAAACGATGGAAGTATCACTTTTATTACCGATGAAGGAAAAGCAATGAGTGCTAACTCATTTGAAGATAGAGTTAAAATTTTTGAAACTGGCGAGATAAAGTTTGGCGCTCATTCGGGTGGAGATTGGTCGATAAGAAGAGACGCTATGGATCAAGCACTTTCTTTCATGAAAAAGCACCTGCTCTAGAAATTTTTTCCTTCTTCTAAATAAACCTTTTCTAGACTCTTATAAAGAGAAAGTTTTTCGGGAGTTTTGAATTCAATTCTCTGCCCATAATGCATTGCCTTGGGATTATTCGGATCAAATTTTTGCCAATCACTTCGTGGTTTCCCATATTTTGCAATATCCGTCCAATCCTTAAGCATGGTATCTCTAATTCCATCATCTATTTTTTTCCAAGGCCAAAATGGGACTATGTTATCGAAAAGATAAAACAACTCTAAGCCGTGCGCGGCATCAAGAGTTTGAGTATCCGATGACGGGCCTTTTTCAAAATAATATAAATAAGCTTCTCCGCCATTGGATGCAAACTGATTAACCATGAAAAAACCATCTCCTCCAAATGCTAAATCACCCCACAATTCATTAGCAGATCGTTCCTTCGAATATTCAAGACTTTCGCCATATGCTTTTACACTATCAGGTAAAGGAAGGTAAAAAAAGTCACTCATCTCCCAAGTTTGTTTGATCCAATCATTCTCATTAAGTTTTTCACCAAAAACAAAAGGAGATAAATTAGTACCCTCATTTGCATTAAATCCTGCAACGTAAATGACATCATTGGTTTTGCCTTCGGTAAAACTTATTTGCGTCGGCGAATCAAAAACCCATTTGTCTTCGATTGGAAACCATCCAGCTTGTTCACTATCATTTTCTTTCTCGAATTTTTCAGTTTCAAAAAAAAGATCCGCTGATAGATTCTTAATATCTTCCACGGAAGGATTATCTATTCCAGATATTGAATGAAAAAACTTTTCCCCGAGCGATTCTGCAGAAATTAGATCTCCTCTTTGCTCTCTAATATTTCTTGCTCTTCCGACTGTGTATCCGCTTTGAGCTATGGCTTTATGAAAAAGATCTTTTGCAAGTTTTGTTGACACTAAGGTTTCAACGCTTGCTCCCCCGGCGGATTCACCGAAAATAGTTACGTTATCTGGATCGCCCCCAAAAAGATGTATATTGGTCTGCACCCATTTTAAGGCTTGGATTTGATCTAAAGTTCCATAATTTCCTGAGACACCCATTTTTGATGCTTCAGATAATAACGGATGTGCAAAAAATCCAAATGGACCTAATCGGTAGTTCATTGTTACCAAGATAACGTCACGTTTTGCAAATCTATCTGTTATGTATAGTCCATCGCCGTTACCGAAGTTATAACCGCCTCCGTGGAACCAAACCATAACAGGTAAAGAACCGTTATCTATTTTTGACGGTTTGATGATATTAATGAATAAGCAGTCTTCGGATTGCTGTTTCTCAAAATCTAAACTTGCGAAAAGCCACGCAGCATTTTCTAGAATGATTTGTTCCCACCACTTCATTCCAGATTTTGTAAGAAAAACCTCAAAAAACTCACTTAATTCGCCTTCTTCACCTTGAGGTTGCATACACTGCTTTTCCGCTTCCTTTGCTTTTAAAACATCGCTCCAACCCTTATGAGATTTTGGCGGTTCAAATCTATTAGCTCCTATTGGAGGCTCAGCATAAGGTATGCCTAAAAAATAATCAGTTTCGCCTTTTGCAAAACCAACTAAATCTCCTTGAGAAAGGCTTATGATTTCAGTGTCCTTTCCGTCTGAAAAATTACACCCAATAAGAAAAATAGAAAAAATAACAATAAGAAACCGCAAAACCATACCCCAACTAAATTTAAAAAAGAACTTCTCTTTTCCTGTATCTCCACATTACAAGAGCATAAACAATAAGTTCATTCACAAAAATGATAATGCCTCCTTGTGTGGGCGAACCATCAAAAATGAAACTTATGATTCTACCAATTAAGAAGCATCCAAGAACAATACAAAATAATAGGTAGACGGTTTTTTTAAGTTTTACATTCCATAAACTCAATAGAGCAGTTAAACCCATGCACGTAAAAAAAGCATACATTGCCCTGAGTTCGCTGTAACCAATGGAAGAGCCTAACTGCATATCCAATAAAGTAGCTATGTAAACAGGGCTGATTAATCCAATTAATCCAAAAATAAGCCATTCCAGGCCAATAACTGTCAGAATTATTTTGTCTGTCATAGCAGTCTAAGATATCATTTTTGATGCAAAATATATAAAAGATATGAAAGTTTTTTTAATCTTCTTGATCCTGATGCCATTGTCATTGTTCAGCAATGAGGATAGCCAGTATGCCAAAACCATAAGAGAGACTGCAAAGTCGATGGGCTACCAATTGACCGAAGAGGAGCTAGAAATGTGGATTGAAAGATTAAAATCCTATAACTCCAACGACATAGAAAAATTTGATGAAGATATCAATTCATTTGTTGCTCAAGATCAAATCTCTCCTCCAGACAAAAATAAGTTTCTTTTTATCGGTAGCTCATCAATAAGACTTTGGAAATCCTTACAAGACGATATGGCACCCTTGGAAGTTATCAATAGAGGCTTTGGGGGAGCCCACATTAAGCATATCAACAGGCACTTTGAATCGATTGTCCTACCTTATGAACCAAAGGCCATCATATTTTTTTGCGGGACTAACGACATTGCTGCATACAACCCAGTCGATAAGGTAAAGCTTGATTTTGAAATTTTTTATAATCGAGTCAAACGTGATTTGCCAGATACTAAATTATTTGTCATTGAAATCCAGCCCTCGCCGAGTCGTTTTTTTCAAAGAAACCTCCAACTTAAATGGAACGAACATATTGAAGATCTTGCTAAGGAAGATCCTGATCTCTTTGTAATAAATGTATCTGAAACGATGTTCACAGATGAAGGTAAACCAAGAAGAGAACTTTACATTCCTGACATGTTGCATATGAATTCTAGAGGTTACGCAATTTGGACTGGCAAAGTTAGGGATATATTAAGTGAGATTTTTCCTGTAGAAATGGGCAAAGAATTTTCCTGCGAAAGTTTGTTTGGTTGTCCAAGAGAATTCTTTCAATCAGAATTTGAGTCTAAATCTGACATCAAAATAGATGAAGTTAATTCATAAAGTGCTATATTAAAAGGGAGATGAAAACTCGGTTTTACTGAAATTAACAATTTCAAAAACTTATACATGGGGGCATCAAGACAAATTATATCCATTGGCGGAGGCGGTTTCGGCAGAAACCCCGGCGTAGGCATTATTGAGCAGTACATCCTTGATCAGACCAAAAAAAGAAAACCTAAAATTTGTTTTATTCCTACTGCAACAGGTGATTTAGAACTTTATAAACTCAACTATTACGCAACATTTTCCAATCTTAATTGTCAGCCAACTCATTTAGATTTTTTTAAACGTACACCAAACTTGGAAAAATTAATTCATGATCAGGATGCTATTTTTGTGGGAGGCGGCAATACCAAGAGCATGTTGGCGGTATGGCGTGATTGGGGACTAGATGAAATTTTGAAACAAGCTTACGAAAAAGGATCAGTGATGAGTGGGGTTAGTGCTGGCGCCATTTGCTGGTTTGAAAGAGGAATCACAGACTCTTGGGCTGAAAACTTGAAGGTAATGGATTGTTTAAATTTTGTTTCTGGAGTTTGCTGCCCTCATTACGATGAGGAACCTGAAAGAAGACCAAGCGTACATAAAATGCTCAAGAAAAATACTTTCGATGAATGTTTTGCTGTCGATGGAGGCTGCGCACTGCACCTAATTGATGAAAAACCTCATAAAGCAGTAGTTTTCAATAAAAAGAAAAATGCATTTTTGGTTTCAAAAAAAAATAACAAAATAACTGAAAAAGCTTTTTCAAAATTGGCAATTTATTAGTTATATTTAACAACTTAATTAAAAAGAGATAACCATGAAAGATTTATTTTCAATAGAAGGCAAGGTGGCTTTGGTCACTGGAGGTTCGAGAGGAATTGGTAGCATGATCGCTGCTGGCTTCTTAGCTTCAGGAGCGAAGGTTTACATAAGCTCAAGAAAAGCAGAGGTATGTGATGAAACCGCTAAAAAATTAAGTGAGGAATACGGAGGTGAATGTATTTCAATACCTGCCGACGTATCTAATGTTGAAGGGATAGAGGCATTAGCTGATGCCATAAAAACAAAAGAGGACAAACTTGATATTTTAATAAACAATGCCGGTGTTGCTTGGGGTGAGCCTATCGATACCTATCCAGAAATCGGTTGGGATAAAGTCATGGATACTAACGTCAAAGGTATCTTCTTTTTAACTCAAAAACTATTACCACTTTTAAGGCAAGCAGGTAAAGACGACCCGGCTAGGGTCATCAACATAGGTTCAATTGATGGTCTTAAAAAAGGTGCTTTTGAAAATTTTGCTTACGGACCGTCAAAAGCAGCTGTGCATCACCTGTCTAGAGTTCTAGCAGCATTTTTAATCAAAGAAAAAATTATTGTGAATGCCATCGCTCCAGGACCTTATCCAACTTGGATGTTAAGTACTGGGGTTGGGTTTGGAGGTGATACCGACGTTGATTGGAGTCAAGTAGGTGAGGCAAATCCAAGCGGTCGCGTAGGAGGCCTTGAAGATATTGCAGGGCTTGCAATTTTTCTCTGCTCTAGAGCGGGAGAATATATAGTTGGTCAGACCATTGCTTCAGATGGAGGCGCGGTAGCAGACAGCAATTAGTGATGAGAGATATTTTCAATCTTAGTTTCGTAAGACTAATGGCCATTGGATTTTTGGTCTTCATTTCGATCTCAATGTATTTTTATCCAGGAGGGAACATTCACGATGATTCTCAGATTGGATATTCCTTAACCCACAATTTTTTAAGCGACCTAGGTGCGTACAACGCTCATAACGGCGAGCAAAATTTTCTCTCATCAGTCTTTTTTGCTTTCTCATTAGGAATTTGCTTCTTTGCCGGTCTGGCTTTTTTTAACTCAGTTCCTGCGCTGTTTAAAAACGAAGGCATTGATTATTGGATAGCCTTCTTTGGGTCACTGTTCATCTTTTTGGGAATGGCTTTTTTTGCTCTAGTCGGACTTACTCCGCATGATCTTTATTTTGATGAGCATGTTTTTTTTGCTCTAAATTCCTTTAGGTTACTCATACCAGCAACTCTTTTGTATCTCGTATTGATGTTTAAAAATAAAGAAATTAATAACTATTACGGCTACATGATTTTATTTTTAATGGCATCGATTGTCGCTTATGTAATGTATGAGATATTTAGCGGTAATCCAATGGAAGCTGAATCTGAAATGATTCAACATGCAACCTTGCAAAAGATAATCACCCTTATAAATATAGTTTGTATGATAATGATTACGTTCGCATTTGAGTCAAAGAAAAATTACAGCGCGCTAAACACCTAAAATAGGAGAAAAAATGAGTGAACCGATAAAAATATATGGTGTACCAATGTCACAAGCAGTTAGAACAGTAATCTGGTTGTTATTAAATAAAAAGCTGCCCTTTGAACTCGTGGTAACCGTTCCAGGTTCACCCAAAGGTAACGGAACTCGAGATCCTGATTATATGAAGAAATTTCCGAATGCCACTATTCCAGGACTTGAAGAACCTGATACAGGTTTTGTTCTTGGAGAGTCCCTCGCAATAATGTCTTACTTGTGCACAAAACACGGTTGGACCGATCTTTATCCTGATAGTCCCGAGCAAAGATCTAAAGTCGATTCGATTTTGCATTATCATCACAGAAGTTTTAAAGAGGCTACGTTAGCTTTTTTTGCACCAAAAGTTAGGCCTGACCTAGGACTAGCTGAGTCAGTAATAGAAATGTCTCGTAAAGTTTTCACCAAAGGGTTGAAAGCCATGGAAACCCAATGGCTTGCAGACAATAAATACCTAACTGGCGATGCTCCAACCATTGCTGACATGGCTGCTTACGTTGAATTAGGTCAATTGAAAAAAGAGTTTACCAATACTTTTGATTACAAAGATTTCTCAAACGTATCTAGATGGTTGGATGACATGACTCAAATGGACGGTCATGACGATTCTCACTTGGTTCTGAAAGAACTGGGTGACATCAGTCAAGGTGCTCCCGAAATGGAAAGGATTATGGGTGCGAATATGAAAGGGATTGAGATCGTCAAACAAAAAATTGCTGAAATGTGATTCGCATTTTCTACGTCGACGCATTTACTAAGGAACTTTTTAAAGGCAACCCAGCTGCAGTTTGTATTCTTGAAGAATGGCCAGGCGATGACATTCTGCAAGCGATAGCTTTTGAAAATAATTTATCCGAGACAGCGTTTGTAAATCTAAGAGAGAATCCATTGCAAATTCGATGGTTCACTCCTACGCTTGAAGTAGAGTTATGCGGACATGCAACTTTGGCAACCGCCAGAATCTTATTTGATGAATATTTTCAAAACGAAAGTAAGATTAGTTTTCAGTCTAAAAGCGGCGAGTTAGTTGCTTTACAAAAAGATGACATGATCAACCTTGATTTTCCTATCGATCACCCAACGGTTATCGAGTCAGAACCTCTCATCAGCGAAAGTTTGAAGTGCGAGCCCATCGGAATCTTAAAAGGAAGAAGCGATTACTTAGCTATTATGGCTTCCGAAAAAGAAATAAAAAATTTACAACCCGATTTCTCCACGATGGCGAAACTTAATTCGAGAGGTCTCGTAGTCTCTGCTGAAAGCTCTGAAGCTGATTTCATCTCGCGCTGTTTTTATCCCCAAACAGGCGTTGATGAAGATCCGGTGACCGGATCTGCTCACTGTATGCTCGCTGCATACTGGAGTAAGAAGTTAAATAAAAATAAGTTAAACGCCTATCAAGCTTCAGCACGAGGCGGCTATCTGCAGTGTGAAATTTCCAATGAGAGAATTATCCTTGGAGGATTATCAAAACGTTATTTGGAGGGAACAATTGATCTTAATTAATTTTATTTTCTAGACTGATTGCCTGCGTCAGCTAGAGTCATAGCATCGATTAATTCTTTATTAGTTTTTTCTCTTTCTTCCATTCTCAAGATATCCTCTTCATCAACACCCAAATCCTCGAGTACTTCTCGGTTGTGCATACCTAGACTAGGAGCATGTGATTTAGGGAATTCATTTTGATCGGTAAAATTAAAAGGAGGTCTCGGCATACGCATTTTGCCAGCAACCGGATGCTCAACCTCGACCAAGGATTCTTGTTGAATGACTTGAGGATCTTCGTGAATTTCATCAAGGGAGTTTACAATCGCCACAGGCACTCCAGCCTTATCCAGTTCATCGCAAAGAAATTCTGCATCGATATCGATGAGCAGATCTTGCACGTCCTGAAGTAAAGACTCTAAGTTCTCTACTCTTGCATCAGTAGTCATATATTTTTCATTGGTGTGCAAATCAGAATTACAAAGTTCACAGAATTTTTGAAAGTCTGCGTCTTGTAAAAGAATGACGCTTAAATATCGTGTTTTAGTTTTGAAAATTGGAAAAGCATCAAAGAGGTCAGGCAAATATTTCACGCCGTCTTCCAAGAGAGTTTTGGACCACATGACATCAGGCCAAATGTAATAAAGCGCTGAATCCAGCATTGATATAGGTAAATACTGTCCTTTACCGGTTCTTTCTCTTTGTACCAATGCGGTGCTGATAGTTTGAGCGGCTGTCAGGCCAGTTACTTTGTCAAAAACTATGGTTTTAAAGAATTCTGGCTTCTCTGAATTTTGTGCAGCAGCCGAACCGGCTGTAGCTTGAATTAACGGATCATAGACTCTTCTATTTATGTAAGGACCGGATTGTCCGTAACCGGAAATAGAGGTGTAAATAATATTCGGATTGGTCTTTTTTAGAGTTTCGTAATCGATACCCAATTTTTTCACAACTCCTGGACGATAGTTTTCTATCAACACATCGGCTGTATCTAAAAGTTTTTTTAAAACATCAAAATCCTTCGGTTCTTTGAAATCTAAAACGATGCAACGTTTATTTCTATTGATAACCGAGAACATTGCAGCCATGCCGTCTCGTGAGCTACCCATCACTCTGGCTAAATCACCAATTAGTGGCGGTTCAACTTTTATGACATCAGCACCTTGGTCTGCCATCATCATGCCTGCAAAAGGCCCTGAAACTGTCGAAGTTAATTCGACTACTCTGTATCCATCTAACGGTCCAGACATAAATCCCCCTAATCTGTATTTTTAATGTAACTTAAATGATTTAAGAAGTTAATAAAGAAATGGCCTCTCTTGCAATCATGATCAGAAGAAAAGCTCCTCCAATTCCAAAAATGGTAGCTCGCCATTTGACTTGATTATGAGTCAGCTGATAAACCGAGTGGATGGCTCGAAATAAAACGTACCCCCATGCAAGAACTAAATGCGTTAAGTCAGAGTTTCCCATTAAAAATATGTAGATCACGACTGCATAAAATAAAGTAGGTTGCTCAAATAAATGATTATAGTTTTCAGTAATGAACCTATTTCTAGGGGTCATATACTTTCTGATTTCATCAGAGTGTCTTGCTACCGAGTTAGGCAATCTATTTGGATTTTTTGATCGATTCGAAAGAGCTTGAATTCGAGAGATATATAAGAGCATCATTACTATAGCTGTAACGAATATCATGCCAAACATGGGATATAAAATTTCCATATTTTGGTTACCTGTTAATTACTTACTTATAAGTAGTTTACTATAAGGAAAAAATATCTAGAATTAACATTATGGAATCTGTAAAAGCTGAATTTTTCTACCGAAAACCTTTAAAAGACGGAGAGGCCAAGCCTGCTTTTGGTTTAAGTGAACCAGATCCGGATAGACCTGATCACAAAGGATTTTTAAAAGAAGTTAAAAATGCCCGCGAAGAAGAGCATTCTCTGAGCGGATCTGGCTTTATTCTTTTAGATCATAAATCTTCAGTTGAAAATTTTTATAGCGACAAAGAAGTCACAGAAGTTTATTACGACGAGATGGCTAATCTGGTTAAAAAACAAACCGGAGCTAGCCAAGTATTTATCGTGTCTCATATCACGAGAAATGAAGCAGAAGCTGCTGAGGGGAAAAGATTAGGAGCACACCGATTGGTTCATAATGATTTCACGCCTAATTTCAAACAAACCATTCAGCCACTCTTGGATGAGAGCAATTCAAATCCAAGCAGGATTACCGTATTTAATTTATGGAGGCGGTTTGATGAAGACGGAGTCGATGCTCCTTTTGCGTTGTGCGATTCCAGAACGGTCTCTGAAAAAGAACTCATACCTACTGATCTCTTTAATTATGGAAAAGAGGAAGAAAAAAGCGATACCCATGCTGACGAAAACGGTTTTACTGTTGAAATTTATCAATCCATGAATAGCGATGAACATCAATGGTATTTCTATCCAAAAATGCATCGTGATGAAGTCGTTATGTTCAAAACATATGATTCAAATGAAAAGCCATTCATGCCGACGTTGCACAGTGCCTTTGATGATGAGGTTAATGGCAGAGAAGACGCATCCCCTAGGGAAAGTATAGAAGTAAGAGCTATCTGCTTTTACGATTAATTTTGACTGAGTTTAATGATCCTTTGATCCTGCCTTCCGGGCAGGAGATTAAAAATAGGTTTTGCAAAGCAGCTATGACCGAAAGGGTGGCCGGTCCCGATAATTTTGCTTGTGAGCGACATCACAAGATTTATGAAAAATGGGCAAAAAGCGGTTCGGGAATTTTACTTACTGGAAACGTGCAAATTGATAGATCCTGCATGGAAGGTCCTGCCAATGTCTGTATAGAAGAGCACTCCTACCAGAATCAGATGCCTGCGTTAAAAAAATGGGCAGAGGTCTCTGAGACAGATGGTTCAAAGCTTTGGATGCAAATAAGTCATGCCGGCAGACAAACTCCAGGAGAATTAAATAAAGAACCTTTAGCGCCATCTTCAACGGCTTTAAAAATACCTGGAAGAAATTTTGGTACGCCGAAAGCAATGACTGAAGAGGAAATTTTGGATGTCATAAAAAGATTTGCTTTTGTTGCAAAAATTGCCCGCGAAGCAAACTTTTCCGGCATTCAGCTGCATTCAGCGCATGGCTATTTATTGTCAGAGTTTTTATCCCCTGATATCAATCAAAGGAGAGATGCTTGGGGTGATTCGCTAGAGAATAGAGCAAGAATTCATTTGGAAATTATCAAAGCCTGCAGAGAGACAGTTGGCGAAGACTATCCAATATCTATGAAAATGAATTCAGCAGATTTCCAAAAGGGAGGTTTTTCTCACGAAGAGTCCATTCAAGTTGCAAAAATGGTCAGCGATGCAGGATTAGATTTATTGGAAATTTCTGGCGGTACGTACGAGAAACCAAGTCTTCTCGGTTATGACAACGTTGGTATGAATCCAAAAAGGATGGAAAAAAGAAAACAGAGCACCATTGCTAGAGAGGCTTACTTTTTGGAATACGCTGATGACATCAAAAAAGCTATTTCCATTCCTTTGATGGTCACAGGTGGATTCAGATCAAGAACAGGGATCAATGCTGCTCTTGCAAATAATGCATGTGAAGTCATTGGAATTGGGAGGCCTTTATGCGCAGATCCATATTCGCTTCAAAAAATGATCGATGGTGAAATTGATCAACTGCCTGATTACGAAAAAACTCTCTCTGTTGGCCCTGGTTGGCTATCCTCAAGAAGTCCATTCCGTTTAATTCAAGCAATCAATGCTCTTAGTTCGCAAGCTTGGTTTTACCTCCAAATAAATAAAATGGGTAACGGCGAGGATCCTGATCTGACAAAGAAACCTTTTGCTGCTTTTCGAGAAATTGCGAAAATTGATAAAAAAGCATTTGAGTCCACTATGAAGACTATTTAGAATCGAATGAGTGACTAATAATTTTTACAAAAAAATATTACCTTTTTTATTATTATTTTTTATTACATCTTGTGGCGGCGGTGGAGGAGAAAAATCTTATGTTATTCCTTTAGTAGGAATTAGCGGGCCTAAAGCAATACAAGCAGGCGGATTTTCTACAAGCGGATGTAATGGACCAAGCTGGAATGAATGCATAGTCTTAGATGTATTCACTTCAGAAGATCCAGACAACTTGCTTCTCTTTCTCAATACTTCTTGGGACAATTGGTTTCGTGATCCCGCTGCATGCAAAGACTTCGTTATTTCAACCGATGGTCTTACTCTCACTTCTCCTGCCTACTGCTCAGATACAGGTTACGATTGCGATTTTTATTTCAATTATCAGAGACGCGAGCCTCCAGGTATGGGCATTATCAGTGATTCAGCAACTCACTCTGTAAGAATAAACGCAGATCCGTGTACATCATCTTCTGGATATATTATTGATGGCTATGTTTTAGGGGCTCTTGTCTTTAATGATATTAATGAAAACTTTATTCATGATGATAATGAACCATATACTTATAGTGACGTTACTGGATATTATTTCCTAGAGAATTTGAAGAGCAATTTAATCGTCTCAAAAGGGGGTTACGATGTAACAAGAGGCATTAAATTTCCTGATGACTTTATTTTAGTTTCTGAAATAAACAGAGAAGATTTATCAATAATTTCACCATTAACAACAATAGAATATTTTAGTGAATCTGATGTTGATGTTTTGAAAAAGTTTGGACTGCCTAAAAATTACAACTTAAAGAGCACTGATCATCTTGACGGAAATGAATTTGACAAAGATAAAGCAAATGCATACGACAAAAGTATGTTTCTTGTTGATTACATTATCCAAAAAAGTATTATCTCTGGAGAAAATGCTAATGAGGTCTGGATTTTGGCAGCAGAAAAGTTATCTTCAGAAAATGATTTTTTTATAAATAAATAAGTTTTTAATGAAAATTCTTGCTCTTGGCGGAAGTGGTGGTATAGGACGGTTTGCTGTTCATTCTCTGATTAAGCATCCTCAAGCAGAAAGCATTTTAGTTGCAGATTTAAATGAATCTGAAGCAAAGAAATTTGCATCCACTCTTTCTGAAAAAACTTCTGGCATCGGTATCGATGTTACTGATGTAGAGGCTTTGGAGAGAGCAATGGACGGCGTTGACGTTGTCATAAATACAACTGGACCTTTTTTTAAGCTCGCTGTGCCTATATTGGAAGCAGCTATTGAAACCAAAACGCATTATCTCGATATATGCGATGACTGGGAACCTACTGAAAAAATGTTTCTCTTAAACGATAAAGCGAAAGCTGCCGGAATAAGTGCCATCGTTGGTTTAGGGGCAAGTCCAGGGATTACCAACATGCTGGGATTAATCGCTATGAAAGAACTTGATCAAGTTTCCAAGGTTTATACCGGATGGGATATGTCCTCAGCACAACCCGCAGAGGAATCTTCTCAAACAGGAGTTAATGCAGCCATGGTTCACGGAATTGAACAAATAATTGGCAAGGTGAAAGTCTTTAGCTCTGGAGAATACAAAATGGTTCGTCCGCTTGAAAAGGTGACAGTTGAATATCCTCAGCTTGGCACTTACAAAGCAAATATCTTTGGACATCCTGAGGCAATAAGCTTTCCGCATCATTATCCGGAAATAAAAGAATCCTTAAATTTAATGCATAGCAACGATGATTCATTAGTCAGTATTTTGAAATTTATTCGTTTTTTTATAGAAAAAAAACTTTTATCAAAAAACATGGCTGCGAGAATTTTAACTTGGTTAGAGGGAACGCAATCTCCAGATTATGAGAAAGCAGGTGTCGAATCGTTACCGTCTGTCTATGGTTATGCAGAGGGGATCAAGAATGAGAAGAAAATCTCTGTAGCAGCAACTTTTCATACCGAAGCTAGCGTTGACGACTTATCCATGGGAGAAGCAACAGCATATCCTTTGTCTTGTGGAGTGAAAATGATTTTAGACGGATTGATCCAAGATACGGGAGTCCATGCTCCAGAGTCAGGTATTATTGATCCAGAACTTTTTTTTAGCTATCTTTCAAAGGAGATAGATGGTTCAGAATCTATTATCCCTTTGATAACTTCAAAAAGTATTTCCTAAATATGGAGTCAAGAGAATTTAAACCGTTTGGATCAGTAAGTGCCTTAACCCTTGGTGGCGGTGGCATAGGTAATGTCTGGGGAGAGACTTCCAAAGAAGAGAGCATCGCATCTGTTCATCTGGCTCTAGAATCGGGAATCGATCACTTAGATGTTGCTCCAATGTATGGAAAAGGGGAAGCTGAAAGAGTCGTAGGTGAAGCTATAAAAGAGAGAAGCAGAGATAGTTTTAGACTAACGACAAAATGCGCGCTCGGCAGTTTGCCTGATGAGGAAGTCTATGATCGCTTCAATACATCATTGATAAGAAGTCTAGATACCATGGGCACTGATTACGTTGACCTCTTTCTTCTTCATTCCCAGCTAATAGAGAATGATCATGAATCTCAAAAACCCGATTCATCTTTTGTTGCCACTGGAAACTTAACAACCTTAAAAAGCTTTTACGATGCCGTTGTGCCAGCGATGGAGACCTTAAAAAAAGAAGGTAAGATCTTGAATTGGGGTATTGGTCCTGGCCAAGAAGAGGCTGTGTGCGATGTGATCAATTCTACAACCCCTCCGGAAGCCATTCAGTGCGGAGTAAATGTTTTAAATTCATTGGGAGCAATCGGGTACGCCAGCATAAAACCAAATCCAAAACTGGTTCTAGAGGAAAGCAAGAAAAAAGATATTCCCATTTTGGCTATTCGAGCTGTTCAAGCTGGTGCACTGACCTCAAAAATGGATCGAGAGCCGCATCCAAGCGGGTTCGATCATCCTGATTTTGCTGATTATGAAAAAGCTCAACCGTTTCGTGAGCTTGCCGAAGATTGGGGAGAATCACCTGCTTCTCTTGCTCACAGATATGCTTTAAGCATTGATAAGGTAGGTTCTGTCATTTTAGGCATTAAAAATAGACAGGAATTGATTGAGTGCCTAGAGGCAGAAAAAAAAGGTAGACTTGATATAGAGCAAATTTTAACTCTAGAAAATTTATTTAATTAAAATGAAAAAAGGATATAAAAAACCTAATCTCGAATCTAAATATTATCATGAGCTTTTTGAAAGCCTTCCTCCCCTCGAAGGTAAAACCATAGTTATTACAGGAACTACCTCTGGTACCGGATACACCGCAGCTGAAGCATGCGGCAAACTAGGCGCAAAAGTTGTTCTTTTAAATAGACCTTCAGAAAGGGCTAAAAACTCATTTGAAAAATTAAAAGAGACAACTTCCAACGGATCTTTTCATTCGATAGATTGCGATCTGCAAAGTTTTGCTGCAGTGCGGCAATGTATCCCCAAAATTAATGAGCTTTGTTCAGAGGGCATTGACGTGCTCTGCAACAATGCTGGCGTGATGGCGCTTGAGGACATGCCTACTGGCGATGGTTACGATATTCAAATGCAAACCAACCACCTTTCACACTTTCTGTTAACAAAACTTTTATGGCCGTTGCTTGAAAAAGCTGCAGATGAAAAAGGCGAAGCAAGAGTAGTCAACCACTCTAGCGGAGCAAGACATTCTGTGAAAAAACTTGAACCCGAATTTTTAGAGCAAAAAGGCGGCTCTCTTGGTGGAAACGGTAAAAGTATGTTTTTTGGTGGCGGTAGATGGATAAGATACGGGCAAACTAAATTGGCAAATGCAGCTTATACTGCGGCTATGCACGAAAAGTTACAAAATATTGGTTCAAAGATTAAAGCCATCGTTGCACACCCTGGTCTTGCCGAAACTGATCTTCAAGATACCACGGTTAAAGAGGGTGGGTTAGGCAGATGGTTCACCGCACAATTTATGAAATTTGGTCAGTCTCAAGAAGATGGAACAATGGGAATTTTAAGAGGCATAGCAGATCCTTCAATTGAATCAGGAACATTTATCGGTCCTAAAGGCATGAAAGGGCCTGCTACGACATTTAAATTGGAAGCAAAGTACGATAACCCTGAAACTAGAGAGATGATTTGGAAAAAAAGCTGCGAAGCTATTGGAGAGAATTTTACAATCGCTTAATAACATGACCGCCATAAAAATTGCTTGTTTGTAATTATCTCTAGATAATAAAATTTCATTAATATGATGGAAGGAGTCATAAATGGATTGTGGATGCGGAAGAAGTCCAACCGGTAAATGTATAGGTTGGCATAAGCTATCTGAAGAAGAGTACCAACAAAAGCTAAAAGAATACGAAAAAGAGAAAAATAGCTCTTCTTGATAATTCCTACTTAGCCTCAATATATTTATTATGGGTAAATTAATCGATGGCAAGTGGGATAAACGTTCTATTATTACCAGCGATGAAAAAGGCTCATACGCGCGTTTACCAAGAACATTTGAAAATAAAATTTCATCCGATGATGCAGTCTATACCCCTGATTCAAAGCGATATCATTTGTATGTAAGCTATGCCTGTCCTTGGGCTACGAGAGCACTTATTTACCGTAAACTTAAATCTTTAGAAGATCACATATCTTTGGATGTGGTGCATCCAGATCTTCTAGAAGAGGGCTGGGCTTTTGATGATAGTTATCCCGGAGCAACTAAAGAATCATTGTATGGGTACAAATTTTTAAGACAGCTTTATCAAAAATCCGATCCTAATGTGACGACGAGCGTGACCGTGCCTGTTTTGTGGGACAAACAAACAGAAACCATAGTCAACAACGAATCCTCCCAGGTTATCCGAATTTTTAATTATGCATTCAATGAATTAACCGGAAATAATGAAAATTATTATCCCGATCATTTGCAAGAGGAAATAGATAAGCTCAATGATTGGATTTACAACTCAGTGAATAACGGTGTCTACAAGTGCGGATTTGCAAAAACCCAAGAAAGTTATGATGAAGCAGTGACTGATCTCTTTAAAGCATTGGATGAATTGGATCAAAGACTCGCAAAGTCAAAGTACTTAATTGAAGATACTTTAACGGAAGCAGATCTAAGGCTTATTCCAACATTGCTTAGATTTGATGTAGCTTATGTTACGCATTTTAAATGCAACATCAAAAGAATCATCGATTACAAGTATCTTTCTCGATACGTTAACGATCTAATGACCATTCCAGCAATCAAAGATTCAACCAAGTTTGATCATATAAAACGACATTACTATTTCAGCCATAAAGAAATCAATCCTTATCGAATTGTTCCCGCTGGCCCTGAGTTAATAATTTAATTAATTAATTAAAAATCCCGTACTGTTTCTATATCTTATAGTTGGTGGGCACATATCTTTCGATGGAAACTCCTTGCTAACCGTTCGACCTGCAACTGAGTAAAGGCATACTCTCATAGGTTCATACAGATTAGGCTTCTTGTTCAATATTCGCACAACCCATAAAAACTAAGATCTGTGCCAGGATTATAAATCGCATTCATTTATGTGGAAAGAATCTGTTTTATAAAATCCACTTCGTTTTGATCGTAGGGCGAACCGTCTTGGTGACAAATATCATGAAACCAAACATCGGGTTCCGGTATGGATTCACCTTCTTCAATAAAATCTCCTTTATCTTTAAGGTCTTTGATTTTTAAGATAGTTTCCCAGCCAAAATGAGTCTGACTTTTACCTGCCACAAGACCCCAGTTATAGGCTCCAATATTTTGCTCTTTAAAGATAGGCAAGGTAAATTCAAACGTCGTACCAAATTCTCTTGCCATGTATTCAGTGCATATGAGAGGCCTACCAATTTCTTTTAGTTCTTCAATAATAGGGATCACCTTTTGGTGTTCATAAACGTGGAAAGAAATGACATCCGAATTTTCTTTATTAGTCTGAATGTTTTTATCGCCAATTGTACCGTCAAGGCAGGCAGTCAGAGGTTGGGATGGACGAACTTCAAAGGCCCAATCCCAAACTTTGGTTAAAAGAGTGTTAGATTCATCGCCAATACCAAACTGACCCGGTTCGTTGTAGAGATCCCACATTAAGATTCTTTCATCCTCACGAAAATCTTCTAGAATTTCTTGAGTAAATAATTTAAGTCTAGCTTCTTCCTCCTTATTACCCTTTACAATTTCTCTGACAATTTCGTGTCCAGGACTTTGTTTCCAACCGGAATTATGGACTCCTCTAACCGGCAGAGGTTGTTTGCCAAGTTTGGGAAAAGGTCTGTGACAATCATCAAAGAGAACTAAGATAGGCTTTATACTATGATCTGAACAAAGAATAAGGATTTTATTTAGCCGGTTTTTAAAATTTTCTTTATCTTGCCAGAGCAAATCATGAAGATAAATTCGTAAACTATTGAAACCGATGTCATTAGCCCAGCCGATTTCTTTATTATTTGTCTCTGGATCAAAACTATCCTCTTGAAACATTTCCAACTGATTGATGGCTGTGCTTGGAAGGTAATTACATCCAACTAACCACTTATGATTTGAGTACCATTCATTAATATTCTTTTTACTCCACATTACGAATTATTTAAAAATATTCTCTGTATCTTTGGGGAATGTTTCTTATAGTCTGAAACGATAGAATAAAGAAATTCACTTTTTTCCTTATACGGCATTGAAAAAATATCCACACCTTCAGAATTATCAACAAAGGCTATGTCTGGATCTTTCCCAGCAAGCAATGAGTGTAGCGAACCAAGAAAATTCCATCGATAGGTTTCTCTGATATTCTCAAATCTATCTAAAAGTTCCATAGGATCTCCTTCCAGTTCCCCTTCTTTAATGGCTTGTTTGATCATCTTGTTAGTCACACTTTTTGTATTGTCATCCCAAAGCTTCATTAAAAAGGTAGGATTTTCTGCTACCCATTCAAGAATAGGGGAGCCATAAAAAGCATGAAACTGAAAATAATTCCTTATAAAAATTTGTTTTAAAGGGCTAGTTTCATGAGCAGTGAGCTCGATAACAAAATCTTGAATACTGATAATCACTTCTTTGGTTATTTCTTCTAAAAGTTGTGTGATATCTGAAAAATGATTATAAAAAGTTCCGTAGCCTAATTTTGCCTCTTTGGTGACCTTAGTAACGTCTATATTTTTATAACCATCCCTTTCAATGAGTCTTGCTGCAGCTTTGATTAACTTAGTCCGGTTGGTTGCTTTCCTTGTTTGCACAAATTTATGTTACCTAAATATGTGACAAAAAGGTGATTATTTGTCGTATTATTTGAGAGCCGATATTGCTTTGATGAACTCAGGACCCATTCCGCAACAACCGCCAATAATGGATGCACCTAGGTTTTGCCATTCTTTCGCAAATTCTAAAAACTTTTCAACTGATAAATCTCTTACTGATACTTGAACATCGTTATCAAGGGTCCATCCATCAGGAACATTAAAAACATTTGGATAGCCACCTATTGGGTTTTGAGTTAATTCTTTCAATTCTTTAAGCCCCTCAGTAATCGCGAAGGGATCTGTACAGTTAAATAAATAAGCCTCAGGCTTTATCGTGGCAGAAGCGTTAAATGCATCTTTAATTGACTCTCCGCTACGCAGTTGATTTCTTTTATCTTCTTTAAGCGACCATGAAATCCAAACAGGCTTTTCATTATCAAGATTATGTAAGGCTTGTATCACGTGTTGCATCTCCTTTATCGATGACATCGTCTCGCAAATAAAAATATCAACATACGGAGTAAGTTCTTTTATAAGAGTTTCATAAATAGGAACAGCTTCTTCCTTATCTATAACAAGATCAGGTCGGTAGCTTTCTTCAAGCGGTGGCAAAGATCCAGCAACCTTAACTTTTTTTTTGGAACCTTCTACGGCTTCTTTCGCAAGCTTTCCAGCTAAATGAATAAGTTCGGGCATTTTATCTTCAGCTTTTTGTTTAGATAAATAACTGGGAATGGTTGAATAAGTATTGGTGATTATCAAGTCAGCACCGGCATTAATATAATCAAGATGAATTTCTTTGACTAACTCAGGGGCATCGATGAGATATTGAGCAGACCAAAGGCCTGTAACAAGATCGGATCTTCTGGCTAGAAGCTCACTCCCCATGCTTCCATCCATCACAATCATATTTCTTGAATCCTAGTCGTTATCTAGAACAGTATCGTCGGTTGAGAACAAAGCAGCTTGCTCAGGTCTTACCGAGCTTATCCAAATGGGTGTGGACCAAGCTCGTTCTTGGATTAAAGTTTCTAAATCTTTTCTGATTGTAGATTCTGTTTTTATCGCATCCCAAGTAGACCATCGGCAAGTTGGATTTTCTAATACTCTGATGTAGTAAAAGTTTTTCTGTGTTGGATCGTAATTCTCATCGGTCCAAATAGTTTTTAGTTCAGCAGCGCCTCTATCCATAGAGAAAGCACATGTTTCTATATCAACTTTTGCTCCGTTGTCAGGACAACGATTGGTTTTAGGGTTAACTTGCAGACCGTTAGAGCATACGACATCAATCACTTCTTCGTTTGGCATAGCATCAAATTCATCTACGGTACCTTTGATGATTTGAATTCTCTGCAGCGGGGCACCGTTCTTATCTCTTTGAGCCCAAACTATAAAGGAGGGCTTTTCATCTTTGTTGTAAGCAAGATCTCCACCCATGCTTACCCCTTTCTCATATGCCTTCGCAATAACTTCCTCGTCGTTTAGATCCAGTTCTTCTAAGCCAAAGCCTCCAAAGAACCTCAATTTAATTCTTGTGCCTGAAGTTGCGTAAGTTTCTTTTCTTCGAAAGCCAGCAAAAATAGACTCCCTGGTATTTTCTTCAGCCCAAACTGCAGCAATTCCTGACGCTCCCCAACGAGAGTAGTAGGTGTCCAGAAAATATTCTTCATCTTGTTCAACAAATCGATAAAGACCTTGAGTGTTAACCGATGAAGTTATTTGATCAATATCCTCTTTGGCAAGAGGGGTTGATCCTCTAAGCCACGTTTCACCATCTAGTAAGCCTACTTTTGACCAATAATTAGACTCATCAAATGAAGAGGCTGCTGTATGCGTGTCGCTGGCTCCAACTAAACCAAATTTGTAAGGATTTCCCTTACCCTCCCATTCAGCTAGCATTCCTCGAAGGTAAGCATCTCTGACGTAACCCCCATATGGAATTGAATAAATGTTTTGTCCGATCCTAGAAGGAAAGATTTCAAAATTAGCCCACTCGTCATTTGGTGATAGAAGAGGGTGAGTTTCCGATGTTCCTTTAACTTGAGTTACCTCTACAAGAGGCTCATTACGCATCCTAAAAGCAGCGTATTCTTTATCAACCACTTCTCCGTTCCATTTTTCATCTTCAAACATCTGCCCATTAGAGCCATTACTGTTATGTGGTATTGCTATGCTATCGATACCTTTTTCATCTCTCAGCATATCCATCCAAGTCCAAAGATCCTCTGGGTTTATTGAATCAATTCTTGAAAACGGTCTGGTTGGCGCTTTAGAGCCCTCAAAAATAACATTCCTATGAAGATTTTCGGAATTCGCCATTGAAGATGTGTATTCATAAGCAATAAAAGTTGTTAATTTCCCAGGCTCATAATTTTCTTCTGCTGATCGAGCTACATCTGCCCAAGCAGCGAGGTGAGTTCCATGGTCGTACATATCACTGGATTGCGATAAGTTGTTGGTTCTCCAAGCATTTATTACTCCGATGATATCGTAGTCGGTAAGCGTTCGGACCATATTTCTAAAAGCACCAACTCTCTGAGGGATTGAGTCTAAATTCACATTGCCTTCTGCGTTAAGATTATGAAAGTGATCCGCCCCAGGAAGCCTTGAAGCTTTAGATCCAACATCAGCCCACCCAGGAACCATGCCCATGAAAAAACCATGATCGGTAACAGCATAAAAATCCAATGGCTCTCTTAACTGTTGATCAAATCCTAACGGATGTTTGATTGCTTCTCCGCGAGCGAATCGATAAGCATCATCAGGAGTAGCAGTCGTTCCAAAAATATAGGCATCGAATGAATGTTTAGTATGGACGTGGAGATCACCAAAAAAAACGTTTCTATCCTCACTGTATGCAGGCCTAGCATTTTCTCTTTTGTTTAAGTCTGCTCCATCTGAGAAGTCTTTTGTTTTTTTGAGAGAATCGGAACAACCAATGAATATTATTGTTATTGATATAAGTAAAACTTTCAGCATTTTTTTCCCCTCTGTTCAGTCCTAAAGACTTACTTTATTAATAAGTATTCTCTCAATAGAATAGCTAAGAAAATATGACATATTTAATGTCAAAAGTGAATAATTTAATCAATTCAACTCATCTAGACTTCGATTGAAATCTTTCCAAAATGTTTGTTGTCCATCTGAAATTGAAAAGCCTCGCCTAACTTCTCTAATTTAAAAGTATCGCTAATTATCGGTCTGATGTCAGTCTTATTGAGGAAGTCAACCATGTCTCTTTGAGATTTTTGACTGCCCATGGATATTCCTGAAGTTCGAAGCTGTTTAGCGAAAAGTCTTGGCAGTAAAATTTCACTGGTGTTCCCATCTAAGATTCCAATGATGGAAATATGTCCACCTAGTTTGGCGCATCGTATTGATTCATTGAAAGATTCTCCTCCTGCAACTTCAACGACATGATCTACTCCTTCATTCGCAGTTAATCGTAAAACTTCTTTTCCCCATTGCAGATGCTCTTTGTAATTAACAACTTCATCAGCACCTAAGGATTTTAATTTTTCTGCTTTTTCATCGGAAGAGGTTGTGGCAATCACATTTGCTCCGTGAGCCTTAGCTAGCTGAAGAGCAAAGATGGATACACCGCCAGATCCTTGGACTAAAATCGTTTCGTTTGGTTGAAGGTTTCCTTCCTCCATCATTGCTCGCCAAGCAGTAAGTCCCGCGCAGGGTAATGTAGCTGCTTCTTGCAAAGACCAATCCTTAGGAATCGGTGTCAATGCATTAGCCTTGATGGTCATGTACTGACTTGCGTAACCATCTTCGTTATCTCCAATGAAGCTGAAGTATTCGTATTTTGGTGGACCTTCAATCCATCTGGGAAAACTCACACTCATCACTTGATCTCCGGTTTTCCATTCACTAACTGACTCACCGATGGCTTCGACAGTACATCCAGCATCTCCAAGAGGTACTCTTTTGTTCTCAGTCGGAATAAAGCCCAGAGCGACAAGAAGGTCATGATAATTAAGGCTACTATGCGAAACTTTGAGAAGAACCTCATCGCTCTGTGGTTTTGGCTGTTCTGCATCTACAAACTTAAGGTTATCTAGCCCACCTGGTTTTTCTATTTCAATTCTTTTCATATTTCATTTTCCTAAAAAAGCATAATAAAACGCTTTATTAATAACTTTGAGTTACATATATATAAAATCAATCTTATTTTGCATGCATTTCACAAAAATGCACTCATTTAGATCACTTGATTTTTTCTTTTTCCCTATAATGCAATCAAGTTTTGAACACACAATCAATTTTATAAAGGAGCAATACAAATGACTAATTTCCAAGTTTTTACCGGAAGCGTAGGACTAGCTTTTTGCTTGGGATTCTTGATATATCTAGGCAGCCTAGGATTGGCAAGTTTTAGCCTATTTTAATCAACTTATTAGAACATTCCCCCCAGACCCTTCAGATTCTCCCAATTATATCTGAAGGGTCTATTCTAGAACAGAACACTATGGATTACGATACTTTTCAAAAACTCAGAAACCTTCTCATCATGTTATTTTTCACGACAGGTTTCTCTATCGGATACTTTATTTCTCAAGTTATCATATAGCGTGACTAATCGCTGCACTAACTGCAAAAAGAAACTTCCGTTGCATTTTTTCGATAAGGACCGTCACGGTGTGATGGGATTAAAAAATGTTTGCAGAACTTGTTTCTCTTCTCTGACTGCTAGGACGAGCAGCTAAGCTGTTGATTTTGCTGTTCCTTCGGAGCAGGCTGACAATACTTCTCCATTGACTCACCTAAATCAACGTACGGATTGCTTAACACTTTAGCCAACTCATCAATTTTCTCTGCTCTGCCTTGCTCTGCATCCTCGATAGCTGATTGAGCTAGATAGTTTCTAAGAATATATTTTGGATTATTCTCGTCCATCAATATTTTTGATTCCTCAATACTGTTTTTGTCTTTGCTCAATCTATCTTTATAGGAAGTAAGCCAAATAGATAATTTTTCAGATAATTTGAAATTATCCGAAGATGAAATGATTTTTGATAGCTCTCTAAAGGTATTGGTATAGTCAAGCTTTTCCGTTTCCATAATTTCAAATAGACCAAGAATAAGATCATAGTCGCTTTCCTGAGCACTTATAAAGCCAAGTTTCTTTCTATATTTTTCAATCAAGGAATCGTAAAAATAATCATTGAATTTACTCAAAGTATCTCTTAACTCAGTTTCACTAAACAAGTCAATTAAAGCCGAGGCAAGAGCATAGCAGTTCCATTCTGCAATGCTTGGCTGATTTGAAAAGCTGTACCTTCCATGGGAATCGGTGTGGTTGCAAATGTAGTTAGGATCATAAGTTTCCATGAAAGCATAAGGACCGTAATCAAAAGTTTCACCGAGGATGGACATATTATCGGTGTTCATCACTCCATGATTGAATCCAACGCTTTGCCAAGATGAAACCATATGAGCTGTTTTTTTTACTGTCGCATCAAAAAATAACAAGTATTTGTCAGAGTCTTGTTTTGTATCTGGGTAATAACAGTCAATGACGTGATCAAGCAGAGTTTTCACGCCATCTGTAATTTTGTTGTGGTGGAAATATTCAAAGTGTCCAAATCTAATGTGGGTTTTAGCGGTTCTAACAATCATGGCTCCACGTTCTGTGTCTTCACGCATCACCGGTTCGTTACTGCCGAAAAGCATTAAAGATCTAGAGCTTGGGATGCCTAAACCAAACATGGCTTCCCCGCACAAATGTTCTCTAACCGATGAACGAATTACAGCTCTACCGTCACCAAATCTAGAATAAGGAGTCTTACCAGCGCCTTTAATATGAAGATCAATCAACCCATCAGAAGAATCAATTTGGCCAAAGAGGATGCCTCTGCCGTCGCCCAACTGATTCACCCAATTGCCAAATTGGTGACCTCCGTAAACCATTGCAAGAGGAGAAGCTTTTTCAAAACTTTTGTTGCCGTTAAAAATTTGCATCAGTTCTTCTGGGTCGTCATCGATACCCAAACTTTTTGCCAAGTCATGATTGAAGTGAAGTAAAAAAGGTTGATCAAACGAAGACCAACTCTGCTTCGTATAAAAAGTACTGGGCAAATTAGAAAAAGGATTTGCAAATTTTATGTTTTCAAACATTTTTTTTTACTCTAAAAATGACAATGCATCTAAGTGCAAAGCTTGCCAAGCTGATCTTTCACCCATCACAGCAAACATTTCATCGCCGCGGTCTGTTCTCTCTACAATCATTGCAGATAAAACAGCCATTAAAAAGCCCACAAAGGAAGCACGTCGGTAATCATCCCAAGCCTGTTCAAAACTGTAACTATCACTAACCTCAAGTAAATCGTAATATCCCTTAACTAAATTTTTCTCATTATTAGCTCTTTCGTTAGGATCTCGAAAACTTGTCGATATGCAATAAGCTACATCATTTAGAGGCAAGCCGACTGCTGCAGTTTGCCAATCTAAGAGGATTGCTCTGTTGTTTCTATCAGTAAAGAGGAGATTATCCAGTCTCAGATCACCTTGAACTAAAGTCATGGGTCCTTCTCTTACATCAGCATACTTATCATAGTTGGCTAATAAAGTATCTCCCATCTCAAAAATATCTTTTGATATTCTTCCCTCGTACCTGTCCTTCCACTCAGGGTAGACAGCAGGTAAAAGCTCAGCAGCGAATTTTTTTCTTTCCTCGCTTATGCCGTAGGTAAGCCAAGGATAAGTTAGTAAAGTTTCATCGTTCCAATAACTTTTATGAATTGCTGCGGCTTCTTTTAAAGCCATCGCAACTTCATCGCTGGAACAACCATCCATTTGAGGAATCTGTTTAGCAGGATGCATATCCTCGAGCAGCAAGATACCATCACGCGTTTTAGGATCATAATCTATAAAGTAAGGCTCCGGAACTCTTGCAGAGCATCTATCAGATAAGTGTTGATAGAACGATACTTCTATTTCATACAAATGTAGGTTTCTCGCGGTATCTCTGCTTGAAGCATCTGCAGCAGGACATTTTGAAATCAATGAAATAGGAGAATCCTTTACATCATTCCAATTCAGGTTAATTCGATAACAATCGCCAACTTGGCCTGAACCCACTGGTTCAAAGTCAAAACTATCTAAATCTAATTCTTCTCGATTAAACAAATTCGAAATAAATTCTTTTGTTAACTGATTTGGATGATCCAACATTTTAAATATCTTGCATTATTGATTTTATGGGTTCGTATGAAAATTCATCGACATTGCAATTAAAATAGAGCGACAAATTTTCAAAAATATAACTCTCGTCCATCCTCTTCTTAGTCTCATCGCGTTCTTTTTTATTTAACCAAAAGTTACTCCAAATGAAATCAAATCTTTCATTGCCTAAAAAAATCAATCTATTCTCATCGGGAATTTCGACATTGTAGCGATGTGAATTTGAGAAAATTACAGGATTCGCATCATCCACAGTTGAGAGAATTTTTAAAGCTAAATTAAGATCGTTATCGTCTTTGAAATTGCAAGTGACGAACATTGAATAATGAGGTGGAAGACCCAACCATTCTACATCCGGCTCTTTGGTAGAAACTATTTCAGTCACTTCTTCAATCTCTTCATTGCAAGATAAAACTTTGTTAAATCTCGAGCTCCACCTTTCCTCATAAAGCTCTTGCCACATCAACTCAAATTCATCTCTTGTTTCGTAGTCACTCCAAGTCTCGCTCCAAATAAGAGTTTCCGTTTTATTCTTTTGAAACAAAGATGACCTAATCGATGGATTTTCTAATTCCTTCATCACCTCATTCCATCCTCTCAATAAAACTTCGAGATTTTTCTTA
>CACFWO010000001.1 GCA_902570035.1 uncultured SAR86 cluster bacterium | reverse complement strand
ATTCCTTTCTCAGGACCAGCCCCGGATAAGTTTCAAGATGTCAGCGTTAATGGCATTAGATGTATCGATGCCCTGAAAGAATCCAAGGCAAAAAGTAAGCCAAGCGACAGTTGTCATTACGATCCGAATCTCGAAACAGGACTATTTGGGCAAGCTAGCAGCTCACAGTCCGAGTTGCGAAACAATCAAGTTGGACCAGGGGATCTTTTTCTATTTTTTGGATGGTTTAAGAATTACTCTGAAAGCGGAAGAGACCTGCATCATATTTTTGGTTGGCTTCAAATAGATAAAATTATCGATGGCAATGGAGCGATTCAAGAATACTTTAAAAATAAAAAAAAGATGCATCCGCATGCTTTTTACAAATTCAGCAATAATTGCTTATACGTGGGGACAAAAAAATTAACTTTGGGGAATAAATCGACTTCTTTAAAAGGTTACGGTCATTTTAAAAAAACTCACAAAGATTTGATCCTAACAAAAGATCAAGCAACCCGTTCTGTTTGGCAATTACCAAACAAATATTTTGCAAATTCAGACCCTTTTTTAAACAGACTCAGGTGGGTAGATAAGAAAGAATGCATTACGCATTGCAAAGGTCGCGGGCAAGAATACATTCTTGATGCTACAAACCACCCGAAATTAATCGGGTGGTTGCATCACATTTTTAGAAACGGAGGCTAAATCTCAGCCCAAAGTTTCTGCCAGGTAGGGGGATCTGGTCTTTTACAAACGAATTATGATTTCTTGCTACTTCATCAAGAATATTTGATGCAAAGAAAGCAAGATTCAAATCAACGTCGGAATCCAATGCGACCGTACCAGAGATAGTGAAGTCCAACATTTGATATGCTCCTGTTGCAGTTTCGTTCAAAGCAAGTTTGGTTTGCTCCTCAACATCTTTCAAAGTCAAAGAAGTTTTTAAATCATTGTTTCTGTATGACACTTCAAAGAAATTTCTGTTCGGCGTCATGCGCGGAATGAAGCCTCCTGTGGCAAACTTTCCTTCAACTGAATCTCTTCCAATAGAAATCTCAACCGCTCCATCATTAACATCGATAACCGTACCAACTTCTATTTCATACCCAGTGAACTCAGCATCTTTCTGAAGATAATCTGCTTTGATCAGGCCAGCGTGATCGTCATGACCTTCTTCTTCGTGCTCTTCTTCAGTTTCATCTTGTAAATAGATGTAATCAGTTACGTTATTTGCATAAATCGATAAGTTTCCAAACCAACTGTCAACGTCAAACTCTATAGTTAGATCAACGTTGTTAGATCTCTCTGAATTTAGATTAACATTCCCAGTTTCCAACCTGCCGGTTGCTAAGTGAGGACCGTTCATGAAAAGCTCTAATGCCGATGGCGCTCTTTCAACCGACGCCGCTCCAATTAACAATCTAACATCATCTGAAATATCGTAAGAATAAGTCAGAGCCAAGCTAGCGTTGTCCATATTGACGTCGTAAAAAGTTTTTTCAGCATGCTCTTCTTCGCCTTCATGCTCTTCTTCACCTTCGTGCTCGTCGTGATCTTCTTCACCTTCGTGCTCATCATGCTCATCATGTTCGCTCAAAGAACCCTTCCTAGATACTGAATCGTATCGAGCTCCAAAGTCTAAGTGGTGAACCCCTAAATCTTTAGAGATGAAGTAACCAAAGGTGTATTCATCAGATTTCGTTGGATTCATAAACGCCTCATGACCAATTATTGAAGTGTCTTCCTTAGCCAAGTTTATGGATAATTTCTGACCTAAGTCATTTGTTGAGAAATCCAAAATAGCCCCAAATTCAATCGCATCGTTAGAAAACGTAGTTGGTCCTTCTTCATGCTCATCATGACCTTCTTCACCTTCATGCTCTTCTTCACCTTCGTGCTCATCGTGACCTCCTTCCGCATGACCTTCTGTCAATGAATAGTTAGAGTTTCTGAGAAAATAGTTAATTTTATTTACAGCGCCTGCATCAAAAGCGTAAGAACCTTCAATGTTGGCTTCTTTGGAGTCAGTAACGGCAAAAATTCTTTCGCCTTCGTGCTCATCATGATGCTCTTCTTCACCTTCATGTTCATCATGGTCTTCTTCGCCTTCTTGCTCATCGTGACCACCGTCTCCTTCTCCGTGATAAGGGACGCCGTAGTGCGTTTCAAGAATATTTATTGAACCACCAATGTAGCCCCAATCTTCGACTTTTGAAAAACCTAATTTATGAGAAAAACGTTCGTAGTCAGAGTTGCTTAGATAACCAGATTCTTTTTCTTCATGTTCATCTTCGTGCTCATCGTGATGTTCTTCGCCTTCGTCATCATCGTCATGTCCTTCTTCCGAATGCATGACGCTCCCATCTGGAATCTCAAAGCTACCAAAATCTGTGTTTTCATAAGAGTAGCTAAGGTTAACTCCATTGATGTTATTACGAGCACCAAAAGCTGTTGCTATTCCTTTGTTAACCGATTGAGCTTCGATATCTAGATTAATCTCTTCTCCTTCAAAATCCTTTCTAGCAATGGTGTTATCAACAATATTGATAATTCCACCGACACCTCCGTTGGCATATAGCAACGAAGAAGGACCTCGAACAACCTCAATTTGTTGAATATTATTCATATCGATCTCAACAGGATGGTCTACTCCGATAGCAGATACGTCTCTATTAACCATTCCGTTTTTAAGAATTTTCACTCTGTTACCAGACAATCCTCTAATGACCGGTTGACCGGCTGAAAAACCATAATCTGCATTCGATACACCCAACAAGCTATCAATGGATTCCCCCAGACTTGCTCTTCCCTGTGCATCCAGATCAACTCCAGAGAGGATATGAACTGGCTCCCCAAGATCACTAAGCTTCTCGTCAATCAAAGAAGCTGTAACCGTAATTTCTTCTACATCATCCGCTAATACATACTGAGCGCTGAATAGAACTAATAAAAAATAAATAAAATGTTTCACAAAAACCTCCAAAAAAATTAAAAATTAAAAAAAAATTAAAATTTAATTTCTTGGTGGTGCGCGAATAGAGAGTTGATTATAAGAAAGGGTGATTTCACTTGACTGATAAGCATCAAGGAAATCAAAGACTATGGCTGTTGGATTAACAACGGTATCGTCTTGCACGTACTCAATTTGTTCAGCTAAACAAGTTGAACAATCTTCAGTTAGTTCAACCGCATGCTCATTGTGAACGTGCTCACCGTGATCCAATTCAAAATGCGATGTCTCGTGCGAGATAATTCCCGCTGAAAAGACGAGCGCAAAAAGAATTGCAAACAGCTTAAATTTCATGGGAATTATTAAACCTCTAAAAAATAAAAAAAGAAAGAGGTTAAAAAATTAAATACAGACCTAAATCAATTATTAAATAAAAAGTAGCCAAAAAGCCAATGCCGAAAAAGATACTGCGCACGCTCGGATTTTTATCGGTAGCGACCATGTAGTACAAAATCATATGAAAGACCCTCGCAATCGCATACGTCCAAACCACAACCGATAGTTTGGTCGCGCTGTAACCCGAGACCAACGAGAGGATCGCCATACCGAAAAGCGGCACGATGTTTTCCATCGAATTCCAAAACGTTCGATACGCTCTGAAGAACAAAGACTCTTGTCCTAACGATGGATCAATGACCCCAACCTTATAGCCAGGTTGTCTGCGATGAACTCTTATTAACACCATTGCTTGAACTACGATCGTAGCCAAGATGAACCATAAACCGATTAACGATGATTGATAAATTCCTAACATATTTTTATTTTAGTCCTCTTTTAAATCTTCAGCGCCTTTGTTTAATTCTCTACCTAAAACATTGATTCTTGTTTGTAAAGAAGAGACCTCTTTTATCGAAGCCTCTAATTTTTTGGTCACTGCTTCGGTACTTTTATCAAAACTATCAAACTGAGTTTTAATTCGTCTTACCACTTCAGCAACTTTGCCTGCCGTTTCATTTAATTGAAGATAATGATGACCGATTCTGATGGTGTCTAGAAAGGCAGCTAAGGTATTGGGACCTTGAATGAGAACTTTTTTCTCTGCCAGGCAATCCTGTCTTAAGTTTTCAATGTCATCGACTAGATCGATTAATTTTTCGGATGCTATGTAAAGCACTGCGTAATTGGAAGTTGAATTTTGGCGAATGTACTTGCTCGCTATATCGTCGGCATCGCGTAAGATTGCTGTGCGCAGATCTCTTAAGACAGTGCCTCGTTCATTGTCTCTGCTGGCTTCTTGGTATTGTTTGTATTGACCGGCATAAAACTTTGAATCAATAGGGATAATGAGACCATCGGCGGTGTTGACTGCACAATCGACTCTATCTTGAGTCTCAGGGTTAATTTGTGCCTGAAAGTTATAACTGCCATCCGGCAAGATCTCTTTGACGATGGATTCTAGGTTCCATTCACCCAACCTTCCGGTTGTGACATTTCCGCCAAGAAAGCGATTGAGTTCATTGATAGGCGTTGTTACTGACGCCAATTGATTTTCGATATCGTTGATATCTTTTGAAACCGAATCTAATTTAGTTTGTAAATGATCGGTGTTGCCTTTCTCCAATGTGTTTTGATCTCTCAGTTTTAACAGCAAGTAAGTCACAAGACCGAGAGTGACAGCCGAGAGGACGATAGCGATAACGTTTAAGCTCATTTGAGCATATTGTCTCATCTTAGAGGAGCCTTAAAAAGTTACTTTTAATTACTCTGTGAAAGAGCAGTTCTAGGGTTCAGTTGCGATACCGATAAGCAAATATTGATGATGCACCAAATAAGCACCCAACCTGGAATGGATACGCCGAACAAACTCCAGACAACTTCGGCGCAATTACCGTCACCGATAAAAAGCATGCGCAAAGCATCAGAAAAATAAGCGTTATCAAGCAGGTAGCCCAAATCGGGTCCGCAAAAAGGCACTTGGTCTTCCGGTAAAGACTGCAAGTACAAATGACGAATCGCGGATGCTGCTCCGGCAATGCTAAACACAGTGGTTAAGGAAAAATAAAATTTAAACCAGCGATCGTGAAAGTAACCAATGAGGGCCGCTAAACCGGTCAACGCAATGGCGATTCTTTGAATGATACACATAGGGCAAGGCTCTAATCCCATTTGGTACTCCATGAAGTAAGCCACGGCTATTAAGACCACGCAGAAACCAAAAATCAGTAATAGAACTTTTTTCATTGCTACTCTAAACTTGAGTATCGAAGTATAAACCATCAAAACAATATTGAATGCATGGCCAAACCTGAAAATTTAGACGATAACAATTCTGTCATATTGGTCGACGGATCGTCTTATGTGTACCGTGCTTATCATGCTTTACCGCCGTTAACGACATCCACCGGTCAGCCTACGGGTGCTGTGCGCGGTGTGGTCACGATGGTGATGCGCATCTTGCAAGATCATCCTAACGCTCCGGTTGGCATGGTCTTTGATGCCAAAGGCGATACGTTTCGTCATGAAATGTATGAAGACTACAAAGCGAACAGAGCTGCGATGCCTGATGATTTGATACCGCAAATTGAACCGATTCACGAAGTGATCAAAGCGTTAGGCATTAAAATCTTTGTGGTCGAAGGCGTTGAAGCGGATGATGTCATCGGCACCCTAGCTGCAGAGGCCGAACAAAAAGGTATCTCGACGATCATTTCTACCGGCGATAAGGATTTAGCCCAATTGGTCACCAAAAACATTAAGTTGGTGAATACGATGAAAAACGAAGTCCTCGACATTAAAGGAGTGGAGAAAAAATTCGGCGTTAAGCCAGAACAAATCGTTGATTATTTGGCTCTAGTTGGCGACACCTCAGATAACATTCCAGGTGTAGAAAAAGTGGGTCCAAAAACCGCGGTCAATTGGCTAACCGATCATAACGACATCGATACCATCATTGAAAAAGCAGAAGAATTCAAAGGCAAGGTAGGGGAATATTTGCGGGCCAGCATTGAGCAACTAAAACTCTCGCGTAAGCTCACCGAAATAAAGAAAGATGTGAAATTGGACTTTGGGATCGAAGATTTAGCCGTTGGCGAGCGCGATGAAAAAAGATTGCATGAGCTTTTCACGGAACTTGAATTCAAAACATTATTAAAAGAGGCGCCCAAAGCCTCTAAGCCAAAAAGCACGAGTAAGTACACTTGTATCTTGGATGACAAAACCTTTGACGGTTGGCTAAAAAAACTAGCCAAAGCAAAACAAATTGTCTTGGATTGTGAAACCGATCGATTGGATTTCACCACTGCGGATCTTGTGGGTCTTTCTTTTGCTGTTGACGCTGGTGAGGCAGCTTACCTACCTTTTACCCACGATTACGAAAACGCTCCGTCGCAATTAGATCGCGATGTTTGTTTAAAAAAACTCAAACCTATTTTGGAAGAGAAGCCGATTATCGGGCAACACATAAAATTCGATCGAAACGTTTTGGTCAATTACGACATTCATATAAATAGTATCGAAAACGATACCATGATGATGTCTTATGTTCTGGATTCAACAGCTACTCGTCATAACCTTGACGATATGGCCAATCATTATCTCAATTTAAAAACCACAACTTTTGAAGAAGTCGCAGGAAAAGGTGTTAAGCAGCTTACTTTTAATAAAGTAAACCTAGATATCGCAAGCGATTACGCTGCCGAGGATGCAGACATTACCCTGCAAATGTACGATACGATTGGTGAGCACTTAAAGAAACAAAAAATGCTGCAAAAAGTCCTGATAGATATTGAACTGCCTCTCATTCCAGTTTTATCGGACATGGAGCAAAAAGGTACAGTTATCGATTCCGATATTTTGAATCTTCAGTCTAAAAATTTAGGTCAACGCATCAACGGGCTTGAGGAGCAAGCCTTCTCGATGGCTGGCAAAGAATTCAATTTATCCTCCCCTAAACAGCTTCAAGAGATTCTGTTTGATGAGATGAACATTCCGGTGATCGAAAAGACCCCTGGCGGTCAGCCCTCAACAGCGGAATCCGTTTTGCAAGAACTCGCTAAACAATATGAACTTCCTCAAGTCATACTCGAGCACAGAACACTTTCCAAACTCAAATCAACTTACACCGATAGATTGCCTGAACAGATTTCAGAGAAAACTGGCAGGGTGCATTCAACTTTTCATCAAGCGGTTACCACTACAGGAAGACTATCCTCTTCAGATCCTAATTTACAAAATATTCCCATTAAAACTGAGGAAGGCAGGATGATTCGAGAGGCTTTTGTGGCTCCGAAAGGATTTGATTTAATCTCTATTGATTACTCACAAATTGAACTTCGCATTATGGCGCACCTTTCCAAAGACGAAGGTCTAATCACGGCTTTCGAAAACGGCGAAGATATTCACTCGGCTACTGCTAAGGAAGTGTTTGGTTCTGCCGATGATCAAGCGAGGCGCAGCGCAAAAGCTATAAATTTTGGACTCATTTATGGAATGTCAGCATTTGGGCTAGGCAAGGCTCTGGGAGTGACGCGACCGGAGGCGGCTGATTACATTGCATCTTATTTTGGTAAGTACCCCGGGGTCAAAATATACATGGATGAGATGAAAGCTAAGGCTAAAGATCAGGGTTATGTGGAAACAGCTTTCGGCAGAAGGCTTTATCTACCTGGCATTCATTCTGGCAGAACGCGCATGGCAGCAGAGCGAGCAGCTATCAATGCACCAATGCAGGGGACTGCTGCAGACATTATGAAATTGGCCATGATCAACATGCATGATTATATAAAAGGTACAGGTAAAGATATTCATCTGATTTTACAGGTACATGATGAAGTTATCGTTGAATGCCCAGAAAAAGATACTAAGACAACGTTAAAAGCTTTAGAGCAAATCATGACCGACGTCACTAAATTATCCGTTCCCTTAGTGGTTGAAAGCGGCGTTGCAAACAACTGGGGCAAAGCCCACTAATTTTTTTTCAGTTTCATTGAACTTTTATACCTTTGTTTGGTCATAGGTATAGGTAGATTTTTTCATGTTTACTCTCCTATTAACCCCGGGCCACCCCAATGTCCGGGGTTTTTTTATGAAGTGATAAAAGAACCCAATGCTTCGAGCCCGTTACCCTTTTCGGCAGAGCAAATTTGCAGGTGTTCTATCTCTGGGTATTCTTGAGCTGCACGCTGCGCTGCTGCCAAAGACTGACCAGCTTGATTATTGGACAATTTATCGGCTTTGTTGAGACAGATAAAAATATTTATAGGTAAGCCTTTACACCAATCTAGAAAAATAAGATCAGCTACTTTAAACGGGTGTCTGATATCCATGATGACCACAACTTTCTTGAGGCACTGTCTGCCGAGCAAATAATTCTCCACTAGTTGCGCCCAGTTATTTTGATCTTGTTTAGACGCTTTGGCGTAACCGTAACCGGGCAAGTCCACTAATTTAGTTTGTGGATCATCGTTAAGCATAAAGAAATTTACCGTTTGGGTTCGACCGGGCGTTTTTGAGGTCTTCGCAAGCTTTTTATTATTACCCAAAGCATTGATGATGCTTGATTTCCCCGAGTTGGAACGACCGCACACGGCTATCTCAATTCCTTCATCAAAAGGTAGCTGCGCAAGGTTGCCGACAACGCGATCAAACGCTAGGTTAATAGGTAATATAGTTTTCATTGTTTTTCACACTAAACAAAGATTATTAAAGGAGTATGGTATATAATTTTCGCTCGCTCGACCCTGAAATATTTCTTAATGGTTAAAAAAGTTATATTCATCTCAATTCTCTGTTTATCTGGAGTTGCTTTTGCCGCATCTGAAAAGGCTGGCGAAGTGAAACCTTTGCCAAAAGGCGATCCAATAAGAGGAGAAAAATTAGTCGGTTCTTGTGCTGCTTGTCACGGCGCTGATGGAAACAGCTTAGTGGGCATGTGGCCAACTTTAGCCGGACAAAGAGAGCGATATCTTTTCGATCAACTTCATCATATCCAAGAAGGCGAAAGAGTCATCGAATCGATGATGGGGCTGCTTGATGGCTATAACGACGATGACTTAAGAGATATGGCTGCATACTATGCTTCTCAAAAAATTAAAGTAGGCCAAGCGAGCGATGAAAACGTATTGCTTGGACAAACAATTTATCGAGCTGGAAATGCTGCATCTGGATTGCCAGCATGCACAGGGTGTCACGGTCCCCAAGGAAAAGGAGTTAATTCAGCAGGCTATCCTGCTCTTGGCGGTCAAAAAGCAGAATACGTTGTTACCAGTCTAGTGGCTTACAAAAATAAAACGCGCGGAAACGGCGAAGAGGAAGGATTGGTTATGCAGAACGTTGCTAGCATGCTGACCATAGAAGAAATTCAAGCAGTGGCTAATTATGTATCAGGTCTCTATTAAATCTTTTTTAATTCTTTTCTTAAGTCTTTTTTCTTTTGCAGTAATCGCTAAAGATTATCGATCGGGCGTCGATTATCAATTTCTTGACGAAGAAGTCCAAACTCGTAATCCAGAAAAAATCGAAGTGATTGAATTCTTTTGGTTAGGTTGCGGACATTGTTTTACGCTAGAGGGATTGATTAGAGACTGGAAGAAAAACCTCAGCAAGGACATCGATTTTTGGCGAGTTCCGGTGACTTGGAATCCGCCTGCTAAAGAACACGCAAAATTATTTTACGCTGCCGAAGCATTAGGCATGGAAGAGATAATCGGTTCAGCGTTTACGTCTATTCATTTAGATAGAAAATTTCTCACCAGCGATAGGGAAATAACGGAACTTTTTAGTGCTTTTGGAGTCGAACCTGAAAAGTACCAAGCTATAAGTAATTCATTTCGAATAAAGTCGAATATCAATGCCGCTGATGTGTATGGTAGAAAATACGAAATCATGGGCGTGCCGGCATTTATTGTGAACGGAAAATACAAAGTAAAAGCATCAAGAGATATTCCTACCGAAGAACTCTTAGATGTTGTTGATCATCTAGTAGACATCGAAAGGAGTCAGTAATGTTATACAGATTTAAGTCCAACCTGTTTGTGCCAGGTCATAAAATGCACAATCTTGAGGATGTGCAAAGAACCGACGTTAATGCTCTTATCATTGACTTGGAAGACGGGTGTCCGGATCACTTAAAAAAAGAAGCTCGTGAAGACTTAATCAATAACTTCAAAGACGGTAATAAATTTTCTAAACCGGTTTTTGTTAGAGTCAATGATCCAATCACAGATTTAGGAAGAGAAGACATAGATTTGATCTCAGATTATCAAGAACAAATAGAAGCAATTATTTTGCCAAAGATTCAAAGTTTTGATTCGCTGGCAACGCTTGCTACTAAGATTGCATTTGAAGACGATTTAATTCCACTCATCGAAACTCCTCGAGCTGTTGCTACTGTTGATGAAATAGCTTCTTTTAAAGGAGTCAGAGGATTATTTTTTGGTGCTGCAGACTTTTCTGCAGGCCTTAAAGCTAAATTAGCTTGGGAGCCACTGCTTTATGCAAGATCTAAAGTCGCTATTGCAGCAGCAATGTATGATTTATTTACGATCGATGCTCCGTTTTTCTTTCTTGATGACCCTGAGGGATGTGAACAAGAAGCAATAGCGGTAAAAAATATGGGTTTTACCGGGAAAGCTTGTATTCATCCTTCTCAAGTGGATATTATTAACAAGGCCTTTGAGCCAACCAAAGAAGAAAAAGAAGAAGCGATGAAGGTCTTAAAAGAATACGAAAAGATTGGTGGATCAGGCGTTATCAAAGTCGATGGTAAAATGGTTGATGAACCAATTGCTGAAGCAATGAGATTGAGATTAGAGCTAGGAGAAGATGACGATTAATGGTTAAAGGTATCAAAGATCTTGGCAATAACAGATATCGAGAAACTTTCGGCAGGTACTTCGAAGATTTTGAAATCGGTCATATTTATGAGCATCGACCTGGTCGCACCATAACTCAATCGGATAATACTTGGTTTACCTTACTGACCATGAACACTCATCCGCTTCATTTCGATGAAGAATACGGCAAGGAAACCGAATTTGGCAAGACGCTGGTCAACAGCACTTTTACCGTGGCTGTCATGGTTGGAATGAGCGTTAGCGATGTCAGTCAAAAAGCCATTGCAAATCTAGGGTGGACTGACATTGTTTTACCTCATCCTCTTTTTGTGGGCGATACTTTGTATGCTGAATCAGAAGTCTTAGAGAAAAGGTTGTCAGAATCGAGAGAAAACTGCGGCATCGTTACTGTTCAAACAACCGGCACCAATCAAGACGGAGTGGTTGTTGCTTCATACAAGCGCTCAGCATTGATCCCAACTACAGGGAATGCTGTCGACGACAAAACTAATTACTAAATTGAAGCAATCCCTAAAAGGCTTAAAAGTCTTAGATTTAACCCACATGCTTGCCGGACCTTACGCGACTATGGTATTGGCTGATTTGGGAGCTGAGGTTGTTAAAATTGAACAGCCCAAAACAGGAGACATCACCAGAAATCTTCTCAAAGATGATCCAAAGTATTCGCATGATGGTATCGGCGCCTATCATCTAACTCTTGCTAGAAATAAGAAAAGCGTTGAGCTAGATCTAAAAAGCGACGAAGGAAAGAAACTTTTTTTGAAATTGGTAGAAGTAGCCGATGTGGTCGTTGATAATTTTAGTCAAGGAGTAACCAAAAGATTAGGCATTGATCACGATAGCTTAGCGAAAGTAAATTTCAAAATAATCACTTGTTCTATAAGCGGTTTTGGCGATACTGAGATCAATCGTCCGGCTTACGACAACATTGTGCAAGGTTATTCGGGCGCCATGTCCATCACCGGCACTGACAAAAATAACCCAGTTAAATCGGGAATCCCTATAGCGGATCTTGGCGCAGGTCTTTACGCCATTATCGGAATTCTAAGCGCTATTCGCTCCAGAGCAATCTACGATTACGGAGAGCACGTCGATATTTCCATGTTAGACACTCAAGTGAGTCTTCTGACTTACATGGCAACTATGCATTTTTTGTCGGGAGAAGATCCTGATCCTATTGGTAATCAACACATGAATCATGCACCGTTCAACCTGTATAAAACTCAGGATAATTTTATTCAAGTTGCAGTGGTGGCAGAAAACTTTTGGCCTAGTTTGATTGAGGCTATGGAATTACAGCATCTAGATACTCAACAGAACAAAAACAGAAAGGGTAGATTGGAAAACAGAGAAACAATCGATGCAGCCCTACAGGAAAAATTTTCCACCAACACTACAGAGTATTGGATAGATTTATTACAGAAACATAGGGTGCCGTGTGGACCCATAAATAATTTTTCTGAAACTTTTCAAGATGAAGATCTCATAAAAAGAAATATGATCGTAGATCTCCAGCAAGATAGCGGAGAAACGGTGAAAGTTCCAGGCAATCCGGTAAAGATTTCTAATCACGATGAAAGCTTTGTTCGTGCACCAAAATTAGGAGAACACACTGATGAGATAATTAAAAGATGGCTCAATAGACTAGAGTCCGATCAAGAATAAAAAAGAATTATGGAAAAAGTATTATTGACAGGTGTAACGGGATTCATTGGATTGCATTGTTGCAAACAACTTCTTGATCAAGGTTATGCTGTGAGAGGCACACTTCGAGATAAGATCAGAAAAGAAGAAGTCATTACTGCCATGAAAGAATCGAACACTTCAGTAGAAAATTTAGAAATTATTGAATTAGATTTATTGAATGATGAAGGCTGGGAAGAAGCAGGTAAAGATTGTGATTATGTTATGCACGTTGCTTCTCCAATTTCAGCTAGCGATTCGATAGACGAAGAAGTACTTATCAGGCCTGCCGTTGACGGTACTCTTCGCTCGCTTAATGCTGCAAAAGTAAATAAAGCAAAGAAAGTGATTTTAACTTCATCAGTCGCTTCGATTTTTTATGATGATTCCAAAAAAAAAAATTACGATGAAAATGATTGGTCAGATGTTGATTCAAATAAAATTACTCCATACGCAAAGAGTAAAACTATGGCGGAGAAGTCTGCCTGGGAATTCATTGATAACTTAGGTGAAGACGAAAAATTTCCATTAACTGTTTTTTGTCCTTACATGGTTTTGGGACCTGCACTTTCGCCTGATTTAGGAGGAACAAACGTTTTAGTCCAGATGTTAACTTCTGGAAAATTACCAGGAACTCCAAATATTCATCTTGGTATTGTAGATGTAAGAGATGTTGCGCAAGCTCATGTAGATGCTATCTCTAATCAAGCTTCTAACAATGAGCGTTTTATTCTTTGTACTTCAAGTTTCTGGTTGCATGAAATTTCTCAAATCTTGCTTAAGGCAGGCTTTACAAAAGCGCCTAAATTAAGATTACCCAATTTCATTTTAAGATTTGCTGCACTTTTTAGTGTTAGAGCACGAGAGAGTCTTAGGATGCTTGGCGATCCTCAGTTTCTCTCAAATGAAAAAGTAAAAACTATATTGAACTGGCAGCCTAGGCCTGTTGAAGAAACTTTAGTGGATACTGCCAAAAGCTTAGAGGGTCAGAATCAAATCTCAATTCCTTAAGGATTGGGATTAGAAGGAACTCCTCTAATTCTTCTTCTTAACGCTTCTTGTGAGATTTCTCTTTGCCTGTCAATTTGTCTTTTTGTGTAGCACACTCTTTTTCTTACATGACTGCCGGTCATTTCTTCAAACTTACAGATTAAATCATCTTTTGAATTCTCTTCTTTTTCTTCCGATGCTTGCATTGATTTATCTGCACTGGCACAGCTTATAAAAATTAAAGAAAGGATTGTTACTAGAAAATATTTCATCGGTAAAAGGGCTCTAAGTGCAAATTAATATAACAGTGATTTATTTTAAAGCACAAAAGACTGATAAAATTATTTTTTTATGAAAAATACATTTCATCCTAATGTCATAATCGTTCAATCGAATTTAAAAAAAGTCACCGACTTATCAAATCCTATTGATCCCTTTAACGAATTCAAAGACCTTGTAGGATCAACAGGGGCTAACATTCTTAAGGAATATCATGGTCAGCAAAATAGTCTTTCTGCGAAGTACTTTTTAGGTAAAGGAAAAGTTGATGAAATTAGTGAAGCTGCAAAAAAATACAAAGCTGATCTTGTCATCTTTAATCATGATTTATCGCCCTCTCAAGAAAGGAATTTAGAAAAAGAACTTCGAACAAGGGTGTTAGATAGAACAGGATTGATTTTGGATATTTTTGCCTCAAGAGCGACCAGTCACATCGGTAAGATGCAAGTTGAGTTAGCTCAACTTAATCACTTATCAACCAGGCTTGTAAGAGGGTGGAGTCACCTAGAAAGGCAAAAAGGAGGAATTGGTTTGAGAGGTCCTGGTGAAACTCAATTGGAAACCGATAGAAGGCTTATAGGAAATAGAATTAAATCCATTAAAAAAAGACTAGAGAAAAGTCACCGCCAAAAAAAATTAAATCGATATGCAAGGAAAAAAGGCAACAACCATGTGTTGGCCTTGGTTGGATATACCAACGCTGGAAAAACAACTTTATTCAATAAACTAACTGGATCTGATCAATACGAAGCAGATCAATTGTTTGCTACTTTAGATACTGTTACAAGAAAAAATTTAAGCCCTGGCACAGGGTCGATTCTCTATATCGATACTGTCGGTTTTATTTCTAACCTACCTACTGCTTTGATTGAATCATTTAAGGCAACTCTAGAGGACCTTCGAGAAGCAGATCTTTTGCTTCACGTATCTGATGTGAGCGACATTGATTGTGATTTCAAATTCAGAGAAGTTAATAAAATTTTGCGTGAAATAAACGCCGATAAAATTCCTCAAATTATAGTAAACAATAAAATTGATCAGGCTGATGAAGCTGATGCCATTGGAATATCAGAAGACGTAAATCAAGTTTCGATATCTGCCTCAGAAGGAATAGGCCTAAGTCGTTTAAAAGAAAAGATTACTAATCACTTAAGCAAGGGAATCTATACGGGCAGACTCTCTGTTAGACAAAAGCTTGGTGGTATTAGAGCATCTTTATATCAACAAGGATTCATAAAACATGAAGCAGTTGTTGACGATAGTTGGATATTTGATGTGGTTATCGGTAACTTTGAACTGAATCAATTGCTAGAGCAGGATGGTGTGGATTTAGTTCCTCAAGAGAACCAAGAAGAGCAATCAAATAATTTGGTGGGCTAGGCAGGATTCAAACCTGCGACCTTCTGCTCCGGAGGCAGACGTTCTATCCACTGAACTACTAGCCCTTTTTTTCATAACATCAGGTTCTAGATATAAAATTTTTTCAACCCTCGAAGATATTAAGGATTCAATGTTCTATAATCGCCCCATGAAAAATTTTATATTATTAGTTCTTGTTCTTTCTCATGCAACTTTTGCTCAAGATATGAGACCAGAATCCATTGAAAAAAGGATTATGCCTTTAGGTCAGGTATGCATGGAAGGTGACGGTTGCGGAATAAGAACAGCGGGCCCAGGTTATAATGTGGCAATCAATTCTGGATCTATGTCTTCTGCATCAAATGAAGACGAAGCTAATAAGGTTCAACTTTCCGAAGGTAATGTGCACACCATTGAAATGAAAAACGAAGGGGCAGATGGCACCATGGTGTTTGAACCAGGAGTGATAATGGTCTCAGTTGGCGACACCATCAATTTTGTATTAACAGATCAACTTCATAACTCAGCAAGTCTCCCAGGCATGATTCCTGCCGGAGCCGAAGCATGGACTGGGGAAATCAATCAAGAGATAAGCATTACATTAGATAAAGAGGGTGTTTATGTCTACAACTGCACTCCGCATGCAATGATGGCTATGGTCGGGGTAATTCAAGTTGGAGAAGCTACTAATATTAATGAAATCAAGTCGGCTGCAAGTGACTTGAAATCAACCTTCATCATGAACAACGATCGATTAGATGGTTATCTTTCAAGACTATAAGCTTTATAAATTTTTAGGATTAATAACGTTTTTACTTTTTGTTTCTTGTTCAGAAGAAAATAAATCTCCTGTTTCAACAATAAATGAATCAAGAACAACTGAAGAAATTTATACTCAAGCGTGCGCATTCTGCCACGATAGAGGAATGGCTGGCGCCCCAATTTATGCTAACACTTTCTCATGGGGCCAAAGAGTCGATAAAGGAATTGATACATTAACTTACAACGTTAAGTACGGTTTGAACGCCATGCCAGCAATGGGGCTGTGCGCAGATTGCACCGATGAAGAGTTAAGAGCAGTTGTCCAATATATGCTTGATTCTTTGGACTAGCACCTTGCTATGGCTTCTTCCATATCGTACCAACTTTTAATTTCCTGAACGGGACAACCCTTAGAATCCGGCCACTCGTTATTAAGTTCGTTATACCAAATTGCTTTGCACCCTGCATTTAAGGCACCTTCAACATCGCATTCTGTATGATCGCCAATATGACAAATATTGGTGGCTTTTTCTGAAGTGTGTTCCATAGCTCTCTTAAAGTGGGTTTCAGAGGGTTTACTATCGTTTAATTCTTCCGCGCTGAAGCTAAAATTAAAATAATGATCAATGCCGAGCCTCTTTATATCTGCATTGCCGTTTGTAAGAACACCCAAAGTATATTTTTCCTTTAGTTGAGCTAGAACTTCTTCGACACCATCAAACAAAGTAAGTTGATGTCTACCGTTCATGAATATTTGTAATGCTTCAGATGAGAGTTTCTCCGCCTGTTGCTCGGTTTGACCTAAGCTTTCAAGAATATTCTTAAAGACATTGAAACGCAGTTCACTCAGTCTGTGACGCATTGTTGGATCTTTTTCAATAAGTTGTCCCCATACTTCTCTTTCCTTATTGGTGGATAATATTTCCTTAACGCTAGGAACTTGACTGGCTAGAAAATCATTAGCACTTTTGTGAGCAGCCAATATTGTTTCTCTCAAAGGCCAGAGGGTATCATCCAAATCAAATGTTACTACTTTAATGGTCATGTTCGTTTTTTCGCATGCGGATGAGCTTTATCATAAACCTTCGCAAGATGTTGAAAATCTAATTTTGTGTATATTTGCGTGGTCGATAGATTAGCATGACCAAGTAACTCCTGTACTGCCCTTAAATCGCCGCTAGATTCTAAGACATGGGAAGCAAAAGAATGTCTTAACATATGTGGATGCAAGTAAGGAACGCCTTGTTTAACGCTCAATTTTTTTAATCTTTCTTGTACCGTTCTTGCTCCCAATCTATTTCCCATTTTATTGATGAATAAAGCATCAGGTTCGTTTATCTCTACTTCAGATCTCTTCGACATCCAGGACTCTAATGCTTTCAATGCCATGCCTCCAATGGGCAGATCTCTCATTTTGTTTCCTTTACCAACAACTCTGCAACTTTGATTTTTCAAAGATAAATCAGAAATATTTAAACTGCACAATTCAGAAAGTCTTAATCCAGATGAATAGATTAATTCCGCCATAGCCTTATCTCGATAATCGATCCATTCTTTCGGATGAAAATCTAGCAGTTGATTGATTAAATCAGCATCAATGGCTTTAGGTAAAAGGTTGGCAGATTTTGGCGCGCTTATCCCCAAAACAGGATTCTTCATTACAATTCTTTCCAAGTTGAGGTATCGATAAAAACTTTTTAAGCAGGAAATTAACCTAGCAATGCTTCTTGGACTGAGCCCACGTCTTCTCTCGATACCAACGAAATCCCTAATGTCAGATTGGCTTACAGCAGCTAAATCTTTGAATTTTTTAGCTTCGTAGAAAGCACTAAATTTTTCTAGGTCTTTCTTATAATTTTTCACCGTATGCACAGAAAAATTTCTAACTGTTTGCAGATAATCAAGAAACTTATTTATTTCCTTTTGCATATGACTCGCTGATAATAATTCTATCGATAAATTTACTCAAAGCTGAAACGATAAAAAGGAGGAATAGATTATCCTTTTCGCTTGAGTATCTTCCTAAAGTTTGACTGCCGATCGCAAATATCCCTGTTACCGTAGAGCAATCCAATTTGCATATCGCAGCTTCTATTATTTTAGCTTTAGCACCAAAAACAAAGCTACTTATTTCATGACTTATGCCACCCTGAATAATATCTTTATCTTTAAATTGATCACGAAAGAGGTCAGTTGCAAGATCAGGGCCGGTGATTCTTTCTTTCCCAAATCTTTTTTCATCTTCGCTAAAAAATATCACCTTACAAGCATCAGTATTGAATGACTTAATAAAATATGATTCTAGTTCATTTACCGTGTCGTCTATTGTAGAGCTAGCCAATAAACCGAGAATTATTTCTCTTGAAAGCAGAAATAATTTTTCGTTTCTTTTTGCATTTTCAAGAATCTGAATCAAATGTTGATTTGCTTGATCTGAGGATTTTCTTAATTCAATAATTTGCTTTTCTATTAAAGAAATTGCATCACCGGATTCGTGTTTAAGATTTATCTGGTTCAAAGACTCAGGATTTAAATTAAAGAAATCAGGATTTTCTTTTAGATATTCAACAACATCTTCAGAAGAAATCTTTGACGAGTTTGACATGTAAATTAGTTTAGATAGCTGGTAGTTCCTCTTAAATGTATTTTATTACTATCCAGGTCTATTTTCAGATTTAATGTGCCTTTTTCAAATATTATTTCAATGTCATGCTGCATCTCTTTGAAAAGTGTCGCAGCAAGAGCCGTTGCACAAGCGCCGCTTCCACAAGCCTCAGTTTCCCCAACGCCTCTTTCATGAACTCTAAGTTTTATGGAATTATTTGAGGATATTTCTGCAAGATTTAGGTTGAAACCATTTTTAAAACAGTTTTCCTCTATCAAGGACTGAGCTAAAGCATCCAATTTTATTGTAGAAATCTCTTGAGCAAAGATAATTGCATGCGGGTTTCCAACGGATACTGAATAGAAGTTAATTTGTTCTTGATCATGCATGAAGGAGTATGAATCACTTTTGATTTTCTTCAGACCAATATCCTCTGGATCTAAACTAAACTGCTCTAAAATCACTTCATAATTTTCTTCATCTATCTTTTTGACTTTTGTAATTTGATTTACTAACTGCACAGAAATCTCTTCATTAAATGCAAGATTGTGATCGTGCATATATCTACCTATGCATCTAAGTCCATTAACACAATTCTCCGATTGCGATCCATCCTCGTTGTATATTTCAAGGTAAACATCACAGTTAATATCTCTAGGAGGCAAGAGACAAAGAATTTGATCAAAAGGCATGTCCTTTTTTAGAGTCTCTAGCTTATCTTTTATGGTTTTTGATACATCGCATTGATCAGAAATGGCATCTATCACAATGAAGTCATTACCTAGAGCAGACATATAAGTTAAGTTTTTAGACATTAATATTGCTCAAGCTTTATTAAATCCTCATAGGATTCAGCTTTTCGTATTTCAATTATTTCGCTGCCATCTACTAAATATTCTGCAGCTCGAAGACGAGAATTATAGTTTGAAGCCATTGAATAACCGTAGGCCCCTACAGAATAAATAACCAAGTGATCTTTTTCTTGAGCAGAAATTGAAAATTCACCAAAGCTATCTGCTGTTTCGCAGACTGGACCGACAACATAATACTTTTCTGGAGTTTCATCAGATGCTGAGATAGCCTCAATCTTATGATTTGCTTGATACAAGGCCGGTCTAATTAAATCATTCATGCCCGCATCAACAATTAAAAATCTATTTTTACCATTAATTTTTACGCCTAAAACCTCTGTGACCAATGAACCAGCTTGTCCGATTAGAGATCTTCCAGGCTCAAAAAAAATAGGAATATCTCCAGCCAAATCAATAACTTTTTTAGTCATTAATTCAGGAGAAAAACTTTCTTGGAAGTCGTAGTCGATGGCAAGACCTCCACCAACATCAATATGATTTATTGGGTGACCTTTGGATATGAAAAATTCAGAAAGAACTTTTAGATCATTAAATAGAGTACCAAAGAGATCATCGTCTGTTATTTGCGATCCTATGTGAGCAGAGATGCCAGATATTGAAATCCATTCATGTTTTTCATCGGCAATCCTCTTGGCATCGTCTATAGACAATCCAAACTTACAGTCTGCTTTGCCAGTTTCAATATAGGGATGAGACTTAGCATCAATATCTGGATTAACTCTGATACCTGTGTTGATAACTTTATTTTTTTCTTTACCAATTTGATTTAACAACTCCAGTTCAAAAAGAGATTCAATATTTATGCTTTTTATATTGTTATCAACCGCATGCTCTAATTCAGGTTTTGTTTTACCTACCCCAGAATAAATAATTTTTTGTGGATCAGCTCCAATCTTCAAAACTTTAAACAGTTCTCCACCGGAAACAACATCAAATCCCATTCCCTTTTCTGCCATTATTTTCAATATAGCTAGGTTTGAATTTGCTTTTACTGAATAACAGACTAGATCTCTTTCTCGAATATTTGTTAGATAGGAATCGATAGCAGCAAGGATCATTTCTTTTGAGTAAATATAAAATGGAGTTGGATATTTTTTAGCAATATCCAATAAGGAAACATCCTCCAAAAAGAGGACATTATCTAAACTTTTGATGCTATTTGGTCTCATAAGTCTTATCCGTCTCTTGCGCCGAAGGTTCTTCGGTGGGCAAGTATAACGGACCTTTGATTCCACAGGAACCTAAGATAAGACTAAAAATGAGTAATATTTCGCTGAATATTTTCATGAAGAAACAGTCTTTTTGGCTGCGATAATGGCTGCTTTGACTTTTTTGGGCGATGTGCCGCCGAGACTGTTCTTAGCGTATATGGCTCTTTTGGGATCAATAAATTTATAAATATCTTTCTCTATCTTTGGATGTACTTTTTTTAATTCACTCAAACTAAATTCTCTGATAAGAATATTTTTTCTTTCAGCTTCCTTGACTGTTTTGCCGGTTATTTCATGAGCTTCTCTGAAAGGGATGCCTTTTAAAACTAAATACTCAGCAAAATCTGTTGCTCCCACCTCAGACAGTTCTAGGTCTTGCGACATTTTTTTTATATTAAAACTTATACCTTTGATTATTTCAGACATAATGTCTAAGGCATCCTTGATGAAATTAATTGATTTAAAAAGAGGTTCCTTGTCCTCTTGATTATCTCTATTGTATGAAAGGCTTTGGTTTTTCATTAAAGATAAAGTTGTAACAAGGTTGCCTAATGTTTGTGAACTGCCTCCTCGAATAAGTTCTGCCATGTCTGGATTTTTCTTTTGAGGCATGATTGATGAGCCCGTGCATAACTCTTCAGGTAGCTGAACATAATCAAATTGCGAGGATGACCATAAAATTATTTCTTCTGACATTCTCGATAAATGAACGGCAAGCACTGAACAACTATAGGAAACGTCGGTAACAAAATCTCTGTCGCTTACTGTATCTATTGAATTCTTTGTAATCTCGGTGAAACCAAGTTTCTTTGCAAGCTTCGGTCTATTTATGCCAAATCTATTGCCTGCTAATGCACCAACTCCTAAAGGCATTTGATTTAGGGATTTTTCGTTGTTTTCAAATCTAATGGAGTCTCTTTGAAGCATTTCAAAGTAAGCAAGCAAATGATGGCCAATGGTTACCGGCTGAGCTATTTGTAGATGAGTAAAGCCCGGCATGAGATCTGCATAATGTTTTTGAGCTTTATTTAGAATACTTTTTTGCAGATCTTTAATTTTTTTCCTAATAGCTTTGGTTTCATCTTTGAGAAAAAGCTTTAGATCTGTAACGACCTGATCATTTCTTGATCTGCCGGTATGTAATTTTTTTGCAGAATCTCCAATTTTCTTTTCAAGAGCTGACTCAATATTCATATGCACATCTTCAAGCGAAGGATTCCATTTAAATTTCCCAGTTTCTATTTCTTTTTTTATTTGATTAAGGCCGCGTTTAATCTTGATGAGCTCTGATTTATTTATAACTCCTGCTTCTTGCAAAGACTCTGCATATGCAATAGAACCAATGATATCTTTTTCTGCAAGAACAGAATCAACATCTATAGAGTTGGAAAATTTACTGGCTACTGCAGATACAGATTGAGTAAATCTTCCTCCCCAACTGGTATTCTTTTTGGTCATTAGTATTTGTAATATTCAGGTTTGTAAGGTCCCGCTTCATCAACGTTGATATATTCAGCTTGATCTTTAGTTAGCTTTGTCATCACGCCACCAAAACCTTCAACCATATAACTCGCTACTTCTTCATCTAATTCTTTTGGCAGAACTTGCACAGTGATCATATCTTCTTTTACGCTTTCGTCGTTTATGGATGCAAATGCTTGTTCATATAAGAACTTTTGAGCCAGCACCTGATTAGCAAATGAACCATCCATAATTCTTGATGGATGACCAGTTGCATTTCCGAGGTTTACCAATCTTCCCTCTGATAGAAGGATTAAATAATTAGAAGAATCTTTAGAGTCTCGATAAATTTTATGAACCTGAGGTTTTATCTCCTCCCAAGTCCATTTATCTCTCATGTAGGCAGTATCAATCTCGTTATCAAAGTGTCCAATATTGCAGACTATACTTCCGCTTTTGAGATTATTAAGAATGTATTTATCACAAACGTTTACATTACCTGTAGTTGTCACAATTAAGTCCGTATCTTGCAGTAAAGATTTATTGATTGATTCGTCGTCATTATTATTTTGACCATTCACATAAGGCGACACTACCTCGTAACCATCCATGCATGCTTGCATTGCACAAATTGGATCGATTTCAGTTACTCGAGTAACCATGCCTTCTTGCCTTAAGCTCATTGCAGAGCCTTTACCCACATCGCCATAACCTATTACCAAGGCTTTTCTACCTGAAAGGAGCATGTCAGTCCCTCTTTTAATAGCATCATTAAGACTATGTCTGCAGCCATACTTGTTATCATTTTTTGATTTAGTAACCGAATCATTTACGTTGATGGCTGGAACTTTGAGTTCTCCTTTCTCGACCATTTCATTTAATCGATGAACGCCTGTTGTAGTTTCTTCAGAGATTCCGTGAATACTTTCTAGCATTTCTGGAAATTTATCGTGAACCATTGCAGTTAGATCTCCACCATCATCAAGAATCATATTTGCATCCCATGGCTTCTCACCTTCCAATATCGTTTGTTCTATGCACCAGTCAAATTCTTCGTCGTTCATTCCTTTCCAGGCAAATACGGGTATGCCAGCCGCTGCAATGGCAGCTGCAGCGTGATCTTGAGTAGAAAAAATATTACAAGATGACCATCTAACTTCAGCTCCAAGCTCAACAAGAGTCTCAATTAAAACAGCTGTTTGAATTGTCATATGGATGCAACCCATTATTTTTGCTCCCTTAAGAGGTTTTTCTTTTCCATACCTTTCTCTTAATTTCATAAGGGCTGGCATCTCAGCTTGTGCGAGAATTATTTCTTTTCTTCCCCAATCAGCTAAATTTATGTCGGCTACTTTATAATCTTTGAATTCCATTTATTGCTCCGTTTTAGGATTTTAACTCTTCAATTTTATCGATTTTTTCCCAGGGGAATTGTTCTCTTCCAAAATGTCCATAAGCTGCTGTTTCTTGATAAATAGGTTTTAATAAATCAAGCATAGCTATCAGCCCTTTAGGTCTTAAATCAAACTTTTCTCTGATTAAGCTCAATATTTGCTCTTCAGAAATTTTCGCTGTTCCAAATGTGTTGACACTGATCGAGGTAGGTTTAGCAATTCCAATAGCATAGGATATTTGAACTTCACATTTATCAGCCAATCCAGCGGCGACAATATTCTTTGCAACATATCTTCCTGCATATGCAGCTGACCTATCAACTTTTGAAGGATCCTTTCCAGAGAAAGCTCCTCCACCATGCCTAGCCATACCGCCATAAGTATCAACAATGATTTTTCTGCCTGTTAAGCCACAATCTCCGACAGGCCCTCCAACAACAAATCTTCCGGTAGGATTTATAAAAAATTTTGTCTCTTTATTGACTAGGTTGCTTGGTAAAACTGGTTTTAGAATCTCTTCCATCACACCTTCTTTTAAATCGTCTTGTGAGACTTCTCCATCATGTTGAGTAGATAAAACAACTGCAGTAATTGCAGAAGGATTCCCATTACTATCATAATCGAAAGATAATTGACTTTTTGCATCGGGTCTAAGCCACTTTAGTTTTCCATTTTTTCTCACTTCCGATTGTTTTTTAACTAACAAATGTGAGTAATGAATAGGTGCTGGCATCAGTTGTTCAGTTTCATTAGTTGCATAACCAAACATTAAACCTTGATCGCCCGCTCCTTGATCAAGATCTTCGCCTGTCCCTTCATCAACACCTTGAGCAATATCAAGAGATTGCTTTCCGATGGCATTTAAAAATTCTACTTTGTCTCCGTTGAAACCGACAGCATCGTTATCATAACCAATCTCATTGATTACATTTCTAACTACTTTCTCCAGATCGGGGTTTGCACTTGATGTTATTTCACCGGCTACAACAACGAGATCAGTTTTGACTAGAGTTTCACATGCAACTCTTGCTTTAGGATCCTCAGCAAGGAATGCATCAAGGATCGCATCAGAAATTTGATCAGATAGCTTGTCTGGATGACCCTCTGATACGGATTCGGACGTAAAAGTTGTATATTCGCTCATTTATATCTCATTGAGGTCGGACATTCTACTATGAAGCTCGATAAAAATAGGAGAAAATATAAGTTTTGAAAATTGCCTAAACAATCTACCAATTCAGATTTTGCCAACGCTATTAGAGCTTTATCTATGGATGCAGTTCAAGAAGCTGGGTGCGGACACCCAGGAATGCCAATGGGCATGGCAGAAATTGCTCAAGCGCTATGGATGAATCACCTATCCCATAATCCCAAAAATCCCAACTGGTTTAATAGAGATAGGTTTGTTCTTTCAAATGGGCATGGTTCTATGCTGCTTTATTCTCTCCTGCATCTCACAGGCTATGAACTTTCAATTAGTGACCTTAAAAACTTTAGGCAACTGCATTCAAAGACGCCTGGCCATCCAGAGATAGGTTATGCTCCAGGAGTTGAGACTACTACCGGACCATTAGGTCAAGGCATTGCTAACGCTGTTGGAATGGCTCTGGCAGAGAAAATATTGGCTACAAAATACAATAAAGATAATTTCCAAATTTTTGATCACAAAACCTATGCCTTTGTTGGAGATGGAGATTTAATGGAAGGTATTTCTCATGAAGCCTGTTCCTTAGCTGGAACATTAGAATTAGGCAATTTAATCGTATTTTACGACGATAATGAGATTAGTATTGATGGAAGGGTTGATAGTTGGTTCACAGACGATACAAAGAAAAGATTTGAGTCTTACGGTTGGGAAGTTTTTGGTAATGTAGACGGTCATGATGTCAGCAAAATAAATTCTTGCATAGAAAAAGCAAAAAAATCTACAAAGCCTACTTTGATTTGTTGCAAAACCGTCATAGGCAAGGGATCTCCAAATAAATCTGGGACTTCTGAGGTGCATGGGGCTGCTTTGGGCGATGAAGAAATAGAATTAACTAGAGAAGAGATTGGATGGAAGTATCCTCCATTTGAAGTTCCCGATCATGTTTATGAAGCTTGGAATAATGAAAAATATGGCCAAGCTCAAGAAGATGATTGGAATTCAATGTTTGACGATTACTCAAAAAATTATTCAAAAGAGCACTCAGAAATTCAAAGAATATTTTCAAGTTCTTTACCTGAGGAGTCAGATAAAATTTTTGAAGAATTGATAGAAAATTTTTCAAATGATGAGACTCACCATGCCTCAAGAAAGGCATCTGGTATGTGTCTTGATTCATTAGGTCCTAGAATTCCAGAATTGTTTGGAGGTTCTGCTGATTTATCTCCCTCTAACAATACTCAATGGAAGGGTTCTGAATTATTAGAAAATGGAATAGGGAACTATTTAAGTTACGGCGTAAGAGAATTTGGCATGTCCGCCATAATGAATGGGCTTTATTTGCATGGAGGTTTTAGACCTTATGGGGGGACTTTTTTAACCTTTTTAGATTATGCAAGAAATGCAGTTCGAATGAGCGCATTGATGAAGCTGCCAGTAATATACGTCTATACACACGATTCTATCGGTGTAGGAGAGGACGGGCCTACCCATCAGCCCGTTGAGCATCTGACAATATTGAGATCTACGCCTAATTTAAATACTTGGCGGCCTTGCGATGGCGTTGAAACAGCTTACTCTTGGAAAGCGGCATTAACTTCACAAGATAAACCATCTGCTTTAATCCTATCTAGACAGAACTTAGAACCTCAGAAAAGAGATGATCACTCACAGATTGCAAAAGGAGGTTACTTGCTTAGCAAGGAAGAACAGAGCGATCTAACCATTATGGCTACTGGATCTGAAGTTCAGTTAGCTATGCATGCCAAAGAATATTTAAGGGAAAATGGCTTAAAGGCAAATGTTGTATCTATGCCTTGCACTGAAATTTTTGATCAACAAGACGATGAATATAAAACTAACATTCTCGGAGACGGACCTCGAGTAGCCATTGAATGCGGTTACCCAGACTTCTGGCATAAATATCTCAATCAAGGAGACTTAGTCATTGGCATGGAATCTTTTGGTGAATCAGCTCCAGGATCAGTATTAATGGATCACTTCGGATTTACCGCAGATAAGGTTTCAAAAAAAATAATCAGTTTTCTTAAAAAATGATCAACGGGATCCCGACGCTTGATGATCTTGATCTTCAAGGAAAAAGGATATTAGTCAGATTTGATTACAACGTAAAGTATTTGAATGGAAAAGTCAGCGATGACGAGAGAATTTTAAGAACATTGCCAACTTTAACCTATGTTCTTTCTAAAGCCAGCTCGGTAACAATTCTTAGTCATCTAGGCAGACCTGAAAAAGTAGGAGAGATTGATAAAGACTTTTCTCTGAAAAAAGTTGCAGAACACTTGAGCACTTTATTGTCCGAAGAGATTTATTTTCATGATGATTTAAACCTTGATCATTTCTCAGATAATCAAAAAAAGATTTCGATGTTAGAAAATGTAAGATTTTTTGAAGGTGAAACTGATAACAATGAGTTATTTTCAAAAAAGCTTGCACAATTAGCTGATGTTTTTGTCATGGATGCTTTTGGATCGGCTCATAGAAGCCACTGTTCCACTGAAGGAGTTAGTCATTTTATGGATTCATGTGTTGGAAGGTTGGTTGAGGAAGAGTTAAATTCTCTGGAAGGAATTTTAAATAACCCATCAAAACCAATGCTGGGAATCATCGGCGGCTCAAAAATATCAACAAAAATAAATATTCTGGAATCTCTTCTTGAAAAAGTTGATTGGCTTTTCGTTGGAGGAGGGATAGCTAATACATTACACAAATCAAAAGGACATGAAATCGGTCAATCGATTGTAGAAAATGATTTCTTGGAAGAAGTAAAAGATCTTTGTAAAAATAACAAAATAATATTGCCCGATACCTTTGTAGTGGAACAAAAAGATAAGTCTATTGTTGAGAAAACTTATGAAAGAATATTGCCAGACGACATTATTTATGACGTTAGTATTAACTCAATTAAAAACTTAAATAACATTATCTCGAGTTGTAAAACTATATTATGGAATGGTCCTTTAGGTTTTTTTGAAAGAGAAGAATTTTCAAGAGGTACATTGCATCTTGCCAAGGTTATTTCTGAATCAGATGCATATTCTGTTATTGGCGGGGGAGAGACTTTAACTGCCTTTAATCAATCAAACTTATTAGATAAAGTAGGATATGCTTCAACTGCTGGAGGCGCCTTTTTGGAATACATTGAGAAAGGATCATTACCCTCTCTAGATGCTTTAAAGGAGAAAATATGAATTTTGAAAGTTTAGAAGATATTGCTAATCATATAGTTTCAGACGGTAAGGGAATTTTAGCTGCCGATGAAAGTACGCCCACAATTACCAAGAGATTTGACACGATTGATACAGAATCAACCGAAGAAAACAGAAGAGACTATCGAGAATTATTATTCAGAGCGGAAGGCATGAAAAATAACATTGGAGGCGTGATACTTTTTGATGAAACTTTAAGACAAGAAGCGAAAGACGGAACGATGCTTTCGGATATTATTTTCGCTCAGGGGGCTCTTCCAGGAATAAAAGTAGATAAAGGAATTAAGCCACTTGACTCTTCGCCAGATGAAAATTTAACTCAAGGCTTAGATGGCCTTGATGAAAGATGTGCAGAGTATTTTTCATTAGGAGCTAAATTTACTAAGTGGAGAGCAGTAATAAAACAAGACGGTTCATTTCCTTCAGATGATTGTCTTAAGGCAAATATGGAGGCTTTGGCAGAGTATGCAAAGATAGTTCAAAACAACAATATGGTTCCAATTGTTGAACCTGAGGTTCTCATGGATGGGTCCCATTCAATTGAAGATTGTTACTCAGCTACATCTAGGGCACTCGAAACGTTGTTTAATTCTTTGACTGATCATGAAGTTAATATCAAAGGAACAATTCTAAAGCCCAACATGGTTACCAGCGGTTCAACTGCAAGTGAGCAAGCGAACATTTCTCTTGTAGCAGAAAAAACTGTGGAGTGCTTACAAAACAGTCTTTCTGATGATTTGCCTGCAGTAACTTTTTTGTCAGGTGGGCAGTCTGATATTGATTCAACTGCGCATTTAGACAAGATGAATAAAATATCATCCAATCCTTGGAAGTTAAGTTTTTCTTATGGAAGAGCACTTCAGCAAGCTGCTCTTAAAGCTTGGAGCGGTAATGTTGAGAACGAGACTGCTGCGCAAGAAACTTTTTCTCACAGGGCTAAAATGAATAAATTAGCTGCTCTAGGAGAATGGGAAAGTTCTTTGGAAAATTAATTGTTTCGTTGGCGCCATACCCAAGGAGGCATGGCTTCCTCATCAGCCCAAATTCCTAGCTTGTTATTTTGGGCTTTCTTCTGTTCTATATAAAAACTCTTGTCAGTAACGTATTTATCGTAAACCCAAGCACTTCCAGTTGAGACCATTTTTTTATTGATGTCTTTACCGTCAACATAAATCCTTCCTAAATGTCTTTTGTAGATATCTTGGCCCTTTAGATCAACATCGATAAATCCTTTTCTAAGAAAAACTTTCAAATTATCTGTAGATTGTTTTCCAAAAGGTTGACCTCTCTCAGGAGCATCTATTTCGGTTAATCTTATTTTGTATAGTTGACCATTCTTGGTTGCATGCACGGTGTCGCCGTCTACCACCCAAGCAACCTCTAAGTTATTTAGGATTTCCGCATAAGCAGTTGCGGAAAGAAAAACTGTTAAAAAAAGAAAATGAAGTTTATGACGTTTCAATGATGCAAACCTTGCAGATCATACTAGCTGAGGGCTTATTAAAAGGAGCAAGTTCTGTTAAAAATTTATAAATTGATTCAGAAGCTTTAACAAATTTAATTTTTTCTAATGGAAGGGATAGTTTTCCAAAAATTTCGGAAAGAACTGTTTCAACGAAAGAAACATCACTTGAGCTGTATTTCAATTGATATTCAGAAATTTCTGCAAGCGCAGCTGCTTTCCCTATAGCATCTTCTATATCGCCAAGTTCATCAACAATGTCTATTTGAAGCGCATCAGTGCCTATCCAAACTCTGCCACCAGCAATTTTATTTATTTCAGAAACATCTTTTTTTCTTGATTCCGAGACAACCTCAAGAAATCTTTGGTAGCTTCTTTCAGCTAAATTATTGAAAATATTATCCAATTCTTCCGTTACTGGTAATTCAGGAGTCCAACCAGCAAACTTAGAAGTTTGAACCCCATCTTTGCTGATACCGATGTACTCTAGGGAATCCTCAGTAGTAAGAAAAGCTATAGCAACTCCTATGGAGCCAGTAATTGTAGTCGGATGTGCAAAAATATAATCTGCAGGCGTGGAAATATAAACTCCACCTGAGGCAGCATAGTCACCCATTGAAACTACAACTTTTTTTCCTTTGTTTTTAGCCTGAAGTAATTCATCTCTGATGATTTCACTGGCAATTATTGATCCACCAGGACTGTTAACCCTAAAGACAATAGCTTTAGTTTTGCCGTCTTCATGAGCTTTTCTGATCTGTCTTGCAATACCGGCAGATCCTGCAAAGCCTTGCGAAATTTCTCCTTCAACAATTGCGCCTTCAGCAGTGATAATAGAAATTATATTTTCTGATTTTTCTTTGTCTTCTCTCATCGAAGATGAATATTCCTGATACGTAATGTAGTTGTATGTTTCTCTATCGGATGATTCGTCTTTACCAAATTCATCAATCATATAGCTTCTAAATTCAGGAAAACTTTTTACGCCTGTTAAATAATTTTGCTCTATTCCTGCTTCTATGTTGTCGAAAGCGGCTTCACCAATGGCATCGAAATATGAATCTGCAAATTTCTGGACCTTTTCTTTCGAAATACCTCTTGCTTGGGCAATGATTTCTTTGTACTTACTCCATATAGGATCATAAAGAGCCTTCCTTTGTTTTTTATCAAAGTCTGACATTGAATCTCTAGTAAGTCCTTCTACAGCTGATTTATAATCACCTTGAGAATAGTTATAGACTTTCATTTTTAAATTTTCATATAGAGATTTACTATAACTTCTGTAGCCTCCGATTCCCTGAATATCAAAACCACCAGCTTGATGTACATAAATTTCATCTGCATGCGCTGCGATTAAGTAAGACGAAGTTGTATATCTATCCGAAAATGCGATAACTCTTTTTAATTCACTGAGCTTTTGAATTTCCTCAGATATTTCAATTAAATTTGTCGGTCCAGAATAAGATAAACCACTAAAATCCACTAGGACGGCGGGAATATCTTCGTCTTTAGAGATTGACTGAATAAGTTTGATAAGATCTCTGGTTTGAATTTGTTCAACTTGACTAAAAGAAAATTGGAAGTCTGAATACTGCACCTCTTGATCCACCAGGACACCTTCAGGGTTCAAAATGACTACTTTTCCTTCTTTATCAATACTCCTATCGTTGGGGATAAAAATCGAGATTAGTCCAATAAAAACGAGCGCTAAAAAAATAAAAGTAATCAAGTTTGTTACAACAATCCTTGTGGAAGTTAAAAATCTGCCTAAAAAATTAAAAACTGACTTGAGTGCATTCATTGCTTATTACGGATGAGCATTCTACCGACAATGATTCCTAATTCATAGAGAAGCCAAGCAGGAATTGCAAGCAGACTCTGTGAAATTACATCTGGTGGAGTTAGTAACATACCAACTACAAAACATCCTAAAAAAACATAAGGTCTTGCAGATATAAGTTTACTCACCGTAACTGCATTCGATACAAGAAGCAGAATAATTATTATCGGCATTTCAAAAGCTAAACCGAAAGCAAAAAACATTTTGATTACGAATGATAAAAGTAAATTGATGTCCGTCATCATCATTACGTTTTCTGGAGTTGAGGCTGAAAAGAAAGAGAAAACAATCGGAAGAATAATAAAGTAAGCAAAAGTAATTCCCAGATAAAACAGCAGGATAGAACCTAAAACCAAAGGAAAGAAATAAATCTTTTCTTCTAAATACAATCCTGGCGAAGCAAATTTAATGAGCTGATAAATAAGAAAGGGTATTGATACAAATAATGCTAGATAAAAAGCAAATTTTAGAGGAGTAAGAAAAGGCGAAGCAACCTCAGTAGCTATAAGGCTGGATCCTATTGGCAAAGCGCTGATCAGCGGATCCGAAATAAAATTAAAAATATCTTTAGAAAAGAAAGCTGCAACAACAAAAGTTATTCCTAAAAATATAAGAAACTTGATGATACTTTTTCTTAAAACAGAAAGGTGTTCGAGATAGTTTGTATCTTTATCTTGATCAATCATTTTTTTTATTATGATCTTCGACGTAGATGCTATCTTTTATCTCCTTCGAGGTTTTATTAAAACTTGCACGAATGGATTTAATGGTTTCTTCAACCCATCTTATGAACTGCGGAAGTCTTTCTGGTCCTAATATAACCAGAGCTATTATTGAGATTATGAAGAGCTCAAAAAAACCAATTGAGAACATTATTGGTTATCTTTATCTTCTTTTTTAGTTGGCTCCTCGTTTACAGCTTTTTTGAATCCTTTGAATGCTGACCCAAGATCTGAACCAATATTTTTTAACCTGGAAGTGCCGAAAATCAAAATTATGATTGCAAGAATGATTAAGATCTGCCAAATACTTATGCCACCAAAACCCATTAATTATTTCCTCGATTTCTTTTCTTCATGACCAGATACTCCTTCTCGTTTTTTAAGTTCTAATAAAACTTCATCGAAAGGTATATTTTTCTCCGATAATAATACCATTAAGTGAAACAAGAGGTCTGCAGATTCATGTTTTATGCTGCTGGGGTCATTTTCGAGGAAAGCTTCTGCTAATTCCTCTGACTCCTCTTTAATTTTTGAGATGATTTTCTCTTTTTCCTTAAACAAGGAAGCAACATAAGATTCTTTAGGATCCTTGTTTTTCCTATCCTGAATTGTCGCTTCAAGATCATCTAAATATTTCTTCATATCACAGCAAATATTATCAGAATCAAAAGAAAAGATAGTGCAAATAATTGCCAAGATCTTCTTCTTTCAGATTTTTTAACTTCTTTTCTTAAGTCTTGTAATTCAGCGGTGTAATTTTCCATCTTATCTACAGCATCAAATAAATTAGCGATTTGAGAAGGAAGATTGACAGCTTTTTCTATCAAGAATCCAGCATCATCATGTATTTTTTTAAAAATTCTAGCCGGATTATATTTAGCCTTAATCCACTCTTGGATAAAAGGTTTAGCAGTTACCCATAAATCAAGCTGTGGATAAATCTGTTTACCTAAGCCTTCAATGTTTATGAGTGTTTTTTCAAGCAATAATAGCGAAGGCGGAAGAGAAAGATTATATTTTCTTGTTGAATCAAAAAACTGAAATAGCATTTCACCAAAATTGATGTCATCAAAAGGTTTCTCAATTATTGGCTCTAAAAAAGTTCTTACGGTTATCTCTAATTCCAATGGTGAGGTTTTATTATCAACCCATCCTGCTCTTATCATGGTCTCAGCAACCGCCTTAAAATTTTGAGAGAACATTTCAGATAACATTTTTCCAATAAAAAATTGTTCTTGATCGCTTAAGCTTCCGCATATAGCGTAATCTACGTTTATATAAGTTGGTGACTTAGGATTGCTTACATCAACAAAAATATTTCCTGGATGCATATCTGCATGAAAGAAATTATCTTCGAACACTTGTTTAAAAAAAATGCTAACTCCTCGTTCAGACAAAAGCTTACGATCTACTTCTAACCTATCTAATGTTTCGAAATCTGTTATCGGAACACCTTTAATTTTTTCGATCGTTAAAGTTTGGCTGCCAGAAAGCTTTGAAAAAACTTTTGGAACGTATAGCAGGTTAGAATTTTCAAAATATTCTGCAGTCAAACGTGTGTTCGCAGACTCCCTTTTTAAATCTACTTCTCCTTGAATTACAATTTCATATTCTTGAACTAATTCTTTCAGTTGCAGTCTTTGGGCATCAACAAGAAGCAAATCCAATAATTTTGAAATTAATTTTATTAGACCAAGGTTTTTAGTGATTTCTTTTTGAATATTTGGGCGTATCACTTTGACTACAACTTCTTCTCCAGAAAAAAGAACCGCTTCATGGACTTGGGCAATTGAGGCCGCCGCTAAAGGTTTTCGCTTAAAGCTCTCAAACAGTTCTCCAATTGGTTTGCCCAAGTCATCCTCAATAATCCTAACGGCTATCCTTGAGTCAAAAGTAGGTAAATTGGATTGAAATTTTGTGAGCTTATGAATGATTTCATCATCAAAGAAGTCTGACCGAGTTGATAAAATCTGACCTAATTTTACATAAACAGGACCAGCGGCTAAGAGCGCAGAGAATAATCGCTCTCCCTTACTTCCTCTAACAGGAATTAAACGTAATGGATTAATGACATACAAAATCTTAAAAAATAGATTTAAATTAAGTTCAGGTAATAAGAGATCGAGTCTATATTTCCAAAAAATAAAAATAATCTTAAAGAACTGTATGAAAATCATTTAAGTTTTAGTTCCTTTGTGCAAAGCAACAATTCCTCCGGTGAGGTTTTCATAGCTAGCATCCAAAAAGCCAGCAGACTGCATCATTTTCTTAAAAGTTTCTTGATCTGGATGTTTTCTGATTGACTCTGCTAGATACTGATAACTATCGGCATCATCTGCAATTAACTTCCCCATCAATGGAAGCAAATTAAAGGAGTAAATATCGTAGATTTGTGAAAATAAATTCGAGGTAGGTTTTGAAAATTCTAAAACTATAAGACGCCCTCCGGGTTTTAAACAATGAAACATGCTTTTTAGAGCCTTATCTTTATCAGTAACGTTTCTTATTCCAAATGCAATTGAGATGCAATCAAAAGAATTTTTTTCAAATGGTAACTCTTCAGCATTAGCAATCTTGAAGTCAACATTTAGCCTTCCTGAATCAAGAACTCTCTTTTTTCCCTCCGCAAGCATGTCTTCATTGATATCTGATAAAACGACACTCCCGGATGATCCTACAATTTTTGAAAATTCTATCGCTAGGTCTCCCGTTCCTCCTGCCACATCAAGTACGGAATTCCCAGGCATAACTTGGCTGGATTCAATAGCAGCTTTTTTCCAAAGCCTATGGATGCCTAAAGACATGACATCATTCATAAAGTCGTATTTTGATGCAACGCTGCTAAAAACCTCACCAACAAGCTTGGATTTATCTTCCTTTTGCACTTCTTTATAGCCAAAGTCAGTATATTCTTTTTTGTTTTTATCCATATTTGCTATAGTAACGAACCTTCACTCATTCTGTATTGTAAATTAGTTCTATGGAAAACAAATTAATATGGCTAGATCTAGAAATGACTGGTTTGGATCCAAACTCAGAGAGAATCATTGAGATCTTTACTGCTGTAACGGATGAAAATTTAACTGAAATTATTGAAGGACCTGACCTTGTTGTAAAGCAACCAAATGAAATTCTTGATCAAATGGATGAATGGAATCAGGAACATCATAAAAAATCAGGCTTGATTGATGAAGTTAAAAGAAGTGTAATAACTCAAGAAGATGCCGAAGCGATGACCCTTGATTTTTTATCGCAACACGTCGGTAAAAATGTTTCACCTCTTTGCGGCAATACCGTTTGGCACGATAGAAAATTTTTAACTCTCTACATGCCTCAACTAGAAGACTATTTTCATTATCGCGTCATTGATGTAAGTTCAGTTAAGGAACTCACAAAAAGATGGAGGCCTGATGCAACCAAGCCAAAATCTAAAGAAATTGCTCATCGCGCTCGTCCGGATGTATTCGAATCAATTGAGGAATTACGATTTTATAGAGATCATATTTTTGCTCAATAATCAGACCTTTTCTTTTTTTCTCAAGCCTATATAGTTGCGAATCTTATATTTGAAATGAAGAAAGTTTTTATTAAAACGCATGGCTGTCAGATGAATGAGTACGATTCAGCCAAAATGCTTGATCTTCTTAAAGGTGAAGAAGACTATGAGCTTGCTGAGTCTGAGCAAAAAGCAGATCTCCTAATTTTGAACACTTGTTCAATAAGAGAAAAAGCTCAAGAAAAAGTATTTCATCAAATTGGCAGGTGGAAAAAGATAAAAGATTCTAATCCTGATTTAAAAATAGCGATTGGAGGGTGTGTTGCATCTCAAGAGGGTGAAAAAATCATCAAAAGGGCGCCATCAGTCGATATAGTTTTTGGTCCTCAGACTCTTCATAAACTTCCTGATTTGATTAAAAACAATGAGATAAATGATAAATCTCAGATAGATATTACATTTCCTAAAATAGAAAAATTTGATCACATACCAACTCCGGACTATGGAGAGCCTTCCTCATTTGTTTCTGTTATGGAGGGATGTAATAAATATTGTTCTTTTTGTGTAGTTCCACACACTAGAGGTAATGAAGTATCAAGAAACTTTGATGATATCCTTAATGAAGTTTCTGCTTTAGCAGATAACGGAACTAGAGAAATTCACCTACTAGGTCAAAACGTAAATAATTTCAAAGGTCTTCAGAATGGTGACAAATCATCCTTAGCGAAGTTAATTGTGGAAGTAGCAAAAATAGAAAATATCGAAAGAATTAGATTTACAACCAGTCATCCTCATGAATTTAAGGATGACTTAGTGGAAGTTTATGGGAGCGTGCCTGAGCTTGTTAGTCATGTTCATCTTCCAGTTCAAAGCGGGTCTGACAGAATTTTAAACTTAATGAGAAGACGATACACCGTAGAGAAATATTTAGATCTGATAGATAGAATCAAATCCGTAAGACCAGATATGAGTTTTTCTTCAGACTTTATAGTTGGTTTTCCAGACGAATCAGAAGAAGATTTTCAAGCCACCATGGATATCGTAAATGAAGTAGGTTTTGATGAGTCTTATAGTTTCATTTATTCTCCCAGACCAAATACACCGGCTTCTGAGATGCCTGATAGCGTGCCTCAAGAAGAAAAAAAATTAAGGTTAGACATCTTACAAAATAGACTTAATCAGCTATCATATGGGTATAGTAGAAAAATGGTTGGTTCTATTCAAAATTGCTTAATCACTGCAAGATCAAAGAAAGATCCGGGCGAATTTCAAGCTAGAACCATCAATGATAGAGTTGTTAATTTCAGGCCAAAAGATCACAAAATAGGAGATTTTGTAAATTTGAAAATTCTTGATGCTTACACGAATTCTTTAAGAGGAGAAGTTAAAGACCTTTCTTAATTGCTCAATGACTGAGGAAATTAAATTTAAACTTAGCTCGGAAGATTCATCAATACTTTCTAAAGTTTTCGGGCCTGTAAACGCTAACATTAATCAAATTCAAGATTCTTTAGGAATCAAAGTTAAGAGCAGAGGGAATAGCTTCTCTTTGGTTGGAAAAACCGAGGCAATAAAAGCCGGGAAGGAAGTTATTGAAACTCTACATTTAAAAGCTGAAAAGTCAGAATTAATTACGCCTGGAGAAGTCCACTTATTTATCAGAAAAGCTCAATCAACAGGCGATAAAGTTGATTCAGGAAATTTATTAAAGCCAAAGGAAAAAGATATTTTTGCAAAAAGCCTACAAATAAAAACCCCTAAACTAGTCATTTCGCCAAGAAATGATTCGCAGGAAAAATTTCTGAAAGAAATTTTAAAAAACGATTTAACTTTTGGAATTGGTCCTGCAGGAACAGGTAAAACCTTTCTAGCTGTCGCTGTTGCAGTCTCAGAACTAATGTTGAATAAGGTTCAAAAAATAATTTTAGCCAGACCTGCAGTTGAGGCTGGAGAACACCTAGGTTTTCTTCCGGGTGATTTGTCTCAAAAAGTTGATCCTTATCTTAAGCCTCTCTACGATGCTTTATATGAAATGATTGGTCCTGAAAGGGTCAATAAACTTTTGGAAAGAGGAATAATTGAGCTTGCACCTTTGGCTTACATGAGAGGAAGGACTTTGAATAATTCATACATCATATTAGATGAGGCTCAGAACTGCACAAAATCTCAAATGAAAATGTTTTTGACTAGAATTGGTTTTGGTTCATCTGCCATAGTAACCGGAGATATAACTCAAACGGATCTTCCCAAAGGCTCAAAGTCAGGCCTATTAGATGCTATAGAAGTCTTAGAGGGTGAAAAAAATATTTCTTTCAGTCGTTTTCAATCAAAAGACGTAGTCAGACACGGTTTAGTTCAAAGAATTATCGAGGCATACGATTCTCACGAAAAGGAATGAAACTTTCATTATCCAACTCAAAAAATTTCACTAAATTTTCCATACCCTCAAAAAAGAAAATTATCGAAGCCTTAGGTTTAATTGAAGAGAAATTTGAAAATTCTGCTGGTAAATCAGTCAACATAAAGTTTTGCAAAATAGATGAAATTTCGTCTTTGAATAAAGAGTTTAGAAAAAAGGATACACCTACAAATGTTTTGTCTTTTTATCCAGAAAGTAATTTTTTAATTGATCAAGGTTTTCTTGGAGAAATAGCAATCTGTCCTCAAATAATTGATGAAGAAGCCAAAAAATTTGGAAAGAGCTTTGAATCCAGACTGTATCATCTCATTATTCATGCCGTTCTTCATTTGCTGGGTTTTTCTCACGAAAATATGCATAATAGAAAAAAAATGGAATCTATCGAGAAAGAATTAATGCAAAAACTTAATTTCGCAGATCCTTACGTTTATTAAATGATAGAAGAACCTCCAAGTACATCGCCTAAGTCTAATAAGGGCTTGGGTTTTTTCAAAAAAATAAGATTATTTCTGAGAGGCCTTTATAAAAGGGTTTCTTATACTCCTATGAACCAGAAGGAATTAAGTGGCGTTCTTAAAGAGGCCGAAGAAATGAATCTTATCGATAAAAACATTCTCGACATGATGGAGGAAACTTTGGAATTCTCCTCAATGCAAGTAAGAGATGTGATGATTCCTAGACCTCAAATGATTGTAGTCAGGCACAATGAAAAGCCTCAAGAATTTCTTCCTCGAATTATTGATTCTTCTCACTCAAGATTTCCCGTTGTTGATGAAGATTCAGAAGAAGTAAAAGGTATTCTCCTTGCAAAAGAATTGCTCCCTTTTGGTTTAAGTTCAAATAATGACTTCAATCTAGAAAAAGTCATGAGACCGGTTAATTTTATTCCTGAGAGTAAAAAGTTGGATTCCTTATTGGAAGAATTTAGAAAAAAAAGATATCACATGGCCATCGTCGTTGATGAGTATGGATCGGTTAGCGGTTTAGTGACCATCGAAGATATCTTGGAAGAGATTGTTGGAGAAATAGAAGACGAAACTGACATAGACGAAGAGAAGCAGATTCTTCAAGTTTCGGATAATGAATACTTAGTTCCGGCTTTAACAGAACTCGAAGATTTTAATGATCAATTTAATACTGAGTTCATAGCAGATGACTTTGATACGATAGGCGGAATAGTTCTGAAAGAGTTTGCTAGATTCCCTGCTTTAAATGAATCAGTCGATATAAATGGCTACAAGTTCACGGTTGTTTCAGCTAGTAGGCGACAGATCAAAAAATTAAGAGTAAAAGTCACAGAGTAGTGGCAAGCTTCACAAAAGTATTTTTGATCTCTTGCTGATTATCGACAAACTTAAAAGTTAGGTTTCGTAGTGTTTTTAGCCAAATGTTTTGATTTCCAAAGCCTCTTTTAAAGAGCTCCATAGCGGCAGCAAGACCAATATTGATTGGCAATCTTTCATTACTGTATTGTTTAAATATTGTTTCAACTTTTACGGCCGGATATTTACTAAAAAGTTTTACTATACTTTCTGCATCTCCTAATCCTGAATTTAATCCAAGACCAGCTAAAGGATGAACATGGTGAGCAGCATCTCCAAGAATTGCTATTCTACCTTTCGCAAATCCCACTGCAGTTAAATGCTTTAACGGAAAAGTAAATCTCTGAGACGAAAACTTTAATTTTCTAGTCTTGCCTCCAAATTCTTGTTGTAACTTTTTTAAGAACAAATCATCGTCAAGTTCATTTAAGTCTTTAAGATTTTTATTATCTACCGACCAAATCATTGTCATTTGGTTTGAATTAATTGGTAGTAAGGCCAAAGGCCCATATTTTGTGAAGGACTGTCTTATTACATCATCTAATTTTTCACCAGAATCAATTTGCCCCACTATGGCTTGTTGATCGTAAGACCAAGATTTAATTTGAAAATTACACAATTCTCTGACTTTAGATGATATTCCATCAGCTCCCAGCAATGAGGAACTAATTATTTTTTTACCGTCATCTAGATTGATTTCAACCAAGTCACCTTCATCCCTAATATTTACTAATTCTCTTGACCAAAAGATATCAACTCCTAGTTGTCCTAAGGATGTTATTAAATGTTTTTGTAAATCTCCTTCTTTGACTATGAAGCCTAAGTTGTTCTCACCAATATCCTGTGCTGAAAACTCTACCTTTCCAGTGCCTTCACGATCCCAAGCCTGAATCCTTGAATAGGGCATTGATGAAGGTTTGACTGCGTCCCAAACTCCAAGTAGATCAAGAAAAGCCGAACTTTTTTTGTTAACAGAAAGATGGCGCGGTGAATTAGGCGGGTTAGAAGATTTATCGACGATTGCGATTTTATGACCTTGCTGCGCTAGACCGAGCGCAACTGCTGATCCAACGACCCCAACTCCGATTATGACTACGTCGTAATTCAATCTGACGATGCTAGCTTTTCAATAGATTCAACATCCACAGGAACCTCAGAACTCAGAACTTCATAACCATCATCTGTTATCAAGACGTCATCCTCAATTCTTATGCCAATTTTATGAAATTCTTTAGGAACTCCCTCAAGTCCCTCTTTTATATAGATTCCAGGTTCAATTGTTGTAACCATTCCAGGTTCCATTAGTCTCCAGTCACCTTCTGATCCGTACCCTCCAACATCATGAACATCAAGACCAAGCCAGTGACCAACTCTATGCATGTAAAATTTAGAATAATTTTCTTTCTCTATATTCTCTTCTAATGATCCAGACAAAAGATTAATTTCAATAAGTCCATTGGTAATTGTTTCAATCGACTGGCGATGGACATCCATCCATGAAATTCCAGGCTTCAGCATTTCGATACAGTTATTGTGGGCTTCTAAGACTATCTCATAAATTAGCTTCTGTTCTGGTGAAAACTTTCCGTTTACAGGAAAAGTTCTTGTTATATCACTTGCATATCCTTGATATTCGCAACCGGCATCTACCAAAACCAGATCTCCGTCTTCCATTTGTCTATCGTTCTGATTGTAATGAAGAATACAACTGTTGTTACCACTACCCACGATAGGAGTGTAAGCGCACTCTCTAGCACCATTTTTCATAAATTCGTGAACGTATTCAGCCTCAAGTTCATACTCGAACATGCCAGGTTTCACTGATTTCATAGCTCTAATGTGAGCTTGAGCAGAAATAGAACAAGCTTTCTTCATCGTTGAAATTTCATCCTCATCTTTGAAAAGCCTCATTTCATGCAGGATTGGCGATATTGAGAAGAATTCTTCAGGAAAAGAATAGTTAGTTCTTCCAAACTCCTTTTTTGCCTGATCTACGAGCGCATCAATTTTTGTTGAAAGATGGATGTTGTCTTTTTGTAAATAAATTCTTTCTTTGTTTTTTATCAACTCTAAGAATTTTGAATCAAATTCTTTAATATCGTGCCCTTCATCTGCACCAATATCAGATGCTCCTTTGTATCCTAATCTTTTTCCATCCCACTGTTCTCGAAGGGGGTCTTTGTCCCTGCAAAATAGATGAAATTTCCTGTTGTCAGTATCAAACAACGCAATAGACTCAGGTTCATTGAAAGCAGATAAATACAATAGATCACTGTTCTGGCGGAAAAAGAACATGGCATCATTATTTCTGATAATTTCATCAGCTGAAGCAATCAGAACCAAAGAGTTTTTTGGCAAAGATCTTACAAGTTCATCTCTTCTTTTTTGATATGTATTCATGTTCTTATTTTAACCTAGATTTATTTATGTAATTTATTGCTTTGAAAATCGTATATCAAGTTCTGTTTTAAGTATTGAACACAAAATTTCAGCATCCCTCTCGCCATAATAATTTTGGCGGACGATTAAAGCAATTTCCCTATGTGGCCCGCTTTCATCCAATTCCGTCATTGAAAGATTCTTATTGCCTTTAATAAGTTGTTCCAGAGCCATTTCAGGAATCAGAGTTGTCCCCATGCCACCTTTTACCAATTGAATAAGAGTATTTAGGCTGGTTGCTTTAATATCGTGTTGAGCATCATCAGAAATTTTACAGGCTGAAAGAACATGATCTTTCAGACAGTTGCCTTCTTCTAGAAGGATAAGTTCATTCAAATCAAGTTCTTTAGCTTTGATTTTATTTCTCTTACTTCTGGTATCTTTTTTTGTGCTTATCCAATAAAAGTTTTCTTGCCAGAACTTATAGGATTTCAGCCCTCTAATGTTGTAAGGAAGGGCAAGAACAGCCATATCTATTTCTCCATTTTCGAGCATGATAAGGAGATTTTCAGATTGCGCCTCAGTGACTTTAAGTTTTAGTTTGGGAAAATCACTTCTCAACTTCGGTAATAAATAAGGAAGTATAAAAGGACTTACAGTTGGAATAATACCTATAGATAAATTATGAGATAAGGGGGCTTTTGTTGATTCTGAAATTTTTTGTATATCTTCAAGCTGCATTTTGATTGTTTTAGATTTTTCAAGGATTTCGCGACCAAGTTCGGTCACGAAGACTTTTTTATTATCTCTTTCAAAGATTTTGACACCCAACTGATTTTCCATTTCAGTTATGGCATTGCTTAAAGTAGAAGGAGACACAAAACAGATTTCTGCAGCTTTTCGAAAGTGCAAAGTTTTTGCTACTGCAAGAGCATAATTTATTTGTTTAATACTTATCATTAATGTATTGATTTTTCGAACATTAGATAAGATATTAATATATTTATCAATATATAAAACTAAGTAAAATAAGGTTAGTTTCTTTTTTTGGAGGTACAACATGGCAGAAGCTACAGAAGGTAAATGCCCGGTAATGCACGGGGCAATGACCAGTAACAGTTCGACGGGTCAATCCACAAAAGATTGGTGGCCTGATCAATTAAATTTAAACATTCTTCACCAACACGATAGAAAATCTAATCCCCTTGGAGAAGATTTTGACTACAAAGCAGAATTCGAAAAGCTTGATTACTTTGCACTCAAACAAGACCTTAACGATCTTATGACTGACTCTCAAGATTGGTGGCCTGCTGACTTCGGTCACTACGGCCCTTTTTTCGTAAGATTAACCTGGCATGCAGCGGGAACTTATAGAAGCACAGATGGCCGAGGAGGAGGAGGTACCGGAGCAATGCGTTTTGCGCCTTTGAACAGTTGGCCTGATAACGGTAACTTAGATAAAGCTAGAAGATTGTTATGGCCGATAAAGCAAAAATACGGTAACAAAATTAGTTGGGCAGATCTCCTCATTTTGTCCGGAAACGTTGCCATAGAATCCATGGGAGGAAAAACCTACGGTTTCAGTGGAGGCAGAGATGATATTTGGGGTCCAGAGGAAGATATTCTATGGGGAGTCGAAGATGAATGGCTCGAAAATAAAAGGTATAAAGGTGAACGGGAACTAGATAATCCTTTGGCTGCCGTTCAAATGGGTTTGATCTATGTAAATCCTCAAGGTCCAGATGCAAATCCAGACCCTTTAGCCAGCGCTCACGATATTAGAGAAACATTTGGTCGAATGGCAATGAATGATTACGAGACTGTTGCTCTTGTTGCTGGAGGTCATACTTTTGGAAAATGTCATGGAGCAGGAGATGCTGAATTAGTCCAAGATGAGCCAGAGGGAGCACCTATAGAACAAATGGGTCTTGGTTGGACCAATAAACATGGATCAGGTCTTGGAGCTGATTCCATAACTAGTGGTCTTGAAGGTGCCTGGACAACAAATCCAATCAAGTGGGATAACGGTTACTTTGATCTTCTATTCAAATACGAATGGAAGCTCGGCAAGAGTCCTGCCGGTGCTCATCAATGGTATGCAGTTGATCAAGACGAGGAAGATATGGCGCCAAGCGCACATGATCCTTCCATAAAAGAACCTACAATTATGGCAACTACTGATATTGCTTTAAGAGAAGATCCCGAATACAACAAGATCTCAAAGCACTTTCACGAAAATCCTGATGAGTTTGCCGATGCTTTTGCTAAAGCTTGGTTCAAGTTACTTCACAGAGATATGGGTCCGAAGGCAAACTACATAGGTCCTGAAGTGCCTGAGGAGGAACTCATATGGCAAGATCCAGTTCCTGCTGGAAATTCTGATTACGATGTTGCAGCTGTGAAAAGTAAGATAGATGGTCTTGGTTTAAGCATTCAAGAAATGACCGAGACTGCTTGGGCAAGTGCTTTCACCTACAGGGGATCAGATCTTAGAGGCGGTGCTAACGGTGCAAGATTGAGGTTAGCTCCCCAAAAAGACTGGGAAGTAAACAAACCAGAGCAACTATCTAAAGTTCTTTCAGCTTACGAAGGTATCTCCGAAGATACGGGAGTATCTATGGCAGATATTATTGTTCTTGCTGGTAACTTAGCGATTGAGAAAGCCTCTGGTTCAGAAGTTCCTTTTACGCCTGGAAGAGGCGATGCTTCACAAGAGCAAACTGATGAAGAATCTTTTGCTTATCTAGAGCCATTCTCAGATGCATTTAGAAACTATCATCGTTCCGGTTTGGATGTCAGTGCTGAAGAAATGATGCTCGATAAAGCTCAACTTTTAGGCATAACTGCTCCAGAGATGACTGTTCTTCTTGGTGGCATGAGATCCCTAGGTATTACTGCGAGTGATTACGGATTGGTATCTGAGAACTCTGATACTTTATCTAATGACTACTTCAAAACACTTTTGGACATGAGAGTTCAGTGGAAGCCCAATGGAACTGGAAACTCTTACGAAGCTTTCGATAGAGTCTCTGGTGAAAAAGCAAGAACTGCTTCAAGAGCCGACCTAGTATTTGGTTCAAATTCTCAGCTAAGAGCTTACGTTGAAGTTTACGCTCAAGATGATTCATCTGAAAAATTCACTAAGGATTTCATCAAAGCATGGAACAAAGTAATGAATAACGACTTGTTCTAACTTTCTTATATGAAAGAAGCACCCTGAGAGTTTTCAAAGGGTGCTTTTTTTTATGTACGGAGTGCTAAAATAATTAAATGCCTAAAGCTTCTATTGAAGAAAACATAAAAGAGCTTCTAAAAATGTCAAAAAAACTTAGAGAAGCCAATCAAGATTTAAGAAAGAAAAATAAAAAGCTTAAACTTGAAAATATCAAATTAAAAAAAGGCATGGATGAAGCGCTAGAAAATATAGAGAATTTAATCGATAAAGTGGATAATCTATAACTATGGAAGAAGAAATTATTTCTATAAAAATTGGAGGCTTGGAATACAAACTTCAGTGCCCAATCGAAGAGCAAGCTCACCTATTAGAAGCAGCTGAAAAACTGGACAAAAAAATTAAATCAACAAAAAGAAAATTAAAAACTCTTCCGATGGAGAGAATTTCAGTACTGGCAGCATTGGATATCTCCTCTGATCTGGTAAAACTTCAGTCTCAAGGAGCTGAAGTGATTGAAAGCATAGAGCAGCCAGAATCTCCAAAGGAAGAAATCAAGAAAGAACTACAGATCAGTCAAACTGAAGAAGAAGATATTCCAGAAGACGAAGATGAAGATCTTAATTTCAAGCTGGTCTCAGAAATATCAGAGCTTTCAAAACTTTGATATAAGAATTATAATTTCTCTGTTTCCTGGGTTATTCGATATACAAAATAAACCTCGAGCCGATAATTAAAATCAAGGGACTTGATACCTTGCTTGTTGAGCGCCCTAAGGGCAGCCTGATAGCGGGTGATTTTCCCGCCCTGAACTTGACGGTTCAGGTCTAGTTTTGTTAACGGTAATCTGGGAAACTTCCTAAATGCACAAAACCCAAGCGCGCTTAAAAATTAAAAATGACTTTTCGGCTTACATCCATTATAAAGAAAAAATAGAAGTGGCTTCTATAATTGGCCTGGAAAACTACTTAAGAAAATTCAATTCAATAGCTTCATATTTTTCAATTAAATTTGAATTTCCTTCTGAAGAAGTTAATAAATGGATATTGAATAAAAAGAAAAAATTATTACTTCCTAAAATTGATTCTCAGAAAAAGAAAATAGATTTCTACATCTGTGATTCTCTATCAGGAATGAAAAAAAATAAGTTTGGGATATCTGAGCCACGGAACAACAACCTTTGTAATAATTTTGAGGCAGCTATCATTCCTATGATGGGCATTTCTTCAAATCTTAAAAGGCTTGGTAGGGGAGGTGGGTTCTATGATGAGTTTTTCAAAGAAAAAGATTCTGTAAAGATAGGAATAGCTTATTCATTTCAACAAATTAAATTTCATGATGAAAAGCATGATTTAAAATATGATAAGATTTTTTTGATATGAAATCATCAAAAATAATTCCCCTTTTGTTTTTTTTGATTGTTGTTTCTTGTGGTGGTGGAGGAGGAGGAAGTTCATCAAGTGCTGCAGTAGGACCATCTAGTTCATCAAGTTCCTCTTCTTCATCAAGTTCCTCTTCTTCATCAAGTTCCTCTTCTTCTTCAAATTCAAGTGATACTAGCTCATCTAGTCAAAACTGCCCAACATTCGACGAACTTGTTCCAACTACACCAATTAATGTAGATGAAAATTCTAGTAACATTTCAGGTTTATTGCTTCCAACTGGATGCAATATTGAGGTCCTCTCTATCATTCAATCGGAACCCGTAAATAGTAATAGCATTAAGCCGGGGTGGTTCGGTGATCTAACTCAAGGAGAAAAAACTCCTTTTGGTAACTCTGATGGGTCAACTCTAGTTATTACATCCGATACCACTATTGGGAATGCTAATGAAATAACTCAATTAATTAGCAACATTCAAATAGCTGATGGTGTGACGGTTACAATAGGAGGTAATCTGCTTTGCGATTTAAAAGAAATCCAGACCTACAACGGAATTTTAAAAGCTGAAAAAGTAAAATTGAGATACTGTCATATTAGGGCAGGTGGTGGAGATAGCAATGCCCCTGTTGGACGAATAGAGCTAAAAGGGGTTTCAATGATGCGAGGTACATTTGCAGTTCCAAGTGGCAACGCTTTGTATACACAGTACATAATAGAGGATAGTTTTCTTTACGATCTTATTGACGGCACGGGCAGTATTTATTCCTACATATGGTATCCAAGAGAAGAAGGTCTTGTGGTTAAAAATTCAGTTTTTTACATGCATGGAGGTTTTGATATAGGTTTTAATAGTAATGGACTGACAAGTCCCCCTATAATTGATAATAATGTTTTCGCTTTTCCCTCGGATACTTTTGTTACTTCTGATAGAAACCAAAGAAATTTAAATACATGGGATGGAATGAAAAACAGACCTTTTATTGGACTTTGGGCTGCATATGGAGACATGAAACTTTCGCTATTCCATAATGCTTATTTAGGCGGAAGGCAAGCTTTCCAAGCTTATTATGATAGTACTGATCAAAAAATAGAGTCTAATTTTGACTACTTTGGCATTACAGATTTGAATGATATTGAATCAAGATATCTTTCTAGTTCTGATAATCTTGAAAACAATGATCCTATAGTAAAAGATCCACAAGCTTCTTATGAAACCATTACATTATCAGGTAACACTTTAGTTAAAAGTGAGGCAACTTATCAATTTGATGGGACCAATGCAATTTTGGTAGACGGAACAACATACGTTGATCCACCAAGAGAATTAATCCCACCAATTTTTGCGCCACCTATTTATTGGAGTTTAGGAGAATTTAAATTTGAAATGCCACCAGATTATGAAGCAGGAATGAAAGAATTAAATTACGAAATTGTTGTCAGCGAAGCAGGCGTCGAAAAATCTAAAACGTTTAAAGTTATTATCAACGATATTGTCGACTGAAAATTTTTACTTTAAGAAGGCTTGATAAGCCTTACTTGAAGTTTGATTAGTGAACGGAAACCCTATGGAGATTAACTTCCTTTCCAGTTTTTTCTTAGAGTTTCCTTTTACCTTAAAACCAATTAAGGCTCCACCATACAAAGCTCCTTGATTTTTATAATGGAAGAGAGAAATGTTCCATTGATTTCCAAGTGACTCTAAGAAAAATAGGAGTGCCCCGGGTTTTTCTGGGAAATCAACCATATATATCTCCTCGTATTCTCCCCCATTAAATGCTGGTCCTCTTCCACCTGACATATGCCTTAAATGAACTCTAGAGACTTCATCTTCAGATAAATCAATAACAGAAAATTTCTTCTTGAGAGACTTTATAGACAATTCTTTCTTACGCTTTGATTCTAATTCAAGACCTAAAAATACTTTTGCAGATGAGGAATCATCCATTCTGTAACTAAATTCAGTGATGTTTTTGTTTCCGATAGCAGAGCAAAGTTTTATAAAACTTCCTTGCACCTCTGGAATCTGAACTCCTAAGAAAACCTCTTTTTGCTCGCCCATGCTAGACCTATCTACGATTGGGGCAAGCATCTCAAAGTTAAGGTTTGAACCGCAATAAATTGCAATTAAGTTTTTCTTTTTTAATCCATATCTGGAGACATATTTTTTCAATCCAGCAAGAGCCAGTGCTCCTGATGGCTCAGGTATGGTTCTTGTTTCGATAAAAGTATCTTTAACTGCCGAGCAGATCTCATCTATGTTTACTGTCATCGAGTAATCAACAACGTCTTTGATAATAGGATAGTTCTTCTTGCCTATTTGTTTTGCTGCTGTTCCATCAGCAAATAAACCAACTTCTTTAAGTTTAATTCTTTTCCCAGAATTTAGGGTTTGATGGAGAGCGGCAGAGTCTTCTGATTCAACAGCTATTATTTTTATATCGGGCCTTATAGATTTTAAATATTCTCCCACTCCAGAAACAAGACCACCTCCGCCGGAGCCTATAAAAACTGCATAGATGTTATCGGTAAATTGATTTGCAATTTCTAAGCCAACGGTGCCTTGTCCGGCGATCACCAGCTCATCATCAAATGGATGAATAAAATCCAAATTGTATTGACTGCAGTACTTGCTAGCAGCCAATGCACTTTCATCAAAATTATTTCCTGTTAGCTTAACTTTAGCTCCTAACATTTTTACAGAATTAACTTTTATTTTAGGAGTTGTAAGGGGCATAAAAATTGTAGCTTTAATTTTTAAATGTTTTGCTGCCAAAGCCACACCTTGAGCATGATTGCCTGCCGATGCAGTCACTACATGTTGAACATTCTTTTTTCTGTAAAGATGCTCAATTTTGTTATACGAGCCTCTAACTTTAAACGAGTGAGTAGGTTGCAGATCTTCTCTCTTAAGAAAAATATTATTTTTTAAAGACTTAGATAAGTTACTAGCCTTGTCTATCGGAGTAACTTGAGCAATATCATACACTTTAGATGAAATGATTTTCTCTATGATCTGTCTCTTTTTAGTCATGAATCCCTTAAAAGCGCTGTATTATACTGTTAATCAAAGTAAAAGCACTTCAATGAGCTCTGATCAAGAAAACTTAAAGCGCCAGTCTGCTGCAAAAGCACTGGACATTATATTGCCAAAACTTTACGAGGACTCAATCATCGGTATTGGGACAGGCTCTACTGTTGATTTATTTATCGAAATGTTAGCTGAGAAAAATCCTGTCTTTAAAGCAGCGGTTTCAAGCTCTGAAAGAAGCTCAAAACTTCTTGAACAGAAAGGCATTGAAGTTTCCTTGCTAAACGATGTCGGTGGGCCAGATTTATATGTTGATGGAGCTGATGAGTACGATGATAAGAAGCAGCTTATAAAAGGCGGAGGCGGAGCTCTTACGAGAGAAAAAATAATAGCTTACTCTGCAAGAGAATTTATTTGTATCGTGGATGAATCAAAAAAAGTAAATAGGCTTGGCTCTTTTCCGCTAGCAATCGAGGTTTTGGAATATGCGCGAAGCTTTGTTGCTAGAGAAATAGTTAAGCTAGGCGGGAAGCCAACCTATAGAACAGGATTTGTTACTGATCAGGGAAACCAAATACTAGATGTATTAAATTTGGATTACGCTGTTCCCTATGAATTAGAAATTAGATTAAACAGAATCCCAGGAGTAGTTGAGAACGGAATCTTTGCCCAGAAGACAGCTACTAAGATTGTAGTTGCAACACAAAACGGTGTAGAGGTAATAGATTAAAGAAGTGCTTCTATTTTTTTCATCACCTCTGGAGAATCAGGATTAGTGGTATGAGGTATTAGCTCTATATCACCGTTTTTAGAAATCAAATATTTACTGAAATTCCAAGAAGGTTCTTCTCCAGAATTTTTAGCAAGATTTTTGTAAAATGAGTTTGCTCTGTCACCTCTTACTTTGGATGTTGCGAACAAGGGAAAAGAAACGTCGTAAGTTGTCTTACAAAATTCCTTTGTTTTGTCTTCATCTTTAAATTCTTGATATAAAAAATCTCTAGAGGGGAATCCCAAGACAATGAAACCTTTCTGTTTATACTTATCGTAAATTTTCTCTAAGCCTTCGTATTGATAGGTGAATCCGCACGAGCTAGCAACATTGACTGCCATGATGACTTTATCGTTGTATTCGCAAAGGTTTTCGGAATCTGATGAAGCTAATATACGAACGTCGTGATCAAGGAGGTTTTTACATGAAGAATCGTCAGCAAACACCAGTGACGAGGCAAAAAGAAACAATAAAGATAAGATTTTCATAGGTTATATTTGGTTACGATTGGGAATAAATCAATACTTTGGTTCCTACCTCTACCAAATCAAATAACCTTATTACATCCTTATTAATCATTCGGATGCAACCCAATGAGGCAGGTTTTCCAATGAGTCCTTCCTCTGCAGTTCCATGAATGTAGATGTATCTAGCTTTCGAATCTATCCCAGATCCTCTGTTTTTCCCTGGTTCTAAGCCATCAAGCCACATAATTCTTGAAGTAATAACGTCCTCTTCAATGTCGATGTCTTCAATAATCGGTTCAATGATTTCCTTATTCCAAACTCTTCCTTTCATCACAGCCCCCAAAGGTAGATCGTTTCCTATTTTTTCAGATATTTCGTGAAGTCCGAGGGGGGTCTTGAAGGAATTTTCTTCGCTGCCAATACCGTAGCTGGATGACGAGATAGGAAAGTAGATAACTCGATCACCGTCTTGATAATATAATTTTTGCTCGTTTAGGTCGATATGTATGAAAGACCTTTCATTTTGAAGTTCCTCATAGTTATATTTTTTTTTATCTAGCAACATGGTCGAACAAGAAAATAACAAAAATACTGATATCAGTGAAACAATTCTCATTTATCAAATATAAACCTTCTTAAAATTTGGGCAATAAAAATAAGTAAAATTAAATAAAGAAATGGATATTTTCCATTCTCGTTATATGGCGTTGAACCACTTCTTGCGTTAATTTTAATTTTCAAAATTTGACCATCATATGACTCATTTTTATTATTAAAGTTTACGAATGTAGGAATTTGTTCAATAACTTGTCCACGGAAATTTATTGCAGCTGATATACCGGTGGAGGTACTACGCAAGAGGGGCTTTTGATTTTCTGCAGCTCGATATCTGGCAATCTGAAGATGCTGATGTGGACCTATGGTGGTTCCGAACCAGTTATCGTTACTTGCTGAAAATATCACATCCGAATTTTTTGCTTGAAAAGCTACATCATCTTGATAAGCAATCTCATAACAAATACTGCTTCCTATTCTGAGGCCATCTCCAGAAATGAAAGAGTTATTATCTCCTTTGACAATATTAGGTCTATCTAATTGAAAGAGATTAAATAAATAACCTGATAGATCACCCATAGGTAGATATTCCCCAAAAGGAACGAGACGTTTCTTTTCGTAATTCCCTTGTAAAATGCCCATCCCTTTTAAAGAATTCACATAACCCTCATCCTTTTTTTCATCAAGCATCCCGACTACTGCACCTGCGTTTGCTAGTTTTATGGTGCCTGATAACCCTTTTAAAAAAATTTCAAATCTAGAAAACAACCCTGGCAAAGATACTTCTGGCCAAAAAAATATAATTTTTTCTTGTGAGTTTTCGTTACCGATAAGTTCATCAAAAAATACCTTAGAAAAATAGTTTCTAGATTTTACCTGACCATCTCGACTCCACTTTTCAAGAACATCGATATTTGGTTGAACAACAATTGCCTGAAAACTAGAGGTCTTTTCTGTCCAGGATTTAGTTGATAACCAAGTTGCGTTGAGAGCAAACATACCCATAAAGACCAAACTCAAAAATAAATGTGATTTTCTTAATTTTTGAAAAAAGATCATAGAGCCTAGCAGGCTTGCAAACAGACATATTAAAAATGACATTCCAAACACACCTATGACTGGAATATAACCATTAAGAAAAAAATTATTTAAGCTTGAATATCCAACATATAACCAAGGCAATCCAGTAAACAAAAATTCTCTCAAATATTCACCGAAAACATAAAATACAGGAAACGCTAGAATCAATCTGCGGTGATCATTGAGACGAAATAAACTCATGAAAAAGAAACTTGTTGCTTGAAAAAGGCTTAAAAAAGATGCGATCAAAAAAACAAAAGTATAAGCAGCGAGCTTCGAAGCTCCTCCGTAATTAACTATGCTGTTTTCAACCCAACCAGCTCCAAGCACCCAAAGGCTCAGGCCAAAGAAAAAACTTACGACAAAAGTATTTTTGGGTGACTCAAGAACAAGCAGTCTCCACAATCCTGCCAAAAAAATTGGACTTAGGTACCACAAATCAAATGGTTCAAAAGAAAGAACCAAGAGTCCACCGATTACAGTTGCGGTTAATGATTTTATGATCACCATCAAGGCATCATATCAATAAAAATTTAATCTTTGTTTGACCAATAGGTGATATTTAAGTCATCTAAAAGTAGGCAGGTTTCTTGAATTGGTAAACCAACAACATTGAAGTAACAACCACCAATACCTTTAACAAAAGAAGCGCCTAATCCCTGAATGCCATAACCGCCAGCCTTGTCCATTGGTTCTTCAGTTAAGACATATCTCTCGATCTCTTTTGCAGATAGAGATTTCATTTCTACAACTGTGTGTGAATGATTCTGAATAAACTCTATTTCTTTTGATTCAGAAATATGACCTAAAGCTATTCCTGTTGTTACGGTATGAGTGGTTCCGGATAATTCTTTCAACATTCTATGAGCATGATCTTTGGTAGTTGGTTTTCCAAAAATTTTATTTTTATGACTAACCACCGTATCGGCCACTAAAAAAGGCTTAAGAGTTAAATTCTCTTGCAGTATTTTATTTCCAGCCGCTGTGACTTTAGATTTAACTATTCGGTCAAGATATTCTTGAGGACCCTCGTCTTGAATCTCATCTTCATCAACGTCAATTTCAAGAACTTCGAAATCAACCATCAATTGATTCAGGATATTTTTTCTTCGGGGAGATTTAGAGGCTAAGTATAAGCCTGAAATAGTCACTATTTAATTTTTTCTTCTTTGTAGATGACTCTTTTTCTAATTTTTGGATCAAACTTCATCATTTCAATCTTATCTGGAGTTGAAGTTTTATTTTTATCCGTAGTGTAAAAGTGTCCTGTTCCGGCAGAAGAAACTAACTTTATTTTTTCTCTCATATTTTTTCTCCTCTTGATCTAATGTCCTTTAAAACTTCATCAATTCCTTTCTTATCAATAATTCTCATCCCTTTTGCAGAAACAGTTAGAGAAACGTATTTATTTTCAGATTCAACCCAAAATTTATGTTGATTGAGATTAGGCAAAAACCTTCTTTTCGTTCTGTTTAATGCCTTGGAAACATTGTTTCCAGCCATTGGCTTTTTTCCTGTTACCTGACAAACTTTTGACATAACTATATTTTTTATAAATCTGAGGCACGATTTATACCAGAAACTAATGGTTATGAAAACCTATCTAAGTTATATTTCGCATTATGGATCAGCTTATAAATAAAAGGGTTCTCTTATGCGTGACTGGTGGCATTGCTGCCTACAAATCTGCTGAATTAGTTAGGTTATTCAAAAACTCTGGTTCCGACGTGAGGGTTTTGATGACTAAATCCGCTCAGGAATTTATTACACCTTTAACTATGCAGGCTCTTTCCGGCAACCCAATTCATTCTGATCTTCTTGATCCTGGAGCTGAAGCTGCAATGGGACATATAGAATTGGCTAGGTGGTCAGATATTATTGTCATAGCGCCATGTACAGCCGACTCAATTGCAAAACTAGCTTTAGGTAGAGGCGACGATCTTCTTAGTGCGGTTGCTCTATCTACTGATGCACCAATTTTTGTTGCTCCTGCAATGAATCAGGCCATGTGGAGAGATGGGGCAACACAAAACAATATATCCACTCTTGCAGAAAAAAACTTTATTTTTATTGGCCCAGATATTGGAACCCAAGCTTGTGGTGACACTGGCCCAGGAAGAATGACAGAGCCGTCGGATATAATTCAACAAGTTTCATTGAACTTCAGTAAAGGCCTATTGGCGGGAAAAAAAATCCTTATTACTGCAGGACCAACGCGTGAGATGATTGACCCAGTCAGATTCATATCAAACCGTAGTTCAGGGAAAATGGGCTTTGCTTTAGCTGAAGCAGCTTGTGATGAAGGTGCTTTTGTTAGTTTGATATCCGGGCCAGTCAATTTACCCACTCCTGAAAGAATATTCAGACATGATGTTGAAACTGCAAAACAAATGTATGACAAAGTAAATGAAATGATAGATGAGATAGATATTTTCATTGCAACCGCAGCAGTTTGTGACATCAAGCCATCTCATCCTTCGAATCAAAAAATCAAAAAACAACAGATACTCGATGCAAACAACATTCTTTTAGAAGAAAATCCTGACATTGTTGCGAGCGTTAAAAAAGCTCATCCAAATAAGAAGGTAATAGGGTTTGCTGCTGAAACTGAGAATGTTCTTGATAACGCAAAACTCAAACTTTCTGAAAAAGAACTTGATCTGATCATTGCAAACGATGTCTCAAATGCTGAGATTGGATTTGATTCCGATGATAACGAAGTGCATTTAATCTCAGAAAAAAATTCAAGGAAAATCAATAAATCTACGAAAGAGAAAGTTTCAAGAGAAATAATCAAATATATATCCGATAATTTAAAGTGATTAGATGGTTATTGGTCAGAATTTTGGGCTTCCTTTTGCCTGACATCATTAAAACTTTTACAGGTAAAAATCAAAAGGAATCTAATTTACCATTAAATGTAAAATTTAAGATTCTTAATGAAAGGTTAGGTAAAGAATTTCCATTGCCCACCTTTCAGACTGCTGGTTCTGCTGGCCTAGATCTATGTGCATGCATTGAAGAAGATATTTTCATCAATCCAAACGACTCCGTATTAGTGCCTACCGGCTTTAGTATTCATATAGATAATCCTGATTATGCTGCTTTTATTCTTCCAAGATCTGGTTTAGGTCATAAGCACGGTATAGTTTTAGGTAACTTGGTTGGATTAATTGATTCGGATTATCAAGGAGAAATCATGGTTTCTTTATGGAATAGATCTGATGAAACATTCACAGTTGAGCCTGGGGCAAGAATTGCTCAAATGGTTTTCTTGCCGGTTATGAATCCTAATTTTTCTATCGTGAAAGAGTTTTCATCGTCAGAGAGAGGAGACAAAGGTTTTGGATCCTCTGGCTTTTAGTTAGATTAGAAGCTAAATTCTTTTTTTCTCAGCCTAAGATGGCTTGGAGTAACCTCCACTAGCTCATCCTCTTCAATAAACTCCAATGCTTGCTCTAAGGAATGATTTATATGCGGGGTCAGAATTAAATTTTCATCCGTTCCCGCTGCTCTTATATTTGTCAATTGTTTTGCTTTTGTAGGATTCACTGGCAGATCATTATCTCTAGAATGCAAACCTACAATTTGTCCTTTGTATACGTCTGTACCATGACCAACAAACAATTTTCCTCTGTTTTGCAGATTAAATAATGAATAGGCAAGAGTTTTTCCAGCCGCCATGGAAACTAAGACACCATTTTGTCTATTCTTAAGTTCACTTGTTTTCGCTTTGTCGTATTTTTCAAATACGCTTGTAAAAATCCCGGTCCCGCTTGTTAAAGTTAAAAATTGCGACCTAAAACCAATAATACCTCTTGAGGGAGCCAAAAATTCTAGTTTTAATCTTCCCTTGCCATCCGGAACCATATCTCTTAATTCTGCTTTTCTTAGACCCATCTCTTCCATGATCGATCCTTGAAACTCCTCCTCAATATCGATCACCACTTGTTCATAAGGCTCATGGATTTCGCCATTGATTTTTTTTTGAATAACTTCAGGCTTGGAAACTCCAAGCTCAAATCCATCTCTTCTCATGCTCTCTATGAGAACTGACAAATGAAGTTCTCCTCTGCCGGATACAATAAATTTATCAGGCGAGTCTCCTTGTTTAACCCTTAATGCAACATTACTGAGTAATTCTTGTTCTAATCGTTCTTTTATGTTCCTTGATGTAACAAATTTTCCATCTTGACCAGAAAACGGAGAATCATTTACTTGAAAAGTCATGCTTACGGTTGGCTCATCTACTTTTAGAGGAGGAAGTGAAGATATATTTTCAGGAGAGCATAAAGTATCTGAGATGAAGAGTTTCTCAATTCCTGAAACGCAAACAATATCTCCTGCATCTGCCTCAGATACCTCAATTCTTTCTAGGCCTCTGTGACTCATCACTTGTAGAACTTTACCTTTCCTTTCTTCTTTATCTGAATCAATAATAACTACTGGATCATTGGGTTTAATTTTTCCAGCTTTAATTCTTCCAATGCCTATTACTCCAACATATTCATTACTATCTAATGCACTGATTTGCATTTGAAAAGGCTTACTTACATCAACTTTTGGAGAAGGGACTTTTTCAATTATTAAGTCCAATAAAGGAGACATATCTTCTTTAATCTCATCAGGCTCTAATCCAGCAACTCCATTTAAAGCAGATGTATAAATAACATCGAAATCCATTTGTTCATCATTACCGCCTAGACGATCGAATAAATCAAAAACCTGATCTAATACCCAATCTGGCCTTGCACCATCTCTATCAATTTTATTAATCAGCAATATTGGATTAAGACCTTGTTCAAAAGCCTTTTCAGTAACAAATCTTGTTTGAGGCATTGGTCCGTCAACTGCATCTACTAAAAGCAGAACTGAATCAACCATGGTAAGAATTCTTTCCACTTCTCCACCAAAATCAGCATGACCTGGAGTATCTACAATATTTATTTTGTAATCTTTCCAATTAATAGCAGTATTTTTGGCAAGTATAGTGATGCCTCTTTCCTTCTCTTGATCGAAAGAATCCATTAACCTTTCCGATCCTAAATCCTTTCTATCTAAAGTTCCAGATTGCTCTAGAAGCTTGTCTACGAGTGTAGTCTTTCCATGATCAACATGAGCAATAATTGCAATATTTCTAATATTTTCCGAATTCATGTAACGAGATGAATTATCAAAGTAATTGATTTATAAATTTTAATTAAGACTTAGGTTCTTCTGCAGATTCATCTCCAGAAGGAGTCTCAGCTACCGCTTCTTCAACCACAGGAGTCTCAGCTACCGCTTCTTCAACCACAGAAGTATCAGCTGCTATTTCTTCGACCACAGGAGATTCCTCTGATTTAGCTTTGGTTGAAGGCTTTCTGAACCTTTTATTGAATTTATCAACTCTTCCACCTGTATCAACTAATTTATGCTTACCCGTATAAAATGGATGAGAAGCAGAAGATATATCAAGCGGACAATAGGGATAAGATTTTCCTTCCCATTCTTTTGTTTGATCCGTTTGAATGGTAGAAGGAATAAGAAAGTACTGATCTACACTTGTATCATGAAAAAGTACTTCTCTGTATTCTGGATGAATGTCTCTTTTCACTTTGTTTGCTTAATAAATTTAGTGACGGCATGATACCAGAGAAGTTTTTATTATCAACATATGAAAGATTCTGAATACAATGTTGTAGAAGTAGCTGTTCCAGTACCTGTAAGGAGCAGTTTTTCATATCTCAGTAAAAACCAAATTCTCCCTGGAACCAGAGTAAAAGTTTCTTTTGGTTCAAGAACTTTAATAGGTGTTGTGATTTCTTCATCTACAAAACCTAATTTTCAAAAGGATCTAAAGTCTATTGATTCCGTTTTAGATGATAAGGAATTACTAAACAAAAAAGATATTGAGTTAATTTCATGGCTATCAAATTACTACAAAACTCCAATAGGAGAGGTGGCTAAGCTTTTCTTCCCTCCTTCAATGAGAAAGGAGATTGAAATTCCGGATGAGCAAGAGATTTTTGAGCTTACTCAAAAGGGAGAATTTTACAGCGAAGATCTCTTAAAAAAATCTCCAAAGCAACTTGAAATGTTGTCTTATTTCAGAAAAGAAAAAACAGCCACACGTCAAGGCTTGAAGAGCATTTCATATGATTCGAGAATTCTGAGAGAGCTTATAAAGAAAGAGCTTATTTCTAAAAAGAAAATCAAATATAAAGAAGAAATTCAATACGAAACTACAGAAAACTTTCTTGAACTAAACAGCGAGCAAAAGGCAGCCTATGAGTCTTTCAAAGAATCTTTAGGATCTTTTAAGGTGCATCTTTTATTCGGCGTCACTGGAAGTGGTAAGACTGAAACATACATGCATATTGTTAGAGATGTATTAGAAAATCATAAACAAGTTGCGGTTTTGGTTCCCGAGATTGGCTTGACCGGATCTTTAGAAAAATCACTTAAAAGTAGATTTGGAAATAAGGTAGTCACAATGCATTCTTCCTTGTCTAACAAAGATAGACAAAGATCTTGGAAGTCAATTCAGTCATCAAATGCAAAAATTATCCTAGGCACAAGATCTTCTATTTTTACTTCAACTCCTGATTTAGGACTCATTATTGTTGATGAAGAGCATGACTCTTCATATAAACAAAATGAGATGCCTTGTTATTCAGCCAGAGACACAGCCATTTATAAGGCGAAGTTGCATGATTGTCCTATTGTTTTAGCATCTGCAACTCCAAGCCTTGAGTCGTTCAATAATGCAAAACTAAAAAAATATGTTTTGAATAAACTTGAGGAAAGAGTAAGTGAAGCGAGCAAGCCAAAACTCGAGTTAATTGATCTTCGCGGTAAAGAAATTATTTCAGGGCTTGCCACAAATACGATAGCTGAAATTAAGAAAGAACTCACCAATGGAAATCAAGTGATGATCTTTCAAAATAGAAGAGGTTATTCACCTGTGGTTGTTTGCGAGTCATGTGGGTGGTCACCTAATTGTCCAAATTGTGACGTTAGAATGGTTTATCACAAACAAACAAATAAATACTCTTGTCATCATTGTGGATATGCTGAAAATTACTTCCAAGAATGCAAAGTTTGTCCAAACAATGAGCTATCTTTTTATGGGGCAGGAACAGAAAAATTAGAGGAGTCTTTGAGAACTATTTTTCCTGATTTCCCCATCTTAAGAATAGATAGCGATATTTCATATAAAAAAGATCTGAATTCTTTGCTAGCTCAACCGTTAAAAGGGGAACCTATGATTTTAGTTGGCACGCAGATTCTTGCCAAAGGTCATCACCTCCCAGATATCACCTTGGTAGTTATTTTAGACGGAGATTTCAGTCTCTACAGTCTTGACTTCAGAGCAACGGAAAGAATGAATCAACTAATCACACAAGTATCGGGTAGATCAGGAAGAGGCAACAAGTCCGGAAAGGTATTGATTCAAACTTTTGTGCCTGAGCATCCAAGCCTTGAAAAGGTCGTCGATTCTAGTTACGAGACTCTTGCAGAAAATCTTCTTCAATACAGAAATCAAAATAAGCTTCCTCCTTTTTATCATTCGATAAATCTAATAACAGAATCAACTTCTTATATCTCTTGCAAAGAGGAATTAAATAAAATTAGAAGCATGTTTGTAAATCCTCACATTGATGTGATTGGACCTCAGCCATGCATCATTGAAAAAAGAAAAAACATCTTTAGGTGGCAAATTTCAGCAAAAAGTAAAAACAGAACTCTGCTACATAACTCTCTCAATAGAGTATTAGAAAATCATAAGATTATTGGTAACAAAGTTAGGTTATCTATTGACGTGGATCCTTTATGATATTGATCAGCCTCTTTTCATCATTGTCGCAATGATTTAACTCAATAATATAATCAGGATTATTAAAATATCTCTTTGATTTTTCTGGCCATTCAACCAAGGTGATGGCATTTTCCTCGGTTAAGTAATCTTCCACCCCGATAGCTTGAAGTTCTTTATCGTCTTCAATTCGGTATAAATCTAAATGAAAAACTTTTAAATTATCAGATTCGTATGACTCTACTATTGTGAAGGTTGGACTTTTTACAAATTCATCAAAGCCAAGCTCTTGAATTAATCCCCTTACAAAAGTTGTTTTCCCTGCTCCCAAATTTCCTATCAAGTTTATAAGAAGGGAATTTTTAAATCCTTTAATTAAAGAGGCAAAATTTTTTGCTTTATCCTCAGTTTCCTTTTCGCCGATTAATTCTTCCAATGTCTATATTAATATTTTTCTCACTTACAACTCTAAATCAACAAGATGATCTAGAAGAATACTTGGTCTAAGAGATCTTTGACCATAATTCTCTTGCAAGCTATCACAAGCAACCGCGTGGTGAAAAACGCCCAAAATAGATGCTTCCTTAGATGACAGTCCCTGTGCTAAGTAGCCTGAAATCATGCCGCTTAAGACATCTCCCATACCACCAACAGCCATTCCTGGATTGCCAGCCGGGCAAACTGATAAAGAGCCTCCATCATAAACAATTGTTTCTTTGCCTTTCAATACAACAGTGCCTGGATATAAATCAAATAATTTTTTTGCCATAGTCTGTCTATTTTTTTGACTGCTAATTTTATTAGCTTTTAATAGCCTGGCTGCCTCTCCCTCATGAGGAGTGATGATTAAGTTCTTTCTGGGAATCTTGAAGTCTAAGATCTTAGGTAATAGGTTCAATCCATCTGCATCAATCAAAATGGGCAAATTCCTTTTTTTGGCAGCATGCAAAGATTTATAAAGAACTTGCTCGGACCAAGCATTGGTTCCAAGCCCTGGCCCTATACAAAGCACGCTAGGTTTTAGTAAATGATCATCCAAATCTTGACCTGAGTTTACTGGTTTTGCCATTACCTCTGGACAATAGCTTAAGGCTGCAGTCACGTTCTCTGATCTAGTGGCCAGACTAACTAATCCAGCGCCACAAGATATAGCTGCCGTGGATGCAAGAATTCCTGCTCCACCAAATCCTATGTTTCCGGCGACAATTAAGACATGTCCAAAAGAATGTTTATTAGCATTCGGAATTCTTTTTAGCTTTTTTAGTATTGACCTTACTTTATTTTCCATTTTTTCAATTAGATGTTTGTAAATATAGTGTTATTCTATTTCTTTTCAAAAATAATTTTAGTCAATGTCCGATAAAGATTCGAATAAAGAGCATCAATATAAAATAAATCATAGCATTGCTGATCCAAATCAAGAGGCTGCAACCCCAGTGCCTGCTGCTACAGTTTTATTGGTTAGAGATGGGAAAACCACTCCAGAGGTTTTTATGATCCAAAGAGCAGCCAAAACAAATTTTGGCGGCGCTTGGGTTTTTCCAGGCGGTAAGTTAGATCAAGAAGACTACCAAGAGTCGCTGTACGATAAATGTGGAGGACTAAACGATCAAAAAGCTTCTGAAATCTTGGGTATAGAATCCTCAGGCTTAGGTTATTGGGTGGCTTGCATCAGAGAATGCTTCGAAGAATGCGGAGTTCTCTTAGCCTATACCGAAGACAAGATACTCTTTAATCCAGATAGCGAGCAACAAAAAATTCTTGATTCTTATCGTGATAAGTTAAATAACGGAGAGCATGTTTTAAATGAACTTTGCGAAGAATTTAATTTGACTCTTGCCACGGATCATCTAGGATTTTTGTCTCATTGGATTACCCCAAAAATGGAAAAACGTAGGTACGACACTAGATTTTTTGTCGCGCTTTCACCGGAACATCAAAAAGCAGAGCACGATGGTGGCGAGGGAGTTAAGAGCACTTGGATTACTCCAGAGGAAGCACTAACAAAAGGTGCTGAAGGAACTTTTCCGATTATCATGCCAACCATAAAAAATCTTGAAGCTATTTCAGGATTTTCAACAACTGAGGATCTTCTAGACGATAAATCTAAAAATAATCACCAAAAGTCTCCCTCCATACTTCCAAAATTTTTCATGGAAGATGGAAAGCTAATAGGACTTTTGCCAGGGGATGAAGGTTATGAAGATCACTGAGCTATCACCTTTAGTAAAAAGATTAACCGCAGGCAACGCAAGTATCTTTACAGGACCCGGAACAAATACTTATATAGTAGGTAAAGAAAATTTCACAGTCATCGATCCCGGACCAGCCATTGAAGAACATATTAAAGATATTGTAAAAGTTTGTGGAGAGGATATTTCACAGATTCTTGTGACACACACGCATCCAGATCACTCCCCTGGGGCAAAATTACTTCACCAAAGGACTGCGGCTCCAGTGATGGGTATGTATGCCAAGTATCCAAAGCATCAAGATAGAACTTTTAAACCAAACAAAGAACTTTCAGAAGGAGATGAGATCAAAGAAGTCGATCATACTTTGATTGCTATTCATACTCCTGGACATGCATCCAATCATATTTGTTTTTTCTTAGAAGAAGAGAAAATGTTATTTACTGGAGATCACATCATGGAGGGATCTACGGTTGTAATTTCTCCTCCCGATGGAAACATGAGGGAATACATTGATTCTTTAGAAAAGCTCAAAGCACTTGGTATCGAAACCATTGCACCTGGACATGGCGAAACCATGCGAGATGCTAATGCAGTTGTTGACTGGATAGTAAGCCATAGGATGTTTAGAGAGAAAAAAGTAGTTGATGCAATAACTGAGTTAAATCGATGCACGATAGATGAACTTTTGCCAAAAGTTTATGATGATGTTGGAAGTCACTTGCATGGCATAGCAAAATCTTCCCTAGAGGCTCACTTAATAAAGTTGATAGAAGAAGAAAAAGTAACTAAAGATAAAGATATTTATATCTGGGGCTAACTTTAATCCGGAAGTTTTACTCCGCAGCCCCCAATACCACAATAACCGTTTGGGTTTTTCGCAAGGTATTGTTGATGATAATCCTCAGCATAAAAGTAATCTTTTAATGGAAGAATTTCAGTGGTGATTTCAGGGTATCCTTCTTTTTTTAGTGCTTCGCTGTAATTCACTTCACTTTTTTTGATTTGATCCAATAAAGTTTCATCAGAGTAATAAATTGCAGATCGATATTGCGTTCCCATGTCATTGCCTTGTCTCATCCCTTGAGTAGGGTCATGACCCTCCCAAAAAATCTTAAGTATTTCTTGCAAGGATATAGTTTTGGGATCAAACACCACATGTACAACCTCAGTATGTCCGGTAAGGCCACTACAAACTTCCTCATAAAGAGGGTTAGGCGTAAAGCCTCCTGCATAACCAACCGAAGTAACATAAACTCCTTCTATATTCCAAAAAAGTCTCTCAGCCCCCCAGAAGCAGCCCATTCCAAGAAATATTTCAGACATACCTTCAGGAAAGGGTCCTTTCATTGATGAGTTATTTACAAAGTGACTTTCATTAAACTGCATTTCATCAATTCTCCCAGGGAGAGAATCCTGCTCATTCACCATTAGGATTTTTTTGGATCTATCTATAAAAAACATATCTATTTATTTAATCGATTGTTGATCAAATGGTCAACTACACTAGGATCAGCAAGAGTTGTCGTATCTCCAAGATCATAGATCTCATTTGCAGCAATTTTTCTCAAAATTCTTCGCATAATTTTTCCTGACCTCGTTTTAGGCAAGTCAGGAGAAAATTGAATAATATCCGGTTTAGCGATGGCACCAATCTCTTTAGCTATCAAATCCACTAATTCTTTCTTTAGAGAGTCTTCACCCAACGAACCTACCATTAGGGTAACGTAACAATAAATTCCTTGCCCTTTTATTTCATGTTCATAACCAACAACAGCAGCTTCTGCGACCTCCTCATGCAAGACTAATGCACTTTCTATTTCAGCGGTGCCAAGCCTATGTCCTGAGACATTTAAAACATCATCAACCCTTCCTGTTATCCAAAAATATCCATCTTCATCTCTTTTAGCTCCATCCCCAGTAAAATAATATCCAGGGTAAGTTTTAAAATATGTATCAATGCATCTTTGATGATCTCCATACACTGATCTGATTTGAGAGGGCCATGGATCTTTGATGGCTAAATTACCTGAACCTGCTCCAGATATTTCTTTGCCATTTTCATCCAGAAGCACAGGATTTACTCCAAGAAATGGCTTTGAAGCACTGCCAGGTTTCTGGGATGTTAAAGCTGCTAGGCCAGTTATCATCATTGCTCCAGTTTCTGTTTGCCACCAGGTGTCGACAATTGGACATTGACTATTACCCACCACATTAAAATACCATTCCCAAGCTTCTGGATTTATTGGTTCTCCTACGGTTCCTAGTACTTCTAAAGATCCCCTATCAGTTTTTTTTACAGGCTCATCACCATGAGCCATTAATGCTCTTATCGCTGTTGGAGCTGTATAAAAAATATTTACCTTATATTTATCCACAATATCCCAAAATCTTGAATAATCTGGATAAGTTGGGACTCCCTCGAAAATAACTGAGGTAGCACAGTTCATCAAAGGACCATAAACAATATAAGTATGACCGGTTATCCAACCTACGTCCGCTGTGCACCAATAAACCTTGTCTTTTTTATAATTGAATACAAGTTCGTGAGTTATTCCAGAAGAGAGAAGGTATCCAGCAGTTGTATGCAAGACTCCTTTTGGTTTTCCGGTTGAACCAGACGTGTAAAGAATAAAAAGTGGATCTTCAGAATCCATTGGCTCACATTCACAGTGAGGTTCAAAATTTGAAATTACGTCAGAGTAGGCAACATCAATCTCAGGATTTATATTAATTGCTGTATCTGTATTTTTAACAACTATAACAGTGTGAACATTTGGACATTGTTCTACTGCGGAGTCCACATTGTTTTTTAGAGGAACTTTTTTACCTCCTCTTAAGCCTTCATTTGCTGTAATTATCGTTTGGCAATCAGAATCAAGAATTCTGTCTTTCAATGACTCGACAGAAAATCCTCCAAAAACTACTGAATGTACCGCACCAATTCTTGCGCATGCCAGCATTGAATAAATAGCCTCCAAAATCATGGGCATGTAAATACACACCCTGTCTCCTTTTTTTATTCCTCTTGATTTAAGTAAATTAGATAATCGACATACCTCTTCATATAATTCTTTGTAAATAATTTTTTTAGATGTGCTGCCATCATCACTTTCCCAAATGAAAGCGATGTCATTGCCATTATTTTTAAGATGTTTGTCAACGCAATTAAAGCAAGCATTTAACTTTCCATTAGAAAACCACTCAAATTCAGCTTTTTCCATATTTGTGGAAAGCACATCATCAAAAGGCTTTATCCAATTTAACCTAGATAGAGCTTGCTCACTCCAAAATTCTTTTGGGTTATCTATGGAGAATCTATAAAGTTCACTGTATTTCTCCTCAGAAATAAGCGGAACAAGATTTGATTTTTTTGGTACTGGAAAGATCTTATCTGACATTTTCAAACTAGCTTTTTTACTTTTTTCAATGATAAACCATTCCCCTCAACGAAAGGGCAACTTATTTCTTCCAAGCATGCAATAAAAAAATCCCTATTTTTCCAATCATAATGAGGAATTGTGAGATTGGGAGTTGAGATTTCTTCATCGCCATAAAAAACAATATCTATATCGATTATTCTTGGCCCCCATTTTTCTTCTCTAACTCGACCTAAATTATCTTCTACAGATAAGACCTGATCGAGTAACTCAAAAGGATTTAACTTTGTTTCAATATGGATGGCCTGATTTAAATAGTCCCTTTGTTTAATTGGACCGTAACTTTTGGATTGATAGATTGACGAAGTAGTAATTATTTTTGTGTTTTTAATCCTCTCGATAAGAAGAATAGCTTTTTTTAGGTAATTTTGTGAATTGCCAGAATTACTGCCTGTAACTAGGTAGACCTGATCAGATCCATTAGGCATTTTTATCCGTATTGTTGCTTTTCTTTAATCTCTTCGATTGTTTTACAATCAATGCATTGTGTTGCAGTGGGCCTTGCTTCAAGTCTTTTAATTCCTATCTCAATACCGCAAGTTTCGCAGAAGCCGTAAAAATTATCTGATAGATCCTTCATAGACTGTTCAATTTTTGAAATGAGTTTCCTTTCTCTGTCTCTTTTCCGTAGTTCAAGCATGAATTCCTCTTCTTTAGATGCTCTATCTACTGAATCAGGGAAATTACCTTGATCAGCCTGAATTAAATTTTCGGTTTTTTCTTGCTCTTCGTGGAGGGCATCTTTCCATGCTTGTAGAATATTTTCAAAATGCTTTTTTTGATTAGCATTCATATATTTTTCATTTTTTTTCGATTTGTAAGGCTGAAATGTGCTAGAAAAATTTGAAAAATCAGAAATATCTATATTAGATTTTTTAGGAGCTGTTTTTTTGGCAACCTTCTTTGTAGTAGATTTTTTTGCAGCAGCCCTCTTTGCAGGAGCTTTTCTTGCAGGAGCTTTTCTTGCAGTGGTTTTTTTAACTGATTTTTTTACTGCCTTTGCTACTTTAGTTGATGACTTTGTTTTTGCAGGAACTTTCTTTGGTGAAGCTTTTGGTTTCGATTTTGTTTTTTTTGCTGTAGCCATCAATTAGAAATTTAGGTTGTGCAAGATAGCAAAAGAAACTTTAATTTACTAGTTTTTTTTAAAGTGAGTTGAATTCTTTTTGGTACTTCAAATAGTCTTCTCTTTGCAGCCTAGGACCAAAAACGGTTACGCCTCTTGAAGCTAAAAAACATCCAAATTTCGCAGCTTCTTCATTTGAACATCCTCCAAGCAAACGATTTAAAACGGCTCCAGCAAACATATCTCCTGCTCCATTTGTATCTATTGGATCCACTTTGTATCCTTCAACATATTCAATATCACTATTTTCAAGGATCATAGCTCCTTTAGAGCCAAGAGTTACGAAAACTTTTTTTGAATACTCTCCAAGTTTCTTTATTGCATTCTCAAGATTTTCTAAATCAGTTATTACTTTTGCTTCTTCATCGTTACAAAACAAAACATCAACTTTGGAATTCAAAACATTTAGCATCCTTTCCTTAAATGCTGACACAATGTTTGGATCTGATAAAGTGAAAGCAATTTGAACATATTTACTTTTTGCCAATCTTATTGCTTCCATGCAAGCATCATAAGAATCATCTCCGCTCATCATATACCCTTCCAAATATATTAATTTGCTATCATTAAATATCTCATCAGCTACATCTGTGGCAGATAAATCAGAGCTTATTCCTAAGCAGGTACTCATTGTTCTTTCAGCATCTGGACTTACCATGACCGTGCAAGTTCCGGAATTTATATTTGAATCTAGCATAACTGAGTGATCTATATTTACTCCTGCATCAGAGAGGTCGTCTAAATAAAAATTACCATTCTTGTCATTTCCTACCTTACATATATAGCTGCAGGATGATCCTAAAATCGATGCAGAAAAAATAGTATTAGTTGCAGATCCTCCACAAGCTAAACTGGGTTTTCCATACTCTTTTTCTAAACTATTTAATAAATTAGTTTGTTCGTCGGAATCAACTAAATGCATAGTCCCTTTTTCAAAACCTCTTTTCTTTAGAAAAGAATCAGTTACGTGAAATTCACTATCAACTAGGGCATTTCCAAGTCCAATGAGATCGAATTTAGCCATTTAACTTCCTTTGATAATTTTTTTTATTTTCTTTAAAGCTCTTGAAGGTGAATCATTATTAAAAAGAAATTTTGAAATTGCAAAAAAATTATAATTATCCTTTAAAAGTACTCCTATATTTTTTTCATCAATTCCTCCAATCGCAATTAAAGGCTTAGAAGAATTCCTCATCAGAAGAGATCTTTGATTAGCATTCACTAAAACGGTATCAGTCTTAGTTGTTGTTCTAAACATTGAGCCAACAGCTAAATAATCCCAGTCAAATAAATCGACAGGGGGATTTTTCACGAGACCTAGATTATTTTTGCAAGAAAGCCCTATGACTTTATGTCTAAAGTATGAGCTAAATACTTTTTTTTGGTCATCAGGTTTTTTAAGAAAGTTTTCATAATCTTCCATCCCTAAGTGGACGCCATCAGCATTTAAATCTTTTGCAATCTCTATGTGATCATTAATAATCAATTTACAGCTATGATTTTTTGAGAATTTTTCTATCTTGCTAGCCACAGAATATATCTGGTCTAATGTGTCAGCCTTTCTTCTGATTTGGAGAAAATCAATTTTTGACTCAATCAATTCTTGTGACTTTTCTATTAATTCATTTTCTTCAATATCATCTGGAGTAATTGCGTAAATGCCTTTCATAGCAATTTTTGACCCTTTCCAATTTTCTTGAAAAGTTTCAAGTATGAGTTAGTTTGATTGCTTGCCTTTTCACAAGAGTCTACAACAGAGAATTTTTTTGCTAAAAAAATAGCTAACAAAGATGAGAGCATACATCCCGTTCCATGAAAATGTCCTTTTAAAAGATGATTCTTAAATTGAAGTGGATCACATCCATCGCTAAATAAATAATTCACAATCTTGTTATTTTTGATTTTGCCGGTAACTAAAGTATTTTTAATCCCTAATTCATAAAGGAACTTAATTGAATTTTCTAGATTGTTTTTATTACCTAATTTAAGTAGTTCATCTTCATTAGGCGTTACGATGCTGGCTAGAGGTAATAATTCATCTCTCATAAATTCGATAGTTTTGTTATTTAAAAAAGACTTCCCTGATGTTGGCCCAATTACAGGATCTATCACAACAGGCATTTTTGTTTTTACTAGAACATTTTTTATTACTCGAGCAATCTCATAGCTACCAATCAGGCCAATTTTTATTGCATCTGGTTTTATATCATCAAGAATGAAATCTAATTGTTTTTTAAATACTTCCTCAGTTGCAGGAAAATTATCTTTAGATTTCTGTGAATTTTGGACAGTTTCACTAGTTATTAAAGTCAGTGGATGACATTCATTAAGGCGACAAATATTAGCATCCATCATCACTCCAGCCCCTCCGCTTGGATCATGCCCCCCTATAATTAAAATTTTCTTTTTCATGTTTTTTGATTTCAATTAAGTATAATTCCCAGCCGCTTTTAAATATACATAATGAAAAAAATTAAAATCGCCATAGCAGGAGTCACGGGATACTCTGGAAGGGAATTAAAAAAAATTCTGGATGCACATGAGCATGTGGAAATTGTATCTGTATATGCTTCATCAAGTATCGGAGAGAGGCTGCAAGAATCATCTTCTCTCAAAAAGAAAGATGAAGCCTTGATTATTTCAGATATTGATAAAGTGTCTTTTTCTAATATTGATGCCATCTTCTTTTGTACTCCTCACGGTTTTTCAATGAAGTATGCTTCAAAGATATTATCTGCAGGAGTCAAAATTATCGATTTATCAGCTGATTATAGATTCAATGATGCAGATAGATGGAAGAAAAATTATGACACTGATCATATAGATCCTTTAAATTTAAAGGAGAGCATCTATGGTTTGCCGGAACTTTACAGGGACGACATAAAAATATCTAACTTAGTTGCAGTGCCAGGTTGTTATCCAACTGCAAGTCTCTTGTCATTAATGCCGATCATGAGCCAGCTTAAAAGTAACGATATCATCATAGATGCTAAATCTGGTTACAGTGGAGCTGGAAAAGCAAAATCTGAAGGGGGTCTCGCAGAGTCGATGAAAGATAACTTTAAAGTTTACTCTCCAGATTTTCACAGGCATGAGGATGAGATCAAATACTATGCAGACAAAATCATGGATAAGAAATTTAATGTTTCGTTTGTTCCCCACTTACTCCCTCACTTCAGAGGGGAGTACATAACAGCATATGTTGAGCCTGAAGATATAAACAAAGATTTCCAAAAAATTTACGAAAATTACTATGCCGATGAAAAACTAGTAAAAGTTTTAAAAAAAGGTACAGTACCTGAAATAATAAATATAAGCGGGATGCAAACTTGCGAAATTGCCGTTAGTGCCAAAAAAAGCAGCAACAAATTAATCATAAATGCTGCCTTGGACAACCTACTTAAAGGTGCAGCAAGTCAAGCAGTTCAGTGTTTTAATCTTATGCATGACATAGATGAGTTTCATTCGCTAAAATATTAATAATGATAGAAAAATTTGAACCCAAAGAAATTTTCTTAACAGAAAATGCAATTTCTAAAATTCTCTCACTGAGAGAAGAAGAATCAAATAAATCTCTAATGTTAAGAGTTTTTGTTACTGGTGGTGGCTGTTCAGGTTTCCAATATGGATTCAAATTTGATGATCAAAAAGATGATGAGGACACGCTTGTAGATTTTGATGGTGCAGACGTTGTCGTAGATCCTCTAAGTATGCAATATGTGTTTGGCTCAACTATAGATTATGTACATAATCTTGAGGGAGCGAAATTTGTTGTTGATAATCCAAATGCTGCAACTCAATGCGGTTGCGGAGCATCCTTCTCAATTTAATTTTTGTTAATCTCACCTAATAGGCTAGGTCTAGCCCCCGTTGAAAGTTTTAAGTAAATTTTCTGCCCAATTAGCCTTTTTTTTGCCAACCAAGCAAAAGTTGCTGCTTCAATATATTTTGGCTTAAGCCCCAAAGTATTTATATTTTTTATTGGAAACGACGATCCAAGAAGTATCTTTAATCTTGATACCAGAAACTTATTTTCTGCTCCGCCACCACAGAGGTAAACAGAAGCTTCTTTGATAGGACAAAAATTTTCGATGCTTTTATAGATTGATCGAGCGGTTATCTCTGTTAGGCAGGCAGCTTGATCAGCAGAAGAAGCTTTTCCAAGTTTTATTTGGAATTTTTCTAAATCAAAATTCTCAATTGAATAGCTATTTGGCAGCTCAAACTGAAATAATTTTGATTTTAGATATTTATCAATTTCAATTTCGTATGGATTAATCTCTCCCTTAGCAGCCAATTGACCATCCTTATCAAATTGATATTTTTTGTCAGAATTTTTTTGAATAAATTTATCAATCATACAGTTGCCTGGACCGCAATCCCATCCAAAGGAGTTCCCTTTTTTTGGAAGGAATGTCATGTTTGAAATTCCGCCTATGTTTATGATGAGCCTGTCTTCAGTAGAAGATTTAAAAAACTCTTTATGAAAGGATGGTGTTAAAGGTGCTCCTTGACCTCCATTTTTTATATTGGCCTGTCTGAAGTTAGACACAGTGGTTATATTTGTTTCTCTTCTTATTAAAAATGGGTCTCCTACTTGAAGAGAAAATGTTTTTCTTCCTTGCCTTTTATGCATAAGAGTTTGTCCGTGAGATCCAATTGCACAAATTTCACTAGCCTCGAAAGGAGTTTTTTTAATGAGTTTATTTATTGTCTTAGCTGAAATTTCTCCTACCTTATTATCAATATCTTTCAGAATCGCTTTGGAAGGAAGTTTCTTATTTCTTGATATATCTAAGATCGCATCTTTAAGTTTTTCATCGTATTTGGTGGAAGCAAAGTTTAAAAAAGATATTTTTTTATCAATTTTGAATAACCCTGCATCTATTGAATCTGCGCTCGTCCCAGAAAGGACTCCGATGAACAAGTTACTCTTCAATTTTTTCTTCATTTGAACTGAAAAGCTTTTTTTTAAGTGTGTTCATTTTCAAATCAAGAGCTAAAGCAAAATTCGTAAAATCTTCTTTATTTTTTGATTCAATAGGCTTGGCATCAGGGAATTTAACTCTCAAGGGGTCTGTATGCATCCCATTCACTCGGAATTCATAATGAAGATGTGGCCCAGTTGCTAAACCAGACTTACCTACATAACCAATAATATCTCCCTGATCAACTTTAGAGCCAACTTGAAGACCTTTGGCATATCCAGACAAATGAGCATATCTAGTTGTGTATTCATTAAAATGCCTTAACTCAATTAATCTTCCATATCCGCCCTTATTGGCTCTATAGATTACAGTTCCTTCGCCGGTAGCTCTGACTGGTGTGCCAGTTTTCGCAGCATAGTCGACACCAGTATGAGCTCTTATGGTATTCAAAATAGGATGTTTTCTATTCAAGTTATATTTTGAACTCACATAACTAAATTCTACGGGAGATCTCAAGAATGCCTTTTTTAAGTTATTTCCTTCTTGTGAAAAATAGTCCTTTTTGCCATCTTGAAAATATCTAACAGCGCTGAATTTATTTTCACCCCTGTAAAAATTAGCAGAAATTATGTCCCCGTTTCTTACCTTATTGCCTTTCCAATAAAGTTGCTCATATATAAGCTCAAAACTATCTCCAGATCTTATGTCATAAATAAAATCAATGTCCCAGCCGAATATGTAAGCTAAATCCATGATTATACTTTCAGGAATATTGCTTTTTTTCCCGGATATAAAGAGTGAATCTTCAATCGTTGCTGAATGATAGATTTCTTCTTTATCAAGAATTCTTGAAAACTTAGATATTTTAAATAAACCATTTTTGAAGATTGCCTCGTATCCATCTATAAAATTTGATGTTACTGAAATTGATGCTGGATTCATTAAAAAATCATGAACAATTTCTACAAAGTCTCCTTCTTTGATTCTGGCCATTCTTTCTGAACCTTTTGCTCTTACTAAGGCTTGGATAAACCTATCTGGAATATTTTCGTTTCTTAGAATCTTTATTAAATTATCCTGACTCTTTACTTTTATCTGCTTGTATACCTTTTTGTTATCTGTCTTGATTACTCCATTGTCATTTTGTTGCCCTAGTTTTATTGTTTCTCGCTCATATTTTATTTCTTCATCAGCAGGTAAAGATAAAGAAAAATCCTCTAATCCTCTAGGTAATGAAAAGTACATTAGAGCTATTAAAGAACTTATTAATAAGAATATGATTCCTAAATAAATCCGAATTTCTTTAAAAAAACTAAGCATTAATTGAATTTTAAATTAAAAAAATAGGTAAATAAGTTTGATCTAAATTATCATAAACACAGATCATGGATAAAGATACTAAACAAGCTCTTGAAATTATCAAAAGAGGTTCTGACGAAATCATACCCGAAGATTCTTTTAAGAAATTATTAACATCTAAAAAAAAACTTACAGTTAAGGCTGGATTTGATCCTACCTCAGCAGACCTGCATTTAGGGCATACGGTACTTATAAACAAACTCAAAGCATTTCAGGATTTGGGACATACGGTAATATTTTTAATAGGAGATTTTACTGGCTTAATTGGTGATCCCTCAGGAGTCAACGAGACTAGACCAAATATCGATGAAAAGAAATTAGCAGAGAATTCGAAAACTTACGCTGATCAAGTTTTTAAAATTCTTGATAAAAAGAAAACTAAAATTAAATTCAATTCATCTTGGTTTAAAAAAATGAAACCTGATGAATTTATAAAACTCTCCTCCATAATGACTGTAGCGAGAATGCTAGAAAGAGATGATTTTAAAAAAAGATATGAAAATAATAAGCCGATTTCTTTGCATGAATTTTTATATCCACTCGTTCAAGGATTTGACTCTTATGCGCTGAAAGCTGACATTGAATTAGGAGGGACTGATCAAAAGTTTAATCTTCTAGTCGGTAGAGAAGTTCAGAAACATTTTGGGCAGGAAGAGCAAGTGATTATTACCCTACCTTTATTAGAAGGATTAGATGGCGTCAAAAAGATGTCTAAATCTCTCAATAACTACATAGCTTTAAATGATGAGCCCAATGAAATTTTTGGAAAAATTATGTCCATATCTGATGATTTAATGTGGAGATATTTTGATTTACTCAGCTTCAGATCCAATGATGAAATAGCTTCATTTAAAGATGAGGTTAAAAACGGAGACAATCCTATGACCTTTAAAAAGAAACTTGCCAAAGAAATTGTTGAAAGGTTCTATGATAAAAAATCATCAGAGAATGCCGAGATGTCATTCACAAATGTTTTCAGTAACAAGTTAGAACCTAATGAAGTCCCTATTTTTGAAATAAATGAAACCTCAGGCATATCAATCGTTGAACTTCTAACTCATGAAGAGTTAGGTAATGAATTTATTCAAAGTAAGTCAGAGTGTCGAAGATTGATAAAACAATCAGGGATTAAAATGAACAATAAAAAAGTTGAAAATCCCGATCTTTTGATAAATTTGGGAGAAGAAAATTACTTTCAAATAGGTAAAAGAAAGCATCTAAGAATCAAGCTAGTAAGTTAAAAAAAATAGTACTTTGTTTTTCTTTAAACAAATGTATACTGACCGTCCCGAACGCCAAAAATCCTTTTTTTTTTGCGCATTTGCAGGGGTGTTTTTTTACAGTTTATTCAAGTAATTCGTGCGGGCACTTGCCTTTAATATTAAGGTTCGTGCAATTTTTTTAGAAGTTTTTTAAAACTTCATTTGATGAGTTGTTACACGACAACTCACACTCGTAATTGATGTTCATTTATTGAGCGTCCATTTTTAAACTGAAGAGTTTGATCATGGCTCAGATTGAACGCTGGCGGCAAGCCTCATACATGCAAGTCGAGCGAGAACGTTACTTCGGTAGCTAGTAAAGCGGCGGACGGGTGAGTAACGCGTAGGAATCTACCTTTCAGCGGGGGATAGCTCGGGGAAACCCGAATTAATACCGCATACACCCTAAGGGGGAAAGAGGGCCTATCCTTGGAAGCTCTCGCTGTTAGATGAGCCTGCGTGAGATTAGTTTGTTGGTGGGGTAATGGCCTACCAAGACTACGATCTCTAGCTGGTCTGAGAGGACGATCAGCCACACTGGGACTGAGACACGGCCCAGACTCCTACGGGAGGCAGCAGTAGGGAATATTGGACAATGGGGGCAACCCTGATCCAGCTATGCCGCGTGTGTGAAGAAGGCTCTAGGGTTGTAAAGCACTTTAGGTAAGGACGAAAAGAATATAGTTAATACCTATATTCCGTGACTTAACTTACAGAATAAGGACCGGCTAACTCCGTGCCAGCAGCCGCGGTAATACGGAGGGTCCAAGCGTTAATCGGAATTACTGGGCGTAAAGCGCGCGTAGGCGGTTTGTCAAGTTGGATGTGAAATCCCTGGGCTCAACCTAGGAACTGCATTCAAAACTTATAGACTAGAGTACGATAGAGGAGAGTAGAATTCCTGGTGTAGCGGTGAAATGCGTAGATATCAGGAGGAATACCAATGGCGAAGGCAACTCTCTGGATCGACACTGACGCTGAGGTGCGAAAGCGTGGGTAGCAAACAGGATTAGATACCCTGGTAGTCCACGCCGTAAACGATGAGAACTAGCCGTTGGATCTTAGATTCAGTGGTACAGCTAACGCATTAAGTTCTCCGCCTGGGGAGTACGGCCGCAAGGCTAAAACTCAAATGAATTGACGGGGGCCCGCACAAGCGGTGGAGCATGTGGTTTAATTCGATGCAACGCGAAAAACCTTACCAACCCTTGACATCTAGTGAAATTTCTAGAGATAGATTTGTGCCTTCGGGAACACTATGACAGGTGTTGCATGGCTGTCGTCAGCTCGTGTCGTGAGATGTATGGTTAAGTCCAGTAACGAGCGCAACCCCTATTCTTATTTGCCAGCACTTCGGGTGGGAACTATAAGGAGACCGCCGTGTATAACACGGAGGAAGGCGGGGACGACGTCAAGTCATCATGGCCCTTACGGGTTGGGCTACACACGTGCTACAATGGGAGATACAGATGGTTGCGAAAGCGCGAGCTGGAGCTAATCCCAAAAAGTCTTCCTCAGTCCGGATTGGAGTCTGCAACTCGACTCCATGAAGCAGGAATCGCTAGTAATCGTGAATCAGAATGTCACGGTGAATACGTTCTCGGGCCTTGTACACACCGCCCGTCACGTCATGGGAGTGTGTTGCACCAGAAGTGGTTTGCCTAACCTTTGGAGGGCGGCCCCCACGGTGTGATACGCGACTGGGACGAAGTCGTAACAAGGTAGCCCTAGGGGAACCTGGGGCTGGATCACCTCCTAAAATATATACACGACTTAATATTGTGAGTGTCCGTTCGAATTACTTGAATTTTCTACAGATCGCTAAATTGACACTATTTAGATCTTAAGAGTTCTTTAAAAGTATTGTAATTCCAAAATATGAATGAATTTATTCATTCATGATCAACAATTTTTTGTTATCAATTGTTGATTGTTTTATCAAAATTTTTTGATAATTCACCAAGTAATATTCTGAGATTTATCTCAGAATGCTAATGGCAAATTCTGGCGCTTAGTAATCAGAAAACTTTCATAATTTTTTAAGTAATTAAAAATATATGGTTAAGTAATTAAGTGCATACGACGGATGCCTTGGCAGCTGAAGGCGATGAAGGACGCGAAAGCCTGCGATAAGCTTCGGGGAGCTGGCAATTAAGCTTCGATCCGGAGATTTCCGAATGGGGAAACCCACTTGAGATAACTCAAGTATCTTTATCTGAATTCATAGGATAAATGAAGCGAACGCGGGGAACTGAAACATCTAAGTACCCGTAGGAAAAGAAATCAACCGAGATTCTGTTAGTAGCGGCGAGCGAAAGCGGAACAGCCCTTAAGCTTTGATGAAGAAAGAAGAAAGAGTTGGAAAGCTCTACCATAGAAGGTGATAGTCCTGTATTTGAATTCTTCTTCAAAGTGAAATCGAGTAGGTCGGGACACGTGGAATCTTGACTGAATATGGGGGGACCATCCTCCAAGGCTAAATACTCTCAGCTGACCGATAGTGAACCAGTACCGTGAGGGAAAGGCGAAAAGAACCCCGGAGAGGGGAGTGAAATAGAACCTGAAATCGTATGCATACAAGCTGTCGGAGCTCTAAGTGTATCTTCGGATACACGGAGTGACGGCGTACCTTTTGTATAATGGGTCAGCGAGTTACTGTCTGTGGCAAGCTTAACTTTAATAGGTAGGCATAGGGAAACCGAGTCTTAATAGGGCGTTGAGTCGCAGGGAGTAGACCCGAAACCGGGCGATCTATCCATGGCCAGGGTGAAGGTGAGGTAACACTCACTGGAGGCCCGAACCCACTTATGTTGAAAAATGAGGGGATGAGCTGTGGATCGGAGTGAAAGGCTAATCAAGCTCGGAGATATCTGGTTCTCCTCGAAAGCTATTTAGGTAGCGCCTCGTGTATTACTCTTGGGGGTAGAGCACTGTCTCGGCTAGGGGGTCATCCCGACTTACCAAACCGACGCAAACTCCGAATACCAAGAAGTATGAGCACGGGAGACAGACTGCGGGTGCTAACGTCCGTAGTCGAAAGGGAAACAACCCAGACCGCCAGCTAAGGTCCCAAATTATGGTTAAGTGGGAAACGATGTGGGAAGGCACAAACAGCTAGGAGGTTGGCTTAGAAGCAGCCATCCTTTAAAGATAGCGTAACAGCTCACTAGTCGAGTCGGCCTGCGCGGAAGATTTAACGGGGCTAAACCATAAACCGAAGCTGCGGATAGATGTTTACATCTATGGTAGAGGAGCGTTCTGTACGCCAATGAAGGAGGACCGAGAGGTTCTTTGGAGGTATCAGAAGTGAGAATGCTGACATGAGTAACGAGAGAGAGGTGAAAAACCTCTCCGCCGAATGATCAAGGTTTCCTGTCCAACGCTAATCGGGACAGGGTAAGTCGGCCCCTAAGGCGAGGGCGAAAGCCGTAGTCGATGGGAAACAGGTTAATATTCCTGTACTTTTTGTAATTGCGATGGAGTGACGGAGCAGGCTAGGTCAGCAGGGCGATGGTTGTCCCTGTTTAAGGTCTTAGGCATGTATCTTAGGTAAATCCGGGATACTTTATGCTGAGAACTGATGACGATTTTTCATTTATGAAAAAGAAGTGATTGATGCTTTACTTCCAGGAAAAACTTCTAAGCTTAAATTGCAAGGAACCGTACTCTAAACCGACACAGGTGATCAGGTAGAGAATACTAAGGCGATTGAGAGAACTTGGGTTAAGGAACTAGGCAAAATGGTACCGTAACTTCGGGAGAAGGTACGCCTCTATTACGTGATGAAACTTGCTTTCTAAGCGGAAAGAGGTCGAAGATACCAGGTGGCTGCGACTGTTTACTAAAAACATAGCACTCTGCAAACACGTAAGTGGAAGTATAGGGTGTGACGCCTGCCCGGTGCCGGAAGGTTAATTGATCAGGTTAGTCCTCGGACAAAGCTTGTGATCGAAGCCCCGGTGAACGGCGGCCGTAACTATAACGGTCCTAAGGTAGCGAAATTCCTTGTCGGGTAAGTTCCGACCTGCACGAATGGCGTAACGATGGCCACACTGTCTCGACCCAGGACTCAGTGAAATTGAATTTGCGGTGAAGATGCCGTATACGCGCGGCTAGACGGAAAGACCCCGTGCACCTTTACTATAGCTTCACACTGGACTTTGAATTTATATGTGTAGGATAGGTGGGAGACTTTGAAACCAAAGCGCTAGCTTTGGTGGAGTCATCCTTGAAATACCACCCTTATACATTTGAGGTTCTAACTTAGATCCGTTATCCGGATCAAGGACAGTGTGTGGTGGGTAGTTTGACTGGGGCGGTCTCCTCCCAAAGAGTAACGGAGGAGTGCGAAGGTATCCTCAGCATGGTCAGACATCATGCAATGAGTGCAATGGCATAAGGATGCTTAACTGCGAGACTGACAAGTCGAGCAGATACGAAAGTAGGTCATAGTGATCCGGCGGTTCTGTATGGAAGGACCGTCGCTCAACGGATAAAAGGTACGCCGGGGATAACAGGCTTATACCCCCCAAGAGTTCACATCGACGGGGGTGTTTGGCACCTCGATGTCGGCTCATCACATCCTGGGGCTGGAGCAGGTCCCAAGGGTATGGCTGTTCGCCATTTAAAGTGGTACGCGAGCTGGGTTTAGAACGTCGTGAGACAGTTCGGTCCCTATCTGCCGTGCGCGTTGGAGATTTGAGAGGAGTTGCTCCTAGTACGAGAGGACCGGAGTGAACGAACCTCTGGTGTTCGGGTTGTCACGCCAGTGGCATTGCCCGGTAGCTATGTTCGGACAGGATAACCGCTGAAAGCATCTAAGTGGGAAGCCCCCTTCAAGATAAGATCTCCCTGAACCTTCGGGTTCCTAAAGAGCCGTTCAAGACTAGGACGTTGATAGGCAAGGTGTGTAAGTGCTGTGAGGCATTGAGCTAACTTGTACTAATTGCTCGTGAGGCTTAACCGTATATTTTTAGTTATTTAGAAATTTTTCTAAACTAAGCCAGAATATTTGGAATTCAATACGAAAAACGAATTTTGCTCGATGACAATAGCAAGTGTGTCCCACCTGATTCCATTCCGAACTCAGAAGTGAAACCACTTAGCGCCGATGGTAGTGTAGCTTTTGTTACGCGAGAGTAGGACATCGTCGAGCTTTTCGTTTATATTCTTACTATGAGAACTTTTTCATTACTTATTTTCTTTTTCTTATTTTCCTGCACTCAAGTTTCAACTGTTTCTACAGAATATTTGGATAACTTTATCGACTATGTAGAAACATTATCTTCAGATGATTTTGAGGGCAGAGCCCCGGGGACACTAGGAGGAATTAAAACTAAGAATTTCATATCGGAAAAGTTTTCAGAATTTGGTCTTGAAGGTTTGAATGGTAGTTATCTAAGCGATGTAAAATTAACTGAAATTACTCTTAAAAATTCATCAACTTTTTCTATTTCTCATAATGATAAGAAGTTAAATATAGACTTTGGAGCTGATTATGTTTTTTGGACAAAACGGCAAGTCAAAGAAGTTGAACTAAAAAACCAAAAAATGGTTTTTATAGGCTACGGCGTTGATGCTCCTGAATACGATTGGAATGACTATGAAGGAGTCGATTTAAATGGAAAAGTAGTTGTAGCTTTAATTAATGATCCAGGATTTGAGCTGGAAAATGAAAATATATTTAAAGGAAAAGCCATGACCTACTACGGTAGATGGACCTATAAATTTGAAGAAGTTGCAAAAAAAGGAGCTACAGGGATGCTCATCATTCATGAAACTGCTCCAGCTGCATACGGATGGAACGTTGTAGAGACAAGTAACACAGGGCCTCAATTGGATTTATATTCAGAATCAAAGAATGTCCATAGAGCAAAAATTGAAGGTTGGATTTCCAAAGAAACTTCAGAGAAAATTTTCTCTATTATTGGATCTTCCTATGAAGAAATGAAAAGCGCTGCTTTGAAGAAAGACTTTAAAGCCATCGAGCTGGAAGGCTTTCAAATTAGTGCAAAAATTAACAATCAAATTAAATTTTCAAATTCTCATAATGTAGTGGGCATAAAAAAAGGTAAGACTTATCCTGATGAATACATAATGTTGATGGCTCATTGGGATCATCTAGGTAAGGATTCTTCCTTAGATGGAGACCAAATCTATAATGGAGCTGTTGATAATGCTACCGGAACTGCTTTCATTATGAGCGTAGCAGAAAGATTAAAAAATGAAGATACAGAAAGGTCTGTTATGTTTCTTGGTTTAACTGCTGAAGAATCTGGATTATTAGGTTCAGCGTATTTAGCTGAGAATTTTCCATTTGACTATTCTCAAATTGTTGCAGGAATGAATTTTGATGGAATACCCGCAATTGGAAAAACAAAAGATATGTTAGTTATTGGCTATGGAGCCTCTGAATTAGAAGATGTTCTCAAAAAACACCTAAAAAAATATTCAAAGGTCATTACGCCTGACTTGTTCCCTGAAAAAGGATTTTTCTATCGATCAGATCACATAAGTTTTGCAAAAAAAGGAATCCCTGTTTTGTATGCAGATCCAGGGTACGACCTAGTTGATGGTGGTTTGGAAAAAGGCATGAAGTATGCAGCGGAATATACTAGCAATCTTTATCATCAGGTAGCAGATGAAGTATACGAAGATTGGAATTATGATGGAATAGCTGAAGATATAGATATCTTCTATTCAATGACAAAGGATTTAGCAAATTCGAGAGAATTTCCTAATTGGTACCAAAACAACGAATTTAGATCCATAAGAGATAATTCTTTAATCAATAAGAGTCCCTAAAGAGCTTGCAAACTCTCCGTTATTTGGGAAATCAGCTGATAATCCAGCAAAAGAAATCCACCTTTTTAGAACGCTCTTGTATAGATCATATTGAGGCGTTCTCCCAACCACATAAACATTATCGCAGTTGAATGCTACTGCCGTTGCAGAAGCCATTCTCGCAACAGTTTGTCCGACTAAATTCATTATTGCAGCTGTTTTATCTGCTTTAGTTGATTTATTTTTATATCTTACTTTTCCAAAATTTACAGCGGTTGCATCTTTGGGTAATTCGCCGATTGGTCCTGATACAGCTTCATTAAGTAATAAATCTATCTTTTCTATCTTACCTCGATTTGCAAGTTTATTGATTACATCTGGATTATTTTCATCATTAATTAGATTACACAAACCAACTATAGTTCCTCCCCCAACGCCTGTTCCCCCTGCATGAGATATCATGTTTCCGTCGCTTAAGACGAATGCTGTACCAGATCCGGAACTGATAATTAACTTTTTTTTATCATTTTTAGCCAGATAATTTGTACCTTTACTTATGGCATCTATTTCATTTGAATGCGATAGCTCAATTCCATCAATCTTTGAAGGTAAATCATAGTGCTTTCCCCCTGTCACACCTATGAATTCGACATCATCAAAATTAACTAGTTTATGAATTTGTTTTGAAATATTAGAAACTGATAACCTTTTAGAATCGAAAGATATAAACTTTGGTTCAGATTCATCTAGAATAGATAAATCTGTAAAACTTATACCAAAATCAATTCCTACTTTCATTGAACTTTTTTTTTACATCATACATGAAGAATTTTAAGCAAATTATTACAATTTGTTTTTTTGTAATCGCATTGGCTAACTGTGGCGCCGGTGGGAAGGGTAGTTCAACACAGCCTTCTTCCCCAAATAATGACGTTCCTCCACAGAATTCTCAATCAAATTCAAGTCAAACACAATCATCTCAAGACTCGAGCAGTTCAGACTCTACAGCATCTTATGTGGAACTGATGACTAAATTTACTAGTTCAGTTGAGTATATTAATCAATATGGTCTTTCAATGATCAATGCAGCAGATTCATACGCAAACAATCTTTCAGGTGCTGGAACAACCATTGGAATAATGGATAGTGGAATAGAAACTAATCATATTGAGCTTGATTCTCAGAACAAAATTACAACTGATAGCGTTTTAGACTATTCAAATTTTTTGGGATATAGGGCGCCTACATCAGATGATAAAACCCATGGAACTTTTGTTGCATCAATAGCTGCAGGAGATAGAGATGAAAGCAATAATCCTAATGATATTCAAGGAGTTGCTTATAACGCCCAAATTCATTTTATTGCTATTCCTCTTGCAGAACCTGATGATGATTATGATCCGGTGGAAGTCACAGAAGATAATGCAGAGGATTACAGTGGTCTTGATCAGTCATACGCTTCTTTTTATAAAGACTTTACATCGAGATATGTTACGGCAGTGAATAATAGTTATGGAATGCAAGGAAACATTGCTGACTATGAAGAGTCTGCAGTTCGAGCATCTTTTCCTGCCGTAATAGAAACCATTGCGCAGCAGGATAAGATTAATAAAACAATATTTGTATGGAGTGCAGGCAATGCAGGAGGATATTCGGATCAACAAGTCGACAACTCGAGCCCTGAAATTTTTCCAGGAATGGTCTATTTTATCGAAGAGCTCCAAGATACCTCTGTCGCAGTTGTTTCTGTTAACGAAGAAGGTCTAATTGCAGACCACTCTAATCGTTGTGGCTTAGCAAAAGATTTTTGTGTTGCTGCTCCGGGCGAGAATATTACAGGGGCTTATGTTACGACTGAATATCCTGAAAATGATAACTATGGAACAGGTTCAGGAACTTCCTTTGCAGCTCCTTTCGTCAGCGGTGCAGTAGCTTTATTAACAGAAAAATTTAGAGGTCAGTTGACTGGGCAAGAAATACTTCAACGTATTTATTTAACAGCAAATAAAGAGGGAGTTTACTCAAATTCTGATATTTACGGTCAAGGTCTTCTTGATTTAAAAAAAGCTATAGAACCGATTGGACAAACATATTTTATCTCTCCCATAACAAACCAAGTAACCACTTTTTCTCAGGCCAACATTTTTTTGAGTTCGCCATTATTTGGAAGTCTAAATAACTTAGATGACAAACTATTCTTAACTTATTTTGATGAGCTTGGAGCCCCTTTTTCAATTAATGCTAGTCAACTCTTAAAAAATAATAATCCAGAGAATAGCTATTTACCTAGATTTCCCAACTCGCAATTACCGACATCAGAAAATGAATATTTACAGTTATTTTCTACAATAGAGAATTATGATTTTTTATCTAATCAAACTACTCAGAAAAGTGGTTTTTCTTATGCTCTTTCTTTAGATCCCAATAATTCTTTTAATTTATCTTTAAATCAGAAGAATTATTATTCATCACTAAGTACTTCTTACGATCCAATTAAAAATTTTGTATCCAATGGGCCAAGCATCAAATATTCATTCAAAGATAAAAGATTTGGTTACGGTTTTAGTTTTTCTAAAGGTTTCCAAGGTTGGAATCCTTGGACTGATCACGATAAGGCTTATTCGAAGTATTTTTCAACTCAGTTAAACATCTTCTCAAAAAATAATAAAACATCCATAAAGTTGGGACGCCTTGAGGAAGATTCTTCTTATCTTGGGATGATGTTTTTAAGTGGACAAAGTTCTTCAAAAAATTCCTATTCTTCAATATTAACCGTCAATTCAGATTTTTTTATTAATGAGAATTTCTCAGCTTTTATATCGTTGACAGGCATGAGGGCTGAACCTTATGAAAATTTCTCTTTTATCAATATTAGATCGGATTCATCATTTCTTACATCAACAAACCTAAGCATTCTTGGTAAAGATATTTTCAATAAAAAAGATCGCTTTAGATTGGACTACTTAGTTCCTTTATCTATAGAAAAAGGTACAGCTGACCTTCAATTTATATCTGGAAGAGACTATTTTGGTGATTCTACGGTGGGTACAGTGAAAGTTAACTTGGCGCCTGCACATAGAGAAAGAGTGCTTTCAGCTATTTATTCATCTCCAGTAAATGATTTTTCTGAATTTGGACTTAAATTATTTCTTGTTGAGAATCTCAATAACATAAAAGCAGAAAGTCAGGCTAACCTGACTTTCTATCTAAGATTAAAAATTAAATAAAACTTAAGCTTGGTTTAGCATTTCTGCTACAGCCTTGGCTTGCTCGTTTGATTCTTTGACGATTTGCTCTGAGCTTTCGAGAGGTTTTGTTATCTCAGCCCAATCAATTTCAAAATCACTGGGAGCATTTTCATATTCAAGTAAACCTAATTCTTCATATTTTGGCCTGATGGAGTCTGTCAAAAGCCCAATTTTTGATAGATTAGGCATGACTCTTGAGAATAAAAAGTTTCTAAAAGTTTCCATGGCTCCTGATTCTAAAGTAAATTGCCTAGCTTCCTCAGGAGACATTTTCAAAAATTTCTGCATAGCAGTGGTATTAATAATTCTATCTCTTGAAATGACACATGCTTCGTATGCAAACTGTGCTCTGTCTTCTACTTCCTCTGGACTTAAAGTTTTTATATATTCTTCTAGATAATTAATCCCGAAGGTGACATGTCTGGCTTCATCTCTGATTACATAATGAAGTAGTTGTTTGAGAAGTACGCAATTAGTATCTAGTTTTAAGTTAGTAAATGCGGCCAAGGCAAGACCTTCTATAATTACTTGCATGCCAATAAACTTAAGGTCCCATCTTTCATCAGTCAAAATTTTATCAAGCAAGGCTTTTAAGTTTGCATTAACAGGATAATGAAAACCTATTTTTTCCTGAAGATATCTGTTGAAAACTTCAACGTGTCTTGCTTCATCAAAAGTTTGTGAAGCAGCATAAAGTTTTGCATTATATGTTGGTGCACAACTTGCAATTTGTGAGGCAACTAATAAAGCACCCTGCTCGCCATGCAAAAACTGACATAGGAGTTCAGCTGTTTCGTGTCTATCAAATTCTATTTTTTCTTCATCAGATAGATTTTTCCAAGCATCTAATTGTTCGTGAGGTGGCTCAAACAATTCTCCACCAACTAAAGGCTTATCTTTAGGATGATTGTAACTCCAATCTAAATCAATAGAACCGTTCCAATTTAGTTCTTTACCTAATTCATAAAGTCTTTTAATTCTATTTTCTGCAACTGTGTAATCCCAGTTGTATGCTCCAGTTAAAGGAGTATTAAAGATTTCAATAACATCTTGTACATGTTTTTCCTCAAGAGGAAGCTCATCATCAAAATATATTAAATCTTCAGGTGGTCCGTTTCTTTTAACAATTTCCATATGTGTACCTTTTTTAAAAATTTATTAAAGCATTTTGAATGCCGAGGGTCAATTTAATCAGGTTTCAAACAGTGAGGTTAATTGATCAAGCATAGCTCCTCCTAACTCTTCTGCTCTGTGAATGGTGACTGCTTTTTTATAGTATCTTGTAACATCATGTCCGATACCTATTGCAATTAGTTCCGTCTCAGATGCGGTTTCTACTTTTTTTATAACGTCTCGTAGATGAGTATCAAGATAATTAGTAGAGTTTGTCGAAAGCGTGCTGTCATCAACAGGGGCTCCATCTGAAATAACCATTAATATTTTTCTTTGCTCAGGTCTTTTGTTTAGTCTGTTTTTAGCCCACATCAATGCTTCTCCGTCTACATTCTCTTTTAAAAGCCCCTCTCTGAGCATCAGTCCTAGATTTTTTCGTCCCCGTCTCCAAGCTTGATCTGCAGGTTTGAAGATTATGTGTCTCAAGTCATTTAAGCGCCCTGGATTAGGGATTTTACCTTGCTCTAACCATAACTTTCTGGAGTCTCCACCTTTCCAGTGCTTAGTTGTAAATCCAAGAATCTCTGTTTTTATGTTGCATCGATCAAGAGTGCTGCCAATGATATCTGCACATATCGCTGCAGTAGTCATTGATCTTCCTCTCATAGATCCAGAGCTATCTACCAAAATAGAAACTAGAGTATCTTTAAACTCTGAGTCTTTTTCAATTTTGAAACTCAGTGGAGTAAGAGGATCTACGATAATTTTGTGAAGTTTGCTGGGATCCAGCTGACCTTCCTCCTTGTCAAATTCCCAAGATCTATTCTGTTGAGCTAATAATAATCTTTGCAGTCTATTAGCTAATTTCGCTATAGCATTTTTACTGGATTCCATTAATTGATCCAATCTTCCTCTTAATCTAGCTAATTCTTCAGAGTCACATAACTCCTCTGCTTTAACTTCTTCATCAAAATCTTTTGTGTAAACTTTATATTCTTGTTCCCCAACTTTTTTAAGAAGTTCTTCTAATTTTGATCTATTTTCAATCCATGAATCTTCATCAGCATCTATTTCTCCTTCTTCGATTTCCATTTCTTCATCTTCTATAGAAGTATCCTGCTCGTCACTTTGCCCATCCTCTGAGTCAGTTTCTTCTTCCTCTTCCTGATTTTCTTCTTCGCTGGACTCATCTTCATTTTCTTCTTCATTTTTCTCATCATTTTCTTCTTCAGGGTGTTGCTCATCCACGCTAATTTCAAGATCTTTTAGTAAAGAAAAGATGACCTTAGAAAAGTCCAACGAGCTTTCTAAAGACTCTTCTAATTGCCCTAAGTATTTTTCCTGAAAAGAAATGAGTTTCTCATAAAGATCCTCAAATTTTTTTGAATCAGGATGTCCTAATTCTTGTCCGAGAAGTTCAGATCTCAACCAATGCGAGATAGCTACAGAAGAAGAGTCTTCATTTGCATCCAAAGAATTAATATTTTTACGAAAAAGAAATTCAAGGTTTTTTGAAACTCCTAGAAATTTTTTTGAGCCCAGCAGCTCGACTCTAGTAAGGTCTAAGTCCTTGATGATTTCATTTACTTTTGCATCTCTATGTGTGAATAAATTATCACTTGAATATTTATTTATAAGAGCCACTTGATCAGACTTCGCTCTGAGATCATTAAAGTTTTTAACTGGTTGAAGCGGTTCTGGCAAAGAACTTTGTCTAAGGTTCTCTATTCCAAAATTTACATTCAATTCTGTATCTTCAGAAATAGCTTTAGCCGATGCTGCAAGCGCATCCTTTATGGTTTGTTTATCAGATTTCTCTAACAAAATTTAATTGGATTCAGAGCTTATGGAACTATTGGTTTCAGCACCAAAACATCTCTGAAAATATTCTGAAATGATTGGTCTTTCAGTTTCATCTGACTTATTGAGAAAACTCAGCTCGAATGATTTAACCAAATCTTCAAAAATAGAATAATTTTCTGCCCAACTAATGACTGTTCTAGGCGACATTAATGTTGATATGTCCCCATTCTCAAAGCCTTTTCTTGTCAAGTTAGCTAGTCTAATCATATTTAGAACAGTTTCTTTTCCCTCTTTGTTATCTAGATCTTTTACTTTTGAAAGGATAACTTTTTGCTCAAGCTCCTCATCTAAATAGTTTAAAACTGACACGATTTGCCATCTATCCATTTGTCCTTGATTTATCTGCTGCGTCCCATGATAAAGTCCAGTACTATCTCCCAAACCTACGGTATTTGCTGTTGCAAATAATCTAAAATACGGATTAGGCGTTAAAACCCTATTTTGATCCAGCAAGGTTAACTTTCCTTCAGCTTCAAGAACCCTTTGAATGACAAACATTACATCCGGTCTTCCTGCATCATACTCATCAAAAACTAACGCAACCGAATTCTGTATTGCCCATGGAAGTATGCCTTCTACAAACTTTGTTAATTGCTTTCCATCTTCAATAACAATTGCATCTTTGCCCAGCAAGTCTAATCTACTGATATGACTATCTAGGTTAATTCTCACACAAGGCCAATTTAATCTAGAAGCAACTTGTTCAATGTGAGTTGATTTACCAGAACCATGCAAACCTTGAATCATTACTCGACGATTATGCGAAAATCCTGCAAGAATTGAGAGGGTTGTCTCTTTGTCAAAACAATAGTCGGGATCAAAAGCAGGAACGTATTCACTTGGTTCAGAAAAGGCCGGTACTTCTAGATTAGAGTCAAAGCCAAAGGTGTTTCCAACGCTGACCTTAATATCTGGAGTAGCGCTAAGATTTTGGGAAGTTGAAATTGTCATATTATTTTTTTATAAATTATTATCCTTTATACCCTAAAACTTCAAATATATAGCTATGACTTTTTGTTAACTTCGTCTAGACTTCTTTTTTTTTATGAATGCCATAGATAACAATATATGGACAAAGCTTCAATCTGAGGCCGAGGACTATATTAAATCCAATGAAGATTATAAAGACTTTTTGGAGTCTTTGGTTTTATCTAATGATGATTTTATTTCTTCCATTAGCCTAAAATTATCCCGAGATTTATCTCAGGCATGGTCTTTTTCTGAAAAAAAATTACTTCCAAGTATTTTGCAGGCCCTTAATACCAAAGATGTTTCAAAAGCTATTGAAAAAGATCTTAACGCAGTTATTTCCAGAGATCCCGCAACAAATACCATTTTGGAGACATTCTTATTTTCGAAAGGATTCTCAGCTTTGCAGGCCTATAGGGCCTCTAATTATCATTGGAAAAAAGAAACTCTTTTATCTTATTTTCTACAAAGCAGAACCTCGCAAGTTTATGGCGTAGATATTCATCCTGCAGCTACTATAGGAAAAGGAATAATGCTTGATCATGCTACTGGAATAGTGATTGGAGAAACTTCAGTGATTGAGGATGATGTTTCTATATTCCAGGGAGTTACTCTTGGTGGAACAGGAAAAGAGATAGGAGATAGACACCCCAAAGTAAGGAAGGGAGTCTTAATAAGTTCAGGAGCTAAAATCTTAGGTAATGTTGAAATAGGCGAAGGTGCAAAAATAGCTGCTGGAAGCGTGGTTTTAGAAGATGTTCCTGAACACATGACCGTGGCTGGTGTTCCAGCAAAAGTAGTTGGTAAGACTTCTATAAAAACTCCTGGCACTGAAGTTGATCACACAATTGAGGAAAATTAATGTCGTCACAAAAAAGTTTAGATGATTTAGTTCAAACTCTTAATTTAGAAAAATTAGAGGAGAACCTTTACAGAGGTGAATGCGAAAAAACTGCATGGGGCAGAGTCTTCGGTGGTCAAGTTTTAGGCCAAGCCTTAAGTGCATCATATAACACCATTGAAGAGGAGAGATATGCTCATTCTTTTCATGCTTATTTTTTAAGGCCTGGAAGAATAGATATCCCGATTGTTTATCAAGTAGTAAGAATAAGAGATGGAGGAAGTTTTACAACGAGAACAGTTGATGCTATTCAAAACGGTGAGGCAATTTTTAATATGTCAGTTTCTTTTCAAAAGGACGAGGGCGGCTTCGAACATCAATTTGACATGCCTGATGTTCCTGGACCTGAAGAGCTCAAAAGTGAAAGGGAATTAAGAGAGTCAATGATGGATAAAATTCCTGAAGAGTACAGAGATGGATTTCTTAGAGAGAAAGCAATTGAATTAAGAACAGTTGAGCAATTCAATCCATTAAATAGTGAAAAAAAACCTCCTTATAAACATACGTGGATGAAGGCAAATGGAAAGCTTCCAGATGATATTCTTGTTCACCAAAATATATTAGCGTACGCATCAGATTTTGGTTTGCTCAGCACAGCACAACTTCCGCATGGTATCGGTTGGGGAGGTATGAACAGAAAAGTAATGGCTGCGAGTATTGACCATGCCATGTGGTTTCATAGACCTTTTAGAGCGGACGAATGGTTGTTATATGTAACAGATAGCCCTAGCGCAAGTAATGCAAAAGGTTTCAACAGAGGGAGTGTTTATACGCAGGATGGAGTATTGGTAGCTTCAGCTATTCAAGAAGGATTGATGAGAAAGATAGACTCAGATTACTCTAAATAAGAGCAGTAGAGCCCATTAATTCTTTATCAATTTCTCGCGCAGCGGCTCTTCCCTCATTTATCGCCCAAACAACAAGTGATTGGCCTCTTCTGCAATCCCCAGCAGCAAAAACTTTTGGATGTGAGGTTTTATGGATATTATGATCTGCCTTAAAATTAGATTTTTCATCGAGATCTATATCTACTTCTTGATTGATATAGTTTTCTGGCCCCAGAAAACCCATCGCTAGAAGAATAAGATCTGCTTTCCAAGTTTTTTCAGTTCCTTTTATTTCTTTGAAAGCTGAATCAACCATTACTGTTTTGATTCCTATTAACTTTCCAGACTCATCTCTTAAAAATTCTTTTCCAGAGATTGAATATTCCCTGGGATCTTTTCCTAATACCTCGATTGATTCTTCATGACCATAATCAACTTTATGTATTCTAGGAAAAAGAGGCCAAGGATTGTTATCTGCTCTATCTTTTGGCAGCTCAGGCATTATTTCAAAATTAAGAAGACTATTGCACTTGTGTCTTAATGAGGTACCGAGACAATCGTTTCCAGTATCTCCTCCACCGATGACAATTACGTTCTTACCTTTAGCAGAGATAAAGTTATTATTTTTGAGTTTGCTGTCTAATAGACTTTTAGTGTTTTTGCCAAGAAATTCCATGGCAAAGTGAACACCATCTCCTTCTCTGCCAGGGATGGCTAGATCTCTGGGTTTAGTAGCCCCTGTGGTAAGGAGGACAGAATCATTCTCGTTGATAAGGTTTTCAAGAGAGGGTGAATTCGGAGCACCAATATCATTATTTGTGTGAAAAACTATACCTTCCTTCTCCATAATCTCAATTCTCATATCTAATATTGACTTATCGAGTTTCATGTTAGGAATTCCATACATCATTAATCCACCGATGCGGTCAGATCTTTCGTAGACTTCAACAGAATGGCCAACGCTATTTAGTTGTTGAGCTGCAGAAAGACCAGCAGGACCTGATCCGACTATAGCTATTTTTCTATTGGTTCTGACTTCTGGAACTTTAGGCTTAAGCCATCCAGATTTTATTCCTTTGTCAGCGATTGCAAATTCTAGATTTTTAATGGCTACAGGAGTTTCAGTAATACCTAAAACACAAGCCCCTTCGCAGACTGCTGGGCAGACTCTTCCTGTAACTTCTGGAAAATTATTCGTTTTGAAAAGCCTATCAAATGCATCTTCCCACTGCTCGTTGTAGACCAAATCATTCCACTCAGGAATTAAATTGTATACAGGACAGCCTTCACCTGATTGGCAGAAGGGTACACCACAATTCATACATCTAGCCGCTTGAGTATTCAGGAGATTATCGTCATGATCAGTGTATATTTCTTTAAAGTCCAAAACCCTTGATTTGGCTGGCCTGTAAGGCTCAACTTCTCTAGAGAATTCTTTAAAGCCAGTTACTTTTCCCATCTCAACTCACTTTAAGTTTTGTTTCATTTAATTCCATCATGACTCTTTTGTAATCAGTAGGCATTACTTTTACGAATTTTGATATTGAATTATTCCATTCATTTAAGATTCTAGTCGCTACAGCTGAACCAGTAAATTTCTTATGATTTTTTATTAGTTGCTTAAGCTCTTTGAGATCATTCTCATTTTCTAATTTTTCTAACTCAAAAGTACTGGTGTTGCATTTTCTTTTGAATGAGTTTTTAGAATCATAAACGTAAGCAACTCCTCCACTCATTCCGGCACCAAAGTTTCTGCCCGTATCTCCAAGAATTACTGCCACTCCACCGGTCATGTATTCGCATCCGTGATCTCCGATACCTTCTACTACAACCTTAGCTCCACTGTTTCTTACGCAAAATCTCTCTGCGGCTATCCCTCTGAAATATGCTTCCCCTCCTGTAGCTCCATAAAGCGCAACATTTCCAAGAATAATATTATCCTCTGCTACAAATTTACTTTTCTTATCCGGATAGATGATTATTTTTCCACCTGAAAGTCCTTTACCAACATAGTCATTGGCATCCCCTTCAAGCTCAATGGTCATGCCTCTGCAAGTCCAAGCACCAAGACTTTGTCCAGCAGATCCATTTAATTTCATGTGAATTGTATCCTCAGGCAATCCTTTGCTTTCCCAGATTTTAGAGATCTCATTAGAGATAATGGTGCCAAAGACTCTATTTGTGTTCCCAATTTTCTGATTTATTGTAATTTTCTCTCTACTTAATATTGATGGCTTGATTTTTTTAAGTAGCTTGAGATCAAGTGATTTTTCTAGATTGTGATTTTGATCTTGAGTTTTAAATACATCAGTGTTTTTAAATACTTTCTCAGCAGGAGTAAGAAGATTAGATAAATCAATGCCATCTTTTTTCCAATGATTGATAGCATTATCTAATTCAAGGAGGTCAACTCTTCCTATCATGTCATTGAGATTTTTGATTCCTAACTTCGCCATTATCATTCTTAGCTCTTTTGCAACCATAAAAAGATAATTAACAACGTTTTCTGGCTTACCTTTAAATTTTTCTCTTAGATCTTTATCTTGAGTAGCAATTCCAACGGGGCAAGTATTTAAGTGACACTTTCTCATCATAATGCACCCCAAAGTAACCAGCGGTGCTGTTGAGAAACCAAACTCCTCAGCTCCTAAGATTGCTGCTATAGCAACATCTCTTCCAGTCTTTAACTGGCCATCTGTTTGAAGAACCACTCTGGATCTTAAATTATTCATCACCAAAGTTTGGTGTGTTTCAGCAATTCCAAGCTCCCAGGGAAGGCCTGCATGTTTGATCGATGTTAATGGAGAGGCTCCTGTTCCTCCATCGTGACCAGCGATGACCAGATGATCTGTTTTCGCTTTTACTACTCCAGCTGCAATAGTTCCTACTCCAATTTCAGAGACTAGCTTCACACTTATTCTAGCTTTCCTGTTAGCATTCTTAAGATCGTGTATTAATTGAGCTATGTCCTCAATAGAGTAGATATCATGATGAGGAGGAGGACTTATTAGTCCAACGCCTGGCGTAGAATGTCTTATCTTAGCTATATATTGATCGACTTTTTTTCCAGGAAGTTCACCACCTTCTCCGGGCTTCGCACCTTGCGCAATCTTTATCTGAAGTTCGTCAGAGTTAGTCAGGTACCACATAGTTACACCAAACCTACCAGAGGCTACTTGTTTTATTGCTGATCTTTTAGATCTCCCATCTTTTAATGGTTTAAATCTAATAGGATCTTCTCCTCCTTCACCAGTATTCGATTTACCTCCTAGTTCATTCATTGCCAATGCAAGCGATTCATGAGCTTCTGTAGAGATAGAGCCTAGTGACATTGCTCCGGTTGCAAACCTTTTTACAATTTCTTTTTCAGATTCAACTTGATCCAAAGGAATTCCCTTTTTAGGATATTTGAATTTCATCAGGCCTCTCAAAGTACTGTTTTTGGTAGTCTGTTCATTTGCATGATTTGAGAATTCCCAATATTTACTCTCGTCATTGGCTTGAGAGGCAAGTTGTAAAGAGGAAATCGATTTTGGATCCCACATGTGTGAATCACCACCGTTACGCCAATGAAAATCTCCAGGATTAGGAAGTACAGATACTTTATTTTGGTCGTATTCAGGAAAACCTATTGCATGCCTTCTCTCTATTTCTTCAGCTAAAACTTCAAAGTTTACCCCTTGTACTCTGCTAGTAGTCCCCGGGAAACAAAAATCTATTATTTCATCAGCTAAACCAACCGCTTCAAAAATTTGAGCACCTTTATAAGATTGAAGTGTCGAAATTCCCATTTTGGCCATGACCTTCAACATACCCTTAGCAACTCCTTTTTTATAGGCATTAACTAAATCTGAGGTATTTCTCAATTTTTTATCTTGCAGTATTTGATCTTTTAAAGATTTCTCCAAAACTTCAAAAGCCAAGTAGGGATTTATTGCATCAGCCCCATATCCGATAAGTAGGCAGTGATGATGAACCTCTCTGGCTTCGCCAGACTCAATAATTAGTCCTAATTGTGTTCTTTTTTCTTTTCTAACTAAATGATGATGGACGGAGGAACACGCAAGCAATGAACTTATAGCAACTCTACTTTTCGAAAGGTTTCTGTCAGATAAAAGTACAAAAGAATATCCTTGCTTTATTGCGTCCTCTGACTCAGTGCAGATTCTTTTTAGAGCTTTCTTTAGACCTGAGGCTCCGCTACCTCTTTCGTATGTAATATCGATAGTCTTAGTAGTCCAACCGTAATCTTTGTTATTCTTTATGCTAAATAGTTCTTCATTTGAAAGAATAGGATGCTTCAATCTTAATCTATGTGCATTTTCTTCTAAAGATTCGAGCAAATTACTCTCCGGGCCAATTAGGCATTCAAGAGACATAATTACTTCCTCTCTTATTGAGTCGATTGCTGGATTAGTAATCTGAGCAAAAAGTTGCTTGAAGTAGTCATAAATCATTCTGGGTTTATCAGATAGACATGCTAAAGCAGCATCATTTCCCATTGATCCAAGAGGATCTCTCAACTCAGTTACAAGGGGTAGCAACATGAACTCAAGTGTTTCAGTGGTGTAACCGAAAGACTGCATCCTTGAGATTAGATCGTCTGTTTTATATTTTGTTTTGGATGTTTTTAGATCTTGGATATCTATAATTTGATTTTTTACCCAATCTTTATAGGGAAGTTTTTTTGAGACCCTGTTTTTGATTTCTTCATCTGGAATCATCCTGCCTTCCTCAAAATCAATAAGAAACATTTTTCCTGGCTGAAGCCTTCCTTTTGATAAAACTTTTGCTTGATCAACAGGAAGAACTCCTACCTCTGAAGCCATGATGACTTTGTCGTCATCAGTTACATAAAATCTGCTCGGTCTGAGTCCATTTCTATCTAAAACGGCTCCAACATAATTTCCATCTGTGAAAACTATAGATGCAGGACCATCCCAAGGTTCCATAAATGATGATGAATACTCATAAAAGGCTTTTTTTGCTGGACTCATTTCATTGTCATTTTGCCAAGCTTCAGGAATCATCATCATGGCAGCCTCAGGTAGTTCTCTACCTGACATTATTAGCAGCTCAAGAACATTATCAAATGAACCTGAATCAGAACAGTCTGGTTCCGTTATGGGGAATAATTTATTAATTTTTGAACCGAAATAATCACTTCTCGCAAGACCTTGTCGAGAATACATTTGATTCATGTTTCCTTTCAAAGTGTTTATCTCGCCGTTATGACACATATATCTGTTGGGTTGAGCTCTATCCCAAGAAGGGAAGGTGTTCGTACTGAATCTCGAGTGAACCATTGCCAAATGAGTCTCGAATTTTTTATTTTCAAGATCTGGGAAAAAAGGGAAAAGCTGAGCTGGGGTAAGCATACCTTTGTAAGCAATCAGTCTCGATGAAAGGGTGCAGGCATAAAACAAAGAGGCTTGACTCAAATTTTCATTATATCTGAGTCGTTTAGTGAAAATTTTTCTAATTAAGTAAAGTTTTCTCTCAAAAGCTTCCCGATCAAGTTTGGTTGATTTTTGAACGAAAACTTGTTCTATCTCAGGCTGACAATCTCTAGCAGCAGGTCCAACGTCTGCCTTTTTAGGATTAATAGGAACTTTTCTCCAACCTAAAAATTTCTGTCCTTCTGATTTAATAGTTTGTTCAACAATTTTTTTACAAAAAGATCTTTCTCTTTGATCCTGGGGCAGAAAAATATTACCTACAGCATAAGAACCAAAATCAGGAAGATTAATATTTATTTTTTTTGCCTGATCTTGAAAAAAAGAATCCGGTAAAGCAAGAAGAATGCCAGCTCCATCTCCTGTGTTTTCTTCAAAACCACATCCTCCTCTGTGATCCATTCTAGAGTTGATAAGATAGGCATCATCCATGATTTCTCTTGAAGGGATTCCTTTTATGTTGGCAACTAAGCCAACGCCACAAGAATCCTTCTCGCTAGCTGGATCATAAAGTCCTTTCTTTTTTGGACGCTCTATTAATTTTTTATTTATACCTTTTACCATCGAGTCAATGCTTCACCCTTCCTGATAGAAAGATGCGTTCCTTCGGTTTGATTTTTTACCTACTTCCGTCCCCAAACAAGGATGAACGATTGATCTTAAGCCCAAGATCTCAGGGAAGAATGTTAATTTCTTACTTAATTATTTATACCAAAAAATAATAAAAAAGACCAATTTTTATTCTATATTATAAGAAAAATGTTTTTTATATTTTTAAGCTAATTAAGATTTTCTCTTTGTCAACGTTTTCAACTATTTTAACCTTTCCTATTCCATCTATAATAATGAATCTTAAAGTAGCGTCTTTACTTTTTTTATCTGATTGCATGGCTTTAAGAATCTTCGCAGGTTCGCAATTAGCGGGAAGCTTTGTGGGTAGGTTGAATTTTTTAATTAACGACTTAATTTTATCAAACTCTTGTGAATTTATTTTGCCCAACAATAAGGATAATTTGGCTGCACAAACCATTCCAACACCAACTGCTTCGCCATGGTTCAATCCCTTAAAAGATTGAACGCTTTCTATGGCATGTGCGAAAGTATGACCAAAGTTGAGATGAGCTCTTACTGATTTCTCTCTTTCGTCTTGCTCAACAATATTTGCCTTAATTTTTGTTGATATCCTTATGAGGTTAGATAACTCGGTAATGTTTCCTTTCTTCTTAATATTCTGATCAAAGTTATCTAATTTAGATAACAGATTTTTATCTTCAATCAGCGCATGTTTAATTATTTCTGAGTAACCTGCTGCTAGATGCCTTTTACTCAGTGATTTTAGAAAATAAGTATCAATCAATACTGCTGCAGGTTGCTTAAATGCACCAATCATATTTTTAAATTTTTTACTGTTAACACCTGTTTTACCACCCACAGAAGCATCGACCTGGGCCAGAAGAGTGGTTGGAATATGCATAACTTCAATTCCGCGTAGATATACCGAGGCTACAAAACCTGCGAGATCTGTTGTTATGCCGCCACCAAAAGAAACAATCAATGAATCTCTTGAGAATTTCAAATCAATTAATCTTTCTATAATTTTTTGAGATGTCTCGATAGATTTATTTTTTTCATTTGCAATAAATTTAAAGGAATCAAATTTACTCGGCATTGATTTCCTTATGAAACTCTTTACTTTCCTGATTGATAAGTCAGGCATTTTTGAGTCAAAAATAATAAAAATCTCTTTTGAGTTGGATATTTTTTTTAAAGGAAAGCTTTTAATAAAATCATTACCAAAATAAATGGAATAATTTGAACTGGCCGTTTTTACTTTTAATTGTTTAATTGTTTTCATTTAGTTCTTCAATAATTTTCACAAGAATATCTTTGCTTTTATATTTATCTACGTTGATTTCGAAATTTGAAACGTCCTTGTAAAACTTTAACCTTTGATCGTAGAGCTCTCCAAGTTTTTTCAACCTGTCTACGTTTTTTAAGAGAGGCCTTTTATTAGACCTAGATGTTCTTTTGCTCTGTCTTTCAACCGAGGCATTTAAGAAAATAACTCTATTTTCTTTTAATTTCTCACGATTTTCTTGATCAGTAACGATACCTCCGCCAGTTGCAATAACCATATTTAAGCTATTTGGGATATTTATTAAAAACTCTTTCTCTTTTTCTCTAAAATATTTCTCACCTTTATTTTCAAAAATCTCATTAATAGTTTTGTTTTCTTTTTTCTCAATTTCTTTATCTGTATCAATAAATTTTTTATCTAAACTTTTAGCGAGTTTCTTTCCCAAGCTTGATTTTCCAGATCCCATGGGTCCAACAAGAAAGATGTTCATCTGCTCATTATATCTATTAGAATTATCTTTTAGAAAATGAAAAAGTTTTTTAAGACATTATTCAGGTCAAAGATATTTCTAATATCTTTAATTGCTATTCTTTTTCCATTTCAAATGGCGCTTGGAGTTTATATATATCTTTATCCTGAATTACCTAAAATCAGTGACCTTGATAAAGCAGAATTACAAATTCCGTTAAAAATTTATACTAGCGATGGAAAGCTTATCTCTGAATTTGGGGAAATCCATAGAACTAAAATTATTTTTGAAGACATACCTAAGGGACTTGTTAATGCATATCTTGCAGCTGAAGACGATGAATTTTTCTCTCATACGGGTATCGATTTTACTGCTCTTGCTAGAGCGCTAAGTGAGTTGGTAATTACGGGAGAAAAAGGCAGCGGTGGTGGAACTTTGACAATGCAAGTTGCAAGAAATTATTTGCTTACTCAAGAAAAAACCTACAAAAGAAAGTTAAAGGAAATTTACACGGCCTTTATGCTTGAAGTCTTCTTAACAAAAGAGGAAATATTTGAACTTTACGTAAATAAAGTTTTTTTAGGAAACAGAGCCTATGGCATTGTTGCAGCCTCCTCAATTTATTATGGAAAGCCTCTTCAAGATTTATCTGTAGCTCAATTTGCAATGATTGCTGCATCAACGCAAAGACCATCAGAGGTGAACCCACTGGCAAATAAAAGAAGAGCATTGAATAGAAGAAATTGGATACTTAAACGAATGAAAGATCTCGGCTACATCTCAGAAAGTGATTATGAGGTAAATGTATCTGAACCTCTTACAGCAGATAATTATGGAATCAAACCTGATGTGGAAGCCGGTCATTTGGCAGAAGAAATCAGAAAATACATGGTTAGTAACTATGGAAAGGGAGTATATAAAGATGGCTATGAAGTTTATTCAACAATAAATTCTCAGCATCAACTTTCTGCCAACAAAGCCCTTAAAACTGGAGTAGAGAGTTATGAGAGTAGACATGGATTTAGAAAGCCTAAGAATTATGAAAGTTTGATCCCAAATAAATTTCTTAATAAGTCCGAAGTGTTCTATCAATTTTTTTATCAAGACATAGATTTTTCTGATGAGTATGGAATAGAAAAAACCGATGAGCATCCTTTTAGGGAGATTGAATCTCTTTATGAGTCACTCCCAAAATACAAAGATTTTGTCCCTGCCATATTTCTTTCAGTAGAAGATCAAGTAGTATTTCTTATCAATTCTAATTTAGAGCTCATAAGAATTTTTAAAGAAGACCTGAGTACGAAGATTAGACCAAAAATAGATGAAAATAGAATAGATAGAGAGGTTCAGGAATTTTCGGATTTCTTCTCTCCTGGAGATCTCGTTTGGATTAATGAAAGCAGTGAAAAAGTGGAATTCTCCCAATATCCAGAGATTCAATCATGCATCGTGAGTCTTGATCCAAAGGATGGAAAGATCTTGGCTTTGGTCGGTGGATATGACTTTTATTCAAGTAACTACAATCGAGTTTTTCAAGCAAAACCTCAGCTTGGTTCAAACTTCAAACCTTTTTTATATAGTGCTGCCTTTGAAAATGGTTATAACCCATCTTCAATAATCCTCGATGCACCCATAGTTTTTGAAGATGACAATTTAGAAGATGTCTGGCGCCCAAAAAATTCATCCGGTAGATTCTATGGCCCAACAAGATTGAGAGAGGCATTGGTTCAGTCAAGAAACATAGTTTCAGTGAGACTTCTTCAGGAATTAGGTATCGACAAAGTAAGAAGCCATGTTCAGAAATATGGATTCCAAGAAGATGAAATTCCGAATGATTTGTCTCTGGCTCTGGGATCTTATAGTTCTACTCCTTTACAAAATGCAAAAGCCTTTTCTATCATTGCTAATGGAGGAAAATCTATAGAGCCTTATTACATTGAAAAAATCGTTCTTCCTAACTCAGAAGTATTAGATTTCTCAAAAACTAAAACTTTAGATTTAAGAGCTTCAAGATTATGGAATGGATACAATGAAGAAAATAATGAAGAAGAAATTATTGATCCTAGAATTACATATGTAATTAATGACATTTTGATAGAAGCTGCAAAAAGAGGAACAGCAAGCAATATAAAGAAATTATCCAGAGATGATTTTGCAGGAAAAACTGGAACAACTAATGATGCAGAGAGCACTTGGTTTACAGGCTTTAATAATAGCTTCTTAGCAACAGTTTGGTTTGGATACGATCAACCTAAGCCACTTGGGGAGAGAGAGTTCGGTAGTACAACTGCTTTACCTATTTGGATGAATTATGTCTCCGAGGTTGAGAACAATATCGATAAAGGAATGCAACCAAGGCCTAAGAATTTATCTTCAGCCAGATTGAATAAAAGCACTGGAGAAATTGCCAGGCCGGATGAAAAGAATATCTTCTTTGATTTTCTTATAAATTAATTAAATTACTTATAAATTGTCAGCATTAATTTTGAAGAATATTCATTCCATTCTTCCAATACTTTTCTTTTAAAATTTGATCTTACAAAGCTTTGAATCTTTCCCTCTAGAATAGAAATGATCAAACCAGCTGAATCAGTTGGAGTTAAGTTGAATTTTGCCTTGCTTGATTGTTCATAATTTTGGAAGGCAAGTTTTATTTCAAGCTCGAATCTTTCAAATAAATGATTTACTTTTTCTTCAATTTTTATTTCATCTGGAGTAAGTACTTCTCTAGTCAAAATTTTACAAATACCTTTGTTCTTCTCACAAAACGCTAATATCAAAGTACAAATATTAAAGGGAGTCTCCGGACTGGAAACTTCTTTTTTGATGGATGATATTCTTGGAAATATATTTTCCTCACAAAAATCAACCAAGCCTTCATATATCTTTCTTTTACTTGGAAAATGTTTATAGATGGCAGCTTCAGTTATCTCACATCGTTTTGCCAATTCAGCAGTAGTAATTTTTATCGGTTCCTTACTTTCAAGCATGGAAACTAAAGTCTGCATAATATTAATTTGTCTATTTGTCAGAGTTTCGGTCATCTTATTTTGTTATCCAAGTTCCAATGCCTTTGTCTGTAAGTATCTCAACTAAAACTGCATGCGGCACTCTACCATCAACGATATGAGCACTTTTCACGCCGCTTTCTAGACTCTTTATCACAGATGAGAGTTTTGGGAGCATTCCTCCTTTTATGGTTTTAGCAATTTTTTTGGCTTTTTTGATATCCATCTCAGATATTTTCTCACCTGTATTTGTCAACACTCCTTTTACATCCGTCATCATAATTATCTTTTCAGCCTTTAATTTTTCAGCTACCTTGCAAGCCACATGATCAGCATTAATATTGTAATGCATTCCAAATCTGTCCCTGCCAATTGGAGCAATCACAGGAATTTTTCCACTAAAAATATTTTTCTTGATCAAACCACTATCAACTTTTGTGATGTCACCTACAAAACCAAGATCTATCTTTGTCTTAATTTTTTTACAGATAAGAATACTCTCTCTAACGTCATTGAATGTTTTTGTTCTTGCTCCCCAAGTTTTGATCAGTTCGGCAATATCTCCATTTACTGCCCTTAGAGTTTTAACAATAGTTTTTATTGAATTTTCATCTGTTTTTCTAAGTCCATCAATAAACACACTTTTTATATTGTGCTTTTTCAAATTTCTTTCAATTTGAGGTCCGCCTCCATGAACAAGAACAGGAAATATTCCAATTTGCCTCATCAAAGCGATGTCTCTTGCAAAATTTTGCCTTAATTTGTTTTCTTTCATAGCGCTGCCACCATACTTAATGACGACTATCTTTCCTGAAAATTTTTGTATGTAAGGCAAGGCCTCACTTAGGATCTTTGCTAGTGATTCTGCAGATTTGCTATCTTTGATCATTAAAAGTTTGCTTTGATCGTATTATCCACTTTTGAAATAGCTTTTTTAAATACATTTTTTATATCATCCAAATCTTGAGGTGAATTTCCTTCAAACCTTAAAACCAAGTTTGGTGAAGTATTTGATGCTCTTATAAGACCCCAGCAAGAATCTCTATCTATTCTAATTCCGTCTAGGGAGTTAATCTCTCCACTTTCTTTCTCCAGTATTTTTATTAGTTTACTTATTATTGAAAACTTATTTTCATCTGAAACAGATATATTTATCTCTGGTGTTGATAAATTTTGAGGTAGTTCAGAAAAAATATCTGATGAATTTTTTTCCTTTTCTGACAAAATCTCTAACATTCTACTTCCAGCATAAATAGCGTCGTCGAAACCAAACCATCTATCTTTAAAGAAAATATGCCCACTCATTTCTCCTGCTAAAAGAGCATTCTTTTCAAAAAGATTTTTCTTTATGTATGAGTGGCCAGTTTTTGACATGTAAGCTATGCCAGAATTTTCTTCAATGAATTTTTTTAGGATGTTAGAACATTTGACGTCAAAAATTATTGTCGCATTTTTATTTTTCTCTAAAACTTGGCCTGCATACAGAATCATTTGAATATCTGGGTAGATAATTTTCCCTGAGTTATCAACAATACCTACTCTATCTGCATCACCGTCCAAGGCTATACCAATATCAGCATTTGATTCTATTATTTTGCTCTGCAAATCTTCAAAATTTTTCGGATCACCAGGATCTGGGTGATGATTTGGAAAATTTCCATCTACTTCGCTGAAAAGTTCTACAACTTCACAACCAATTGCTTTAAATGCTTTTGGCGCAATCACCCCGCCAACACCATTCCCACAATCAAGACAAATCTTCATGGATCTTTTTAATGAGATATTATTTTTAAGCTCATTAATATAATCATCTAAAATATTTATCTCTTCTAAATTACCTTTCTGGATTTCTTTCGAGTGTGTGCCTTGAAGTATGTCGTTTTTAATATTTTGAATTTCTTGCCCGTAAATAGTTTTACCGCCCAAGATTATTTTAAATCCATTATATTCTTTGGGGTTGTGGCTCCCTGTGATCATGACTCCATTCTTAGTATTGAATTTCTCAACCGCAAAATAAAGTAGAGGTGAGGGCACCATTCCTGCATTTATGACATCTACACCATTATCTAAGAAGGAGTTAATCAAGGCTGAGTAAATTCTTGCTCCAGATAATCTTCCGTCGCGAGCTACTACAACTTGTTTTAAACCTAATTTTTTAATTTTATGACTCAAAGCTGATCCCAAAGACATAACAAATTCATCGCTCAGGTCCTCAGATGCAATACCTCTGATATCATATGCTCTAAAAATATTTTGATTAATTTGCATTTGGTTCTAACTTAATTATGGATACTTCAAGAGGCCTTGAAAATATAGATGGCGTTGTATGGTTTGATGGCCAGTATGTTGACTGGAAAGATGCCAAAGTTCATGTTTTAACTCATACTCTTCATTACGGATTAGGTGTATTCGAAGGTGTTAGAGCTTATTCTACCACGCAAGGACCAACGATTTTCCGTCTTAAGGACCACACAGATCGCCTTTTTGAATCTGCAGATACTGTTAAATTAAAAATTCCTTATTCAAAAGACGAAATAAATAAAGCTCAAATAGAGGTCGTAAAAAGAAATAAGTTAGATGAAGCTTATATAAGGCCTATGTGCTTTTATGGTTCTGAAGGCTTGGGACTCAGAGCTGATAATCTTAAAGTTCACTGCATTGTTGCCGCTTGGTATTGGCCAAGCTACCTTTCCCCAGAGCTTTACGAGCAAGGAATCAAAGTAAAACTATCTAGTTACACAAGACAAAGAGGGAATAAAGTGTCGAGATCAAAAGTTAACGGAAACTACGTTAATTCTATTGTTGCACTTAATGAAGCTCTTGAAGAAGGCTTTGATGAAGCATTAATGTTAGACACAGCAGGAAATGTTGCTGAGGGTTCCGGAGAAAACTTTTTCATGGTGAAAGATGGGAAAATATTCACTCCTGATGTTGAAGCATCACTTAATGGTATAACAAGAAAAAGTATCATTGATTTAGCTAAGAATGAAAAAATTGATGTTATTGAGAAGAACATCTCTCCAGAAGAGGTTATTCAAGCAGATGAACTTTTTTTTACAGGGACCGCAGCAGAGGTATTACCAATAACGTTTGTTGATAAAAATAAAATATCAAATGGTCAAAGAGGACCTATTACCAAGATTCTTCAGTCAAAATACTCTAATCATGTAAGAGGGGATCACATTTTATTCCCTGAATGGTTGACTAATATTTCTGATAATTGAAAATCTTAATAATTAAAACCTCTTCGCTGGGAGATATAATTCATTCCTTTCCTGCCATTGAAGACATAAAAAAGAATTACCCTGAATCTAGAGTAGATTTTCTAGTTGATAGCACATTTCTCAGCACAGCAAAATTAAATCAGTCTATCGACAATTTCTTTTCAATTTCATTAAGAGAAACAAAAAATCAATCTTTTGTGAAAAGACTTAAGAATTTGAATGAAGAAATAAATGCATCATTTAAAAATATCACTTATGACTTTGTAATTGATTTTCAAGGATTGATGAGAACTCAAATCATAGGTTCAAAAATAAAAAAAATTTCCAGCTCCAAAAATTTTATTGGATATAACTTTAAATCATCAAAAGAAGGGCTTTTAACATTTTTATACGACAAGGGAATAAAAATAACTAAGGATGAACATGCAGTAATGAGAATGAAAAAATTAGCAGCTGAAAGTTTAAATTATGAGCCAAATAAAGAATATGATTATGGTTTTAAGCAAGAAGGCTTAGATAAAAAAAATAAGATTATTTTCGTTCATGGGTCTAGCAGGAGAAATAAAGAATATCCCTTAGATTATTGGAAAAAATTAGCCGATCACTTAAATGATTTCAATTTAGATATTTGTGTACCTGTCCATGGAGAGAATCAATTAAATTTCTTTAAAGAAATAAATAAAATTAATTCTAGAGCCTTTAAGTTGGAAACTGAAAATTTTCATAAGATCAAAGAAGAGTTTGATAAGTGTTCATTTTTTATAGGAGTCGACACAGGTCTAACTCATATATGCGCAGGATTAGGATTATCTGGAATTTTTTTATTTGGGCCTACGGATCCTTCAAAAGTAGGGCCTGTTTTTGATCATCAAAGAGTGATAAAGAAATCAGAAATGACTGAAATAAATCCTTCCCTAATTATTATGATGCTCAAAGAAGAGAGTTTTGAATAAGAAAAAATTAAAAATCGGTTTGATAACTTACAGAGGTAATCCCTCTTCAGGAGGTCAAGGTATTTACATAAACTATCTAAGTAGAGCTCTATCTGATCTTGGTCATGAGGTTACTGTTATTTCTGGTCCTCCTTATCCGGAAATAAGAAAAGATATCAAACTAGTTAAAATACCCAGCCTTGATTTATTTTCAAAAAAAAATAAGTTTCTTGACGTTAAATTTTCAAAATTATTTTCTTTGAATAATTTTAAAGAATGGATTAGCGCAAACAGTGGCGGTTTTCCTGAACCACATACATTTGGCCCAAGACTGGAGAAATTTATTGAAGAAAACGCAGGCCAATTTGATGTAATCCATGACAATCAAACTTTATGCAAAGAACTTATTTCTCTTCAGCAGAAACTTCCTCTAGTGACAACTATCCATCACCCAATTACAAAAGATTTAGAATTTCAGCTAAAAAGTACAAATGATTTTTTCTTAAAACTTCTTATAAAAAGATGGCACTCATTTATTCCAACTCAAATAAAGGTTGCAAAAAAATTAAAAAAAATTGTTGTACCCTCTGAATCTTCTGGGAAAGATGTCGTTAAAGATTTTTCATTGAAAGATGAAAGTATTGAAGTTGTTCACAACGGCATAGATCTGGGTTTCTTTTATCCTTCTGATAAGCCTTATGAGGATTACAAAATATTATCCATAGCTAGCTCTGACGTTCCGATGAAAGGATTAGATTTCATGATCAAAGCTTTTCCAGAAATCAAAAAAAATTATCCAAAAGCTAAATTGAGCGTTTTAGGAAAAATAAGAAAGGAAGGACATACAGAAAGACTCATAAATAGTTTAGATCTCAAAGATGATATAAATTTTGTATCAGGTCTGTCTCATTCAGAATTAAGAGAACAATATTGTTCATCTCATGTAGTAGTTATTCCTTCCTTGTATGAAGGTTTTGGTTTTGCTGCTGCAGAGGCAATGGCTTGTGGGGTTCCCGCACTGGTATCTGATGGCGGATCTTTAAAGGAAATCGTTGGGGAAGCTGGAAAGGTTATTATTCCTGGAGATGAAAATGCTATCGTTGATGCTGTAAATGAATTATTTTCTTGTGAAGATTTAAGAAAAAATATGGTAGCCAAAGGTATCTTTAGAGTTAAAGATAAATTTACGTGGCACAATGCCGCTTTAAAACTAGACAATATTTATCATCAAGTGATAGAGAGTCATGCAAACAATAAATATTCAAAAACTTAATCTTTCAGATAATGCAAAAGTTCTTGACCTTGGTTGTGGAGAAGGTCGGCATTGTTTTGGTGCATACATGCATGCAAATTTAGATGTTTTTGGTTTTGACTTAAATCCAGATGATGTTCAAAAAGCAATAGATAATTTTCCACAATTCGATGAAAAATCTGATGCTAAAAGTTGCAGTTTTGGATGCACTGATGCCACAAAACTTCCTTTTGCCGATGAGACTTTTGATTACTTGATTTGCTCAGAGGTACTAGAACATATTCCAGAAGTTGATTATGCAGTTGATGAAATCATTAGAGTCACCAAGCGAAAAGGCAAAATTGCTGTGAGTGTTCCTTCTTTCTTTCCGGAATGGGTTTGCTGGTCTCTCAGTAAAGATTACCAATTAACACCAGGCGGTCATGTAAGGATTTTTAAATACAAGCAACTTAGAAAAATGATTGAGGAAAGGAATTGTAAATTCATAGAGAAACATCGTGAACATGCACTTCATAGTCCGTATTGGTGGTTAAAATGCTTATTTTGGAAGAACCAAGACAATTCATACCTAGTGAATAAATATCATGACTTTCTAGTGTGGGATATGATGAAAAAACCTTTCATCACAAAACTTTTAGAAAAAATATTGCAACCTTTGATCGGTAAAAGCACGGTTATTTATTTTGAGAAAAATTAGAATCTAGTTTTGAAATCTTTATCTGAGTTAAATCATCTTTCGCAATACATTGCCGAGAGTCAAGATGAATGGGGAGGAATTCCTTCGGAGAAAGATAAAATCCTTGATCCTTGGGACCATATTGAATGCTGCATGGCTTTGGATGTTTTCGGAGAAAAAGAAAAATCTTCGCTAGGCTTCCAATGGCTCATTGATCATCAAGAGGATGATGGATCATGGTATTCAGAGTATCAAGACAATAAAAATATTTCTTCTAGAAAAGAATCAAACTTCTCTTCGTATATTGCAATTGGAGCACTACATAATTACGAGAGCTATGGAGATTTGAAATTCTTAGAAAACTTGCTTCCAACTCTTAAAAAGTCTCTTGAATTTACTCTCTCAGCACAAACTGATTTCGGTGAATTCTCTTGGGCTATGGAAAATGGGAAGTGGCTGGACGACGCCTTAAAAACTGGTAACTCATCAATCTTTATGAGCTTGAAAGCTTATAAAAAAATTTTTGACTTGTTGGGCCAAAATTCTAATCAACTAGAAAGTTCACTTACAGCTCTAAAAAAAGTTTTTTTAAACAACACATCTAGATTTGATAGGAATTGGAATTCAAAAGAAAGATACAGTATGGATTGGTATTATCCAATTTTGGCAGGAATTTATGATAACTCAGAAGCTATTAGAAAAATTAATTCCAAATGGAACATTTTTATTAATGAAGAGTTTGGCTGTAGATGCGTCAGCGATAGACCTTGGATTACTGTAGCCGAAACATCGGAATTAATAATAACGCTAAATAAAATAGATGAGATAAAAAAAGCTAAGGATCTCTTTGAAAAAATAAGCGAATTAAAAGATCCCAAAGACAACATTTTCTGGATGGGTTATGTTTTTGATGATGAGAAATATTGGCCAATTGAAAAACCTACTTGGACTGCAGCAGCATATATTCTCGCTGCGAATGCATTGAATGGATTTACTTCGGCAGGTGATTTTTTTAAGAAGTTGTAGTCTAAATTTTTTTTAAAATACCTAAAGTTTTGTGGAGCTCTATGAATTTATATTGATTTGTTTCCTTTGCATATTCAAATAATTCATAGGGCGGCCTTCCTCCATCATTAGGATCAGGAAAAACATCATGAATTAGCAAATAACCATCTTTGCAAACGAAATCACTCCAAGCTTTAAAATCTGAAAACGCCGATTTTTTGCTGTGACTGCCATCAATGAAGAGAAGACCAATCTCATAATTTTTTGGCCAGAGTGAACTTACTTCTTGCGAATCACCCACTGCAGGCAATATAGATTCTTTGTGAGGAAAATTCTCAATGTAAGACCTAAAAACAGGATAAGTATTAAACTTATTGAGTCTTTCGTCATAAAAATTTTTATCGAAATATTCTTCGCCAGGCTGGTGCTCTTCTGAGCCTACATGATGATCGACTGTTACTAAGAAAGTATCATTAGCTGCACAGGCTTCAGCAATAACCAAGGAAGATTTTCCGCAATAAGTTCCAATTTCAAGGCAAGGACCTTTTTTTGAGGCATCTGATGCTAATTCAAAAAGTCTTTCTGCTTCAGAAAAATCAAGGAAACCTATATGATTATTAAAATTTTTAATCCAGTTCACTTTAAAAAATGTTTACCAGAGAAGTCTACACGAATTCAAAAGGAGAAAATTTTTCCTATCTGATCCATGGAAACCAAGCAGCAGAAAACTTGATCTTTTTCTTTCATGCCACTGGTTTTAATGCAGAAACTTATAATAATTTTCTAAGCAATCTATCAAAAAAATTAGGAGATAATTACAAAATCATTTCTTTAGATCAAAGAGGTCATGGATTATCTTCAGCAAATGCAGACCCCGGAAAACTTTCTACATGGAATTCACTTGTTGATGACGCTAAGGATTTTGTTCAAAAATTTTCCTCAAAGGAATTATATTTTTCTGGTCATTCAATGGGAGCAATTATTGCGTTAAAGCTTTCAACAGAGTTCTCAGAAATTTCTAGATTATTTTTGATAGATCCTGTTTTACCAGGTCCCAAATTTTCTGCTTATGGAAGATTAAAAAAATTATTTAGATTGAATAAAACTTCTCACATGGTGTTGGCCGCAAAAAACAGAAGGTTTGAATTTGCATCAAAGCAAGAAGCATTCAACCACTTTAAAGGGAGAGGGGCCTATAAATCCTGGAATGATGATATTTTGCAAGATTACTTAAATGGAGGAATGATTGTTGAACAGGATAAGGCTTATTTAAGCTGTCATCCTCACTGGGAGGCAGAAGTTTTCAATACCGCATCGTTAGATACATGGAAATACGTAAAAAAAGTAAAGTGCAAAGTATTCGTGCCCTATGCATTAATTGCATCAACCATGGGAGATGGCGCAAGAAAAAGTCTCCAAAAAAAACATAATTTTAGGCTTAAACCATACGATGCTTCACATTTCTTGCCAATGGAAAAGGGCGATCAACTTAGTTCTGATATAGAATCTTTTATCTTGAATTAAAAAATGAAAAAGAAAATAACTGTAATCGGTGATGTCATGATCGATTGGTATCTCCACGGAGAATCCTCAAGAATTTCTCCGGAAGCACCTGTACCAGTTGTAAAATTCAAAGAGTCTAAGTTTCAATTGGGTGGCGCAGCGAATGTGGCAAATAATTTAAAGCATCTTGAAATCGAACCTTTTCTTATTGGCGCTACTGGCAATGATCATTTTGGTTCTTTATTGAAAGAACATTTAAAGGCAGAAAAAATAAAGTTTAATTTAACATCTGAAAAAAGTTTTCAAACCATTTGCAAACAAAGATTGATGTCTTCCAATCAGCAATTAGCAAGGATAGATTACGAGCAGTATTTTCATGGAAGCAAGCTAACCAATACATTTAACACATTTATTAAAAATATTGCTAAAACAGACTTAATAATAGTTTCAGACTATGGAAAGGGCACTATTTTTAATGCAAGAAAGCTCATCCAATCTGCCAAAAAACTAAAGAAAAAGATCCTAATTGATCCAAAGGGAAAAGATTTTACAAAGTACAAAGGAGCAAATTTAATTACTCCCAATAAATCTGAATTTGAAAATATTATGGGCAAGGTGGGCTCTAAAAGAGATTTAGCAAATAAAGCAAAGAAAATGCTGGAGCATTTGAATTTGGAATCGCTGATAGTAACTCTAGGCTCAGAAGGAATGTATGTTCTCAAAAAATATAATAAAAAAATTATAGGAGACTTCATAAATGCTTATCCTCAAGAGGTATTTGACGTATCAGGTGCAGGGGATACAACGATATCTGCCTTGGGTGCAGCCTTGTCTGAGGGCAATGATATTTTTTCTGCTGCTGAGTTCGCTAATCTAGCAGCTTCAATTTCAGTTTCTAAGTTAGGAACTTCCACAGTTAGCATAGAAGAGGTTACCAGTTTGGAGGCCTCAAAAGGTAATAAAGAACAAGTTATTGTTTTTACAAACGGTTGCTTCGATATTATCCACTCAGGTCATTTAGATTTACTAAAAGAAGCAAGAAGTTACGGAGATAAGCTAATTGTGGGTCTTAACTCTGATAAATCAATCAGCAAATTAAAAGGGCCTGAAAGGCCAATAATTGGCCAGTCTGAAAGGAAAAAAATTCTTTTAGCATTAAAATACGTTGACGAAGTAATTATTTTCAATGAAGAAAATCCTCTGAAATTAATCAAAAAACTGAAGCCTAATATATTAGTAAAAGGAGCAGACTATACAAAAGAACAAGTTATTGGCGGGGAATTTGTAGAGTCTTATGGAGGTCAAATTAAGTTAGTTAAACTTGCCAAAGGGAAATCAACTTCAAATATAATTAATAAAATCTCTTTTTGAGCTATGAGCGCAGTAAAATCTTCTGAAATTACAATTGAAAATTTTAGAAAGCACAAAAAGAATAAAACTAAATTCTCTGCACTTACTTGCTACGACGCTACTCTTTCAAAAACTTTAAGTGACAATGGCGTCGAGATGATCTTAGTTGGAGATAGCTTGGGTATGGTCATACAAGGACACGATTCAACTCTTCCGGTTTCTGTTGAAGATATTATTTATCATTTGAGATGTGTAAAAAAAGGAAACTTGAGTGCACACATTATGGCGGATATGCCTTTCATGAGTTGTGCAACCGAAGATCTCGCTTTTGAAAATGCTTCTAGGATTATGCAGGCAGGAGCAAATTCAATAAAAATTGAGGGTGGTCAATGGATGTTGAACATTACAAAAACTTTATCCTCGCAAGGCATTCCGATATGTGCTCATATTGGTCTTACTCCTCAATCAATAAATAGAATTGGAGGTTATTCTGTTCAAGGAAGAGATCCAGAGGATAAGAAAAAAATACTTAAAGAAGCTATTGAACTTCAAGATGCGGGAGCCGAAATGATTTTATTTGAATGCATTCCTGATTCTTTAACAAATTCTTTAGTGGATAATTTATCAATACCAACAATTGGTATAGGAGCGGGGCCCAAAACAGATGGGCAAATTATGGTCTTGCACGATATGCTAGGAATTTCTCCCTTAGCAACAAAACCTAAATTTGTTAAAGATTACCTTGCTGAAAATAATTCTATTCAAGAAGCAATTAGTTCCTATGTATATGAGGTAAGAGAAGGCATTTTTCCATCAAAAGAGCATACTTTTTTAGATTGAAGATAATAAAATCAAATAAAGAACTAGAAGCATTAAATTCAAAAAAACTTGCATTTGTTCCAACTATGGGGAACCTTCATACTGGACATTTGAAATTAGTTTCTGAAGCAAAAAAATTAGAATATGAAGTTATAGTCTCTATTTTTGTTAATCCTCTACAATTTGGAAAAGATGAAGATTTTGATTCATATCCAAAGACTTTAAAGGAAGATAAATTAAAACTCATAAGTAAGGAATGTGACTATCTCTTTCTGCCTAAATCTGAAGAACTCTTAAATGGAATTCATCAAGAAACTTCAAAATATAACAATTTTCTTTGCGGGATAGATCGTCCAGAACACTTCAACGGAGTAGCATCAATTATTAGAAAGTTTTTAGAAATCATACAACCTAATTCAATCATCATGGGGGAAAAAGATTTTCAGCAAACCCTCGTAATAAAGGAACTAATCATCAAGCATAATTTCAAATGCAAATTAATAACCATACCTACTGCCAGAGAAAATTCTGGGTTAGCAATGTCCTCGAGGAATAATTATCTGACTGAAAACGAAAAGATGCAGGCAGCAAAAATATATTCAACGCTTGTAGATACGAAAAATCTTATTTTTAAGAACGGTTTTAAGAGAAAAGACTTAAAAAATAAAATAAATTACCTTAAAAAAAATAATATCAATGTAATTTATTTTGATCTATTTGATGCAGAGTCTTTGGAATCAATAAATGAAAGTCCTCGCCTTAAGGGTGATTTTGTTTTAGCTACTGCTGCAAAAATTGGAAATACAAGACTAATAGATAATATTGTTTTTTCAATATAGCCTTTTTCGTAAGAGGCTCTCATCATAAATATCTTGAGTATTTTTAGGTCGATGTTTGAATCTCCTATGTATCCAAAGATATCTCTCCGGTTGTTCTCTGATACATATTTCAATTTCTTTATTAAGCAATGCTAAGTCTTCATAAAGATTTTCACCACTCATATCTATTTCCCTTAAAGTTATTTTATATCTATTTTTTATATCCTCTAGATAAAGGAAATAAATTTTGCACCCAGCCCTTTTTTTGGCAATTGAAGGAAATTTAACGGTCAATGTGGGTATATTGAAATACGGCACAAAAATAGAGTGATCATATCCATAGTCCTGATCTGGCAAATACAGTAAATTTTCACCTTTTTGCAATAGTCTCATAGATTTTAAAACTTCGTTTGGGAAGAGAATTTGTTTGAAATACTTATCTCTTGAACTAAAGATAAAATTATTTACTAATCTACCTTTTTGTTTTTTTGCCATTGCATTCACATCAAACATAATTGCTGCTACTCGACCTGTGATTTCTAAATCTGTTGTGTGCGGGATTAAAATAAGATTACCTTGTGATGATTTTTTGAGCTCATCCAAATCAAATTCATCAAGATTTATCAGAAGCCTCTTAAAATCTTCATTGTCAAGAACCCAAGCTTTAAGACTGTGAAAAATTGAGGCTCCAAGGCGAAGATAATGTTTATATAGAATTTTAGATCTATCTGATTCATTTAATTCTGGAAAACAAACTTCTAAATTCTTTTCAGCTATTTTCCTTCTTATATTTCCAAAAGTCCTTAAGAGATAGGCAACAGATTTTGCAAAGAGAAATTCTACAAAGTTCAATAAATATAGCATTTAAGACATTTAAAATTTTTCCCATTATAGTAGCATTTGAATAATTCGAAGATTTGGAGCATTTTATTTTCTTTTTTTACAATTTTTTAATTTTTCTAATAATTCCTTTTGCTTTAGTGAGGCACATACTAAAAGCAAGTTCTTTCGGAGAAAAAAGACTTCAAGCTCTGGAAAAGATAGGATTGTTTAAAGGAGATAAAAACTCAAATAAATCAATCTGGATTCATGCTGTATCAGTCGGTGAGGTGAATGTCGCCCTAAAGTTAATTCAAGATTTAGAAGAGATCTTAGAAAATCCTAATTTTATTTTATCAACGACAACTTTAACTGGAGCAAGAAAAGCAAAAGAAAATCTAAATAAAAATTCAATACATGTTTATTTTCCATTCGACTTAAAATTTATTTGCAAGAAATTCATTAACTTTTATAAACCTTCAATACTCTTACTCGTTGAGACCGAAATTTGGCCAAATCTCATTAATATCTTCAATGAATTTAAGCTACCGGTAGTTTTAGTTAATGGAAGACTATCTAATAAGTCCTTAAAGAAATATCAAAGACTGAATTTTTTCTTCAAAAGTAGTTTCAATAAAATTAATCATGCTTTTGTCCAATCAAAAAATGATTTTGAAAGATTTTATGAAGCTGGAGTAAAAGAAGATGCAATGAGTGTGACCGGCTCAATTAAGTTCGATGCGAACTCAGCATCTCCAAAAAATTTTAACGAACATGAGATTAATTATTACAAGGAAAAATATGTATTCGTTTGCGGAAGTACACACCCCGGAGAGGAAGAAATACTCATTGAAAGTTTCATAGATTTAAAAAAAGCAAATAAGCACTTAGTTTTAGCGCCTCGGCATCCAGAAAGGTTCAATGAGATTAAAGAATTATTAAAAGAAAAAAAATTAGCTAGCATTTTTTACACTGAAATTTCTTCTAACCCTAATGATAAGAGTGACGTAACTATAGTTGATGTAATAGGCCGGCTATTAGATTTTTATGAGATTGCTGATTATGTCTTTATTGGAGGGACTTTAGTTGATCATGGGGGACAAAATTTTCTCGAACCAGCTTATTTTCATAAACCAATTATTTCAGGAAGAAGTACATACAACTTTGAGGAGATTTCACAAAAGTTAGAAGACTTAGATCTATTAAGATTTGTCTCAAATAAAGATGAAATTACTCATGCAATTGAAAATATGGAAGCTATCTCTGATCCTTTGAGGCAGGAGATTGATCTTTGGTTAAATGAAAGCAGAGGCGCCTCAAAATTCGTAAGTCAAAAAATCTGTGAAAAATTTAAATTAATTTAATTTTTTTCATGACATTGAGACAATTTCTGAAATTTTTATAGTAATATTTGTTTTTACTTTTCTTGGGGAAAAACATAATGAAATTCATCGTAGCTATAATTAAACCAGCTAAATTAGAGGAAGTTAGAGCATCTTTGGCAGATGTTGAAGTGGCAGGATTAACCGTTTCTGAGGTTAAGGGATTTGGGCGTCAAAAAGGGCAAACTGAACTTTATCGAGGTACAGAATATAAAGCTGACTTTCTTCCCAAGACAAAAATTGAACTGGCTGTGCCAGATGATCAAGTTGAAAAAGTAACCACTGCTATCTCTTCTGTTGCAAATACGGGCAAGATTGGCGATGGAAAGTTATTCGTTTTCGATTTAGAAACAGTTATCAGGATTAGAACAGGCGAAACTGGCGAAGAAGCCATTTAAAAATATTTTTTTACTTTCAAGCTTCTGATTAATTATGTCCTTAGAGCTACAGTGATCTTTTGTGAATTAGTTTAAAGAAGAATCAGCAAATTCTTTTGCCCATTTATAATTAGCTTTTCCATTTGGTGCTCGCTTAACTTCTTCGGTAAGAAGAATACTTTTTGGAACTTTATAACCAGCTAAATTTGTTTTCAAAAAAGCAATAAGCTCCGCTTCGCTGGGATCATTATCCTTCTCAGAAGATACAACTGCGACAACTTTTTGACCAAATTTTTCATCAGGCAAGCCAACCACGAGACAATCGTAAACGCTAGCATTAAGCTTTAGAGCTTCTTCGACTTCCTCAGGGTAAACTTTCTCTCCTGCTGTATTAATGCAATTACTACCTCTTCCTAATAGAGTGATCGATCCATCTTCCTCAAGAAGAGCATAATCTCCAGGAAAGCTATACCTTATTCCGTTAAATTCTTTGAAGGTCTCAGCTGATTTCTCAGAATCTTTATAGTAACCTTCTGGAACCAAGCCGCTTGTTCCTATTTTTCCTCTAACACCGGAGCCAGGCGAAACTTCTTTACCTTCATCATCAACAATAATTACTCCAGGATTGATATTAAATTTGGCTGTTTTAGCTGGGTTGTCTCTGGAAGATATTGATGAACCCATTCCACCTTCTGTTGATCCCATGGTATCAATTAAAACCATATCCTTATGTTTAAGAAGTCCATCTTTTACTTCAGAGCTCCACATAACTCCACTCGAAATAATTGTTTGTAAACTATCTATAGAATAAGCATTACCATCCGCTGAAGCTTTGTTCAATGAATCCAACATAGGTTTTGCAAATGCATCACCAACTATAACAACGCTTGTAGCTTTTTTAGATTCTACTTCCCTCCATAAACGATCTGGATCAAATCCTAGAGAAGGCATGGTCACAACACTGCCACCGGATAGATGGGGCAAAAACGCTCCTAACCACATTCCTGTCCCATGCATTAGAGGACATCCAACAAGACTGACAGGTAATTCATTAGATGCGGCTTTTTCTTTAATCAATGACTCAATATCTTCTAGATCTTCAGGAACAGGAAAACCCATGGCAAAAGCTGTTTTCATCATTGAGCCAAGAAATAAACCTTGTTTATACATAACTCCTTTAGGCATTCCAGTTGTGCCTCCTGTGTAAAGCATATAAAAATTCTCTTCAGATCTTTCTCTCTCTTTTTGTTTATCTTCTTTATGAATTATCTCTGAATACTCATCTGACCCCTCTAAAAGATCCTCGCTGCCATCCATTACTTGAATGAAAGCTTTAATTTTAGGAAGTTTATTTTTGATGGCTTTTATTCTGTCAGCGTAACAAGCTTGATAAAAAATGGCTTCTGCATCTGCATTATCTAATAAGTAAATTAATTCATCTTCTTGATAACGATAATTCACATTGATGGGAACACACTCATTTTTAAAAGTGGCAAATTGAGCTACGAGGTATTCATTTGAGTTATGAAGGTAAAGTCCAACTTTCGAATCAAAAGAAAGACCTTTGCTCTCTAAGTAATTCGCTAACTTAGCGGCTTGATCTTCGTACTCTCGCCAAGTTACTACTTTATCTTCACAAACGAGAGCTGGTTCTTCCGGAATGATTCTTGAAATTTTTTCAAAAACAGATGCAAAATGCATGTTCATATTTCCCCCAAAAATTTTCTTATGTTTGAAGTGTTAAATTAGATAATAATTAACCAAAATACAATAGTTTAAAAATATTTTGAAAACCTTATCCCCAATCATTTGCATTCTGGGACCAACGAATTCTGGAAAGACAGATTTATCGCTGAGACTTTTTGATGAAATATCCGCAGATTTGATAAGTGTTGATTCCGTTCAAATTTATAAACATGCAGACATTGGGAGCAATAAAATATCTAAGGAACTTCAAAATAAATATCCTCATGAGCTTATCGATATCATAGAGCCTAATGAGGTTTATTCCGTAGGTGAATTTTTAAAGGACTTAAAGCGCGCTATCGATAAATCAGTCCAGTCAAATAAAGTACCAGTTTTAGTTGGTGGCTCGATGATGTATTTTTTTTCATATCTTGTTGGATTCGATGATCTTCCTAAGTCGGATCCCGATACCAGAAGAAAGATTCTTCAAGACATTGATATAAAGGGAAAAGAAGTAGCTTTTAAAAGACTAAAAACAAAAGATCCCGAAGCAGCAAAAAACATTCATCCTAATGATACTCAAAGACTGGTTAGAGCTTTGGAAGTTTTAGAAATTTCAAATAAACCCATGAGTTCTTTTTTTAAAAGGAAAGAAAATTCTAATTCAAATGTTTTCCCTATAGTGATTGATAAAGGTAAAGGTTCAAATTTTGATGAGAATCTAAAAAATAGAGTCGAAAATATGTTAAGAAAAGGTTTCATTGATGAAGTAGAAGAAATAATAAAAATTTACAAATCTAACAAATTACCCCTTTTTAATTCTGCAGGATACAAAGAAGTTTCTATGCATATAGATAAAATAATTAAAAAGGATGTCCTTATTGAAAAAATATATTTTGCCCATAAGAAATTGGCAAAGCATCAGAGAACTTGGATAAAAAAAATACCTAACTTGAAAGCTTTTCAAAGTGCGGATACTGCAAAAAATGAAATATTGGAATATTTATCTTATTGAGTATCTTTATATCAATCTTATCTTTAAAATGTGACTTATGTCTTGGAATAACAACGGAAATAATGGATCAAGAGATCCTTGGGGAGGAAAAGATGGTCCTCCTGATATCGATGAAGCTTTAAAAAAATTTAGAGATCAATTCAGTTTTCTATTTGGAAGAAAATCTAGCTCTGGTGGCGGTGATTTTAAACCAAGAAAATTTCTTACACCTGTCTTAGCAGTCATAGCTATCTTATATGGAGCTTTAGGAATCTATACTGTAGATGCTCAGGAGCAAGCAGTTGTCATGAGATTTGGTGAGTACGTTAACACCAAAGGAGCAGGTATTCATTGGAACCCTCCTATTATCGATACAAGAACTATTGTGAATACTGAAAAATTATTCACTCATACAGCAACTTCTTCGATGCTAACTAAGGATGAAAACATCGTCATCGTTGAAATTGGAGTTCAGTATAAGAAATCCAATCCCGTTAATTATCTTTTAGAAGCTTCAACACCCGACGATAGTCTCGCACAAGCATCTGAGGCAGCCTTAAGGCATGTTGTCGGTAGCAATATTATGGACGATGTCCTTACTACTGGAAGAGAGCAAATTGCATTCGATGTTAAAGAAAGATTACAGCAAAGATTAAATGATTATCTAACTGGTATAGAAGTAGTAACAGTCAACGTTAAAGAGTCTAAGCCACCCGATGCAGTAAGAGAGGCCTTTGACGATGTTGTGAAGGCTAGAGAAGATGAGGTCAGATTGAGAAACCAAGCTGAGACTTATGCAAATGAGGTGGTTCCAATAGCTAGAGGTGATGCGCAAAGAACAATTCAGGATGCAGAAGGCTATAAAAGCAAAGTAATAGCAGAGGCAGAAGGTGAAGCTTCTCGTTTTAGTCAATTGCTTGTTGAATACACCAAAGCTCCGGAAGTTACCAGACAAAGACTTTATCTAGATGCTGTTCAGTCTGTAATGGACAACAGCACCAAGGTTATGATCGATGTTCAGGAAGGTAACAACATCCTTTACTTGCCTTTAGATAAAATTGCATCTGCAGCAGTCGCTGCAGATAGAAATAATTCATCATCTAGTAATGATCAAGATATTTCTATAGGAGATATCACAGATCAAGTAATAGATGAAATAAGAAAAAGACAGGAGAGAAGATAATGACTAGACTAGGTTTAATTATCGTATCAGCAGTTGTTATCACAATAGTGATCCTTGCTAATACACTCTACATAGTTACCGATAGAGAGACTGCTATCAAATTAAGATTTGGTGAAATAATTGATTCTTCAATTGAGCCAGGGTTACATTTCAAAGTTCCAATCCTTCACACCATAAAAAAATTCGATGAAAGAGTGTTAACTCTAGATAATCTGCCTCAACCATATTTCACTGCTGAGAAGAAAAGATTGATTGTTGACTACTTTGTTAAATGGAGAATCACAGATGATGAGCAATTCTATATCACTACATCGGGCGGTCAACTTTCGGCCCTAAGGGCGCTTTTGACTCAAAGAGCTGATGAAGGTCTAAGAAACCAATTCGGTACACGAAGCGTTCAAGAGGTTGTTTCAGGTGAAAGAGATGAGCTAATGGCTAACCTAACTACAAATCTTAACCAAACCGTTGGGGATGAATTAGGAATTGAAGTTATAGATGTAAGGATAAAAAAGATTGAATTACCTAATGAGGTTAACGACTCAGTTTATAACAGAATGAGAACTGAACGTGAGAGGTTAGCTCAAGAGCTTAGGGCCCAAGGAAATGAAATAGCTGAAGAACTTAGAGCTACAGCTGATAAAGAAAGGACAATAATTCTAGCTAATGCGTATAAAATTTCTGAAAAATTAAGAGGTGAGGGTGATGCAACCGCTGCTAATGTTTATGCAGATGCATTCAATGAAGATCCAGAATTTTATGAATTCACAAGAAGTTTGAAAGCTTATCAAATGGCTTTTAAAAATAAATCAGATGTTCTTTTAATTGACCCTGACAGCGATTTTTTCAAATACTTGGATAGCTCGAAAGGTAATTAGTAGGTATGTCAGATTTCTGGAATCTCCCGGATGGAGTCGAAGAAATCGTTCCTCCTCTTTCAACTAACTTAGAAAAAACAAAAACTGAGTTACTAGATTATTTTCAAAATAAAGGTTTTGATCTCATTTTTACTCCTCTGGTCGAATATTCTGATTTTATAGGAGGTCTAGCAAATGAAGAATTATCAAGATCGAGTTTTCAGTTTTCAGATACAAACTCGGAAAGATCTCTTGCTTTAAGACCCGATATTTCACAACAGGTAGCTAGAATAGACAGAAGATTTCTAACTGAAAAAAATAAAAAATACTGTTACTACGGCGAAGTTACAAAAAAACCACTTGGCTCTTTTACAAAAGCAATCAGCACTATGAAAGTTGGACTAGAAATTTTTTATGATAGCGAGACAGGTGTCAAAGAAGATATTTTTAATGCCTTATCTGGAGCCCTAAAAAAATTAGGTCTTAAAGATTATGTTCTCACCATTGGTGATATTTCTATCCTTGATGAAATACTGGATAAACTGAGATTTCCTTTAGATAAAAGAAATAAATTAAAGGATATTTTATCTTCAAGATCAAAAAGTGATTTATCTGAATTTCTGAAGCAAGAAGGTAAAGGTAAAAGAACTTTATCAATCTTATCGAAGCTGCTCGACATTATTGGTGATTATGAGCAGGAATTTAAGAATCTTAATTTGATTTGCAGGGAATTAAAAATTGATCCTAAAAAATTAAAAAGTATTAAACAATCTTTTGACATTCTTAAAAAGAATAAAATTAAGAATATTTTAATTGATATGGTTGATTTTCCTGGTTACTCGTATCACTCTGGTATAGTTTTTTCTATCTTTCAACCAAAGACGGGAGTTCCCTTGATAAATGGTGGACAGTATAAAACCCCTTTTTCAAAAGCAAATAAAAAAGAAAGAAAGGGTATGGGTTTTGATATAGATTTAATATCTATTTTAAAATTACAGAGTAAATGACAAAAACGCAAAATTTTGCAGTTCTCGGTCTTCAATGGGGAGATGAGGGAAAAGGAAAAATAGTAAACTTCTTGTCCCCAAATTTTCATGCAACTTGTAGATTCCAAGGCGGTCATAACGCCGGCCATACTCTTATTGTGAACGGCAAAAAATTAATTCTTCATCTACTACCATCCTCTATCTGTGAAAAAGATGCTCTCTCATTGATTGGTAAAGGTGTGGTTCTTTCACCAAATGACTTATTTGAGGAAATATCAGAAGCTAATACTTTTTTAGAAGGTGTCGAAGATAGATTAAAAATAAGTTCTGCCTGTGTTCTGATCCTCGATCATCATAAAAAATTTGACCAATGCAGAGAAAAATCTAATTCATTTAAAACTATTGGAACCACTGGGAGAGGTATAGGTCCCGCATATGAAGACAAAGTAGGAAGGAGAGCAATCAGATTGGTTGATTGTTTTTATGAAAAGATTTTGGAAGAAAAGTTAAGAGAAAATTTAGATTTTTATAATTTTATGTTTAAAAAACTTTTCGCAGTTGAAGAGGTTAGTTTTCAGCAAACTTTTGAAAAGGCCTTAAGTTATGGTGAAAGATTGAGACCTATGACGAAAGATATTTCTAAACTTATTTTAGAAATGAACAATGATGGAAAGAAGGTTCTTTTTGAAGGCGCTCAAGGAGCATTACTAGATGTTGATAATGGAACTTATCCTTATGTTACTTCAAGTAATTCATCCGCAGCTGGTATTGCTTCAGGTTCGGGCATAGGACCGCTATCGGTAAGTAATATTTTAGGTATTGTGAAAGCTTATACTACCAGGGTTGGAGAGGGGCCAATGCCTACAGAATTGTTTGATGACATTGGTATTCATATTGCAAAGAAAGGTGGCGAGGTAGGGGCGACTACAGGAAGACCAAGAAGATGCGGATGGTTTGATGCTGTTGCTATGAAAAAAGTTATTCAATCTAATAGCATTAAGAGCCTTTGTATTACAAAACTTGATGTTTTTGATGGAATGGAAAGTATTAAAATTTGCGATAGCTATGATAATTCAGATGAATTCTTTGAGGAATCTCTCAATCTAGATCACGTAAAGCCTCAATACATTGAGTTATCAGGATGGAAAAAACCCATTTATGGTTTAAAAACTTTGGATGATTTTCCAAAAGAGGCTATTGAATTTATTTCTAAAATTGAAGAGGTTTGCGGCGTATCTGTTGACATCATTTCAACTGGACCAGAAAGAGAAAGCACTATTTTCAAGAACGATATTATTTAGAAGCAATATAAGAGTCTAGTACGCCATTTATAAATCTATAACTATCCTCTTGGCCAAATTTTTTGGCTAACTTTACAGCCTCATTAATTACTATTGGATAGTCAATATCTGAATTTTCAAGTTCAAAGATAGATTGTCGAAGAATTGAAATTTCTATTTCACCGATTGACTTAATTTCAATGCTCGAATTATCAGCAATATTTTTATTTAATGAATCATTATTTTTATTTATTCCCTTCAATTTTTCGGCTACGTTGGAAATATCAAATTCTCTATACGCTTTCTTGAATTGATTGATTAAATTAGTATTAGAAATATCTGATATTTCTTTTTGATAAAGAGCCTGTAAAAGAATCTCTCTTGTCTTAGTGGGGGAGAGCTTTTTTTTAAACAGCGGCATCTTTAGAAAATAAGTCAATCATCATAAGAAGACTTTTCGCATACTCAGATCCTTTGACTTCTGCTCTTTGCTTTGCCTGCAATTCGTTATCGGTAGTTAATACTCCAAAAATCACTGGCTTCTTGTTTGAAATACTTACCTGAGATAAGGACCTTGCAGTTTCATGAGCAAGTACTTCAAAGTGATAAGTTTCTCCTTTGATGATGGTGCCTAAAGCTAGAATTGCATCGTATGAACTAATAAACTTTTCCGCTGCTTGCGATAGTTCAAACGCGCCTGGCACCTCAACACTATCAATATGATTGACGTTGAACCCTTTTAGTTCAGAAATTGCATCCTTTTGCATGACATCTATGATCTCTCGATTCCAAGAGGTTGAGACTATTAAAATACGACAGTTAGAATAATCTTTTTTATCGATAATAATTTCCGTTTTACTAAAATCAGCCATGATTAATTTGAAATAAATTCAATAACTTCTAAATCAAATCCAGATAGCGATGGGTATTTAGCTTCTGCGCCAAGGAGTCTAATTTTTGATACGCCAAACTCTTTTAGTATTTGTGAACCAACACCTATCCTTCTTTTATCTGATTCTGATGAATCATTTTTTTCTTCGATATCATCGTCAGGCTGAGTTAAATCTGAACTAATTAATACGATTAAACCATTTTCAGAAGCAGATATTTTTTCCATCGCATCATCAAGAGACCATCTCTCACCAAAATCATTAGATTTAAAAATATCATGCTTAATATTAATTTGTTGGACTCTAACAAGGGTTGGTTGAGATGACTTTATTTCTCCCATTTTTAAAGCATAGTGAACTTCATTTAAAAGAGAGTCTTTGTAAACAAAAAAGTTGAATTCTCCATATTTATTTTTTATAGATGATTCACTGATTAATTCAATGGACTTTTCATTTGTCAGTCTGTAGTTAATTAAGTCCGCGATTGTCCCAATCTTAAGATCATGTTTTTCGCAGAATTTCTCTAAATCAGGTCTTCTGGACATTGAGCCGTCTTCATTCATTATCTCGCAAATTACTGCGGCAGGATGGAATCCTGATAATCTTGCTAGATCAATACTAGCTTCTGTATGTCCAGATCTATTCAAAACTCCCCCATCTTCTGCTTTGAGTGGAAAGATATGCCCTGGTTGAACTATGTCTGAACTTAGAGCTTGAGGGTTCGAAGCTACTTCAATTGTTTTTGATCTATCTTTGGCAGATATGCCTGTTGTTATTCCACTTGCAGCTTCTATAGAAACTGTAAAAGCCGTTTCATGCTTACTCTTATTAGTCTTAACCATTTGATCAAGTTTTAGTCTGTCGCAATGTTCTTCTGTTAATGCAAGACAAATGAGGCCTCTTCCATGCATTGCCATAAAATTAATGGCCTCAGGAGAGACATTTTCTGCAGGTAAAATTAAATCACCTTCATTTTCTCTATCTTCATCATCCATTAACACAACCATCTTTCCTTTTTTAAGGTCAGACAGTAATTCATTTGTAGTATTAAGAGGCATTTTTCTTTCTAAGCACTAATTTAAGGTCTCTTCCAATGGATTTTTCTTCAACGATTTCTAAATCAGGAGAATTTAATATACCTCCTAAATTTTTATTTGTATAAAAACTATTTGCTTTATTCCCTAAAACTTTAGGCGCAATGTAAAAAATATATTCATCAATAAGGTTTGAATCAATAAAACTTGAGATCAATCTGGGACCCGCTTCTAGAAGAACATCTTTAATATTTATAGAGCCAAGGTAGTTGAGTACCGAAGGAATAGATATTTGATTAGCATCAGATTCAACCCTAACTATCTTTGTATTTAAAGTTTCACAGATTTGCATTTCTAAATTTTCATTATTAGTAAAAATAATTTTTCTGGAATTATCTTGAAAGAACTTTTTATTGCTATCAATGTATGATTTTGTTGAGAACAAAGCTTTGAGAGGCTGCTTAAAGTCTTGATTATTAACTGCCTCTTCAAGCCTTACATTTAGAAGAGGGTTGTCTGTCTCTAGAGTTCCTGATCCAGTAATAATTGCACCCGATATGGCTCTATATGAATAACCATCTTTCCTTGATGCTTGAGTTGTTATCCATTGTTCATTATTGTTTTTAAAAGCAATTTTCCCGTCCATAGAGCAAGCTATCTTAGCTCTAACATAGGGCTTTCCTTCCGCTAAATGTTTAAAAAAACCGTTATTTAGAACTGAGTTATTAAGACTTAGCCTTTCAATTCCAAAACCTTTTTCTTTTAAAATATCTGACCCCTTTTGGGATGGATCGCTTTGCATATAGATAATTTCTTTAAAAGAATATTTTTGAATTAAATCTGTGCAAGGCGGTGTTCTTTTTTCTGTAGAACAGGGTTCAAGAGTTACAAATAAAGAACTACCATCAAGGACATCTTTTGTCGAATCCTTAAATTTTGACTCTGCGTTGAGAATTGCATTTACTTCTGCATGGTTTGAGCCTGGGGCAACATGCCATCCTTCTGAGAGTATCATGCCGCTTTTATAAATAAGACATCCAACATTAGGATTTTCTCTAGTTGTAAAACTTCCTTTTAAGGCCAAATGAACAGCTCTTTCCATCAAAGCTGATTTATTCATTAATCGTTAGAAAGTTTTTTTACTTCTTCACTAAACTCAAGCGGATCTTGGAAGCTTCTGTATACAGAGGCAAATCTGACAAAGGCTACTTCATCAATTTTTCTTAAATGCTTCATAACAGTTTCGCCAATAACTCTTGATGAAACTTCTCTTTCACCGAATCCTCTAATATCCCTTTTAATTTGCTCAATTAGTGTTTCAAAGTCTTCTTCACTTACTGGTCTTTTTTCTAAGGAACGCGAAATACCCTCTTTGAGTTTAATTTCATCAAAAGGGACTCTCGACTTATCTTGTTTAACGATTTTGGGCATAAGGAGTTCTGCTAGCTCAAAAGTAGTCCACCTTTCATTACACTTATTACATTCCCTTCGTCTTCTGATTTGACTACTGTCTGCAACCAGCCTTGAATCAATTACTTTGCTTTCTTCGTATGAGCAAAAAGGGCACTTCATGGATTAATTTTAGATGATTCATAAACGGGAAAGGCAGCACAAAGATCCTTAACCTCTGATTTTGTGCTTTCTATTAAATTATCGTTTTTCACATCTAAAATTATATTAGAAATCCAATCTGAAAGAATATCCATTTCATCTTCTTTAAAGCCTCTTCTTGTAACAGCTGGAGTTCCTATTCTTATTCCCGAGGTAACAAAAGGAGATTTTGGATCATTTGGTACTGCATTCTTATTAACAGTTATGTTCGCTCTACCTAACGCATGGTCAACTTCCTTTCCTGTAAGATCTTTACTAACAAGATTGACTAGGAACATATGATTGTTAGTTCCATTTGAGACAATATCTATCCCTTTATCCATTATTTTCTTGCTTAAGTTTTGCGCATTTTTAAGAACTTGATTTTGATACTCTTTGAATTCAGGCTCCATTGCTTCTTTGAAACATACTGCCTTTGCCGCAATCACATGCATTAAAGGCCCTCCTTGAGAGCCAGGAAAGAGTGCCGAATTTAATTTTTTGTGAATATCCTCATTTTCTTTAGCTAGGATAAGTCCACCTCTAGGACCTACAAGCGTCTTATGAGTTGTGGTTGTAACAACATCTGCATAAGGTACTGGCGAGGGATAAATTCCTGCAGCCACTAATCCAGATACATGTGACATATCTGCCAGTAAATAAGCTCCAACTGAATCAGCTATTTCTCTGAATCTATCCCATTTAATAATTCCAGAAAATGCACTAAACCCAGAAATAATAACTTTGGGTTTATGTTCCTCAGCTAAAGCTTGCACCTCGTCGTAATTGATGTCTCCACTTTTATCCAAACCATAACTGAATGACTCATAAATTTTTCCAGAAAAATTTACTTTAGCGCCATGCGTTAAATGACCCCCTTGATCAAGACTCATTCCAAGCACCTTATCTCCTGCATCACATAAAGCTAAGAAAACTGCCGCATTAGCACTTGCTCCTGAATGAGGTTGTACATTGGCATAATCAGCTCCAAATAATTCTTTTGCTCTATCAATAGCAAGCTGTTCTGCTACATCAACAAATTCACATCCTCCGTAGTATCTTTTCCCAGGATATCCCTCAGCATATTTATTTGTAAGAACTGAACCTTGGGCTTCTAAGACTCTTGGTGAAGTATAATTTTCAGAGGCTATAAGTTCTATGTGTTCTTCTTGACGTTTTTTTTCATTTTCCAAAGAACTCCAAAGTTCTTCATCAAAAGATTGGATAGATAAATTTTCTGTGTACATTTGCAAATTATAACTTCTACAGCAAATTTTCTAAGCTTTATTGGTTATAACCTTTTTCTTTCTTTTTGGAAATAATTCGGTGCACATGAGACATATGGTTCCATCGCATCCTCTGGCAGTACAAAATTGTCTGCCGTACAAAATAATTTGTATGTGCAATTTTCCCCAAAGTGATTTATGAAAGAGATTTTTCAAATCTTTTTCAGTTTGGACTACGGATTTTCCATTAGTTAGATCCCATCTTTGCGCCAATCTATGAATATGAGTATCTACTGGAAATGTTTCTATTCCAAAAGCCTGATTTAAAACCACAGATGCAGTCTTGTGCCCAACCCCTGGTAGATTTTCTAATGCCTTTATATCTTTTGGAACTTTAGAGTTGTGTTGATCTATTAATATTTCTGAGGTTTCAACTATCGCCTTAGTTTTTTTGGGTGCAAGCCCGCAACTTTTTATGAAGTTGTATATCTTGTCGTGGCCAAGAGAGAGCATCTCTTCTGGGGAAGAAGCAACTTTAAAAAGTTCTTTAGTTACGATATTTACCCTTTCATCAGTGCATTGAGCGCTTAATAAGACGGCAATCAGAAGAGTAAATGAATTTTTATGATTTAAAGGTACTTTTGGATTGGGATACATTTCTTGCAACCTATTAGCAATAAAAACAGCCCTTTGTTTTCTATTCATAAATTTGCAGGAAGAATTACTTATACTTTCTTAAAAACTAGATTAGTATATGCTTTCGTCAAATAAAAATAAGTAAAATTTATATTTGTTTTATTTTACGGTTCAATTAATTTAAGGAGAATTTATGAGAAACGTAGTAATCGTTGATAGCGTAAGGACTGGTTTAGCAAAGTCCTTCAGAGGGGGGTTCAACCAAACAAGAGCTGACAATATGACTGCTCACTTAGTCAATGCGCTTTTAGAAAGAAATCCATCACTCAAACCTGAAATGGTAGAAGATATGATTTTAGGATGTGGAGCGCCTGAAGGTGCCCAAGGTCATAACATAGCAAGAAATGTCGCAGTATTATCAGATCTTCCAATTGAAGTTGGTGGAACAACAGTTAACAGATACTGTTCATCAGGTTTACAAACAGTCGCAATGGCTGCTAACCAGGTTGCCAGTGGTTTTTCAGACTGCATCATGGCAGGAGGAGTAGAATCAATAAGTACTACTCAAGGCCAAACTAACATGCATATGTATGTAAACGAGCAGTTAGCTGAGGACGTGCCAGGAATTTATCATGCCATGGGCCAGACAGCTGAGTGCGTAGCAAAAAGATACAATGTCACTAGGGAAGCTCAAGATGAGTATGCTTTATCCAGTCAGCAAAGAACTGCTGCAGCTCAGGAAGCCGGTTTATACGATGATGAAATAATTCCAATGGATACAGTGATGAAACTTGTCAACAAGGAAACTGGTGAAGAGAAAGATGTAGAAGTTACTGTAGATAGGGACGATTGCAATAGACCAGAAACTACTATTGAAGGTCTTTCATCTTTGAAGCCTGTTTTTGATCCTGAAAACGGTTCTGTTACAGCTGGTAATTCATCTCAGTTATCTGATGGTGCATCTGTTACTTTAGTCATGAGCGAAGATAAAGCTAAGGAGCTTGGCTTGGAACCTAAACTTTATTTCAGAGGGTTTACCGTTGTAGGTTGTCAACCAGATGAAATGGGAATTGGCCCAGTTTATTCAATACCTAAGCTGCTGAAATCAGCCAATTTATCTATCGAAGATATTGACTTATGGGAACTTAATGAAGCTTTTGCCTCTCAAGTAGTATACATAAAAGATACACTTGGATTACCTACTGAAAAGCTCAACGTAAATGGTGGTTCTATCTCTATTGGTCACCCCTTTGGAATGACCGGTTCTAGACAGGTAGGACACGTCGCTAGGGAGTTAAACAGACGAGGCGGCAAATACGGTATTGTCACGATGTGTGTTGGTGGCGGAATGGGTGCCACTGGTCTATTTGAAGCCTACAATTCTTAATAAAAAAGCTAAATTCGTCTATCTGTAAATGTCACAGGTAGACGAATTTTTTTTAATTGAAAAATATTTTCAAAATATCGGATCAAAATTTTTATCTAAAAAAAATTTTATTCTGGGTTCCGGTGATGATTCAGCTGTTTTCAAGAGCACAAATAATCTTTGTTACTCGGTTGATCAAAATTATGAAGGAATTCATTTTCCTAAATCTTTACCTGCTGAATTTATAGCAACAAGGTCAGTACTTCGCTCCTTCAGCGACATATCGGCTATGGGAGCTAGACCTCTTTGGTTTAGTGTTGCTCTCGCATGTGATCTTGATGAGAAATTCATAAATGACTTCTCAAGAGGCTTAAATAAAGTATCAAACTTATTAAGGGTTCCTTTAATTGGCGGCGATTTAATAAAAACAAGTCAGAAGTCTGTGACTGTCTCGGTATCTGGAGAAACAAAGAAAAACAGTCATCTTTCGAGATCTGGAGCTAAACATAATCAAAACATATATTTAACTGGGGAATTGGGGCTTGCTAGAAAAGGTTTGGAAGAAATTAAAAAAAATTGTAATAGAAATATTTACAGAAAGAAAAATGTCAAAAGATTTATTTTTCCTGAGCTGAGATTAGAAATTTCCAATTCCATTTCACAGTTTGCTTCATCATGCATTGATGTTTCAGATGGATTTATTGCAGATTTGGAGAAAATTCTCATTCCCAGTAATCAAGGGGCAGTAATCAATCTAGATAAAATTCCTAGAATTGATAAGTCATCTCTCGAAGATTTTACATTTGGCGATGACCTCGAATTGATTTTCACTGCTGATAAAAAATATCATAAGAAAATTATGAAACTTTCTGATGACTCCAGAATTAACATTTCCTTGCTTGGACAAACTAAAAAAAATAGTGGAATTAAATATCTTCTCAATAGTGACGAAGTACTATTTCCAAGAAAAAAGGGTTGGAACCATGGGAAAAAATAATTTTCCTAACACAAAGAACATTTTCCACTTAATCGCTGTAGGTTTCGGTTCAGGACTAATTAGAATTGCTCCAGGAACTTGGGGGTCCACTCTCGCCTTAATTTTATTTATTGTTGCAGAGGCTTTTATCGATGATCTCTTACATCTATTTTTTTTCATCACTTCCTTGTTAATAATATTTTTGATTTCATGCATAGTTGCTTCTAGAGATGCAGATATAAAGGATGACTCAAGAATAGTTTCTGATGAAATGGCCGGAATGCTGCTCACCTTATTCATGGTGAGTATGATTGCAGATGGAATCTTTTTTTATCTTATAGGTTTTGCACTTTTTAGAGCTTTTGACATAGCCAAGCCCTGGCCTATTTCTTACGTAGACCAAAATTTAAAAAATGGATTTGGAGTTTTTTTAGATGATCTAATTGCAGGATTTTTGAGTTTTCTTGTGTTTTTTTGTTTTTATTTATTACTTACTTAATCTCTCTTTAATTTTCTTTACTATTTTATCCTTGTCTAATTGATAGTCTTTTCTCTGTTCAGATATCCCTCCGATTGATGGGAAATGATCAGAAATTCCAAAATTAATTGTTTTAACTCTAATATTTTCTTCTGCAATAAATTCATTGATGGCTGATCCGGCGCCCCCAGCAACAACATTATCTTCAAGAGTCACGATCAGCTCAGAATGATTTGCACACTTGATTATGCAAGAAGTATCTAATGGTTTAACGAATCTCATATCAATCAAATTTGCGTCTAAATCTTTACTTATTTCATCTGATAGAGACAACATAGAACCGAAACTTAAGATAGAAATTTTATTTGTCTCAGAAAATTTAATTTCTTTAGATTTTCCAATCTCAATTTCTTCAAATTCAGTTGGTAGATCTGTTCCTAATCCAAAGCCTTTGGGATATCTAACTGCAGCTGGGCCTTCAAATTTATAACCAGTTTCCAATAACCTCCAACATTCTTCTTCAGAGGAGGGCGTCATAATAATCAAGTTTGGAATACACCTCATGAAAGATAAATCAAATATGCCAGAATGCGTTGCCCCATCTTCGCCAACTAATCCAGCTCTATCTATGGCAATCAAGAGATCAAGGTTTTGAATTGCTACATCATGAATTAATTGATCATATGCTCTTTGTAAGAAGGTAGAGTATATAGCTAGAACAGGCTTTTTCCCTTCACAGGCAAGTCCGGCAGCAAAAGTCATAGCATGTTGTTCGGCGATTGCTACATCGTAGAAACGTGATGGGAATTTATCTGCAAATTCAACCATCCCTGAACCTTCTTTCATAGCAGGAGTGATTGCAATAAGGGAAGGATCAACATTTGCTTTTGAAGTTAGCCAAGAACCAAAAACATCTGAATATTTCATACCTACATTTTTCTTCTTTGATGCGTTTGGATTTTCCATTTTTGTGATCGCATGGAATCCAATTGGATCAACCTCTGCAGGTTTAAATCCTTTTCCTTTTTTAGTAATTAGATGAAGAAGTTTAGGGCCTGAGGTATCGTTTAAATTTCTTAAAGTTCTAATTATTTCCTTGACGTTGTGCCCATCCATGGGTCCGACATAATTAAAGCCAAGTTCTTCGAATAAAGTTCCAGGCGTAACCATGCCTTTGATGTGCTCTTCAGCTTTACTAGCAAATTTTCTTGCAGAAGGAATCAATCTTAGCGCCATTTTTCCTCCTTCTCTTATCTGCGTGTACCATCGACTCGACCAAATTCTTGCTAGGTAATTAGATAACCCACCAATGTTTTTCGAAATTGACATATTGTTATCATTGAGAATTACCAATAAGTCTTTATTTAGATTGCCAGAATGGCTCAAAGCTTCAAACGCCATCCCAGCTGTTAAGGCCCCATCGCCTATAACTGCTATAGCTTTTTCATTCGAACCTACTGTCATACCCAGAGCTGCGCTGATAGAAGTGCTTGAATGACCCACGCCGAAAGTGTCAAAGATGCTTTCGTCTCTTGAAGGGAAGGGATGCAAACCATCTTTTTGTCTGATAGATGACATTAAGCTTTTTCTACCAGTAATAATTTTATGAGGATAGGTCTGATGACCAACATCCCAAACTATCTTATCTTTAGGAGAATCAAAGACATAATGAAGAGCAACTGTAAGCTCTACAACACCCAAACCAGCTCCGAAATGTCCACCCGTTTGCCCAACTGTGTATAAAAGAAACTCTCTTAGTTCGTTACAGAACTCTTCCAATTGATTTTCCTTTAGCTGTTTTAAGTCTGAAGGTGAATTTACTCTATCTAGTAAAGGAGTTTCAGGACATTTATCTGGAATGGAATCAAATACTTTCACTCTATTTTAATTTGTTCTCTCAACTATAAATTTTGATAATTTAATTAGCTTTTCAGTATTGTAAGGGAGAGATTTTAAACACTGAATTGCTTCATTGCATAAGGATTGGGCTCTAGAATGGGATTTTTCAATTCCAATTAATTTCGGGTAAGTATTTTTCTTTAAATTTTCGTCGGAATGCGCTGGTTTGCCCAAGTCTACAGTTGACGACGTGCAATCTAAAATATCATCCTTTATTTGAAAAGCTAGACCAATGCACTCTGCAAACCTAATGAATGATTTCATATTATGATCAGGTAAATCTTCCTTTAAAAGACAAGTGGCATGAACGCAGGCAGAAATTAATTTGCCTGTCTTTAGAACATGAATCATATCCAGTTCTTTAAGAGAGATATCAATATTTTCAGATTTAATATCTCTATTTTGACCTTCTACCATTCCAAAGGGTCCACAAGCCTTCGAAAAAATACTAATAATTTTAATTTTTGTTTCAGCAGATAAATTAGGATCATTAATGTCAGTAATTATTTCCAAGGCTAAGGGTTGGATAGCATCACCAGCAAGAATAGCTGAGGCCTCACCAAATTTTATATGGCAAGAAGGTTTACCTCTTCTCAAATCATCGTTATCCATAGCAGGCAGATCATCATGGATCAGAGAGTAACAGTGAATAAGTTCTCCAGATGCTGCCATAGCATCAATGGTTTCATCTTTTAGATTCAAATTAAGGGAATCAGCTACAAGATATATCAGTTGCGGCCTTATTCTTTTTCCACCATCCAGAACAGAATAATGAATTGCTTCTGTAATGTTTGAAAAATCTCTCGCAGGCAAAGCTTTGTTAAGAGCTTTTTCAATTCTTTTTTGATTTCTCTCTAGAAAAAATAAATCATCAATCATTTGATATATCCTCAAAAGAAACATCTTCTCCTTCTTTAGAGGATAATTTTTTAATTTTTAGTTCTGCATCCGAGAGCATCTTTTGACAAGTTTTAGTTAAAGAAATGCCTTTTTCATAAGCTTCTATTGAATCTTCTAAAGATAAGTTTCCTTCTTCTAAGCTCTCGATAATTTTCTCTATTTCACTGAGAGTAGATTCAAAATTGAGTGATTTTTTTTTATTGTTGCTGGACATTTACTTTTTTACTGAACATTTCAAATTTTGAAAAGATTTCCCTCAGTCTCGAAGGCAAAATTAGCCATGCTGGGGTAACAAAGAGAGTTAGTATAGTAGCAAAAGACAAGCCCCAAACTAAGCCAAAGGCAAGGGGTTGCCAGTAAATAGCTACTCTTCCGCCAACACCAATTTCTCTTGTAATAAAATCTACACCGATACTGCTAGCGAGAGGCAATAAACCAACTACAGTAGTGAAGGAGGTCAAAAAGACAGGCCTTAATCTCTGCGCGCAGGTTCTTATAAGGATATCTTTCTCTTTTAAATTTATGGAGTTTCTCTTTAAAACATTATAAGTGTCAACAAGCACAATATTGTTATTGACAACGATTCCAGCTAACGCCACAACTGATAATCCAGTAAATAAAACACTGGTAAGTGACTGAGTGACTAACAAGCCTAATTGTACGCCCGCAGTTGACAGAACTATGGCAAATACAATGACAAAAGCCTGATAAAAACTATTTAATTGAGTAACAAGAAGCATAGCCATAAGGAAAATTGAGATCATTCCAGCCGTTGCAAAAAAAGCAGCAGCTTCTTCGGTTTCCTCTTGCTCTCCACCAAAGTTAAAACTAATTTGATTAAATTCGATATTTTCATCTATCCAAGTATTAATCTGAGAAATCACGTTCGAAGGAACTGCATTTTCCAAGTAATCGGCTGTTACTGTATAAGCTCTTTCCCCATCAACTCTTCTTATTGAAGGAACATCGAGTTTTGGAACCACCTCAACAAAACTACTAAGAGGCATCAATCCTTCTCGAGTAGGAATATTTAATTCTCCAAGTTGATCTAGCCTTCTTTCAGACTCAGGATATCTAACTCTTATTTCGACTTCATCTTCAACGTCTTCCGGTCTATATTCGCCAAGTCTGAGGCCATTTGTGACAAATTGAACAGCCGCTCCAATTTCAGATGTTGAGACCCCAAACAACGAAGCTTTTTCTTTATCAATATCTATTGCCCATTCAATTTTTCTTACTGGAATTGTTGTTTTAACGTTATCTACTCCATCAATTGAAGACTTCATGAACTCTTCAAGAGCTATAGTAGCTTCGTAAACAACTCTGGAATTTTGTCCTGATATATCAATTTCAATTGGAGCATCTATAGGTGGTCCTCCTTCTTCTCTTCTTACATTAAACTTAAGGCCCGGAAATTCTTTGCTTATTTCTCTGATCTGATCTAGCACTTGATAGCCATTAAGACCTCCAATAATTTCATCTTCTTCAAGAAATGCAAGCTCGACCATAAATCCACCAATACCGTCAGACGAGCCTCTACTTCTGGGATCTCCTGCAGAGTTTCCACCTGTAAAGGTTGATAACTTTATAATTTCTGGAATTTGAACAAGTTCATCTTCAATCTGCTCAATGAGTTCTAATTTTTCATTAGCATTTAAATTTCCTCTGGCTTCAACATTTACACTGACGAAGGTTGGTTCACCCTCAGCAAAAAAAGTTGAGCCGGCACCATGTCTTGCCTGCAGAAGAAAGATTGTATAAACAAGCAGGATAACAAAGAACAATACTTGAATAGGCCTAGAAAGAATAAAGTCCAATGATCTAGCATAAGCACCAGTTATTCCAGGAAGCTCTGTGGGATCTCCGTTTTCTAACTTTGAGGTGTTTTGTATTGACTCTTGGCTTCTATTACCAATACTTCCAAACAAAGATCCCATGGCCGGAGTAAACAGAAGAGCATAGATTAGCGAACCTCCCAAAACTGCAAATACTGTGACAATAAGAGTTCTCAGGAAGCTTCCAGAAAGAGAGTCCCAAAAAAGGAGCGGAAAAAAGGCAGCCAAAGTCGTCAGATTAGATGCTATCACTGGCCAAAACATCCTTCTTGCAGCTAGTTTATAAGCTGTTGTTTTGTCCAATCCCTCTGCCATCTTTCTATCGGCAAATTCAATTACAACTACAGCTCCATCAATCAGCATTCCCAATGAAATCAGTATTCCAAAACAGACTAAAAAGTTAAATGATGTTCCATATGCATTTAGAATTATCATTCCAAAGAAGAAACACAGTGGGATTGCAGCGCCGACCATTAATGAAGATCTAACACCCATAGTAGCCAAGGCAACTGCCATTACTAACACTAGGGCAGTAATTACGTTACCCATAAGTTCTTCCAACATAACCGTATTCCAGGCAGTTCTATCTTCTGTAATGACTATTTCAAGAGAAGGAGGATAAAGTTCTTTTTTCTGATCCAAAAGTTTATTAATGGCTTCGACTGCATCGAGTTCATTGGCATCAGTTCTTTTCACAACTTCTATGGCAACGGTATTCTTGCCATTGACCTTTGCATAAGTTTCTTGATCTTTATAGGACCTTCGAATCTCAGCTACATCTTCTATTCTTATTACAGCGTTTCCTCTTTTAATAAGTGGAATTTTTCTTACATCACTGACATCTTCAAAAATCGAAGGAACTTTAACTGCAAATGTGCCAGTGCCTGTTGTTATTAAACCAGCAGGAATTACCCTATTATTTTGAGAGATTGCATTATAAAAATCTTGCGCTGTTATACCGAAACTCTCTAATCTAGTTCTATCAACTTCTACTTCTAGAAGGTCTTCTGGAACCCCAGCCAAATTTGCTTCAAGAACGAGCGGGATACTTTCAACATCTGATCTTAAATCTTTAGCAATATAGTTAAGTTCTCTTTTTGATAATTCATTAGATACAAGATTTACTCGCATTATTGGGAATCTTGAAAAATTAAAGTTACTGACCATTGGCTCTTCAGCATCAGTAGGTAATTTAAAAGCTACTTCATCTACAGCATCTCGGACATTTGTTTTTGCGATGTCTGGATCAAAATCATTGGGGAACTCAACGATCACAGTAGAGAAATCCAATCTACTATAAGATTGAACTCCTTTAACATCATCTACTGTTAAAAGTCTTTTCTCTAGCGGTCTCGATATGAGTCTTTCTGCATCTTCTGGTGAAACACCTTCGTAAAAGGTGCTGACCATCACAAAGGGAACATCTATATCTGGTTCGGAGGCATTAGGAATTTGGCCATAAGAAAAAATGCCCCACGTTAAAACGAGGAACATCATTGTTAAGGTAGTTCTGTATCGATCTACAAAAAAATCAATTAATCCTTTCATTAGAATCCGTAAATCTGCTATCTAAAGCTATACCTACTTTTTCTCCTTGGGATACGTAATCTTGCCCAACTGTTATGATTGTTGAAATAGTATCAAGACCAGTTATCCATGCTCCAAAGCTGGTGTCTTCAATTAGTTCAATTGATTTAAAGGCAACTAAGCCATCCTCATCAATGGTTCTAATACCTAAATCGCCATTAACATCTAAACGCAAAACTGAAGCTGGTACCAAATGAGCCAATCTTTCTGTACCCTTAAGAGTTACTTCAGAAGTCATCCCATCTTTTATTTCAGACTCTGGGTTGGGAACTGAAATTTCTACTCTAAACGTTCTAGTGACTGGGTTGGCTGATGAAGAAATGAATTTAACATCTCCTTCAAAAACTTTTCCATTATTTAATTCAATCTTCGCTTTAGAATCGAGAGAAATTTCTGACATATCATTTTCAGAAATCTCTGCCGAAATAAGAATTGGATTAAGATCTAATACAGTTGCGCAAATACCTTGTCTTGGCAGAAAGTCTCCTACATCCAGATCAATCCTGTCCACTATTCCGTCAAAAGGAGCTTTTACAGATGCAAAGTCTAGATCCTGAAAAGCTTTTTCGTACCTTCCTTTTGCAGCTTGCAGCTGGCTATTCGAATAAAGTCCTTCATCAAATAATTTTTTTGCAGTTTCGTAATTCAAAGAAGCTTCCTTTGCTACTTCGTCTTTATCCCCAACAAAAATTTGGCATATTGGACTACCTTTTTTGACAAATTTTCCTTGAGCAACTGGAAGGCCAATGACTTGACCTGAAGTCTCCGCTCTTAATTGAACATTTTTATCTGCTTCTGCAGAACCTTTCAAAACAATATTTCTAGCGAAAGGCTGAGCAGATTGTTTCATCACTCTGACAGTGGTTTCTTCAATGACAACTTGCTTGGTAGGAATTTCTTTTTCCACAAAAAAACCTGAAATCATCCAGATCGATGCAAAAAATAAAAAGATTCCTGCAGATTGTAGGTTAGAAATCGAAAGTATCGATTTTAAGATTGAGCTTAAAAATTTCATGTGTTTAATATGGAGACGAAAGGGATTATATCAACTTAGCTATTCATTACATGCTTTTTTATCTTATGACAGTAAGCATGTCAATAATTAATTTGAATGCTTCTCTTTTAATTTTTCAAGACGGTGAATTTGTTCTTCTTGAGACAAATTAGTTTTACTTTCTTTTAATGCTTTTATTTTTGGAAGATAAAAATTGCTGGCATCGCTGAGATAGTCCTTTATCGAATCGGACATTAGAGCCTGAAACTTTTCAAAACCTATTCTTTCTTCAGAGCGCCTGAGATCAGCCCACCCAAAGTTTTTAGCCGTTTCATATACCAAAGGATGTGACCATTTGAAATTTTCAGGTTCATCTGACCCTAAACAGGCCTCAGCAAAAGCAGATTCAATAGACTGAATTCCCTCTTTTTTTAAGTAATGACTTTTAATTTCTTCTAATGTTTGACTCAGCGACGGAAGAAATTTTGATTTTGAAGTCAATTCATCAATTGCTTCGAATATCAAATCCAAAGAGAAGATTTCTAATTTTTTGAGCCACAATTGCTTTGCTAAATTTAAACTAACTTCATCCTTAAAAGCTTTATGAAATTGATTGTGATAAGTAATTTCCAATTGAGCAAAAATTAGATTAACCAACTCTATATGATTATTTGGAATTTTTATTTTTTCGCCCATTCTGTATTAACAAGCCTTTCCAATATGTTGGAACTTTTTTTTGAATCCTTTTCCCAAGAATTTTTTATAAAGTTTATAAATTTATTGTTCCAGTTAGGAGAAATTTCTCCCGCATCAATCCAATAAAGTCTAAATTCGGGTATTTTTGATTCTATGAAATCAACTGGAATATTTGTTACCTCCAAAACCTTTATGCAATCGTCGCTGGGTAACCAATCTTTTGACATAGGTTGATCTTCTTTATCGCTATCAAGCTTAAAGTTTTTTCTAGCCCACTGTTTTTTTGCATGATTTAAAAAAGTGGAATTCCAAGAATTGGATTTAATCCTTTTTTCTTTCCAAAATAAAATAAACTCCGGCAGAAGGCTTTCAATGAAAGAATCACCTATTTCTAAACCTTTAAGAATTGACCTAGCATCCTCTGAGGGCTGCCAGTTATTATCTATTAGAACTTTCTTCGATTCTTGATATTCAATTTTTTCCTTTTCTCTCCAATTTTTCAAAGCGTATTGAAGAAATTTTGACTCTTTTAAATGCGGCTTTAAATCTTTTCCTTTCCAAAATAAATTAAAACTTGGTAGCTGATCTCCTAAAAAATCCTCTTTGATTCCTAAATTGCATGCTTGTTTAACTAAATCTTCACTAGGGTAAAAATTCATGGACTCATCTGGATTGGAAGCATTGTCCTTGGCAGGAATATTGTTGAAAAGGCCTAAATTATCAAGTTTTTGATAAGAATTTTCTATTTGCGAAACTTCCAAGAACCTAAACTCATCCTTCAGAATACTCAAGGAAAAGTTTTCTCGATTGTTTTGGAAAAAGTCTAGGATTATTGCTTCAGTAATTCCAAGAGATTCTGCAATTTCTTTTGAGAAAGAGTATTTTTTCCCTGACATTTATGCTGAAACCTTCATATTCTGTCTTCTATTTTTGACAGCACTTGAAAGCAAATTCAGCATAATTTCTGTATCTTCCCAGCCAACGCAAGCATCGGTGATACTTCGACCGTATTCGAGATTATTTTTATTATCGGAGCTTTGGTTTCCCTCAATTAAATTGCTTTCAATCATGACTCCAATGATATTTTTAGATCCAGATGATATCTGGTTACAAAGGTCTTGATTTACAATCAACTGTTTTTTGAACTGTTTGCTGCTATTCCCATGACTCATATCAACCATGACAGAATCTATTAATCCATTTTCTTTAAGTATTTTTGATGTTTCTTTTATGTCTTTGTCTTTGTAATTAGGTTCGCTTCCCCCTCTAAGGATCACATGACAATCTTCATTACCCGCTGAGTTGAAGATAGCCGATTTACCCTCTTTGGTAATGGATAAAAAGATGTGTGAATGACTAGCGGCCTTCAGAGCATCAATAGCTACTTTTACTGAGCCATTAGTGCTGTTTTTAAATCCAACAGGACAAGATAACCCAGAAGCTAACTCTCTATGAATCTGACTCTCAGTGGTTCTAGCTCCAATAGCTCCCCAAGATATTAAATCTGAGATATATTGCGGAGTGATAATATCGAGATATTCTGTACCTGCAGGCAATCCTAATTCATTTATTTCTAAAAGAAGTTTTCTGGCAGTTTTTAGTCCTTTATTTATGTTGAAGCTGTTATCAATATCTGGATCGTTTATCAAACCTTTCCATCCAATTGTAGTTCTAGGTTTTTCAAAATAAACCCTCATAACTATTTTGAGTTCTTTCGATAAATCATCAGCAAGCGGCTTTAATTTTTTTGCATATTCTATGGCAGCTTTTGGGTCATGAATGGAACAAGGACCTACTACAACTAATAAACGGTCATCTTCTTGCTTAAGAATTGAGGATAGTTCATTTCTTGATTCGTAAACCAGCTTTGATGCTTTTGAAGACAGGGGTAACTTATCAATTAGCTTGATTGGAGGTATGACCTCCAAAAGCCCTTTAATCCTGGTATTGTCTGTTAAATATTGCATAATTCTTTTAGTGAAAGCATTTTATATATAATCTCTTCAATTTAAAGGTTTTAATCTAAATATACAGTGAAAATTTCTCTAGTACAGGAAAATCCCATCGTTGGTGATATAAGAGGTAATACTTCTATAGCAAGAGATTACATTTTGAAATTTGAATCATCTGGTTCAGATCTCATTGTATTTAGTGAGCTATTTATTACAGGTTATCCTCCTGAAGATTTATTATTGAGAGAAGATTTTCTTATTTCTGCACAAAAAAGTGTTGAAAATTTGTCATCATCAATAAACAAATCAAAAGTTTTAATAGGACTGCCAACAAAGAAAGATGGCAAAAGATACAATTCTGCTGCTTTAATCGATAAGTCTGGAATCATTCAAATCTACGATAAACATGTTCTTCCAAACTATATTGAATTTGATGAAAAGAGATATTTTTCTAATGGCAGCTCCAAGAACTTCTTTCAATTAAATGATCTCAAAATTGGACTTTCAATTTGTGAAGACATTTGGGATGAAGGATTTATAGATTTGCAAAAAGAAAATAATGTAGACCTTCTCATAAATCTGAGTGCTTCGCCATTCACCACCAGCAAGAAAGAAGAGAGAGGCAATGTTTTTACCAAGGTTTCTGAAAAGTTAAACATTCCTTTGATTTACGTAAATCAAACAGGAGGACAAGATGAACTGGTTTTTGATGGCACTTCCTCAGTAATCAATAAGCAAGGGGATGTGACTATTGAACTTAAAAGCTTTGCGACTGACTCTATTCAATTTAATCATGAAGAAATAAATAAAAGTTCAATCAAAGAAAAAACATCAAACAGATTGAAAGATCTTTATGATTCATTAGTCCTAGCAACGAAGGACTACGTAGAAAAAAATAACTTCAAAGGAGTGCTAATTGGTTCATCCGGTGGTATTGACTCTGCTTTGACAGCAACGATTGCAACAGATGCTCTTGGTTCAGATAAAGTTAGAACGATCATGATGCCTTTTAAATATACTGCAGATATTAGCATTAATGACGCTGCGCTTTTGGCAAAGAATTTAAAAATTAATCATCAAGAAATCCCAATAGAGAAGGTTTTTGACGCTCATATGAGCAAGCTTTCTGAAATTTTTAATAATAAAAAAATTGATAAAACCGAAGAAAATTTGCAGTCAAGAATTAGAGGAGTCACTCTGATGGCAATTTCAAATAAAGACGGTTTATTAGTTCTCACAACAGGAAATAAAAGTGAAACTGCAGTTGGCTACTCGACCTTATACGGTGACACTGCAGGAGGATTTGCAGTTTTAAAAGATGTGTCAAAGACATTGGTTTATGAACTATCAAAATATAGAAATGGATTAAATGAAGTGATTCCAGAAAGAATCATTACGAGACCCCCAAGCGCTGAACTAGCTCCAGATCAAAAAGATTCTGATTCCCTGCCAGATTATGAAATATTGGATCCAATAATAGAGCTTTACGTAGAAAAGGATTTTTCCGCAAAAGAGATAATTCAAGAAGGTTTTGATGAGAAGACTGTAGAAAAAATAATCGGACTTATTGATTTTAATGAGTACAAGAGAAGACAGGCTCCATTGGGAGTGAAAATATCTGATAGAAATTTTGACAAGGGTAGAAGATATCCTATTACCAATTCATGGAAACCCAATATATAGGGTTATTGTTAGAAAAAAGCACTACATTTTGTGCTTTTGAAGGCAATTGAGCTATAATTCGCTCAAAACAGCTGTGGACACAATAAAAGACATCAATAAAGCTGAACAACAAGAATTGCCTCTAAAATTGCAAGGCGAGAATATATCTGACCTTCCTGAAGATTTATACATCCCACCTAATTCTCTAAGAATATTTTTAGATTCATTTGAAGGCCCGTTAGACCTCCTTTTGTATTTTATTAAAAAGCAGAACCTTGATATTGCCAACATAGATGTTTCTTTAATTACTGATCAATATATTTCATATATAAACCTCATGGAAGAACTTCAGTTTGATTTGGCTGGTGAATACCTAGTCATGTCTGCTTATCTTGCAGAAATAAAATCTAGGATTTTGCTACCTTCACTATCCGAAGATGATGAGATAGAAGACGATCCGAGATCAGAATTAATTAGAAGACTTCAAGAATACGAGAGATACAAAAAAGCATCTGAAAGCTTAAATGATATTCCAATGGTAAACAGAGATTTTTATCTCGCTAGTGCAGCAAAACCTGAATTTGAAGCATCAAAAGAAAAACCAAAAATTACCGGAACAGACTTAGTGCTTATTTTTAATGAGCTTAAAGAAAGAATAAGTCTTAATAAAAGTCATGTTATTGATTTTGAAGAACTTTCTACAAGGGAAAGGATGATCGAAATTCTTGAATTACTCCAACAAAGTGACTTGATAGCTTTCAATGACTTGATAAAGAAATCAGAAGGAAAGATGGGCGTTGCAGTTGTCTTGTTAGCAATCATGGAGTTGCTTAAAGATTCGCTAATAAAAGGGATTCAAAACGAACCTTTCGGAAAAATTCATCTTTCAAAAAAAATTACAGGCGTCCACTAAATGAATACGATCACACTTTCAAAAATTATTGAGGCTATACTTCTTTCGTCTGGCAGACCTTTAAGCGAAAAAGAGATCACTAACCTATTCGACGAAGAAGAAAAACCATCTCATTCAGAATTTAAAGACGCTTTAGATTTGATTGAGCAAAATTCTCAAAATAATTCTTTTACTTTATCTAGAGTTGCAAGTGGATTTAGACTTCAGGTTGATCAAGCTTATGCTCCTTACATTGCTAAAATTTGGCAAGAGAAGAATCAAAGATATTCCAGAGCGTTAATGGAGACGATAACCTTGATAGCCTACAAGCAGCCTATAACAAGAAGCGAGATAGAGGAAGTTAGAGGAGTTTCAGTAAGCAGTAATTTAATTAAGAATTTATTTGAAAAGGGATGGATTAAAGTTGTCGGTATTAGAGATGTTCCTGGAAAACCAAGTTTGCTAGGGACTACAAAAGAGTTTCTTGACGACTTAGGGCTCAAGAAACTATCGGATTTGCCTTCTTTACCTGAAATAAATATTTCTACTGAATCTACCATGCCATTACCTTTGGAGGATCCAGACCAAAATTCCATTGAGGGAAATGAGATAATTCAGTGAAAGAAAGAATCCAAAAGGTTCTTTCCGATTCAGGCATCGCATCTCGACGGCAGATAGAAAAGTTCATTCAAGAAAAAAGAATCTTTGTTGGCGACAGACTGGCCAAGCTCGGAGAGAAAATTTCAAGAGATGATCAAATTTTCCTTGATGGAAAAAAAATTACTCTAAATGTTAATAATAAGTTAAAAATATTAGCCTTAAATAAACCTGAAGGGTTTGAATGCACTAGATCAGAAAAAAGCCCTAAGAAAAAAATATTTGATTTGTTGCCACCTGAAAAAAACTTCAGATGGATATCAGTAGGTAGATTGGACTTAAACACCTCAGGCCTTCTTTTGCTTACAAATAATGGGCAAGTTGCCAATCAACTAATGCATCCCTCATCAATGCTTGATAGAGAATATATTGCTCGTATAAGGGGAGAAGTTGAACCAGCTGATATAGAAAAATTAAAAAAAGGTATTCAAATTGATGGAAATAGAATGAAATTTAATGATTTAGTTGAAGGCAGGATAACCAAATCCCACTCTTGGTTTGCTCTTGTCATACAAGAGGGAAAAAATAGAGAAGTCAGAAAGCTATGGAATGCATTAGGCTACGAAGTAAGTCGCCTCAAGAGAGTAAGATACGCAAATATTTTTTTACCCTCTACGTTAAAGCAGGGGTCATATAAGGAACTGAGCCAAAAAGAAATTGATAACTTAATCAAAAATCTCTCTTAGGGATTTAATTTTAACAACATCGTTTAAATCCTCATCTTTAATGGAGCTATTATGATAGCCATATTCTGCAAATATGAATGAGGTTTTCGCACGTTTTGATGCCTCGAAATCTTTGAAATGGTCCCCAAAAAAAAGAGTATTTTCAGGAGAACAATTTAACTTCTTCATGGCTAAATTTATACCGCTTGGATCGGGTTTTCGTCTGTTCTCAGCATCTTCTGGAGAGATAACTATATCTGCCATTTCATCCCATTTATAAAAATTTGAGATTTTATCAGTGAGGAATTTAGGTTTATTTGTAACTATCCCCCACTTTTTATTATTATCTTTGATGAATTTTATGAGTTCTTCAAAGCCTTCAAATGTTTTGGAGTCAGTGCATATTTTTTCGTACTCCTCAATAAGCTCTTTTCTTAGAATTTCGAAATTGCCATCACTATCTGAAATTGAGAATCCAAGTGAAATCAAGGCTCCAGCACCTTCAGAAACAATTTGCCTTACAGATGAAAATTCTTTTTCAATAAACTCCTTTTGCTGAAGCAAAAAATTAAGAGACATATGAAACTCTTTAGCAGTATCCAGAATGGTGCCATCCAAATCAAAGAGGTACAGGTCTATATCACTGTGGTTTATGAGCATGAACTAAATAGTTAACTGTAACATCATCACCTAACCAATAGTTGCCTGAAAGTGGGTTGTAGCTCATTCCAATTATTTCTTTAACTTCTAACCCCGACCTTGTCATAAAATCATGAAGTTCTGAAGGTTTTATGAACTTATTAAAATCATGAGTGCCTTTGGGTAATAAATTAAGAATGTATTCAGCACCAATAATTGCAAAAAGAAAGGATTTTGGATTTCTATTAATAGTTGAAAAAAATACTTCGCCGCCCGGTTTACATAAATCTGAGCAAGTCTTCACGAGCAATTCAGGATTGGGAACATGTTCTATAGCTTCAAGACAAGAAACGACATCAAAAGCTTTTTTATCAAGAAGCAAGCTTTCAGCTTCTCCAAGAATGTAGCTTATGTCCTTGTTGTTTTTTGAAGCATGAAGTTTCGCTGTTTCTATTGCAACTTCTGATATATCAACTCCTGTGACTAGAGCTCCAAAATCGTACAAAGCTTCTGCTAATAATCCACCGCCACAAGCAACATCAAGGACCTCTAAATTATTTACGGTTTTTTTGTTATTAATGTAATTCGAACGTAAAGGATTAATTTTGTGAAGAGGTGCAAATTTTCCAGAAGGATCCCACCACTCTTCTGCTATTTTATTGAACTTATCTTTTTCTGCTTGATCGATATTCATATTTCTGACAATCTGAGATAAGTATATTGAATTACATTGTAAAAAAAAGTTAAAGCTTCATTTATATTAAGCTTAATACTTTGTTTAAAATTAATTCTTAATTTTTTGCTTAAAATTTGAAATGAAAATATTCTTTCCAAAAGAATCTGAAAAAGAAACAAGATCTGCTCTGGATCTTGCTTCTGCTCAGAAGTTGATCGATCTAGGAATAGATGTTTCGTTTGAATCAGGAGTCGCTCAAAAGATAGACATCGCAGATCAAGATTTAGAAGATATGGGATGTAAAAACGAATCTAGATCAGAGGGTTTATCCAATTCAGAAATTATTTCCTCAGTAAATCATTTACCTTTATCAGACTTAGATTCAGTTTCTGAAAATACTTTAACTATAAGTTTTCTTGATGTGTTCAATGAAAAAGAATTTTTAGAGAAGCTAAAACAAAGAAAGATCATTTCTATCAGTATGGAATTAATTCCAAGAATCACAAGAGCTCAAAAAATGGATGCATTATCATCCCAAGCTAATTTAGCAGGGTATTCAGCAGTAATGTTGGCCTCATCTGAAATGAATAAAGCAATGCCAATGATGATGACAGCTGCAGGAACAATTTCTCCCGCAAGAGTTTTTGTAATTGGTGTTGGAGTTGCAGGACTTCAAGCTATGGCGACTGCAAAAAGACTTGGAGCTCGCGTTGAAGCATTCGATACCAGACCAGCAGTTGAAGAACAAGTGAAGTCTCTAGGTGCAAGATTTATAAAAATAGATATCGGTGAAACTGAAGAGACTGATCAAGGCTATGCTAAAGAATTAACAGAGAAACAATTAGAGTTACAAAGAGAAGGAATGAAAAAGGTTTGTGGATACTCAGATATTGTAATAACTACGGCACAAGTTTTTGGTAAGCCAGCTCCCAGAATTTTATCTGAAGATATGATCTCTAATATGCAGCCGGGAAGCGTCATCGTTGATATGGCTGTCACCTCAGGTGGAAATGTCGAAGGTTCTGTCTTAGGCGAGACTATCGAAAAAAATGGGGTGAAAATAATAGGGCATGAAAATCTTCCAGGGTATGTTCCGGAACATTCCACTCAAGTATATGCAAACAATATCTATAATTTAATTGAAGAGTTTTGGGATAAAGATACTAAAAAACTCGAATTAGATGAATCAGATGAAATTTTAAAAAGCTGCATAGTTACTAAAGATGGTAATTACATATCAGAAATTCTAAGGAGATAATTTAATGGAAATGATGCTGCTACTGTTTGTCCTTGTCCTTTCAATATTTTTGGGTTTTGAGCTTATTAATAAGGTTCCATCTACTCTTCACACCCCATTGATGTCCGGTGCTAATGCGATTTCAGGAATTACCCTTGTTGGAGCAATTTTATCTTCGGGGGGTGACTCTTCAAGTATAACTATTACCTTAGGCACAATAGCTGTTTTCTTGGCAAGCCTTAATGTTGTTGGTGGATATCTAGTCACCAATAGAATGCTTAGAATGTTTAAGAAAAAATGATTTTAGAAGTCTTTCAGAATAATACTTTTATCAACCTAAGTTATATCTTAGCTTCGGTTTTATTTATATTTGGTTTGAAAATGTTGAGCTCACCCGATACAGCTCAAAGAGGAAATTTTGTATCTTCTTTAGGAATGCTTCTTGCTGTAGTTGTAACTTTATTAAGCAAAGAAATAGTTTCATTTCAATTTATCTTGTTAGGTCTTATTGGAGGCGGAGTAGTTGGAGCAATTGCTGCATTAAGAATAAAAATGACATCTATGCCTGAATTAGTTGCTTTATTGAATGGCTTCGGTGGAGCATCAAGCCTTCTGGTTGCCTCTGCAGAATTATTTGCTTTAACAACCTCTAATCTAGTGGCAATGATTGCAATAGGAATCGCAACTATCATTGGTGGGGTAACTTTCTCAGGAAGCTTAATTGCATTTGGGAAACTTTCAGAAATTATGCCCGGCAAACCTTATTTGTTTATCGGTCAAAAAATTCTCACTGCATTAGTAATTTTATTACTTCTTCTATTACTTTTTCAATTTTGTTCGGGTATTTTCTTCGCTGAAATTCTTTTTGGTTTTGATTGGATTAATGAGCAATATGCATTAATTCTCCTAATAGCATTATCTCTTTTACTGGGAATTTTATTAGCCATACCTATAGGTGGTGCTGATATGCCTGTAATCATTGCCCTTCTTAACAGTTATTCTGGTCTTGCAGCATGTGCAGCAGGATTTGTAATAGGGAACAATGTATTGATTGTCGCAGGTTCATTAGTAGGGGCGAGTGGATTAATCCTCACAAATATAATGTGTAAGGCAATGAACAGATCATTGCTTAACGTTCTTTTTGGAGGTTTTGGCGCGACTGACTCCTCCTCGTCTTCGGGTGAAGGAAAGGTTCAAGGCGATGTAAATCCTATCAACATTGGAGATTCTTACCTCATATTAGAAGCTGCTTCATCAGTTCTTATCGTTCCAGGTTATGGGATGGCTGTATCACAAGCACAGCACTCTGTAAGGGAGTTAGGGGAGTTGCTTCAAGATAATGGTTGCGATGTTAAGTATGCAATCCATCCAGTTGCCGGCAGGATGCCAGGACATATGAATGTACTTTTAGCAGAAGCAAATGTTTCATACGATGTTCTTGTCGAGCCTCAAGATGTAAATCCTATTATGGATACCATAGATGCATGCATTGTCATTGGTGCTAATGATGTTGTGAATCCTGATGCTAGAGAGGACGAATCAAGCCCTATATATGGAATGCCCGTCATAGAGGTTGATAGAGCTAAAACAGTCTTTGTCTTAAAAAGATCCATGGCTTCTGGTTTCGCAGGAATACAAAATAGTTTATTTTTTAAACAAAATACTCGTATGCTTTTTGGTGATGCAAAAGAGTCTGTAAGTGGCTTAGTTTCTGAGTTTAAGTCGTAAAATAAACCCCTAAAAATACGTTAGAAATGCTATAATTTGTCCAGTATTTTAAGCTTATTTTTCTATTGATTTTTCTTAGTATCATTTTATTGAATGACTGACATTTTTGACGATAAAGATTCCACTATAAGTATTGAGGAAGAGCTTAAATCTTCCTATATGGATTACGCAATGAGCGTAATTGTAGGAAGAGCATTGCCTGATGCTAGAGATGGGCTAAAGCCAGTTCATAGGAGAACATTATTTGCCATGAATGTAGAGGGCAATGATTGGAATAGGGCTTATAAAAAGTCAGCAAGAATAGTTGGTAACGTCATAGGTAAATATCATCCTCACGGAGACGCTGCCGTTTATCACACACTTGTTAGAATGGCGCAAGACTTTGCTCTTCGTTATACCTTAGTTGATGGCCAAGGAAATTTTGGATCTATGGATGGAGATCCGCCTGCAGCAATGAGATATACCGAAGTCAGACTTTCAAAAATTGCTCATGAACTACTTGGAGATTTAAATAAAGGTACAGTTAATTTTGTGGAAAATTATGACGGCACTGAGTTAATGCCTGAAGTTCTTCCTACAAAAATCCCAAATCTTCTTGTTAACGGCTCATCTGGAATTGCAGTAGGCATGGCTACAAACATGCTTCCTCATAATTTAACTGAGTCTATAGAAGCATGCTTGTTGCTTATTGATAATCCGGATGCTGATATTGATTCCCTTTTAGAGATTTTACCTGGTCCAGATTTTCCAACTGGCGGGTTCATTAATGGAAGAGCTGGCCTTATAGAAGCAGCAAAAACTGGAAAGGGCAGAGTCTATCTCAGAGCAAAAGCCGACATAGAAACAGACAAAAAAGACCGAATCAAAATCATAGTTTCTGAAATTCCATACCAAGTAGATAAATCAAGATTGGTAGAGAAAATTGCTGAACTTTCCAAAGAAAAAAGAATTGAGGGAATTTCTGAAATAAGGGATGAGTCTAATAAAGATGGCGTCAGAATAGTAATTGAAATTAGATCTGGTCAATCTCCAGAAGTTATCCTTAATAACTTATATGCATTAACTCCTTTGGAAAATGTTTACGGGATCAATAACGTAGCATTAATAAACAACGTCCCAAAACTTTTAAATTTAAAACAAATTCTTGAAGTATTTATTGATCATAGGAAAGAGGTAGTAACCAGAAGAACAAAATTTGATTTAGAAAAAGCAAAAAATAGATCTCATGTTCTCGAGGGACTTACCGTAGCTTTAGAAAACATAGATCCTGTTATAGATCTGATTAAAAAATCAAAGGATGGACAAGAAGCCAAGAAAAAATTGTTATCAAAATCATGGAAAGCCTCTAATGTGGTTAAGCTTCTCAAAGCATCTGGTGCTGATATATCCGGAAGTAAAAAAAATGATTTTGGATTGTCCGGAAATAAATACCAACTATCGGATCACCAGGCACAGGCAATATTAGATCTCAGACTTCAAAGACTTACTGGACTTGAACAAGAATCATTAAAAGAAGAGTATGCTGAAATATTAGATCAGATAAAAAAATTACAAGAAATTCTTTCTGATAAAAATAAGCTCATAAGCGTTATCAAAGATGAGCTAAATGAGATTAAACAAGAGTATGGAGATGCTAGAAAGACTCCTATCGAGGATAAGTTGGATCTGACTGATGAGGATTTGATCAAACAGGAAGATATGGTTGTGACTATCTCCCACCTAGGTTATGCAAAAACTCAGTCTCTTGAAGTTTACAGATCTCAACGAAGAGGCGGCGTGGGTAAAACGGCTGCATCTGTAAAAGATGAGGATTTTGTAGAGCAGCTTATAGTTGCTAATACTCATTCAACGCTTTTATGTTTTTCTAATTTAGGCAAAGTATATTGGCTTAAGGTTTATCAAATACCTGTAGCATCAAGAGTTGCCAAAGGAAGGCCGCTAATTAACTTAATAAATTTAGATGAAGGAGAGAGAATAACGAGTTTATTGAACGTTGAATCGTTTGAAGAGCCAGGATTTGTTTTTATGGCAACGAAAAAAGGTGTGGTAAAGAAAACTTCATTAGATGAATTTAAAAGACAATGGAAAGTTGGAAAAAGAGCTATAAAACTTGATCCTGATGATGAATTAGTAGGTTCAACTTTAACCGATGGAGAAAAATTCATCATGCTAGTTTCTCAATCTGGCAAAGCAGTTTTTTTTGATGAAAAGGAAGCTAGATCAATGGGAAGGGCTGCTAGGGGAGTTAAAGGAATTAATTTAGGGAAAGATGATCAGGTCATATCTCTTCTTGTTCCTGAAAAAGAAAATACAATCTTCAGTGTTTCTGAAAACGGTTATGGGAAAAGAACAAATGTCGATGACTTCAGAAAAACTAGGAGAGGAGCCAAAGGTGTTATCGCAATGCAAACCTCCGATAGGAATGGATTACTTATAGGCGCAAATCAGGTTACTGAAGACCAAGAAATAATGTTGATAAGCAACAAAGGAACCTTAGTCAGAACTAAAGTTGATCAAATTAATGTTATCGGAAGAAATACTCAAGGAGTAACTGTTATTAAACTTAAAGACTCAGAAAAGCTTGTGGGGCTGGCTTCTATAATTGAAGATACAGATGACTAGGGCATTTAATTTTTGTGCAGGTCCAGCTGCGCTTCCTGAAGAAGTCTTGAAGGAGTTACAAGAAGAAACTTTAGATTATAAAAATCATGGTTTAGCGGTTATGGAAATGAGCCATAGAAGCAAAGAGTTTGTATCCATAGCGGAGCAAGCAAAACAGGACTTCATTGATTTATTATCTATACCTAATGAGTACGATGTTTTATTCATTCAAGGAGGCGCCAGTCTACAATTTTCAATGATTCCAATGAATCTCGGAAATAAGAACCAAAAACTAGATTACTTAGAAGTCGGATCGTGGTCTAAAAAAGCTATAGCTGAAGCTAAAAAATTTCATGACGTTAACATAGCTGCATCTTCAAAAGATATTTCTTTCAAAAAATATCCTTCAATAAATGACTGGAATATTACAGAAGATTCCTCGTACATACATATGGTGATGAATGAGACAATTGAAGGAGTCGCATGCAGGTCATTAAATGATTTACCAGAAAAAGTAATAGTTTCTGACTGTTCTTCCAACATACTCTCTGAGCCTCTAGATGTAAAAAAATTTGGACTCATTTATGCAGGCGCTCAAAAAAATATTGGTCCAGCTGGGCTAGCAATTGTAATTATTCGAAAAGACTTAATTCAAAAAAGAGATGATCTTCCCGCTTTAATGAGTTATCAGACATATGCAGATTCAGAATCAATGTACAACACGCCTCCTACATTTGCTTGGTATCTTTCAGGAAAAGTTTTTTCTTGGCTTAAAAGAAACGGTGGCCTTAAATCAATTGAAGAAATTAATCTGAGAAAAGCAAAAAAACTATACGATTACATAGACAAAAGTGATTTTTACTACAACGATGTATCTATCGAGAGTAGGTCTATCATGAATGTTCCATTCTTGTTGAACGACGATTCCCTTAATGATTCATTTCTTAAAGAAAGCGAAAAAGAAGGTTTACTGAATCTTGCTGGTCATAGATCAGTTGGAGGGATGAGAGCTAGCATATACAATGCTGTGCCAGAAGAAGCTATAGATGCTTTAGTTTCTTTTATGGATGTATTTGCAAGTAAGTATGGCTAACTCAAAATTAGAAAAATCATTAGGTTTAATTCGTAAGAAAATTGATTTAATTGATGATCAGATGCTCTCTCTGCTTGAAGAAAGGGTCTCCTTGGTTATTGATGCTGAGAATTTAAAAAAAAATACATCGAAAGGCCCTTTTTATCGTCCAGATAGAGAAAAAGAAATTATTAAGCGTTTACAATCTTTGAATAACTCGCCACTAGAGGATAATAAAATTCGAACAATTTTTCAGGATATTATATCTGCTTGTTTTTCAACAGCTTTTGAAATTAAGGTCGCATATTTGGGGCCTGAAGGTTCATTTTCAGAAAAAGCAGCAAAAAAACACTTCGGGTCCTCTACAAACTTTGTTCCCTGCGGATCTATCAGAGAAGTTATAGATTTAGTTGAAGAAAATTCTGAATATTATGGAGTTTTGCCAATTGAAAATTCAACTGAGGGCCTTGTTAATTCTACTTTAGATGAAATCATTGAAAGTAATCTGAAGATTTGCAGTGAGATAAGCATTCCAATTAATTTAAGCCTTATATCAAAGAGAAACATTGCTCTTTCGAGCATTAAAACTATCTTCGCGCACAGTCAGGCTTTTGCACAGTCCCAGTCTTGGATGAGTAAAAACTTACCTAAAGCAATAAGAAAAGATGTAACAAGTAATTCTCAAGGTGTATTGCAGTCAAAAAGAACAAATTATTCCGCTGCCATAGCTTCTACCGAGGCCGCTAAAAAGTACGACATGAAAGTTTTGAAGCGAAATATTCAAGATTACAAAAATAATAAAACAAGATTTATTATTGTTGGAAATCATGATGTTTCAGCTACCCAAGAGGATAAAACCAGCATAAGCATAATAACAAAAAATAAGTCTGGGGCACTTTCAGATATTTTAGAAAAGTTCAAAGATCAAAAAATCAATCTTACAAACATTCAATCGAGGCCAACTAAAAAGAACAACTGGGAATATATGTTTTTTATAGAATTAGATGGTCACACGACTGATAAGAATGTGGACATTGCGCTAAAAAAAATATCACGGCTTTCACTAAATTTAAAAGTTTTGGGATCCTATCCCAAAGGAATTTAATGAAAAAGACTTTTCCCGAAGATAGAGTAAATATTGGTGTAAATAAGATAACTCCTTATAAACCTGGGAAATCATCCGATAGCCTTAACATGAGCAAAGAAAAGCTGATAAAGCTTGCCAGCAATGAGAATCCTATAGGTCCTAGTAAGTTAGCTACCAAAGCAATTAGTCATATTGTTGAAGAAGCGCATAGATATCCTGATGGAAATGGAACAAAACTAAAACAAGAAATTTCAAAGTTGGAAAAAGTTCCACTTGATTGCATCACGTTAGGAAACGGATCCAATGATTTGATTGAGTTTTCAGCTAGGGCTTTTTTAACTAATGGAGATAATGCACTTTATTTTAAACATGGATTTGCAATATATCCTCTTGCCATCCTAGGAACAGGAGCAGATTTAAGAGAATTGCCTGTGACTGAAAATTATCATCAAGACTTAACTTCAGTAATTAATTTCGTTGATGAAAAATCTAAAGTAATTTTTATCGCATCTCCAAATAATCCTACAGGATCAGCAAATACATTATCTGAAATTGAAGCAATGCTGAATGATTTACCGAGTGATTTAATTGTCTTTCTTGATCAGGCTTACTTTGAATACATTGAAGATGAACATTACAAACTACCTTTTGAATTGATCGATAAGTATCAAAATTTAGTAATTTCTAGGAGTTTTTCAAAGGCGCACGGCCTTGCGGCTTATAGACTTGGCTACTGCATCTCATCTCAAAAAATCGCAGATTATTTAAACCGTGTTAGACAGCCATTCAATGTGAGTTCTTTTGCCCTTGAGGCGGGTATTGCATCTTTAAATGATAAGGAGCATTTAGGAAAATCTGTCGATTTAAACCAAAGAGAAAAAAATAAATTAATGCAATTCTTCAAAAAAGAAAATATTGAATATATGCCGACTCAGGGTAATTTCTTTTCTTTTAGTTTGGGTATAGATTCTGATGAAACCTTTGAAGCCTTTTTAAATGAAGGAATCATATTGAGATCTCTCAAATCATACAATATGGATAGATTTGTAAGAGTAAGCATTGGTCAGGAATTTGAAAACGATGCTTTTATTGAGGCTACAAAAAAGATTAAAGGTTCGAGGAATTGAAAGAACAAATACTAATATTCGGCTTAGGTCATATTGGAGGATCTATAGCCAAATCTCTTTGCAAACAGGGAAGTAGAGTCTATGCAGAGGATTTGAGTAAAAAAACAATCTCATATGCAATAAAAAATAAAATCATTAAAGGAACATTCTCAGATTTAGAACTTTCAAAACCCTATTCAGTTATTTTCTCAACTCCTCCAATTGTTACCAATAAATTAGTTAACGAAAATAAAGATCTCATTAAAAATGCTGTTCTATTTACTGAGACATCTAGCTGTAAAAATGAGATAAAAAAGAATGCTTTAATCAATAAAATTGAAAATGCTATTCTTTCTCATCCAATTGCAGGGAACGAAGGAAGTGGCATAGATGCATCTGACATAAAACTTTTTGAAAACAAAATTTGTATTCTTTCCCCGTTGAAAAAGACGTCAAAAAATTCAATTACAAAGGCCCAAAAATTATGGAAATCTTTAGGCTCTAATTGCATAAAAATGGACTTAAACTCTCACGATAAAATATTAGCAGCTACAAGCCACTTACCTCATGTAATTAGTTTTAGCTTAATGAGATATATCGAAAAGTCCTCAAATATAAAGAATAAAGTCCTCATGGGAGGTGGACTAAAAGACTTCACTAGAATTTCTTCAAGTGATCCAGAAATGTGGAGCGATATTTTTGATCTAAATAAAAAGGAAATTTTAAATTCAATAAAAGGTTTTAAGAAAGAATTAGAGGTAATGGAAAAAAATATCTTAAGCAGCCGCTCTAAAACTAAAAACTTAATTGCTGAATCCAACAAGGCAAGAAAAAAAATAATTGATTGAATGACTACATCATTAAAGTCATCAAAGAAAAATAATCTTTCAGGAGAGATTGTTATTCCAGGTGATAAATCAATCTCGCACAGAGCAATCTTATTTGGACTTTTAAGCAAAGGAAAAACGCAAATTCACGGCTCACAATATAGCGAAGATGTTCTCAATTCGCTTAACGTAGCTAGATTTCTTGGAATCAAAACCAAGGTTAAAAGCTCCGTCATTTTTCTTGATTCTCCTGGCATAGAAGGTTTGTCTGCCCCAACAAAAGATCTTTATTTTGGTAACTCTGGAACAGGAATGAGACTTTTTGCAGGATTTTTGAGCTCGTTAAACTTTTCATCCACATTAACCGGTGACGCCTCTCTTTCAAATCGGCCTATGATGAGAATCATTGACCCTTTACAAAAAATGGGAGCAAAAATTTCCGCGACCAATAAAGAAAATCCTCCTCTTAAGATTAGTCCGTCAACTGGTTTAAAAGGTATTACTTACAAAATGCCAATTGCAAGCGCGCAAGTAAAATCCTCAATTTTATTGGCAGGATTAAATGCGGAAGGTAAAACTCAGGTACAAGAACAATATCCAACCAGAGACCATACAGAAAGGATGATGAAAACTTTTGAAGCTAATATTTCATCTTCGAAAGGGATTGTTGAAATTGAAAGAAGTGATTTAAAAACTCCAGGGCAAATTGAAGTTCCTGGAGATTTCTCATCAGCAGCCTTTTTTATAGGTGCATGCTTAATTTCTGAAAATTCTGAAATAAAAATTAAAAACGTGGGAATAAATAAGACTAGAAAAGCTTTTCTTGACTGTCTTTTAGACATGAATGCAAATATAGATCTTACAAATATTAGACAATTAGGAAATGAAGAAGTGGCTGATTTAGTCATAAAGTCATCGGACTTGTTACCTGCAAAAATAATGGAAGATATAGTTCCTAATTTAATTGATGAGCTCCCACTATTTTTCTTGATTGCTAGTTTAATAGAAGGAGAATCAGAATTTAATGGTTTATCAGAATTGAAGCATAAAGAGAGCGACAGACTTTCAATCATGATCAACAACCTTCAAAAACTAGATGTTGAAGTTCAATTAAACGAAGATAGTCTGAAAATAATTGGCAAAAAGGATAGAATTTTTTCCGATGAAGTATTTGACTCGCATGGGGATCATAGAATTGCGATGACAATGTTAGTAGCAGGGCTGAGATCTTCTGCAGGTTTAACAATCAGAAATGTCGAGTGTATCAATACTTCTTTTCCAGAATTCATCGATCAAGCAAAAACGTTGGGATTCAGTTTCAAAAATGGATAATTTAATAACCATTGACGGCCCAGGCGGTTCTGGCAAGGGAACAGTAGCTAAATTGTTAGCAACAAAATTAGGATGGAATATTTTAGATAGCGGAGCTCTATATAGATTATTAGCTCTCATTTCTGAAAATATCAAAGAAACTGATCCAGACTCAATTGGAATAGAACTTAAAGATAAGAACATCTTTTTTAAGCTTAAAGGAGACCAATATCATCTTATTTTTGATGGTAAGGATATTACTGACACCATTAGAAGAGAAGAGATAGGGATAAAAGCTTCAGACTTGGCACGTAATCAAAATATTCGAGATCTTATTAAAGATACTCAAAGGTCCTTTTACGATCCAAATATAGGTTTAATAGCCGATGGAAGAGATATGGGATCGGTAGTTTTTCCTGAAGCTGAGATTAAAATTTATTTAGATGCATCAATCGAAGAGAGAGCAAAAAGACGTCAAATTCAGTTGAAAGAAAAGGGTATGGAGGTTAACATGCGCAACCTTATCTCAAGCTTAGAAGATAGAGACTTAAAGGACAAAAATAGAGATGTATCTCCTCTTTTGATTCCACAAGGAGCAAAAGTTATTGATTCCACAAATCTATCAATAGATGAGGTAGTAAATAAAATAATGGATTTAATTTAAATTATGGAACAAGCAAATTTCGGAAAACTTCTAGACGAGAGTCTATCGACATTAGATTTTCAAATAGGAACTATCATTACTGGAGTTATAGTAGATCTGAAACCTGACTGGGTTACTGTTCACGTCGGTTTAAAATCAGAGCCGGTTCTCGCTAGAAGTGAATTTTTAGCAGACGAATCTGATAAAGAGCTTGAGATAGGTGATGAGGTAAAAGTTACTTTAGAGTCTGTTGAAGACGGTTATGGTGAGACCAGGGTTTCAAGATTACGGGCGATGCACGATGAAAGTTGGCTTAATTTAGAAGAATCACTCAAAACAGGCTCAATAGTCAAAGGATACATAAACGGCAAAGTTAGGGGTGGGATGACCGTAGACGTAGCAGGAGTTAGAGCTTTTCTGCCTGGTTCTCTTGTCGATTCAAAACAACTTGAAAGTTTTGATCACTTAGAAAAAACTTTTCAAGACTTTAAAGTCATCAAATTAGACAAAGATAAGTCTAATGTAGTTCTTTCAAGGAAAGCTGTTCAGGAAGATATCAATTCAGAAGAAAGAGAGAAGCTATTTGCAACTATTGAAGAAGGTTCGACAATAGAAGGTACCGTTAAAAATCTAACTGATTATGGAGCCTTTATTGATTTGGGAGGTATTGATGGTCTCCTTCACATTACAGATATTACGTGGAAAAGAATTAATCATCCATCTGAGGTTCTTAATATTGGAGAGCAACTAAACTTAAAGGTCACAAATTTTGATAAGGAGAAATCAAGAGTTTCTTTGGGATTGAAGCAAATGTCTTCAGATCCTTGGGAGACAATCGAAACCCTTTACCCAGTTAATTCAGTTCATAAAGCCAAAGTTTCAACTCTTACAGATTATGGTTTCTTCGCTGAGCTTGACAAGGATACCGAAGGTCTGGTGCATGTTTCTGAAATAGATTGGACCAACAAAAATATTCATCCATCTAAGGTTGTATCTCCAGGAGATGAGATAGATGTTATGGTTTTAGAACTTGACCTAGAAAAAAGAAGAATTTCCTTAGGAATGAAGCAATGTCAGGAAAATCCTTGGCTGATCTTCTCTGAAAACAATTCTGTAGGAGATACTGTCAATGGTTCTGTTAAATCTATAACTGATTTCGGAATGTTCGTTGGTCTTGACGGTGATATTGATGGATTAGTTCATCTTTCAGACTTGTCTTGGACAGAAGCTGAAGAAAATGCGGTTCAGAAATTTCAAAAAGGCCAAGATGTTCAAACTCTTATTTTAGCCATGGATCCATTAAAAGAGAGAATATCTTTAGGTATTAAACAACTAGAAGATGATCCAGTTGAAAACTTCATCAAAGAACAACCAAAAGGAACTTCAGTTATAGGAAAAATATCAAATATTGAGGAGGAGATTTTAATCCTGACCGTAAAAGAAAGTATTTCTGTTTTAATGCGTAAAAGAGACTTCATAGAAGATGAGAGTTCCACACTTGAAGAAGGGAATGAAATAAACTTTTTGATTTCAAATATAGACAGAAAAGAAAGAAAAATCTGGGGTTCCATGAAAGCCCTTGAAAAGACGAAGGAAAAAGAAATCTTGAAAGAAAACGAAATGAAAAATAAAGAGATTGAAGAGAGTTCTAAATCTTCAATTGGTGACCTCATTAAAGAAGAGCTTGAAGATAAGTGATTTATGCAAAAATCAGATCTTCTTGAAAAACTTAATACTCAAGATATATCTTTTTCTACCTCCGATTCCAAAATTGCTCTTGATTCTCTAATTGATCATCTATCAAACCTTCTTTCTGAAAAGCAAAGAATTGAAATACGAGGTTTTGGGGCATTTTCAGTCAGAGAGAGAAATCCAATCAGAGGAAGAAACCCAAAATCAGGAAAAGCAATAGAACTTGAAAGTAGGTCTTTAATTTACTTTAGACCTTCAAAGCTGATCAAAAATAGAATAAATAAATTGACCTCATAACTGATATAATTTTTAAAGTTTTTTAAATGGAAAAATTTATCAAGCAGGGGCAAATAATAGTCGGATTAGATTTTGATAATTCTCAAAGTGCTCTTGAAATAACTAAATTTCTCAATCCCGAAAATTACAAAGTAAAGGTTGGAAACCAATTGTTTACAGCATGCGGGCCACAAATATTAGAAGATCTAAAAAAGCAAGGCTTTGATATTTTTTTAGATTTAAAATATCACGATACTCCAAATACAGTTGAGAAAGCTATCTTAGAAGCTTGCAAACAGAATGTATGGATGACAAATATTCATCTTTCAGGAGGGCAAAATATGATTGAGGCTGCGGTCAATGCAAAAAACTCGATTTCATCTGAAATGCTTTTAATAGGAGTTACTGTTTTAACAAGTCTTGATCAACAAGATTTATCCGATATTGGGGTCAGCAACGATCTGAGGGAACAAATTATCTCTCTTATTAATTTAGGAAAAAGGGGAGGTATAGATGGAATCGTTTGCTCTCCCAATGATCTTGCTTATTTAAATAAGGAAGAAATAAATTCTTTTATAACTGTATGTCCAGGAATAAGAGTTAAAGCAGAGAGCGGAGGCCAAAAAAGAACTTCAACTATTCATGATGCCATTAATATGGGCGCAGACTACTTGGTAGTGGCGAGAGAAATAATTTCATCCTCAGATCCTCTTAAAGTAATTAATGAAATTGATTCATACTTTATTTAAGAGAAATTTATTAATTTTTCTTTTTCTTATTTCTTTAATTAGTTTTTCAAGTTTATCTGTTTCAAAACATAATGCGGTTGTTGTAACGAGACATCACTTAGCAACTGAAGTTGGTTCAAAAATTCTCCAGGATGGGGGCAATGCATTTGATGCAGCTATATCGGTTGCTTTCGCACTAGCAGTTGTAAATCCCTCTGCGGGAAATATTGGAGGTGGAGGATTTGCATTACTTTATGATGCAAATAAGAAAACCATTGAATCCATAGACTATAGGGAAAGGGCTCCAATTAAAGCCAAAGAAAATATGTTTCTAGATGAAAATGGAAATGTTATCAAAGGTTTAAGTACGTCATCTTTCTTGGCTTCTGGAATTCCGGGAACAGTAGATGGCATGTATAAGATACATAAAAAATATGGATCATTTCCAATTAGCAAACTAATCTCACCTGCGATAGATCTTGCTGAAAAAGGATTTACATTATCAAAATTTCAAGCGAATTACTTTAATAAAAATAGAGATAAATTTTCAAAAAATCCTGAAACAAAGAAAATTTTTGTAAAAAAGGATATGTGGAAAAAAGGTGATCTTTTTAAGCAAAAGGACTTAGCAAAAACTCTAAAAAGAATATCCAATTTTGGAAGAGATGAATTTTATTCAGGCGAGACAGCAAAAAAAATTATTAATTATTATAAAAAAAATGGTGGTATTTTTACCCAAAATGATTTTTTAAATTATCAATCCAAATTTAAGCCTCCTCTTTGTACAACCTTCATAGACTATGATATCTGTTCAATGTCACTCCCAAGCTCAGGAGGGATTGTTCTATCACAATCTCTAAATATTTTAGAAAATTTCGACTTATCTTCTTACGGCCATGACTCTCTTGAATACAATAGACTTTTAACAGAGGCAATGAGATTTTCATTTGCAGATAGGTCAGAATTTTTAGGCGATGCAGATTTCAATAATTTTGATATAAGCAAGATAACTTCTAAAAAGTATGCAAAAACTCTAGCATCAATAATTAAAAGCTCTAAAAGCAAAGTTGCTATTGATTCCCCAGGAAAATATTTTAATGAAAGTGAAGAAACAACTCATTTCTCAATAATAGATTCAAACGGAAATGCTGTTTCAAACACCTATACATTAAATACAGCTTATGGCTCAGGGATAATTGCAAAAGGAACTGGAATCTTAATGAATAATGAGATGGATGATTTTTCAATCAAACCAGGGTTTCCGAATTTTTTTGGGCTAGTAGGATCAGAGGCAAATAAGGTTGAATCCAAAAAAGCGCCGCTTTCATCCATGACACCAACAATAGTCTTTCAAGAAGGAAAGCCCTTTTTAATTACTGGCTCCCCTGGAGGGTCTACAATTATATCTACCGTGCTTCAGCTTTTATTAAATGTTCTAATTTTTGATATGGAAATTGATGAGGCATCAAAAGCCAAACGTATTCACCACCAATGGAAGCCTGATGTTCTATTTATTGAGAATGAAAAATACTTAAAAGATATTGATGAACTAAGTTTTGATACTATTTATAGGGAAAGAATTGGTGAAACTCATTCTATACTTTTTCATGAGAATAGATACGAAGGTTTTGCTGACTTAAGAAGACCAGATGGCAAAGCAATATCAGTACATTAAGACAAAAGAAATTTTCTCCAAAGAAAAAGATTTACCAAACCTTCCAGGGGTTTATAAATTTTACGATGAAGAAGATAAAATCCTTTACATTGGCAAAGCAAAAAATCTCTCTAATAGGCTTAAGTCATATCTTTCTTTATCAAAAGAGAGAAAAAAAAATGAACTAATTGACAAGATTAAATTTCTTGAAATATTCATCACAAAAACTGAAAGTGATGCTTTGCTTTTAGAACAAAACTTAATTAGAAAATTTAAGCCACCTTTTAATGTTCAATTTAGAGATGATAAATCGTTTCCTGCTATTTATTTTTCTTCTGGTCATGATTTTCCAGGAATTTATTTGACCAGGAATAAAAAACTTAAAGGTATTAAACTTGGCCCCTTTGCAAATGTAACTGCAGCAAGACAATCAATCGACCTGACGAGAACATTATTCGGCGTGAGAAATTGTTCGGATATGGTTTTCCAAAACCGCACAAGACCATGCATACAGCATCAAATTGGTAAATGTTCTGCACCTTGCGTGAAAAAAATATCACAAAAAAACTATCTTGAAGAAGTAGATGCAGCTATCAAATTTATTGAAGGAAAAGATAAATCCTTTTTGAATATCCTCTACTCAAAAATGGATCAATACTCATCTCTGAAAGAGTTTGAAAGAGCAGCACTTTATAGAGATAAGATCAAAGCCTATAGAGATATCCAAAAAGATCAATCCGTCTTTACCATGTACGATAATGCGGTTGCGATAACTAAGAAATCTAATGAATATGTTTATTGTATTTCTATTTTAGAAATAAAAGATGGTTGGCTTACAAACGCAGAAAACTATTTTTCAAAAAATGATAAGCACGTCTCGGAAGAGGAACTTATGGAAAGCTTTCTTTCAAAGATTTTGATAGAAAAAAACCTAGAGAATTTAACTTTATTATCTGAATTTAAATTTAGTAATTTAAATTCGCAGCTTAATAATAAAAAAATAAAATTAGAGAACAAGAATCATAAAAATAAAAAAATCTTTGAGCTGGCTTCAATACAATCAGATGATGGCCTTCAGCGCCAATATAATTACCCTTGGATAACTGAAGGACTTTCTTTAATTGAAGATAAAACTCGATCAAAAATAAACAGGATAGAAGGCTTTGACGTTAGTCATTTGTCTGGTGATAACGTTACAGCTTCATGCGTGGTATTCGACAAAGAAGGACCACAAAAAAAACAATATCGAACTTTTAATATAAAAATTAATAAAAATGATGATTACCTCGCAATGAAAGAGGTTTTATCAAGAAGATTCAAAAGACTTGAAAAAAATGGAAATAATTTCCCAGATTTAGTCGTTATAGACGGCGGTAAAGGACAACTTTCTTCAGCAATTAAGGAAATTGAAAAGTATGAAGATTGCAATACCAAAATACTTTCACTGGTTAAAGGTCCGGACAGAAATTCTAAATACGATGACGTTCTTTATCTTTGTGATGGAAAGATTATAAGAATGGATCTTGAACAAGAAGCCAAGCGCCTTCTTCAATTTGTGAGAGACGAATCTCATAGATTTGCTTTATCTAGAAGCAAAAAGAGGAGAAAAAAAGTTACACATTCAACTCTTGATGAGATCAAAGGGATTGGAAGTAAAAATAAAAAAGTTCTATTAAGACATTTTGGCGGCATAGAATCCCTTAGGAAAGCAAGCATAGATCAGATAAAATCTATCCAAGGCATTGGATCGATGAGAGCTAAATTAATTCACGATCACTTTAATGGACAATGAAAGAAAACACTTTTTTGAAGAGATCAAAAATACTTGAAGATAATCAAGATTACCTAATCGACTCTGTAAAAACTATTTCACAAGTTTTTATAGAGGCCATAAATAAAGGTGGAAAACTAATTTTTGCCGGCAATGGAGGAAGCGCAGCCGAGGCTCAACACATGTCAGCAGAGTACGTTGGAACGCTAGTAACATCGAACAAAAGAAATCCCATTCCATCTATTGCTTTATCTGTTGATACTTCTTTTATAACTGCTTGGTCAAACGATCACGGATATGAGGATATATTTAGAAGACAGCTTCAAGCTTTAGCAAATAAGAACGACTGCTTTATCTCATATTCAACTTCAGGTGAAAGCACTAATATTCTCAACGCTATTGAGTATGCCAATTCCACAGACATAAAAACTATATCGTTTACAGGCATGAGAGAATCTAGCGTTTCTAAAAATTCTTTTTTTACCTTCAAAGCACCTTCTGCTGAGACTGCTGTAATTCAGGAGTTACATACCATTGTGGGGCATGAAATTTGCTCAATAATTGATAAAGAATTTTCATGATCCCCAATTTAATCTCTTTATCTAGAATAATTTTTATTTTTCCAATTATTCTTTTCATAATGCTTAATAAAGTTAACTTAGCTATCTTATTTTTCTTAATAGCCAGCTTTACCGATTTTTTAGATGGTTACATTGCGAGATTTTTAAATCAAGAGTCTATCCTAGGGGCTAACTTGGATCTTTTAGCAGATAAAATCTTTGTATGTAGTTTGTTAGTTTTTATTTCCTTTCATTTTGATAATTTTATTTTCCTGCTAATGACTATCTTAATTTTAACTAGAGAACTCTCCATAGGAAGCATTCGTCAGTATTTAATGCAGACTGAAAAAGAGAATAAAGCAAAGGTTAATTTTTTAGGCAAATGTAAAACTTTTTTTCAATTTTTTTCTCTAGGGTTCGCAATCATCTTTTTAGATAGTGAATACTCTGAAATAGTTGAGTTACTAATTATAGCTGCAGCTATTTTATCTTGGTTATCCCTTATCAATTACACATATGCCAGAGACTAGAGATATTCCTTTTATAGATCTGAGTCTAAATAAATCAGACTCAAGAAAAACTATTGAAAATTTATCGAAGCTTATAAAGGATAAAAGTTTTATTGGTGGAGAAGAGGTAAAAATATTTCAAGAAAATTTTTCAAAATTTAATAAAAGTAAATATTGTTTAGCAGTAGCTAATGGGACAGATGCTCTGGAAATTGCTCTTGAAAGCTTGGACCTCCCTAAAAACTCTGAAGTAATTGTTCCTAATTTTACGTTTTTATCACCCGCAGAGGCTGTAATTAGGGGAGGCTACAAATTGGTCTTGGCAGATATAAACCTAAATGACTTTACAATCTCAGTAGAATCTTTGGAAAAATTAATTTCAAAAAAAACAAGCGCTCTTATCGTTGTGCATTTATTTGGAAATCCTTGCAACATGTTAGAAATTAAAAAAATTACTGATAAACATAATATTAAATTAATAGAAGATTGTTCACAGGCCCATGGTGCAAAATTTAAAGAGAAAAAGGTCGGAAATTTTGGAGATATCGGTACTTTTAGCTTTTACCCAACCAAAAATCTTGGGGCATTTGGTGACTCAGGAGCTTTAGTAACAAATAAAAAAAATCTTTTTAACATTGCTAAAAAGATTGCTAACCATGGAAGGGTGGATACTTATGATCATATATTGCCAGGAAGAAATTCTAGACTAGATACATTTCAGGCTTCTGTACTTAATTTAAAGTTAAAAAATTTAAGAATGAGTAATGCAATGCGTATTAAGCAGGCTGCAAGTTATAAAAAGTCCATGCATTTACTAGATATTAAAACAGTTAATTTATCTTCAGATCAATTCTCTGTCTTTCATCAATTTCCAATATTATCTAATGAAAGGGAATTACTAATGAAATTTTTAAATAAAAAGGGAGTTAACTGTGGAATCTATTATCCTAAACCTTTAAGTAAAATGAGAGCTTTCAGGGATCAAGTTTTCTTAAATAAATTCCACAGCAGAAATTCAGAGATCGCTTGCAAAAAAATCTTAAGCCTTCCTATTGGCCCTCATCTAGATATTAAAGATATAGAATATGTTGCTGATGTTATACAATCATTCTCAACTTAATGGGCTGAGTGGCAGAGTGGTTATGCAGCGGACTGCAAATCCGTCAACGCCGGTTCGATTCCGACCTCAGCCTCCATATTTATTATCCAGATGAAATTATTAGTAACAGGCTCATCTGGATTTATAGGATTTCATCTATCAAGAAAACTTCTATCTCAATCACATCAGGTATTTGGCATTGATAATCACAATGATTATTACGATATAAATTTAAAGCTTGATAGGAAAAAAGAATTAATTAAATATGAAAATTTTTATTTCAAAAAATGTGATTTAATTAATAAAAACGATTTAGAAAAGGTATTCAATGAGTTTCAACCCGAAATTGTGATTAATCTAGCTGCCCAGGCAGGAGTTCGAAGTTCTTCTTTACTCTCAAACTATTACTTAGACTCAAATATCATAGGTTTTTTGAATCTTATTGAATTATCAAAAAAAAATAATATAAAAAAACTAATTTATGCTTCAAGTAGCTCTGTTTACGCCTCATCTAAACAAATACCCTTTTCAGAGAAAGAAGAAAATTTAGAGCCTATCTCATTATATGGAAAAACAAAGCTGGCAAATGAGAGAATCGCTGAATTAATCTCTAAAACTGAAGAAATACAATTTATTGGCTTGAGGTTTTTTACTGTTTATGGTTCTCATGGAAGGCCAGATATGGCTTATTACAAATTTGCTGAAAAAATAAAGAAAAACCAACCTCTCACCATTTATAACTCAGGAAATATGAAAAGAGATATGACACATATTGAAGATATCAATGATGGAATAACTGCCTGTATAGACAAAAGTAACTTTTCCAGCAAGCATGAAATTTTTAATTTAGGCAATTCACATCCTATTGGAACAATGGAACTTCTGGAATTAGTCGAGCTGCATTATGGAAAAAAAGCAAATATCACATTTGAAAATTCATCTAACGAAGTAAAGTTAACCTTTGCAGATATCACAAAATCTTTCAATGCTTTAAAATTCAATCCAAAAATAAAAATTAACCAAGGAATGAGGGAATTCTTAAACTGGTATGACGAAACCTTTTGAAGAAAAAATTGCCATAATTGGGCATGGGTTTGTTGGTAAAGCTACTGAAGTAGGTTTTTCTCTTAATACTCAGATATGCGTCATTGATCCTAAAGAAAATACTAAGGTTTCTGATCTTGAAGAATTTAAACCAAAATTTGTTTTTGTCTGTGTTCCGACGCCAATGGAAAAGTCCGGCGCTCAAGACTTTTCTATTGTATTAGGTGTTTTTGATCAAATATCAAAATTATCTTTTAAACCCTGCGTTATTCTAAAAAGCACGGTTACTCCAGAAAACTTAGACTCTGCAAAAAAAATTCTGCCTGATTTTATTTACAATCCTGAATTTTTAAGAGAAAAATATGCTGAAGAAGATTTCATAAATTCTCAAATGATTCTTATAGGAGGCAAGAAACCTTTTCAAGAAAAAGTAAAAAAACTATATCAAGATCACTCTCTTTGTAATACGACTAACTTTATTTTTACAGATCATACAACAGCATCTTTAGTTAAATATTCCATAAATTCTTTTCTTGCAACAAAAGTATTATTTTTTAATCAACTTAAAGATATTTTTGAAGGCTCTAATGCAGGAGGTGACTGGGAAAGTTTTATTAGCCTGATTAAGCTTGATCATAGAATAGGTAATAGTCATATGGATGTTCCTGGTCACGATGGGAAAAAAGGTTTTGGTGGTGCTTGTTTCACAAAAGATACAGCAGCTCTATTACAATATTCAAATAAAATTAGTAAAGACTTCACTCTTTTAGCAAAAATAATAAGCATTAATAATGAAATTAGATCTCAATACAGAAAACTTGATAAAAGAGAAATAGATCAAAATGTTAATTATGATTTTGATCAATAATTTGAATTTATGAAAAAAATAATAGTAAGCGGTGGTTTTGATCCTCTACATATTGGCCATCTTAGAATGTTCCAAGAAGCAAAAAATCTTGGAGACTATTTAATAGTTATACTTAATTCTGACAACTTTTTATTGAAAAAAAAGGGTTATATTTTTATGCCATCCCAAGAGAGAAAAGAATTAATCGAGGGTCTTTCTTGTGTTGATGAGGTGGTAGATTCAATTGATAAAGATCAAACAGTTTCTCTAACAATATCATCAATATGCAAAGATAATCATACTTACTTCTTTGCGAATGGCGGAGATAGATCAAAGCCAGAGAGTATCCCCGAAAGCGATATTTGTAAAAAAAATAATGTCCAATTGATATTTAATATAGGTGGAGAAAAAATACAATCAAGTTCTGATTTATTGAAGCCATATATTAATACTGTAGAAAAAAAACCATGGGGCTATTATGAAGTCTACTTAGAAGAAAAGAACTATCTGGTGAAGAAATTGGTTTTATCCGAGGGAAAACTTATCAGCTTGCAGTCACATAATCATAGAAATGAAATATGGGTTGTAGCTCATGGTAAAGGGAAATTTACAATTTCAGATAAGGAAATAATTGGCGAAATAGGCTCAACTTTCAAAATAAAGAAAAAAGAAATCCATAGAATCCAAAATATAGGAAAAGGAAATTTGGTTGTTATTGAGACACAAATTGGAGATCAAATATCTGAGGAAGATATAATTCGTTCAGAGGATGAATATGGCAGAGCTTAATAGTCTTTCTAATGACATAAATTCAGTTGTTATACCAGGAGTTAGCAATCTCCCTTTTTCCGGATCAGTTCTTATTAAATTTCTAGCTAATTTTGATGAATCTATGGATTTTATAATTCAATTTTAACCTTCAATGAAGACGTCATAGAACATAATTTATTTGGGAGAGGAAAGAGCAAATTATGAAAAAAAAATTAAGAACTTAATTCAGAATTTAGAGAATGAGCGTATTAGTAACAGGTGGACTAGGCTACTTAGGAAGTCACGCAGCGACTCAGCTTTCAGAGGAGGGAAATGATGTCACCATTGTTGATAATCTTTCAAATAGTTCTATTGAAACACTAGAAAGATTAAATGAAATATCAAAAAATAATATTAAATTCTTTGAAGCTGACATTAGAGATACTGATCAACTGAAGTATATTTTGAAGCAAAATGAAATTAAATCTGTTATGCATTTTGCTGGGCTCAAATCCGTGAGAAAGTCAGAAATCGAAAAAAAGGAATATTTTGATGTAAATGTAAATGGTACTAAAACATTAGTGGATCTAATGGAAAATAATATTGAAGGCGATAAGTATTTTGTCTTTAGTAGTAGTGCATGCGTATATGGAAAGCCATCATATTTACCTTATGATGAAGACCATCCTTTGGCGCCAGAGAATTATTATGGCGAAACTAAATTAGAAGCAGAAAAGTATCTCAAAAAAACTCACACTAAAAAAAATAAGTGGAATATTGTTATTTTAAGATATTTCAATCCCATCGGAGCACATGCCTCATCCAAAATTGGTGAACTTCCACTAGGGAAACCAGAAAATTTAATGCCAAATATTCTTAATGCAACCTCTAATAATAAACAAACTTTAGAAATATTTGGTTCCGATCATGAAACGAAAGATGGAACGGCCGTTAGGGACTTCATACATGTTACAGATTTGATAGAAGGTCATAAAGATGCCTTGAATTTTATGATAAATAAGCCGAAAGAAGTATTTGATGTTTTTAACTTAGGCACAGGATATGGTTATAGTGTTTTAGAACTCATCAAAACATTCGAGAAAGTTAATAATAAAAAAGTAAATTTTAAATTTTCAAAAAAAAGAGATGGAGACTTAGCCATTTATTATGCTGAATCAAAAAAAGCAAAAAAATTCCTTAATTGGGAAGCAAAGCTATCACTTTCTGATATGTGCAAAAGTTCTTGGGAATTCTACAAAAATTACAAGTAAAATAACCTTTAATTATATACCGTTTGGCATTGTAACCCTTAAATTCGCTTACTCTGATCCGATTTCGATCCAAGTCTTCTAGTTATTATGAAAAAAATTACCAAAGCAATTATTCCAGTAGCCGGTTTAGGTACAAGAATGCTGCCGGCTACTAAAGCCATTCCAAAAGAGCTATTGCCAATCATAGATAAACCATTGATCCAATATGTTGTAGAAGAAGCAATTCAAGGAGGTATAAAAGAAATAATTCTTGTCACGCGTAGTGGAAAAGAAGCAATAGAGAATCATTTTGATAAAAATTATGAACTAGAACATCACTTGGAATCTTCGGGAAAAAAGAAAATCCTAAGGTCTATAACAAAATTAATACCTAACGGTATTTCGATTTCATCTGTTAGGCAGGATAGTGCCAGAGGACTTGGTCATGCAATACTTTGTGCAAAATACATTCTTAAAGGAGAGGATTTTGCAGTTCTCCTTCCAGATGAGATTCTTTTATCAAAAGATGAGAAAAATGATTTTTCTAAAATGATGAATTTTTATAATTCTTCTGCACAAGGTCAGCTTTTAGTCGAAAAAGTAAGGAAAGAAGAATTATCCAATTATGGCATTGTTGATCTTAATAAAAAGCAGTTGAATATAGATTCCCCTAAAAAAATTAATAAATTAATAGAGAAGCCTAGTCCAAAATATGCACCATCAAATTATCGAGTTGTTGGAAGATACATACTTCCTTTTGAAGTAATTCAAATCTTAAGTAAAACTACTCCTGATAAAAACGGCGAAATTCAATTAACTGATGCCTTAGACGAGTTAGTGTCAAAAGGACAAAAATCAATAGATGCTGTTTTAACGAATTCAAAAATATTTGATTGCGGCTCTAAAAAAGGTTTTCTTGGTGCTAATATAGCCATGGCAATGAACGATAAATCTTTAAAAAAATATATGAAGGATATTATCTGCTAAAGCCCAGGTGGTGGAATTGGTAGACACAAGGGACTTAAAATCCCTCGAAGGCAACTTCGTGCCGGTTCAAGTCCGGCCCTGGGTACCATAAAAATGTCTGTATCTTTTAAGAAATTTAGCGATGAAGAAATAAATTTTCTGTTTAAAAGTATTTTTTCCAAGAAACAAAAAGAATTTAACATTATTCTTGCAGCTGGGAAATCAACACAAAAAGTAATTAAGAATATAAAATCTTACAATCTAGAAACTAAAAATTTAAAAATTTTCCTATCTGACGAAAGATGTGTGAATTTAGATTCAGAGAATTCAAATAGCTTTCAATTTAAAAAATATTTTAAAAAAGCTTCAAAAAATATATCTTTGAATTTACCAAATAATAATAAAAACGATTGGTTTAAGGTGGCACAAGATTACGAGGGAAATTATCCTGAGGATGTTGATGCTGTAATCTTATCTCTTGCTGAAGATGGGCATTTCGCCTCTATTTGGCCAAATTATTGCATGGAAGAAACATCTTCTTTTCATGTTGTTCCATCAAAGTATACGAAGGGTCCTTTCAAAAGGATGTCCATAACCCTAAAGGCTATAAATTCATGTAATACAAAAGTATTGCTTGTTTTAGGTAGAAAAAAGAATTTACTTTTAAAAAGCATTCTAAAAAAAAGTAAGCATCCTATTAATAAAATAAAAGACCTAATTATATTTTCAGATAAAACTTTTTGAATCCCATTGGTTAAAGAACGAAATTACTTCACAGCTTTATTTTCATCATCCTCGATACAAATCATTAGGTTGCTGACTTCCTTATTATTTAGTTTATGGTTAGCTAATTCTTTAGGAGCTGAATTATTTGGTGAGGCTACCATTCTTTTGGTTTTTGCAAATCTAATAATATTTATCTCCTCTGAGGGATCAAGAATTGCAATATTCAAATTTAAAATTTTTGAATTTCGAGATATTAGAAAATTAATTTCATTTACATTTTTTGCAGGAATCTTTTTTTCATGCATATTCTTAATATATTTATTTATTTGGGTCGGTATAAATAATTCTTTAAAAATAATTACTATTTTTTTTCTTATCTCACTAACATCCATTTATCAAATATTTGTATCTATTCATCAACTTAAGGATGAATTTTTATCTCTAGGAATCAAGCAATTTATAGGAATTCTTGTTGGAATATTTGCTGCAGTTTCAAATCATGTTTTTTCAGGAGATAATTTAACTCTCGTAATTTATATCCTGGCATCCTATCTTTCTGTTGTTATATTGTCAGTCTTATTTAACTTCAGAGAAATAATTGGCACCTATAAACCTAGATATAAAAATAAAATAAAAAATACTTGGTTATTAAAAACTTCAATATTTGGTTCGCTTGGTATGTTAGGAAATCAAATGCCATTAATCGTAACTGAAATTTTCTTAACAAAAACTGAATTTGGAATTTTTGCATTAGCTTGGCGAATTTTTGAAGCTAGTTACAGATCTATAGTAACTATTTTAAGTCAAGTTTTCGTTCCAGTAATTTCTCTTTCATCAAACGTAAGGGAGAGAGGGAAGGAGTTTCTTATAGCTTCAATAGTTGTAATTTTTGCAGTCTCTATATCCTCAAACTTTTTAAAAGAATTTAATGAACTAATTCTTATTTTTCTTAAGGGAAACTGGGAGGGCTTGAATACGAGAATTTTTGAATTTTCTGCGATCATGATTATTTTATCTGTAAGTTCATTATCTTCTCAAAATATTATTCTAGAAAAAAGTTTGAACTCTGCTATCAAAATTAATTTTGCCAAGCTTATTCTCAACAGTATTTTCTTTTTTATTTTCCTAAAGTTTTTCGCAATAAATCTTTTTTTTAGCCTATTAATAATTTATTTTTTAGAAACTTCTTTATTGATCCTCTCTTCGCTGCATAAAGAAAACATAAAATATTATATTTACCTAATAATGAGCTTTATTTTTTTAAATCTCTCATTGGCATTTTTAACTAATTTAACTTTTTCCATTCATTCAAACCTTTATATATCTTTATCTTTAAATTTTCTTTTATGGGGGATTTTATTTTTGCTCTTTTACTTTAGTCTTATTAAAAATAAAAAAATCCTAAAATAAATAATCAATTTTGTTATTATCAATTTTATAAGCTAAATTCTTTAAAAAGACCCTGAAGATGTTAAAAATATTTCCATTTCCAAGCTTCTTAACTTGGGCCTAAATTATGGAAAAAGCAGCTAGTTTTATTTTTTATTTTCTAGTTGCAGCAATATTAATCTTCATACCAGAATTTTTAGGTTTTTTTTATGGATCATCGGCATATTGGATTTCTTATATTCTAGATGACCCTTCTTACCAAAATATTAATAATTTAAAACAGATTGGTGTAAATCCGATTAATTCTGACTTCCAAAATATTTATGTTCCTATCCAGGACGCAGTTTCAAACTCATATGCGAATGGATTTAAATTTTATGATTTCAACAGAATATCTGGATTCTACTTGTCTGGCCATCCAATAGCTGCGCCCTATAATATATTGAATTATTTCTTTAAAGGCTTATATGCTCCTAATGCAATCTATATAAAATCTTGTATTTTCTTATCTCTCCAAGGTTATGGTTTTTATCTTGCTCTGAAAACTTTTAAGAAGGATATCAATATTTTTCTGATATTAGCTTGCTCCTTATTATTGATATTCTCGCCAAATAATATTTACTACATTCATTGGGATAATTATTTAGGTATTGTTTGCTTGTTTCCTTTCTATATTTATTCAATAAATAAATTCATAGAATCTAACAAAATTCATTACCTTTTCATTGGTACTTTTTTAACTTTTCTGCAACCTATATTAAATATGGTAGAAATGTCTTTCTATCTATTTTTTATTTTTGGAATTTATTGCTTTTCACTCATTTTGTTTGCTAGGAATGAAGTATTCTTTATTACCTTAAAAAGAATTCTTTTTTATTTTTTATTTTGTTTATTTGGGATGCTTATTTCTCTTCCGATATTAATAGATTTATTATCATATTCGGGAGATATCTTAAGAGAGCCTAAAAGCTTTTGGGATCATTTAAGCCTGTATCCTTTTTTACCAAAAAATATATACCAATTATCATCTTTAGTAGGGGTGCCACTTCCTAATCACACAGCACTTCAACACTCGATCTTTTTAACAATAACTTTTATAGCTATTCTGTTTTTATCATTTCTCTCAAGCAACAAAAATTTAAATTATCTAAAATCACTAAAAGTAAGTTTAGTAGTTACATTGATTTTTTTGTTTATAGGATTTGTAGATATACCACTTCTGATATCTGATACTTACAAAATTTTTTTTAATCAATCCAGAGCAGTTAGCTTTTTTTATTTTTTTATATGGGCTTTAGTCTGTATACAACTTTCCGAAATAAAATTAAAAACTAATAGTCAAAATAAAACTATAAAAAAAATATTAACTGCTTCTTTGTTTTTACAAATACTATTGTTTATAGGTATTTTTATTTTTCTATCACTTTTTGATTATTTAGTTCCCGGCTGGTTAGAAAATTCTTTACATTCTTTTAATTATCTTTTTCTCTTTCTATTTATCACCCTGACAAGTATTGCTGTATATTTTTACGCATCTCTGAAAAGCAATTTTACTCCTTTGATAATTTTTATAACTTTTGCGGCACTGAGTTTTAATAATTTTTTCACTTTTACCTCATGGGAAAAGAAATATTTATATGATTCATCCTATGAGAGATTCTTTAACTCAAAGACACTTGTTGTTTTAGAAGAATCTGAATTTGCTGAATCCCCAGCAGAAATAAAGAGGTTTCTAGGTGGAGATTTTTATCTTCAAGATATAAACAGCATATCTGGTTATGATACTGGTTTGAAAAATTTAAATAAAAACCAACTAAATTTCTTATTAGATGATGATAAGTTGTCAAACCTTAAAAACTCATCATCTAAATGGGCCCAATTTGACTCTTATTGGGTTCCCACTGATTTCAAAAAGATTAATAAATATCTTTGCAATTCATCATCAGAAGAGGATAAAAAAGATTTTATTAACAAAATTATCCTGCTTGGAATTGGACAAATTTTAACTGATCTTTCTGCCAATTGTTTTGATGGTTTTTCATCTAGTTCATTCCTAGGATTAAAACTTTATAAGATTCATGATGGATCTTTTATTTCATACATAACAGATAAAAAAATTAATAGCTTAAATAAAGATAATATTTCTAATAACCAAGGAGATTGGAAAATTTATCTAGAAAAAGATACAAAAAAAATTATTGTCCCTTTAAGTCTTAATGAAAGTAGCTTTGAGGTATTCGATGAAAGAAAAGACCCCATATCTTTCAAAAGAACTTTTTCAGGGTTTGAGATTTCAGTAGATAATACATCATCCATTTTCATAAAATTTAAATCAGATTATTCAAAGTGGCTTTATATTCAAATTATGTTAATTTTGTTCATTTTGATACTTTTCACTACTTACTTTCGGATAGTTGCAGATGAACAAACTTAGTGTAATGGTTACTGGAGGGGCTGGTTTTTTTGGTTCTTCATTAATGAGCTTATTGTTAAAGAAAGATGAAAAAGTAATTTGTTATGACTTAAATTTACCGCATTTTTCTCATGAAAATTTGCTCTCCATTGAAGGAAATATTCTTGATAAGAACTTACTCCAACAAAGTTTAAAAGATGTAAAAATAGTCCACCATAATGTTGCGCAAGTTCCCATAGCGAAAAATAAAAAACTATTTTGGGAAGTAAATTATAAGGGTACTGATGTCTTATTGGATTCTTGCCTAAAAGCAAACGTGGATAAAGTTGTATTTGTTTCTTCAAGTGCAGTTTTTGGAGTGCCAGAAAGTAATCCAGTTTTTGAATCTACTATTCCTAAACCTCAAGAAGCGTATGGAGAGGCTAAATATGAAGCAGAATTATTGTGCAAAGAATATATAAATAAAGGACTGAACATAAGCATTATTAGGCCTAGAACTATCATTGGTTCAGGAAGATTAGGAATCTTTCAAATCTTATTTGAATGGATTTATCAAAATAAAAATGTTCCTGTTTTAGGGTCTGGGTCAAATTTGTACCAGTTTATTCATTCTGATGATCTTGCGAGCGCTTGTTATTCTGCTTCCTTAGTGAACTCTCCAGGAATCTATAATGTTGGGGCTGAAAATTTTTGTTCAATGAGAGAAATGTTAGAGTCACTGATAAAACACTCAAATTCTTCAAGTAGAGTAGTAGGCATTCCAAAAAGATTTACTTCTTTAATGATGAACTTTTTTTCTTTTTTAAGACTTTCACCATTGGGACCATACCATTCATTAATGTATGGAGAATCAATGTATTTTGATATAAGCAAGGCAAAAAAAGAACTTGGTTTTAATTCAGAATATTCCAATGTTGAAATGTTTATTCAAACTTACGATTGGTATGTAGAAAATAGGAACGATATTCTCGATGGAAATATTTCAGGATCTAAGCATCAATCGAAATTGAAGCAAGGTATACTAAGTATTGTTCCATATTTTTTAATTTAATGATTTTCAACTCAATCTTTTATGTCCTTTTGGCAGCAGTTTTTAATGTAATTGGGAATCTATTATTAAAACAACATGCTCTTACTGTTAATAAAGAATTAAATTTTTTTTTACAGATCCTATCCTTTAACTTTCTTTTCAGTATATTATTTTTTGGTCTAAATCTTATCGCCTTTAGCAAAGCTTTAGAACTAACTTCTATAAATATTGCATACCCGACACTAATCGGAGCATCAATAATTCTTATTATTTTATTTTCCACAATTCTTTTTAAAGAAAGTATAAATCTTTATAACCTTTTTGGATTCTTCCTTATAATAACTGGGATTTTGTTAGCATATATAAAATAATGAGATGTGCCTAAATTCCTCTTTTGTCTCTGCAATTCAAACTCTCCATGAACTCGACTCTGAAAAAAAAGAGGTAATTCTTTTTTTAAATAATCAAATTGAAAATCTTCCAGACTATATTCAAATTGTCTTTTTATTTGCCACTTATCTTTTTGATAAAATTTTTATTTTTTTCTACTTTAAGCCATTTCAAAAACTTTCTTTAAGTAAAAGAGTAAAAATCATTGTTTTTATCAAAAAAAAGAAAATCTTCCCTTTTTCTTTAATAATAAAATTTTATGAAACTATGATAATCCTTAGGTCTGTAGAAATACTCAATGAAAAATAAATACAAAATTATTGTTATAGGCTCTGGACCCGGTGGAAGCATATCTTCGTTTAGACTTGCTCAAGCAGGGCATGAGGTCCTTTTACTGGAAGAAGGAGGAAGTTATAAAGTTTCTGATAGATACGACACCCAAGAAATGACAGAAAAATATAAAAACTCTGGCACGACAATGACATTGGGCAGGCCATTAATTAATTATGCAGAAGGAAATTGTGTCGGAGGGGGAAGTGAAATTAACAGTGGACTTTATCATCGTATTCCTGAAGAAATTTTATCTAAATGGGAAAATAAAAATAATTTATCATTTGATAGAGAAGAACTTTATAAGTCTTTCAAAGATATCGAAGATAATCTAAATATTTCGTATATGCCTGATTCTCTCATACCAAGAGCATCAAGCATTATTTCAGAGGGATGCGAAAAATTAGGATGGGCATGTTCTGAGATCCCGCGGTGGTATTCCTATGACGATGATGGAAATGGTACAAAACAGTCTATGACAGAAACTTACATTCCAAAATTTATTAATTTTGGCGGGACACTCAAAACTCATACAAAAGTTTTCAAAATAGAGAAAAATAAAAAAAGTAATATTATTCATTTTTTTGATCAAGATAAAAAAATCCAAAAATATTTTTGTGATTACTTATTTGTTGCATGTGGGGCAATTAATACTCCCTTCCTTCTACAAAAAAGTGGATTCAAAAGTAGATTTATCGGTAAGGGATTAAAATTACATCCCAGTTTCAAATTTACTGCCCTATTTGATGAAAAAGTTAATTTCAATAAGATGGGAGTACCGGTTCATCAAGTGAAAGAGTTTTCTCCTGAAATAAGCATTGGATGCTCAATAAGTTCAAAGCAATACTTAGCTAATGCTTTAAATGATACAAACAACATTGAATTTTTAAAAGAATGGGAAAACTTAGCTACATATTATTGCATGATATCTCCAGAAGGATCAGGAAATGTTAGGTCTTTAAAATATTTTAAATCTCCATTTGTTACTTTTAATTTTACAAAAAAAGATATCACTAATCTTGAAAGAGGCATAAACAATCTTGGGAAACTTCTTTTCAAGTCTGGAGCAAAGACATTATTTCCCTCAATTCAAGAACCTATTTCTTTCAAATCTCATGAGGATATAAAGAAATATAATTTTAAAAAACTTAATAAGCTGAATTTGATGACAATACATTTATTTTCTTCTGTGCAAATGGGAGGTGCTAGAAGCAGTTTTGCCTTAAATCCTGAAGGTCATTTATGGGAAGATGACTCTATTCACATCTCTGATGGTTCGATATTATCTGATTCACCATCAGTCAACCCTCAAGGAACGATTATGGCTTTAGCTGATATGAATGCAAGAAAGTTTTTAAGCAGAATTTAGAAAATATTAAAATGATTTACAAAATCTATAATCTATTAAGAATAAAGCAATGGTTAAAAAATCTTTTAATCTTTATTCCTCTTTTAATAGAAGCAGATCAATTAAATTATGAGGTTTTAATTTCTTCATTTTACATTTTTTTTCTATTTTCATTTGTCACTAGCTTTATTTATGTAGTGAATGATTGGTTTGATAGAGAAGAGGATTCTAATCATCCAGAAAAAAAGAACAGACCATTTGCATCAAAAGAACTGAATGGAAAACATGCCATTTTTTCTTTATTTTCATTAACTTTATTAACTGTCCCAGGATTATTTATTTTAGGAAATAGTTTTTTAAATTCTTTAATTGCTCTTTATTTTCTACAAAGCATTTTGTATACGCTTTATTTAAAAAACTTTTCTTTATTGGAGATCTTTATAGTTGCTTCAGGTTACGTATATAGAATTTTGATAGGCGCCTCAATAATATCCTCTTTTCCTTCTACTTGGATGATTTTCACTATAGGCTCTGCGTCGCTTTTAATCGTCATTGTTAAAAGAAAAATTGATATCACGAAAAAACCCTTTAGTGAACTTAGAAGCTCTTTTAAAAATTACTCAAATGAATTCTTAAGTACATCGATAGGAATCCTCTCTGCAACGACAATAACTTCCTACGTATTATTTACATTCTCAAATTACGCAATTCTAAAATTTAATTCAGAGCTTCTCCCGTTTTCTAGCATTTTTGTTTTTTTTGGAGTTTTGAGATATGTTCAACTTTCTTTTAAAACCAATGTTTCATCCGATCCTATAAATCTTCTTTTGAAGGACAAGCAGCTCTTCATTACAGTTTTTCTATGGATGGTCTTTATTTTCTCAATAAATTTTTTTAATTAGATGAGCAATAAAATTCTTATCACAGGAGCCTCTGGTTGGTTAGGAAAAGCTTTCTTAAGAAAAATTTTCGACGGTTCAACTAGTTTAAATTTCTCTGATATAAAACTTTTTATCAAAGATAAATCAGAAGAAGAGTTGTTATCTGCGTTTATTGAAAAAGGTGTTTCCTTTTCATATGGTGATCTTACTAATAAGAAATCTGTAGATTTATTTCTTGAAAACTCAGAAGGGGCTACTTTATTTAATTTAGCTGGAATAATACACCCAAAATTATTCAATCAATCGGATTTTAATTTGATAAACAACATTGGAGTTAGCTATTTAGCAAAAAAATCTATAGAAAACGGCTTAATAAAATTTGTTTCTATGTCTTCAAATTCTCCTAACGGGTATACAAAAAACAATCATGAACTATTTACAGAGAGTTCACCTTATTTTCCTTACATGGGATATGGAAGATCAAAAATGAGAATGGAATTAAACCTTACCAATTTATCAAAGCAGCAAGAGGTTACTAATTTCTCCATAATAAGAGCGCCTTGGTTTTATGGGCCTGATCAACCGAAAAGACAATCAGAATTTTTTTCTATGGTGAGAAGTGGTAGATTTCCACTAATTGGTACAGGGGAAAATTTAAGATCAATGTCTTATGTAGATAATTTAGTTGAAGGAGTAATTTTAGCTGCTGAATATTTTGATAAAAACGGAGAAATTTTTTGGATAGCAGACGAGAAACCATATTCAATGAACGAAATTGTTGGGACAATAAAGGATCTTATGCGTAATGAGTTTTCTATGGAAGTTTCTAAAACACAATTAAGACTACCCAATTTTATTTCTGATTCCGCTAGGTTGATAGACTATACTTCACAATCTCTCGGAATCTATATTCAAAAAATACATGTTTTATCTGAAATGAATCAAAATATTGCTTGTTCCGTTGAGAAAGCTAAGGCCGTCTTGGGATATAAACCTTGCGTTTCTTTAAAAGAAGGCATGTTGAACTCAATAAATTGGTGTTTAGAGAACAATCTAAAAATCTGATGTTTTATTTTCTTGTGCCATTTATTGCATATATTTCAGCAGGAGGTATGAAATTTTTGGTTAACTGTTATAGAAATAAGGAAATATCTCTAAAACATATCGGATTAGGAGGATTTCCTAGTACTCATAACTCTATTTCTTCATCTGTAACTTCCTTCGTAGGATTTACAAATGGAGCCGCTCATCCGGCTTTTTTGATTGGATTGGGCATTACGTTGATAATTTTTATTGATTCAACTGATTTAAGAAACAAGGTAGGGGACCACGCTAAAAAGATCAATGAACTTAGCAGAGATCCAATTTCTCTAAAAGAAAACATAGGTCATTCAGTTTTAGAAGCATTTTCTGGGATAGTTTTAGGCTCATTGGTTGGATTTATATTTTTTAAGTTATCTTTATGAAAATAGGATTCATCGGTTTCGGACAGTTTGCATTATTGAGAAAGAAAATCCTCGATATGACAGATGGGATCACATTTTCTGGATACTATGAACCTCAAAAAAAAATAAATTTTGATCAAGATTTGGCCTATTTTGAAGATGTAAGCAAATTAATTGATTCTTCTGATGCCCTCCTTATTAGTACCCCAACAAAATTTGCTCCTATTTATACCCTCGAAGCATTAAAAAAAAATAAAAATGTTTTTTGTGAAAAACCTCCTTCCAGAACACTCGCAGAATTATCAGAAATAGAAAAACTATTATCTAAATCTAATTTAAATTGTGTTTTAGCTTATGGATTTAATCATAGGCTGCACGATTCAGTAATCAAGATTAAGGAACTGATAGATGGAAATAATCTAGGAAAAGTTCTTTGGATGAGAGGTAGATATGGAAAGGAAGTAAATGACTCTTACAAAACTAGCTGGAGGTGTAATAAAGAACTTAATGGAGGAGGAATACTTATTGATCAAGGCATACATCTCCTTGACCTTATGAACTTCCTGTCTGGGGGATTTGATTTTGTTCAATCTGTTCTCTCAAGTAATTATTTAAATATTAAAGGCGTTGAAGATAATGCTTTTTTAAACTTAATGTCTAAAAAGGATGGATTAGCAGCCTCACTTCACAGCACCATTACACAATGGCGATATCTATTTAGTTTAGAAATTTTTTTAGAAAAGGGATCGATTGTATTGAACGGCTTAAGAACAAGCTCAGGGAATTATGGAGATGAGATCTTGACAATTCATCCTGAAAGGGGGGGCAAGGTAAACAATAGTGAGGACGATCTTACTTTTGAGTATAATGAGAACAATTCTTGGAAAAAAGAAATGTCCACTTTCATAAGTGCTTGTAAGGAGGGAATTAAATATCCTTACTCAGGATTTGATGATGCCAAAACTATAATGAAGCTCATAGATGATGTTTATGAAAATGCAATCTGGATGGATAGATGAAAAATTATATTTCATTTTTAAATGATTATTACTCTGAATATGAAAAAAATATCAATCCAGATTGGTTATTTGATAGTTTGGAGCAAGCAAAAAATAAAATATTAGAAGTACAGAAATTAGATGGAAAATTAATTTTTTTTGGAAATGGTGCCAGTTCCTCAATTTCATCTCACGCTGCCTTAGATTTTACAAAACAAGCTAAAGTTAAGTCCTCAACATTTCATGATCCCTCATACATAACTGCAATTTCAAATGATTTGGGATATGAAAATTGGATCAAAGAGACTTTGAAGATTTATGGCAACCAGGAAGACTTAGTTTTTTTTATTAGTGTAAGTGGAGAGTCGCCAAATATTTTATTGGGAGCAGATTTTGCAAAGGAAAACAATATTGACTTCATTACCTTTACGGGGAAAAAACCTAATAATTCTCTGAAGAAAAAAGGAAATATAAACTTTTGGGTAGATTCTGAAGCTTACAACATAGTTGAGGGTATTCATATGATATGGATAACAACTTTGGTAGACATGATAATTGGCAAAAGTGTTTACCGGGTTGATGGGAAATGAATTTTTCAGAAAGGAATAAAATAATTAGCCAAATTAAAGAAGAATCTTTAAAAACAAAATTAAAAGCATATGAAATACAGAAATCACTATCTGAAAAGTCAGAACTTATTTCAGCATGGAAAGTTGGAGGGACAACTAAATCAACTCAGAAAGCTTTCAAAACTGAAAGCTCTTATTTAGGACCAATTAATAAAAATAATTTTTTTTATAAAAAAAAAGAAATTTTTTTGCCAGATTCCTTGAAAAATCCTCAAGGTGAGTTGGAGATTGCATTTAGGCTCTCAGAAGATGTTGAAAACATAAACCTAGAAAAGTCTTGTTTTAAAGCTCTGGATTTTTTTGATTTGATTGCTCCTGCAATTGAAATTCCTTATTCTTCAAAAAACTTTCCAGAATCAGGACTATATTTTTTAATTGCAGATTGTTGTGCAAGCGGGTTTCTCATACTTGGTCGTGAGACTAAACTATCTGAGGAAATATTTAAAAAAAGACTAAAAGTAACAATAGACAGAATACCTCAGGAGATAGGAGATTCTAAAAATTTTGCTTTTTCAATTGAAGGAGTTTTATACGATATTTTACTAGAGTCAAAAAAATACAGTTTAGGTTTAAGAAAAGGACACTGGGTCTCCTCAGGGGGTATTAGCAAATTGATTGAATTGCCTATTGATGAACATTTTCAACTATCTTCAAATTTTTCTGTATCAAATAAAATCACTATAAATAAAAATGAAAAATAATTTCACTAACTTTATTGACTCAGTAAAAACAAAGTCTATGAAAATTTTGGAAAATAATAAAAAGTTATTAATCACTCAAAAATCAGATAATGATTTTGTAACTAATTTGGATATGTCAATCAATGAAATAATTTCATCAGAAATAAAAGAATATTTTGGAGATAAGGAAGAAATTCTTTCGGAAGAAGATAAATGGAATAATGTCCAAGGAGAAAGTTTTTGGCTTATAGATCCTTTAGATGGTACTTCCAACATGATTTCTAACCTCCCTTTTATTTCTATTTCTATTGCTAAAATTGAGAATAATTCGGTTGTCTTTGGATTAGTAATTGACTTAATTCATGGAGAAGTTTTCCATGCATTTAAACATAAGGGCGCCTTTAAGAACTTTAATAAAATTGAAAATCTAGATACGGATTCAAATTTACTAAGCATTAGCACAGGGTTTCTAAAAAAGAATCTCAGTAACTCAGAATTATTTAATGAATTATTTTCTCTTGGAAAGGTAAGAAATTTAGGATCTCAGGCTTTAAGTCTATGTTACGTAGCTGAGGGAAGATTGAACCTTTGTATCAACGACGAAGCAATGCCTTGGGACGATTTTGCTGGATACCTAATTCTAACTGAAGCCGAAGGAAAATATTTTGCTCTCTCAGGTTTAGATCCCAATTATATAAATAACGATTTATTGAAAATACCAATGCGGAGCTTCGCATTCAATAGAAACTTTAAAAACTCTAAAAAAATCATAAACCTAGTAAAATAAAAAAATGAATGTTGCAATGATACCTGCAAGACTGGGCAGTCAAAGATTAAAGAAAAAAAATCTAAGAATCATAAATGGAACTACATTAATTGAAAGAGCAATTGTTAAATGTAAACAAGCTGAATGCTTTGATAAGATCTTTGTAAATTCTGAGAGTGAAATCTTTAAGAAATATGCAATTAAACACAAAGTCGATTTTCATCTTAGACCGAAGAATCTTGGAGATAACTCTGCAACTAGTGAAGAGTTTGTTGAGGAGTTTTTGATAAAAAATGAATGCACAAATCTAATTCAAGTTCACTCAATTGCTCCATTGCTTACAACCAAAGAAGTCAAAAATTTTTCTAACCATTTTTTTAAAACAGACTATGATGTTTTGCTTTCATACATACAAGATAAAATAGAGGTTGCCTACAAGAATAAACCAGTAAATTTTTCTTTCTTAGAAAAAACTAATTCTCAAGATCTTTTACCCACTCAGAGAATAACTTGGAGTTTGACTGGATGGAGGAGATCTAAATTTTTGAAAGCAAAAGAACAAAATAAATGTGCAACCTATCAAGGGAAGATTGGATTCTTTGAAGTATCTAGCTTATCAGGACATGTTATAAAGGATGAGCAGGACTTAAAAATTGCAAAAGCTTTAATCAAAATAATATGAAAAAAATTTTGGTATCAAATTTGATGATGCTTAAAGAAAAAAAGAGATTTTCCATGGAAATTTCAAAAAGGGGTTTCAAAGCAGTTTTTCCTAAAGTAAATCAGTATTTAAAAGAAGATGAAGCCTTGGCATATGCTGGCAAAATTGATGGTTGGTTGGCAGGCGATGATTTGATTACTCACAGAGTTTTGAAAGAGTTTTATCCTAAATTAAAGGTAATTTCTAAATGGGGTAGCGGAATAGATTCCATTGATTTAAGCGCAGCAAAAGAGTTCAAAATTCCTGTATTAAACTCTCCTGGAGCCTTTAGTGATGCAGTTGCGGAAGTTGCAGTTGGTTATCTTCTTAATTTAAGTCGCAATATAACTCTCACAGATAGACTAGTTCGTTCAGGTCAATGGCCAAAAACCGCTTCTTCCGGAGTGGTAAATAAAAATATTGGCATATTGGGTTTTGGATCAATAGGTAGGGAAATAGGATTCAGATGTAAAAATTTGAAGGCAAATATATTTTTTAATGATCCATTAATTAAAAAATCTAGTTTTAAATATGCAAAAAGATTAACTTTTAAAAATTTATTAAAAAAATCAGACTATTTAATTTTAGCCTGTGATTTGAATGAATCTAATCATCACATAATCAATAAAAATACTATTTCATTTATGAAAAAAGGATCTTCGATAATAAATGTTTCACGAGGAAAATTAATTTGTGAAAAAGATTTAATACAAGCTTTAAAAGATAAATATATTAGTTCTGTGGCGCTTGATGTATATGAGGAAGAGCCTTTGAGCAAAAGTTCAAAACTAATGAATTTCAAAAATGTAATCTTAGGCTCACATAATGCAAACAATTTAGATTTTGTAACAGAGATTGTTCACCAAAATACTTTAGCTAATCTTTTCAAATATATTTAAACGGATGTATTTGAAAAAATTGTTACAAATTATCTCCAATCCAATTGAACTATTCAGATTTCTTTTGATACAACTAAACATAATTCTGTATATTTTCAATATAGGAGAATTTGAAAAGCTAAAAAACGCACTCAACATCTTAAAAAAAGAAAAAAATAATAAAAGAGCGGTAATTGTTGGAAATGGACCTTCATTAAGACTTGAAGACTTAGAAAAAATTCAGAATGCGGACTTCTTTGCTTTTAATAAAATCTATCTAGCTTTTCAAGAAACTTCTTGGCGACCTGATTTTTATCTCTGCGAAGACTATTTAGTGCTTTCTCAAAATTTGGAAGAGATTTCAAGATTTACATCACAAAATCCAAAAATAGTGAGTCTAATTGCTTGGTACAGACAACTTAAAAGAATAAAAAAGTCTAATGTTTACTACTTTAATTATGTAACTCCAAAAAACAATAAACAATTTTTTTCTTTAAACCCATCAAAAAAAATTTTTTGTGGTTATTCTGTAACATACAGCGCTTTACAATTAGCAGTGTTTTTAGGTTACGAAGAAATTCTATTCATTGGTATGGATTTTGAATTTAAGACAGAAGAGAATCTTAATCAAGAATATTTATTAGGTGATAAAACGCAAAATCATTTTATAAAAGGGTACAGAAAAAAAGGAGAAAAGTGGAACAAGCCAAAACTAAATCAACAAGAGAAAGCCTTTAAACACTCAGCAGAATTATTATCTTGTCGATATAAACATATTAAAGTTTATAATGTTACTAGAGGGGGAAAATTTAACTTTTTCCCAAGAAAGAATATAGAATCCTTTTTTTAAAAACCTTAACTTTGAACTAATTTATGAACGATAATTTTATTGAGGAAGATAATTCTGTTAATTTCTATTTATTAATTAAAATAATTTTAAAAAATACAAAATTTATTTTACTTTTTTCTCTTTTTACTTTTCTATTAGGGTCCTCAGTTTCTCTTTTCATTCAAAATACTTACCTAAGTTCAAGTCTCATAAAGTTAAAGGTTTTAACTAATAATTCAAGCATCTCCTTACCGCAGTCATCTGGACTTCTAGGTGGTTTTTTAAATCCTGGAAGTGATAATAATAATTTTAAACAAATCATTGTATCCAGAGATTTTTTCAATGAAATTTATAATGAACCATATTTTCTTGAACAATTAGAAGCTGTAGAAAGTTATAATTCTTCAAAAAGAATCCTTAGTTTCAAAGAATCTATTTATGATTCAAAAAAAAATGAATGGCTTTATGAGAAACCTTCATTTTTGGACTCACATAAAAACTTTCTCAAAAATCATCTCTTTTTTGAAGAAGATGAAGACAATACTTTAGAAGTATCTATAAAGCATATATCTCCTTATGTTGCAGAAAATTGGATGAATCTTGTTTTAAGTAAGGTTGATGAATACCAAAGAAAGAGAGATAGAAAAGAGCTGCTCACAAGTATCACTTTCTTACAGGAAGAATTCTCCAAAAGTTCTTTCGCTGAAATAAGAAATTCATTAACATCCTTAATTGGAAAGAAATATGAAGATCTCGCCCTAATAAATTCTTCTGATTATTATTCTTTTGAAGTAATTGATTCTCCCTTTACTCCTATAAATATTTATTCACCAAATCGAATTCTGATTGCAATTCTAAGTCTGTTTCTAGGTATTTTCTTTTCTATTTTTTTTATTTTTTCTTTGGCTGTTTTAAGACCAGAAAATCATCAACCAAAAATTTTTAAATTTATAATCACAAAATAATGTCTTTAAATAGCCCAACAAAGAGGCAAAATACATCAGTTTTGATGTTAGTTTTATTATCAAGTATCTTTTTTAACGCATCAAATCCGCTGATTAGATTATTTATATTATCCGTATGGGCTTTTTTGCCCTTATATCATTTATTAGCGACCCAAAAATATAACAAGCTTTCTGTTACAAAAAATGAAATGTTCCTTTTAATTTATGGAATTTTTTGGACAAATATATTCATATTTTCTACTTTAAAAAATATTGATTCATTTGCAATAAATTTTCAAAAAGCTAATGTTGAATCCTATACTCCATTCCTATTCATTTTTCAGACTTTTATAATTATTCATTTCAGTAAACTGAAAATAAATGATCCGAGTAATTTTTTATATTATTTTTTCTTAACAATAACTTTGATATTTTCTTTGGATCTGTTTTATAGATACTTTCTTGAACCAGATTGTTTCCTGAATTACTGGTGTAGAACAGACGCTAAAAAAGTTGGTTTTTTTTCAACTACTAACGTAACAGGTATGCTACTTGGATATTTAATCATTGCTTCAACATACTTAAACTTTGCAAAAAGAAGATTATTTATGATTATTTTGTTTTTAATTCTTATTACTACAATGGCAAGAGCGGCGATAATCTCTACTTTGGTAGTTTTGTTCCTGAGGTATTTAAGTATAAGAAATCCTATTAGGACTACATTAATTCTTTTGTCGTTTCTTACGCCTATATATATTTATTTTTTATACGATCCTTTAAATTTAGTTACTGATGGAAGCTTACTTAGCAAAATAGATTTCTTTTCTTCAACATACAATATAGTAATGAACGCAGAACCATATGATTTGCTTTTTGGATTTGGATCATCTTTTGAGTATATCGTAACGCTTTTAGGCGTAAATGGTTGGTCTGCCCATGCACCAATATTAAAATCTTTCTTATATTATGGTCTTTTTGGAGTCCTTTTTTTTATACTTTATCTCTTTCAAATTTTCTTAGCTGAAAAAAAAATGTTTTTCCCAATTCTATTTTTTTTGATTTGTGGTCTGGCAGGAGCCCCCATTTTTTGGCCAACATTATTCACTGGTTACGTTCTTCTTGTTCTGGCTAATGCTGATGAGAGTAAATATAAATCCTTAAGAAAGGCATGAAAAAAAAAGTAATTATATTTTCTGAAATTAAATGGGATTTTCTATGGCAGAGACACCATGAGGTTACAAATTTTTTTCTTCGCAAAGGTCATCAAGTAATTTTTGTAGAAAGAGTTATTTCTAGATTCCCTGACTTGAAAGAGTTGCTTAGAAGATTTCTAAGACAATTAAATAGTGACAATACTATTAAAAAAAATATAAAAAAAAATAAATTGTTGAGAATAAAAAAGTCTTTTTTTTTACCTAATACAAATATTTTTTTCAGGTTATGGAACTTTCTTCATTGGTATTTTTTTTGGAGAAAATTACAAAAAGAATCTTTAATTTATAGCTTCGTGGATAATACTTTCGTAATTGGCAATAATTTTGAGATAAATAATAAGGAGAGAATAATTGTTTTTGATGTGATTCATAATTGGTGGAAATTACCATGGAACCAAAATATTCATCAGAGAGACTGTAATAAATTTCTTGAGTATTCCGATAAAGTGGTCACAGACTCTGCTCTGATGTTTGAGTTCCTGAATAAAGAAAAAGAAATCATAAACTTACATTTAATGCAGCCAGGAGTTTCACCTAACTGGATCAATAAATCTACTAACGATAATTACCAAGGAGATTTATATAATGTTCTCTTTTTTGGGAATTTAAGACATAACAGTGATATTGAAATCTTCAAAATTCTATCAAATGATAAGAGAGTTAGAATTCATATTTTTGGCATGATTCATGAAGAAGCAAATCACCTTTTAAAAATTGAAAACATAGATTTTTTTGGGCAGGTTTCTCCTGATGAGATTACTAATCAAATTAAAAATTATCAATTTGTTTTGCTTCCCTATTCAAAAGAGTCATTCAATGAAACTTTAATTCCAAATAAGTATTATGAATGTTGTGCTACTGGCATGCCAATTCTATCAAATAGTCATATGTCTCATTTACCAAAGTGGGGAGAATTCTCATATGAAATCGAAAAAGAAAATATTTTTTTACAGCTTCAAGATATATTAACAGAACATAAGCTGAAAAAAAGAGACCAAATTGATTTGGCTCTGCAAAATGTTTGGGAAAAAAATCTTAACCAAATGTATGAATTCATACTTAATGACTAATTTTCAAAAAGAACTGGTAATAATTGGTTCAGGATGGGCTGCTAAGTCTATAGTTGATAATCTTCCAAAAAAAATTCTTAAATCAACCCTTGTTGTAGATAATTTAAGCAGAAGTAAAATAAATCAATATTCATTTCAACCTCCAGAAAATTACTTAAGCCCCGCAATAAATCACTCTATTTTAGGTGGCTCCTCTAAGATCTGGCATGGTGTTCTTGGTTCATTAGATAGATATGAAGAGTCATATTTTAAGAAAGCTAACCCTCACGTGGTTAGAGGTAAAAATTTTGCAAGCGACTTTTTTAAAATAAGTAAAAAATCTTTAGAGTCAGAGTATGAAGATAATTACTCTGTGCGCCCTTACTTTACTCCTTATATTACTTCCAGGTTAGGAAAAAAAGATTTTCAAGACATAGCATTAAAAGATTTTTATGTAAAAACTTTCTCAAAATTAGAAAACGGCTTAATTAAACTGACCAGTTATGACAAAGAAACTATTTTTTGTAAGAAGTTAATCATTGCCGCTGGAGCTTTAGGCTCAACAGAAATAATACTTAGGTCCCTTGGGCTTTATGGTGAGGAAAATGGAGTGAGTTTCACTGATCACGCAATTTCTCCCATAGGGATTTCAAAACTTTCCTCAAAAAAGACTGAAGAACACTTTTTTAAATCTCATCTTAAAGCAAAGAATAATTCAAAGGGTCATTTCAAATATTCAATCGATTCTTTACCCAACCCAACAAGAGATGAAAGATTTTCGATTTTTTTTAGGAAGAGTCTATTCAATAAGATCTCTTTGAGGGAAGAAAAAATAAGGAATTCTATTGTTTCGTTTAGATCTAATGGTCTTTCTTATAAGGATATTAAGAACATATTTTTAAATCCTAATATCCTAATTTCATTATTAGCTTTAAAAGTTGGAGTGAAAGGCTTAGGCTCATATAATCAGGTTTTTTGTTTAAGTACTCAAGATAGAGAGCCCGATAGATTAATTTATCTCGATAAGAAAGAAAACTTACATTTAAATTGGCATGTAACAGATAAAGAAGTATCAAGAAAAATAAATTTTGCCAAAAATTTGTTAAATGCCGAATTTGAACCATTTGATTCTGAAGATATTAAAAAGGTTACAGGAGGTTCGGCACATATCACTTCTAACCTTGTAAAATTTGTCGGTAAAGACGAGGAAAGTATCAAATTTATAGATAATAGTAATGTCTACATTATAGGATCTTCGACTTTTTCCAAACCAATTTTGTCAAACAATACCCTGGCAATTGTTTCTCAAGCAATTTCATTTGCGAGAGAGGAGCTTCTATGAATTTATTTCCAGATACATCAAACATTGTAATGGCTTTAAATTCAAATCTTGAAACTATTTCTTCTGATGAAATTACAGTTAATTTTGCCTATTCATTTTCTAGAAAAGGCATATTTGAATCTCATCAAAGTGCTTATGACATCGATAATAAAATTAAACAACTATTCTACGTAAGAAGTTACTCTGAATTTAGGTTTGACTTCAAATTAATAAAATGGAGAAAAAAAATTAGCTTGAGACCTTATGTTTTTTCAAAAAAAATAGCATACCGAATGCATCAAAATTTCTGTAAAAAAAATGGAATAAAGTCAAAGTACATTGTTTTAGGTATTGTATATGAAGTAGGGGCATGGCAAGCCATTTTAAAAAAAATAAAGATTCTAAAAACAAAAAAAATTAGCAAAACCCTATTAAATAAAAAAATTTTCATAACTTCTATTAACCAAATTAATCATGAACTAAATAAGATAAATTCTAATTTTGAATACAATCCCTTCATTGGAAAATTTATTACTTTAGAAGAGTTCTTGAATATCAATAATATTCCATTTGAAATTTATACCGAAAAAAATATTTATGATTTAACTGAGAGGATAATTAGGTTTTTAAATTTATTTGATTTTGACCTCTTCATAAAAGTTTTAGGTAGAATAGATCCATTTTTTTATCTATTAAGAGAGTTAATTAATGAGCAATGAAGAGAACTTTCATAATGAAAGAATTTTGACAGAAGGAGACAAAAATACAGAGAGGGTAGGCTTTGCATACAAACCAATTGAATATGCAAGAAATGAATGGATTAACTCTCTTAAAGATTTAGGAAAAACCCTTGAGGTAGGTGTTTGGAAAGGTGATATTTTGTTTAGAGTTTACGAAGAATCAGAATCTTACACAGGTATTGATCTTTCTAGCGAGGCAATAAAATTACTACAAAAAAAAACTGACTCTCCAAACTTATCCAAAATAAAACTTGAGCATTTAGATTTTTTTGATATTCCAGAAGGTAGTAAGTTTGATAGCGTCATAATGTCTGGAGTTCTTCATCATTTAGATTTAGATAGAGTTATAAAAAAAATAGAAAGCATTCTAGCTAAAGATGGAAAGTTTTATATTTGGGAACCTCTTCCAGGGCCAATACTTTTGAGACTCTTCCGTTTTTTAACACCTAATTTAAGAACTGATGATGAGGCTCCTCTTTCAAAACTTTTTTTGGATAGATTAAAGAGAGAGTTCCCATCGCATAAGTTGAGCTATTGTGGCTCTTCTATTGCTCTAACTGCGCCAATGGCATTAATTAAAGTAAGTGAAAATTTTTTATATAAACTTGATAAATATTTAACTAGAAGAAATTTTATTAAACCTTGGGTTATATACGGCTATTTCTCAAAATAGGAGTTTAAAATAAATAGGAAAACTTTTACCGTCTTGATGAGTATTTACGATAAGGCGGATCCAAAATTATTTGAAGAAGCAATCAATAGCATTTATCTGAATAGTTTGCTCCCTGACAGAGTACTTGTTGTTCTAGATGGTCCTTTAAATGAAAATTTAAGACTGATGGTAAAAAATTTACAAGAAAAATATAAATTTGAATCGTTACCTATAAATAAAAACGTTGGGCTTGCTAAAGCTTTAAATCATGGTTTGAGTAAAATAAATACTGATTATGTAGTGAGAGCAGATGCAGATGATATCAACCTACCATGCAGATTTGAAACCCTCTCAAGTCTAATGAACCTAAACTTTGACCTATTTGGCTCCTATGTAGAGGAATTTGACGATAACCTTCGTAAGAGAATTAAAAAAGTTCCTACAACAAAAAATAAGATAAAAAATTACATTTCTTATAGGAACCCGTTCAATCATATGTCAATCTGCTTTAAAACAAAATTAGTAAAAGAGGCCGGAGGATATCCAATAGTAGATTTAAAAGAGGACTACGCTTTATGGATAAAGCTTTTAGGCAAAAAATTAAAAGTTAAAAATATAAATAAAGTTCTTGTAAATGTGTCTGCCGGAGAAGATATGTACTTGAGGAGGAGAGGATTTAATTCTGTCAAATCGGAACTTAAAATACAAAAGTTATTATTAGAAAATAAACTCACAAATTATTCGAAGTCAGTATTAATTTTGATGATACGATCTTTTATATTATTTATGCCTCCAAAATTCATAAAATTCATTTACTCTTATTTTTTAAGGTGAATAAGTATGAATAAAATTTGTTTAATAGGCGGAAATGGTTTTATTGGAACAAATCTTCAAGAGGTTCTACAAAATAATTTTGAGACTTTTACTTTTGATAAAAAAAATAATAAAACTTCAGAAAACTTTATCCATGGAGATATAACAAATCTTGAGTCATTAGAATCTGGACTTAATAAAGATTTTAATATCCTTATAAATTTAGCCGCAGAACACAAGGATAATGTATTACCTAAGTCCCTCTATCACGATGTAAATGTTCAAGGATCAATAAATATTTGTGAAGTAGCTAGAAAACTTAATATTAATAACATAGTTTTTTTAAGCTCCGTTGCTGTGTATGGCTTTTCTAAAAAAATTTGTGATGAAGATTCTGAAAAAAAACCTTTTAATGATTATGGAAAAACAAAACTTGAGGCAGAAAAAGTATTTATAAATTGGCAAAATGAAGCCCCGCAAGATAGGAATCTGATCATAGTTAGACCCACAGCTGTCTTTGGTGCAAATAATAGAGGTAATATTTATAACCTAATAAACCAATTAAGAAAATTGAGTATTTTCATGATCGGCGATGGAAAAAATAAAAAATCGATTGCGTATGTAGAGAACTTGTCTGCATTTATAAAACATACTCTGGAATTAAAAAAAGGATGTCATATTTTTAATTATGTTGATAAACCTGATTTTTCTATGGAGAGCCTTGTAAATTTGATTAAAAAAACTTTAGGAATAAAAATGCGATTTACAATAAAAATACCTTATTTTATCGCACTATTTCTTGGATATTTGATTGACATTTTAGCTTTCTTTTTAAGAAAGAAATTTCAGATAAGCGCAATAAGGATCAAAAAATTTTGCTCAAATTCATTATTTGAGACAAGTTTTAATGAAATAGGCTTTGTACCGCCTTATAAATTAGAGGAAGCTTTAGAAAAAACAATAATTTACGAATTTAAAGATAAAAAACAACCAAGAAGATGATTCTGATCGTCTTCTTAAAACGTAGAGAGTTATCTTGAAAAAATAATTCTTAAACTAGATATAGATAAAATAATAATTGAGAGTTTATAACCTACTAAAAGATTTTTTTTCACCAAAAGAGTTCCAATACATAAATGACGGCTCCACGTTAAGATCAGTAATGAAAGATCTTGAATCTTATGACAAGCTAGCTATAGATACTGAATTTATTTGGAGAGATACTTATTACCCCAAGCTAAGCCTAATTCAAATAGCAACAGATAATAAAATATATATTCTTGATTGCCTTGCATTTGACATATCTATTATCGAAAAAGTTTTTTCGAATAGAAATATTTTAAAAATATTTCATTCAGTTAGAGGTGATTCATCTGTAATTTTCAACTGTTTAGGTATTAAAATTAAAAAAATATTTGATACTCAACTTGCGGAGGATATTTTGAATCAAAATATCGGAATCCAAATTAGTTATAAAAAACTTGTGAAAAAATATCTTTTCAAAAGCATATCTAAATCTGAAACTAATTCTGATTGGGGAAAGCGTCCATTAAGAAAAAAACAATTAGATTATGCTGCTGAAGATGTGAGATATCTTCACTCAATAATGGATATTCAAAATAAAAAAATAATTAAATCAAATAAACTAGATCTTTTTTACTCTTTGTGCGAAAAAGAAAATGAGCTTGGGCATGAAGATTTTTCAATCTCTCGATTAAAAAGACTTAAGAAAAAAAATAGAAATATCTCCTCAAAGGAAATTGAAATATTTATTTGGAGAGAGGACCAGGCGAAGCAATATAATGTTCCACCTAGTCATATTTTTGAGGATAGAGACTTAAAAAGATTAAAAAAGATATTAGAAAGTAATAACCTAAATGAATGTAAGTGGATTATAAAAAAAGATTCATCGAGAAATGAATTTATGAATGTTTTCATATGATCTACTTAGCCTGGTTCTTAAATTTTTCTCTTGCTTTAGTTATTGCTCTATTAATTAGAAAACTGTTTTCAAATAAAATCTTAAAAAGGATTAGTTATGCAGTCTTTTTAAGTTTATTTATCACTTCGTGGTTCTTGCATCCAGGAAGTAGAGATATGGCTCCTATTCTCTCAATCTATTTGATAGATCTATTAGAATCTGAGAACTTAATTCAGATGAGACTAGTTAGACCTTTTGTACTAGTCTTTTTTTTGATTTTGATATTGGATTTTCTTATATTTAGGTATAAATCTAAAAATTAATGATTTCCATGCTGGGGTAGGTGGTGTCTACTATTCCTATTTTATTCATGCCTTTAATCATCCCGGCGCATTCCCCAGGATTAAAAATAAATGTATCTCTATAAACTTCATCTCTAAATCGATGTGTATGCCCGTGAACTATGATATTTCCAGGCTTATAGAATTTAGTTTCAATATCATTTGGGTCATGAACAGCAAATAAAAAATTTTCATCGGATATTTGTATTTCTAATTTATCTTGAAACAAAAAACCTTTTTCTTCGCATACTTTTAATAAACTTTCTTTATCTCCTTGATCATTATTACCAAAAACTCCTTTTAAGGGGGCATTGAGCAGATCAAAAGCCTTTAAAGTTTTTGGGAGACTTATATCTCCAGTATGAATGACAAAATCTAAATCATGAGAGTTAAAAATGTCGCAAATTTTTGCGACATTTTTTAAATTATTATGAGTATCGCCAGTAAGGCCTATTTTCAAGGCTTAATTAGTTTTCTCTAGAATATGAATGCCACATGCTGTCCCGAGACCAATGACATGCGTCATCCCAATCTTTGCTCCTTCAACTTGTCTTGCACCAGCCTCTCCTCTTAAATGAGTACAAACTTCATAGATATTTGCTATCCCTGTAGCTCCGAGCGGATGACCTTTTGATAAAAGACCGCCAGAAACGTTCACCGGCACCTTACCGCCAAGCTCAACATGACCTTCATCAATCATTCTTCCTGCTTCTCCATCTTTACAAAGACCAAGATTTTCATAATGAAGCATTTCAGCAGTTGCAAAACAATCATGAAGTTCTACAAGGTTGACATCTTCGGGTCCTATACCTGCTTGTTCATAAGCATCTTTTGCAGCAAGTCTTGTACATGCATTTACATCGGGCATCACTAAATCCCTGTCAGTGTATGGATCACTTGCCATTGCCGAAGCTCTTACTTTTACCGCTCTTGACATTCCTAGTTCTCTAGCTTTCTTTTCAGACACTAAAACAGCAGCTGCAGAACCATCTACATTTACCGAACACATGAGCTTAGTATTTGGATAAGAGATCATTTCTGCATTCATTACTTCATCTAAAGGCGTTTCAATTTGGTACATAGCCTTTGGATTCATTGTTGAATGATGATGATTTTTTACAGAAATTTTTGCAAATTGCTCAAAAGTGGTTCCATATTCCTTAGTATGCTCCATGCCAGCTTCAGCAAAAACACAAGGCATTGTTCCTGAACCTAGAAGACCTTCTTTGGGAATTCCTTCACCGCCACCAGCTCCTCCTAAGAGACCTTTACCCATTTGCTCAACACCCACAGCAAGAACAACGTCATACATTCCAGCTTTTATAGACATCCAGGCTTCTCTAAAAGCAGTTGCACCAGTTGCACAAGCATTGGCAACATTTACAACAGGCATTCCAGTTTGACCAATTTCCTGAAGAATTCTTTGACCTACCATTGCATTGGCTTGACCAAGGTTTCCACAATAAAGGGCTTGCATATCTTGGATGCCTAAACCAGCATCATCTAGAGCCATTAAAGCTGCTTCCGCTCCTATGTTAGGGACACTTCTGTCTGGAAATCTTCCAAACTTAATCATATCAACACCCATTACATAAACATCACTCATAATTTCACCTCACTTAAGCTGGTTCAAAGAAATAACTTAGATAAGAATTTCCTTCTTTATCTTTTCTACCTAAAGCATCGCCATAAGTTATTTTGACTGGCATATTAAATTCTATTTTATCAGGATCTGGATCAATATTTATTAAGTTTCCTTTAATTGTTCCTCCTTCGTCGAGATCCACTATAGCTGAGATATAAGGGACATCGATGCCAGGAAAGGATCTAAATACAATTGCATAGCTATGCAAGATTCCAGTTTCGGAAAGTTTGATAACTTCCATTTCGTCTCTTGCAAAACACTTAGAGCAAACATTTCTCTCACCTAAATAAATAGATCCACACTTTTTGCACCTATAACCTTCCAGATAGGGATCACCATCCTCAGGAATTTTTAAGAAATCTACTACTGGTAATGGTTTTGCTTCAGACATATTTCTCCCAATAAAACTTATCCATGTACAATTATTAAACCATAGCAATGCAAAAATATTAAGAAAAAATGAGTTTAATTGGAGGAATTGTCGGCGGAATGATTGGCTTCACTTTGCTTGGACCAATAGGCGCTCTTGTTGGAAGCGTCATGGGGTCAAGAATGACGAGGCAAGCAAAATCAAGAAGAAATCCTAACAATCTAGATCATCAAGTAGCTTTTTTTACAGCTTTATTTGCGTGCTTGGCAAAAATAGCTAAAGCTGATGGAAGGGTAAGCGAAGAAGAAGTTTCAAAAATTGAGAGCTTTATCTCAAATAAATTTAACTTCAGCGATGAGGAAAGAAATTTTGCTATAAATATCTTTCAAAAGGCTAAATCAGATAGTACGTCTTTTGATGCATACGCTAAACAGCTTTACCAACTCCTAGGCTCCAGTCCAAATTCACTTTTGGTTTTTTATGAGCTCTTATTTGAATTAGCCATGGCTGATGGAGAAATGCATGAGAATGAGGAGAAGTTACTGAGGAAGATTCCAAATATCTTCAGATTTGATAGCAGTGTTTATGAAGATTTATACAATAAATACGTTGGAAAAATTTCAGATGCTTACGAAATTTTGGGAGTTACTAAAGACATGACATTAGACGAAGTAAAAAAAATCTATAGAGTAAAGAGAAAAGAGTTTCATCCAGATGCACTTATTTCTAAGGGGCTTCCAGAGGAATTAATTGAAAAAGCAAAAGAAAAATTTATAGAAATACAAGCAGCATTTGAGATAATAGAGAAGGAAAAAAAATGATTAAATTAATTTTAAAAATAGACAATTTTTTAGGGAATTTAAAAGCCTTTGATTTCATAGGGCTATTCTTTTTAAGAGCTTATTTATTTTTCATTTTTTGGAACGCTGGGGTAAGAAAAATTGCTTGGGAAGACGGTATACCTAATGTTGATAGGTTTTCAGAGTTTTTGGGACCAGGAGGGAAAGATAATCTCAACTTAATTCTACCCGACCTTTTTGCTTGGCTGACAGTGATAGCTGAAGCAGGAGGCGCAGTTCTTTTATTAATAGGTCTTTTTTCAAGGTGGGCAACTGTACCCATTCTAGTCTGTATGATTGTGGCTACTTATTATCATTCTCCAAACGGATGGAATGCAGATGCGGGAGGCTATGAGATGTCAGTGACTTATCTCTTGATGACAGCAATCGTTTTATTATTTGGCCCTGGCAAATACTTATCGTTAGATTTTTGGGTTCAAAGAAAATAAATGAATTTTGATTCTATCTCTCAAGAATCTTTTCTTGAGATCAAATATTTCCTTGAGCAAGCTAGAGATAAAAAGTTACAAGATTGGAACGGTATGACTGTTTCAACTGTTGATGAAGATCAGAGACCTTCTTCCAGAGTTGTACTACTAAAAAAATTTACTGACGATGGTTTATTTTTTTACACCAACTATAAAAGTAAGAAGGGTCAAGATATTTCAAAAAATAATAATGTTTCAGTAAATTTTTGGTGGAGAGAGTTACAAGTTCAAATCAGAATCAGTGGAACGATCTCAGAAGCTCCCAGGCAAGAGTCGGAAGAATACTTTAATTCGAGACCAAAAGGTTCAAGAATCTCGGCCATTGTTTCAAAACAGAGTGAAGAAATCGATTCTTTCGAAAGTTTCCAAAAGAAAGTTGAAGAAGCTATTAATTCTTTGGAAGAGAAGGAAATCAAACTGCCAGATCATTGCGGTATGTACAAAATCATACCTAATCAGATTGAAATTTGGAAAGAAGGAGAATTCCGAAGACATGAAAGAACACTTTTTAAATTGGAGGGAAAAAAGTGGCTTAAATCTTACCTTTCTCCTTAAAAAATAGTGATAATTGAGTAAAATAGCTTCTGGCCCCTCGTATAGGTCAAAAAATGATAGAAATTATACTTCCTGATAAATCCAAGAGAAATTTTGAAGAGCCTCCAAGCATAATTAAATTAGCTCAAGATATTGGCCCTGGTTTAGCTAAAGCTACTTTGGCAGGCATTATCAATGGGGAAGAACATGATGCTTGCGATCTGATAGAAAAAAACTCAGAAGTATCCATTTTAACCAGCAAAGATAAACAAGGTATGGATATTATTCGACATAGTTGTGCGCACTTATTTGGTCATGCCATAAAACAGATTTTTCCTCAAACTAAAATGGCAATTGGACCAATCATAGAAGATGGATTTTATTACGATATTGATTTAGATCATAAACTGACTCAACAAGATCTCGAAAAGGTTGAAAAACGCATGAAAGAGCTAGCTAGTTCTTCCTACACAGTTGAAAAAAAAGTAGTTCCGCATAAAGAGGCAGTTAAAATCTTTAAAAGCAGAAAAGAAGACTACAAGCTTGAAATACTCAAAGATATCGATACTTTAGAAAACGTTGCCCTTTATCATCATGAGGAATACGTAGATATGTGTCGGGGACCGCACATTCCTAATATGAGTTTTATAAAAGCATTTAAACTGACGCATGTTGCCGGCGCCTATTGGAGAGGAAAATCAGACAATAAAATGCTCCAAAGAGTTTATGGAACTGCTTGGAATTCTAAAAAAGAACTTGACGATCATTTGCATATTAAAGAAGAAGCATCCAAAAGGGACCATAGGCTTCTTGGAAAAAAATATGATTTATTCCATCTACAAGAAGAGGCTCCTGGCATGGTTTTTTGGCATCCGAAAGGATGGAGTATTTACACTGCAGTTGAAAAATATATGAGAGAGAAACAAGTTTATGCAAATTACTCTGAGATAAAAACTCCACAAGTCATCGACAGAAAATTATGGGAGAAATCAGGCCACTGGGAAAAATACAGAGAAAATATGTTCATCACAGAAATTGATGAAGAACATGCAAATGAAAAGAGAACAAACGCTTTAAAACCCATGAATTGTCCAGGCCACGTTCAAATTTATAATCAATCGTTAAAGTCATACAGAGACTTACCGATTAGGTTTGCAGAGTTTGGCAGCTGCCATAGATACGAACCTTCAGGGACCATGCATGGACTAATGCGGGTTAGAGGCTTCACCCAAGACGATGGACACATTTTTTGCACCGAAGATCAAATCCAAGAAGAGACTGCCTCATTTATTTCGCTTCTTTACGATGTTTATGAGGATTTCGGCTTTAAAAAAATTGATATCAAGCTTTCAACAAGGCCAGAAGTAAGAGTTGGCTCTGATAAGATTTGGGATAAAGCTGAAAAAGCTCTTAAGAATGCAATCGAGGCGTTAGACATCGATTATGAAATTGCAGAAGGCGACGGAGCTTTTTACGGACCAAAAATCGATTTTGTTCTTACCGATGCTCTAAAAAGGGAATGGCAGTGCGGGACTTTTCAAGCAGACTTTAATTTGCCTGAAAGACTTGATGCTTCTTATGTAGGAGAGGATGGCAAAAAACATAGACCAGTCATGATGCACAGAGCAATTCTTGGATCTTTTGAGAGATTTATTGGAATTTTAATTGAGCAATACGATGGATCATTTCCTTTGTGGTTATCCCCTATTCATGCAGTCGTCATGAATGTGTCGGAAAAACACACTGATAGAGTTGTTGAAATCACCGAAATATTGAAAAAAAATGAAATAAAAGTCATTTCAGACTTGAGGAATGAGAAAATCACTTATAAAATCCGCGACCACTCTATACAAAAAATACCATATCAGATTGTGATAGGTGATAAGGAGGTTGAAGAGGGTTCTATTAGTGTTAGAGATAGACAATCTCAAAAGCAATCTTCAATGTCAGAGAGTGACTTCTCAAAAATGGTTTTGAGAAAAATAAGATCCAAGGAGGTCTGATTGTTAAAATTTTCCGTTAGAGGTTCAAAATAGCTTCACCTAGACCTAGACAGTCGTCTTTTAAAAATAGGCAACCTGTAAATCGACAAATTTCCGCTTCAAAAGTAAGACTTATATCTGAATCTGGAGAACAACTGGGAATAGTTGCGATAGAAGAAGCCATGAAAAAAGCTTCCGCTGCAAGCCTTGATTTGGTTCAGTTAGCAAACGATTCTGAACATCCAGTTTGCAAACTCATGGATTACGGTAAACATCTTTTTGATAAGAAAAAACAAAAATCAGCTTCAAAGAAAAAACAAAAAAGAACACAAATTAAAGAAGTAAAATTTAGACCTGGAACAGAAGAAAACGATTATCAAATAAAATTAAAAAGCATAACAAGATTTATTCAAGATGGAGATAAGGCAAAGATTACAATGAGATTTAGAGGCAGAGAAATGGCGCATCAGAATTTAGGTTTTGAGCTTCTGAAAAGAATTGAAACAGACCTTTCTGACCAGGCTGTTGTTGAGCAAGAGCCGCAGTCAGAGGGAAGACAGCTTGTAATGGTTATGTCACCAACAAAAAAGAAAAATTAAATATGCCAAAAATAAAAGTACATAAAGGAGCTGCCAAGCGCTTTAAAAAAACAGGCTCTGGACTCAAAAGAAAACAAGCTAATAAAAGACATATTCTTACTAAGATGTCGACAAAATCAAAAAGACAACTCAGAGGTACAACTCAACTTGCTGCTGGCGATGAAAAATTGGTTAAAAGAATGTTTAGAGAAAAATCATGAGTAGAGTAAAACGTGGCGTTCAAGCCAAAAAAAGACACAAGAAAATTCTTAAACTAGCCAAAGGTTATAGAGGAGCTCGCAGTAGGACCTTTAAAGTTGCAAATCAAGCTGTTCTAAAAGCTGGCCAATATGCATACAGAGATAGAAAAGTTAAGAAAAGAACTTTTAGATCGCTTTGGATTATTAGAATTAATGCCGCAGTAAGGGAGCATGGTCTTAGCTATAGTGTTTTCATGAACGGTCTTAAAAAAGCCAACATTGATTTGGATAGAAGAGTTTTAGCCAACATGGCTGTTGAAGACAAAGAAGGTTTTGCGTCTCTAGTTTCAAAGGTTAAAGATATTGCTGCATAATGGGCTATGGATTTAGCCCAAGAGAAAAAATCTTTCTTAAGTAAATTTAAAGAAGCAGATTCTCAAGACTCTCTTAATTCTCTAAAAATTGAATACCTTGGCAAAAAAGGTATTCTTTCATCTTTAATGTCTCGGCTATCAAACGCTCCAGCTGAAAAGAAACCAAAGCTTGGTAAATCGATCAATGAATTTAAGTCTTTAATTGAAGAATCAATCAATTCTTCGTTGGAAAAAATTGAACAATCTGCCTTGGATGAACAATTATCTAAAGAAGCAATTGATGTTACTTTGCCATTAAGTCCAGACGTAGGAAGTTACCATCCTGTATCTTTGATAGCTCAAGAAATCTCAAATTATTTTAAAAACAAAGGTTACGTTCTCCGAGAGGGGCCTGAAATCGAATCAGAGTATTTCAATTTTTCTGCATTGAATATTCCTGAAAATCATCCTGCTAGAGACATGCACGACACCTTTTATTTTGATGATGGTAACCTTTTAAGAACTCACACCTCACCAGTTCAAATCAGGTCTATGGAATTGGAATCTCCGCCTTTAAAAATATTGTGTCCAGGCAAAGTATTTAGATGCGATTCAGATCAAACTCACACCCCTATGTTTCATCAAGTGGAAGGTCTTGTTGTCGATAAAGATATAAATTTTGCACATCTGAAAAATGAGATTTTAGAGTTTATCGAATCTTTTTTTAAAGATAATCCAAAGGTAAGGTTTCGACCTTCATACTTTCCGTTCACAGAACCTTCAGTGGAAGTAGATATTCAAGGAAAGAATGGCTGGTTAGAAATAATGGGATGTGGAATGGTTCATCCAAATGTATTGAAAAACGTTGGGCTAAACTCAGAAGTGTATTCAGGTTTTGCCTTTGGAATGGGAATAGAAAGAATGACTATGCTCAGATATCAGATATCTGATATCAGAATGTTATTTGAGAATGACCTAAGGTTTGTCACAAAAGGATAATGCAATTCTATAAATCTGACCTGCTGCAATATATATCAGGATCGATCTCTGATACCGACCTATTAGAACAGCTTACGGAGTTGGGGTTGGAAGTTGGCCAATCAACAAAAGAAAAAAATGATTTACTAATCAAACTAGATTTAACTCCTAACAGAGGAGACTGTTTTAGCCTGATAGGTATAGCTAGAGAAGTTTGTGTAGTTAATAATTTTAAATTAAGACTTCCAAAATTTAAGAAGCAACATCAAAGTCTCGATTCTAAAAAAACTGTTTCTGTAGATAAGAGCGCCTGTTCAAGCTATCTAGGTCAAATCATTAAACTTAAGAGTAAAGGCAAAACTCCGCAATACATCAAAAAAACGTTAAAGGCTGCTGATATTGGTCAAGTTAATCCAATAGTTGATATTACAAACTATGTAATGCTCCACACCGGACAACCTTTGCATGCTTTTGATAATAAAAAGATTGGCAAAAAAATTTATGTCAAATTCCCTTCCAAAAGAACAAAGTTGAAACTTTTGAATGGTGCCTCCCATCAGATAACTAAAGATTTCCTTACAATATCCGATGAAAAAGAAGAAATAGCTCTTGCTGGAATTATGGGTTGTGCTAATTCCGAAGTTGATGAAACAACTCAAGAAATTTTTTTAGAGTCAGCTTGCTTTGAACCTGCAAGCATTAGAGGAAATGCTAGAAAGTTAGGCTTTCAATCTGAGGCATCATTAAGATTCGAAAGAGGAGTTGATAAAGAAATCCAAGAGTATGCACTTAATTTTGCAGCACAACTTTATGCTGAAATCTTTGGAGGAGACTTTTCAAAGATTTTTAAACAATCTAAAAATCATAAAGCAAAGAAAATATCGATTAGTAAGGAATTCATTGATTCGAGGCTCGGAACAGAGATTCCCACCGTCAAGGTTATAAAACTTTTAAAGGCGCTAGAGTTTAAAGTTGAATTAAAAAGAAATTCAATGGAGTTAACCTGTCCTTCTCATCGTTATGATATTGAAATTAAAGAGGATATTATCGAAGAGATTGCGAGAATAATTGGATACGATAATTTACCTAGCAAAAGATTGAAATTACTAGCTACCTCTCCTGAAGATACATCTATTGAAAAGGAGAAACTAAGTAAAGATATTTTTGTTAATGCCGGCTTTAATGAAATGATTAATTATGCTTTTGTTGATTCATCTTTTGTTCAAAAACTCGGATTAAATAATGACTCAATTGAGTTAGCCAATCCTATGTCGAGCAATCAGGATGTTATGCGACCCTCTCTTGTCCCCGGATTGTTAAGTAACTTTGAATATAATTTCAATAGAGGTGCTCAAAAATTCAAAATCTTTGAAGTTGGGAACGTCTTCTCTAAAGAGAGGAATTGGAAGAGTCTTGCTGGACTGCTCTATTTTGATAAATCTTCATCTGATTGGTCCGGTTCTTTTCAAAGTAGCTTTTACGATCTCAGAAAAAGTCTGGATATGTTTTTTTCGAGATTAAATATTGAACCTGTTTATAAAAAAACTTCTGCAAATCATTTGCATCCTGGAATATCAGCAGAAATAAAAATGAAAACTAAATCCATAGGAAAGATTGGTGTTTTGCATCCATTGATTCAAAAAAAACTTAAGTTGCCGGAAATAGTTTTGTTTGAGATAAATTTAGACTCTTTAAAATTGCCAAAAATTAATGCGATAGCTCAACCGCCAAAGTTTCCTGGTAGCGAAAGAGATTTGTCCTTTCTTGTCGCTAAAGAAATACCTGCTAACCAATTTATAAAAGAGCTTAAAAAAGCTGGAGGCAAATATTTAAGGTCTGTTTCAGTTATCGATATATATCAAGGCAAAGGAATAGATGAATCTTTAAAAAGCATCACTTTTCGAGTCTTTTGGCAAGCGACCGGAGCCACATTGGAAGATAAAGAAGTAGATCAATTTGTTGAGAATCAAATTAAGCATGCGGCTAAAATTTTAAATGCTAAATTAAGATCGTAACAATGGCGATAACGAAATTAGAATTAGCTGAGCACTTGCATAAAAAAATGGGTTTACCAAAAAAAGACTGCCTAGAATTTGTGAATTCTTTTTTTGCTGAAATTTCCAACAGTTTAGAAAAGGGAGAAGAAGTGAAATTAAGTGGTTTTGGGAATTTTTCTTTACTAAAAAAGAAAGCGCGTCCAGGAAGAAACCCTAAAACTGGTGAAGAATATGTAGTTTCTGCAAGAACTTCTATTTCCTTTAAGCCTGGGCGAAAATTAAGGGATAAAATTGTCTGATATTGACTTCTCAAGTTTGCCAAATAAAAAGTATTATTCCATCTCAGAAGTCTCCACTCTTCTCGGATTAAAGCAAACAGAAATAAGATACTGGGAAAAATTTGAACCCAAGTTAAGATCTAATAGTCTTAACAGAAATTATGACTTAAAGAGAATAAAGCGCCTTCTTGAAATGAAAAGACTCATTAAAGATCAAGGAATAAAACCTGGGAAAATTGCCACTTACTTGCAAACCAAAAAAAATCCAAGATCTCACCAATTAGAAATAAAAAAAGAATTAGTTAAAATTAAAGATATCATTAAAAAAAGCTGTCAAACTACAGATTAAGTAGTATTATTTTTAGAAGATTGGGAGATATTATGAAGAGATTTGGGTCATTATTTTTTATAACAATTTTTTTAATTCTTGCTTCGTGCGGAGGAGGCGGAGGGGGAAGTTCGACCTCATCTGTTGGCTCCTCTGGTTCAGCCTCAAGTTCTGGCTCAGGGGCAGGGTCAAGCACAGGTTCAGGAACCGACTCAGGATCAAGTACAGATTCAACAGGAGCAAGTTCTTCATCAACTATCAATCCTGCAGATTACATTTTGCCAACGAAGGTTGAAGCAATCGCTGTCGAATAATAAATAATATAACTAGGGGAGAACTATGAAAAAACTTATATTCCTATTATTGATTTTGAGTCCATATATCCACTCTCAATCATACAACGAAGATAAAAAAGAGATTTATACTGCTAATAATGAAGTTGAGAATACATTAGGTGAGGCAAACAACATCCTATGTACAATTTCTAAACTTAAAGTTGAACAATTCATTGACAAAGGTCCATATAGAGCACAAGTTTATGATTCAAGATGTGATGTAAGTGCTGCTCGACAGGATGCACAAAATCAAGCTCAGCAAGGTAATCAGCAACAACAACAAGGAGCAGCAGAAGTTGAAATACCTAGTACCTTTGTTTTAGATGTGAAGTCAGCCTTCAGCGAAGTTAGAAATAAGGATTACTTAGAGGTTAAAGGTTGGTTTTTCCAGCAAGGAGATTACTCAGAAGCACAAACAGATTACGAAGGTATGTGGGATGCAGATCCTGATATGCTTATTTATTTTTTAGCTAAGATTCTTTCTGGTGCCACTGATGAGGATCCCAATGGAGACATAGAATTAGATTTTGTAGCTGAGTCGAATTGTCAAAATGCACCATATCAAAGTGAAGAAGAGGCAAGAACCGCAGCCATTAATGCTGGCGTCCAAGAAGGTTCTGATGCTTTTTGGAGAGACTACATGGAACATTACTATAAGTGTCCACCAGCAGGATCGCAGATGGGAGCAGGCAGATTAGATACTACCGACGCTCAAACACTATTTCTTGGCCCAAGAGGAGAAAGCATTTTGATGAGCGAAAATGCAAATGGGCGAGATGGAATTTGGAAAAATTATACTTCTGAATGTTTTATTGATGGAAAACTCGTCGAATGGCAAGAAAGACAGGCTGATCCCTCAATTTGTGGCGAACAAAGCGATTTTAATCCCAACTTTTGGGATGGTGAGTTGGTTCTCGCATTTTCCTACGATGAAAACACAAAGGCATCTTGCACAAAATTAGTTGGAGCCAATAGAAGAACCAGAGTTGATGACCAATCTGAATTTGTCATTACCCCTGATTTAGAAAATTATAAAGCTTATGATTTCAGGACGGATGAGTTTCCTGGGCACCACGCAGCTAGAGGCGTTCAAGAAAAATGTGAATCCACAAATGCTGCAGATGCAAAATTAGCTGTGTGGGAATACGGTCTTTACACCACTTCAGATGATCTTCGTTACGATATGAAGAATCCTGGTTTTGAATTAAAAACAGAGGAAGAGTTTATTTCGCCCTACGACGATACAAGAACTGAACCAATTTATGCTTGGGCAGATTACTGGGGAACCCATATTTGGGAAGAAATGAGATCTAATGTGACTGACACAACTGTGTTTAAAAAAGTAAATTCAGAAGATACTTCCACCTATAATTTAAAACAGAGAAAATTGTCCTTACGTAAAATGTCTATTGATAATGTTTCTCTCAATAGCTTGTCTGGGGTTGAGCTAGATATTCACATTGAGTGGGACAGAACTGAGGCCGGTTCTAACTGTTGGTGGAATGATTACAAAGTCTTTACCGGAACATCTTTACAAGATGACGATATGGATAATAATTCAAACGGTGAAGACGATAGATGTCCAATAGAAAGATGGCGAGAATTAGGAGTTCCAACAGAATCTGTAGATGATAACGGTAACCCATATAATATTTTCTTAGGCTATTGGGATGCAGCTTATTCAACTAGCGGAACTAGCCCAGTAGGTGCTTTTGTTTTTGACAAAGCTGTTAAAGAAGTCAATAACAGGTGGGTTGCTGAAGTTGACATTACGCCATTTACTTTTACCCCAGCAGAATATTTAGAAATTTGGGACGATGATAGAAAGAGTAGCAACGGCTACGAAGTTTGGAGAAACCTTTGGGCACACGGTCGAGGCCAAGGTTATGAAATCAAAGGAGATGCCTTAGCTGCTCCAGGCGATGAGCTTGTAAGAAGAAGAACAGAAAAAGATATAGCTCCATCTGAAATTGCAGGCCTTACCTTAGGATGTATAGAAAGGTGTATGTCTGGATCAAGTTTTACTACTTATTTCAATGAGGCTCTTGCCTTGATTGCAACAGGAACGGAGCAATCTCCTGCTCAAGGAGATATCACTAGTCCTTATACTGGACCAGCTCTTGCTGGTGGTGACACATCTGCTTTGCCCACAGGTCCATATGTTAGATCTGGATCTGAGAAAGGTAATTGGACCCAAGAAGGAGTTCTTTCAACTGAGGTAATGCAATATCAAGCCTCAGGAGATTCTTTGGTTGATACCACAACAAACACTCCTTTGACCTTGCCTGCTGGTATGTATGAACTCAATAATCCATGGGGAAAATTTGAAGGAAATATATGCATAGTTGAACCCAACGGGGTAGATAAAGATTGTTGGGGAATGAAAAACCATATGACTCTATTTGACATGACAAAAGCTTCAGAAGTTGAATGCGAGAAAACACGCGATACCAACAACGATGGAACTAAAAATGCTTACGAATATCACTCTGATTCTACTGTGCAGTCTTCTGAGAATTTTAGATACTGCGCAAGTAAACTTTGGAAAATGAACGAATATTATGAGGTATTCTGGGATCCATGGGTGAATTATCAAGTTTACGATTCTAATGGTGCGCTTGTGGAAATTTCAAGACCTGAAGCAGTTACCTTAACTCTCCCCAATGATTCAAGCTACGGTTCTGATGCCGGAAGGAAAAAGACTCTTGAGTATGCAGGATTTGGACGGTTACATGGTTTTGAGTGGACCAACTTTAATATTGCAACTTGGACTGAGCTTGGTGAGTATCTCGACTGGGATTCTCTTTCAGAAACCGACAGACAAAACACAAGAGGTTTTCCTACTTACGTAATACCAGATGGCACCATAGTCATGAGTGAAGACGGAACAACAGAATTGAAATCTAAGTTTTTGAGAGGAGAGTATTATCTTAAACCTCTTGCAAGCGCCGTTGGTCAAAATACTTACTCTACTGCGGTAACTGGCTTAGATGGAGTTCAGCCGGAAATTTATGATTCTGCATTCATTGGGGCAGTACCGGAAGATTCGACATTGCTGAATTCTGGTGAGGTATGTGTGGATCATGGAGAGATAGTTGAAGTCTGTAAACCTTTGACAGTTGACGGCTCTTAACGATCGTCTTGAATTAAAATTCGGGGCGTGGCGCAGTCTGGTAGCGCACTTGACTGGGGGTCAAGTGGTCGCTGGTTCAAATCCAGCCGTCCCGACCAATCAATATGGATAGTAGGGCGTATCAAATAATTTTGTATGGAGCCACTGGCTTTACTGGGAGGCTCTGTGCAGAATATCTAAGGGATAATTACCCTGACATTAAATGGGCAATAGCTGGTCGCAATAAGCAAAAATTAGAAGACCTTAAAGAGTCATTGAGGCTAGATTGCGAAATTTTTGTTGCAGACGGAGGAGATAAAGATTCAATTGATCATATTGTGTGCAAAACAAAAGTAATATTGTCTACTGCAGGTCCTTTTGCCAGATACAGTAATTTAATTGTCAAATCATGCGTTGAAAATAAAACACATTACACAGATATAACTGGAGAAAATCATTGGGTAAAAGATTTGATAGATGAACATCACAATAAAGCTTCAGAGGAGGGAACAAGGATAATACCTTCATGCGGTTATGACTCTATACCTTCAGATATGGGTGTTTTTTACTCTGTTCAACAAATGGGAAAGCCCATTAAAAAGGTCACTGTTTATCATTCAGGTCAAGGAGGAGTAAGTGGCGGTACAACCGAAACAATGTTTACTATTGGACCTCTTCCAAAAGAAAAAAGAGATCCTTTTCTTTTAAACCCAGAAAATAGCGTTTCTGAAAAACAAAGGAAATTAAGTAAAGATGGTTTTGAAATTAAACAAATAGAAAATACAGATTCATATTCAGGAATTGGGTTAATGTCTTTTGCTAATACGAGAGTCGTAAGACGAAGTTCAGCTTTATATGATGCTGATCAAAGAAGTTATGGTTCTGATTTCATCTTCAAAGAGCTTGGAAGTTATCCTTCAAAAAGATCAGCAAGATTTGCTAGTTTCGGACTGATATTTGCTTTTTTAGTAATCTCAACACCCTTAAGGTACATTGTTAGGAGATTCTTACCCAAGCCTGGCGAGGGTCCGGATAAGGAAACTAGAGAAAATGGTTGGTTCAAAGGATTATTTAAAGTAGAAGCAGAAGATGGTGAAATAAAATATTTCCAAATCTATGGAGATGGAGATCCAGGTTATAAAGCGACTGCCCAAATGGTTTGTGAGTCTGCTATAACACTAGCAATTTCTGATGAACTCGTTGTAGGAGGAGTTTTAACTTCAGCTTATGGGCTTGGCAATCCACTTTTAGATAGATTAATCAAATCTGGTATAAAATTTGAAGAAGTCATTTATAACTAAAGATTAGCACTTTATAACTTCATCCTTTCTTTTTTTTATATAGAATGCATTCGTACAGGTAATCTTTCTCCCCCATAATCTCTCCTATTACCTGAACATGGCGGGTTTAATAGACCCGCCAAATTATGGTAGGTTAGCGGGTATTAATTTTAATAGGTTGGGCGAAATATTCTCGCTGATCTACCACCATTTTTATGAATCTTTTCATTTTTTCAAACGATCTAAGGACTCAAGATAATAAAGCTCTTTATGAAGCTTCGTTAGATCAAGATGGTTTAGTTGCTTTATTTATTATTGATAAAGAAAAAAATAAAGATCATGGAGATAGCCTAGCTAAATTGAAACTAAAACTTTTAGGTCTTGAAAAAATCAAGGATTCTCTAATTTCTTTAAACATCTCACTTAAGATTTTGTATTCTGAAAAAATTTCAGATGAGCCTAGAGATATTTTAAATTTCTGTAGGTCGAATGGAATCAAAAAAATTTTTTTAAATTCTGAATATCCATTCAATGAAAAACAAAGAAATAAAAATTTAGAAGAAATCTGTCTTCAACATCATATATCTTACAGAGAATTTAATTCTCAATTAATTGACCCTGACAACATAAAAAATAATTCAGGGCTACCTTTCAAAGTTTTTACTCCTTATTCAAAAAAAATGAGATCTTTGATAACACCAGATATCCTCAGCGAGACTCCTGCTCCTATAAAGCAAAAAAATAGAATACTTTATCAAGATGAGATTCCTCAATTCCAAGATGCTTATGATCAGGAGCTTAACTTTTCGTTTGATGATTTCCCCTTAACAGAAAGTTCTGCAATTCAAAAGCTAGATGATTTCATAGATTCCTCAATTCAAAATTACAAAGAATTGAGGGACATTCCAAGTTTATCTGCAACAAGTAACTTATCCTCTTCATTTGCGATAGGTTTGATTTCCTCAAAACAAGCTATTAATCATGTACTCGGAAGTCTTCCTGATGAAAATGGGACCGGTCAATTTACTTGGATAACTGAAATAATATGGAGAGAGTTCTATAAGTACATTACTTATCACTTCTCACATGTGTCAAAGGGGAAATGTTTTAATCCAAAATATGATCATATTTTGTGGAGAGAAGATGAGGAGTCTTTCATAAATTGGTGTGAAGGAAAAACTGGAATACCAATTATTGATGCAGCCATGAGGCAATTAAACGAGAGAAAATGGATGCACAATCGTTTAAGGATGATAACTGCCATGTTTCTTAGTAAAAACTTATTAGTCGACTGGAGAAAAGGTGAAAGGTACTTCATGGAAAACTTAATAGATGGTGATTTTTGTTCGAATAATGGTGGCTGGCAATGGAGCGCATCTACTGGAGTTGATGCATCACCATATTTTAGAATTTTTAATCCAATTACACAGTCCGAAAAATTTGATCCTGACGGTAAATTTATTAAAAATTTTGTACCTGAGTTAGTTGAATGTCCATCCAATGAAATACATAATCCTTCAAAAGAAATTAGATCATCTTTAAACTATCCAGAAATGATTGTAGACTTGAAATCATCAAGACTTAGAGCAATAGATGCATTCAAATCAATCAAATAACTCAGATAATAGACCTGTCTATCTAGACATATTCAATGCCAAAGTTGAGGAAATAGATAAAACTGACGAAACTTTATTAATGAGCTTCGAGGCTTCCTCAGACTTTTGTCATACAGGTGGAAGGATCCTTCAAGGCGGTTTCGTTGCCACTATGCTTGATTGTTCAATGGCTTTTCTTGCATTTGAGCTAACGGATTATGAAAAATCTCCAATGACGATTGATATGAATATCAATTATTTATCCTCTGGAGCTCCTGGCAAATATTTAGCTAGAGCAAAAGTTACAAAGATTGGAAAATCAATTGGATTTCTCTCCTCAGAATTATTTCAAGACGACAAACTGATTGCCTCAGCTACTTGCACAGCTAAAATGGCAGACATTAATAAAAAATACCTGAAGCAGATGAAAGATACTGTTAGAAAATAATTTAAAAACCAAAGTCCCAAGAAAGACCTTCGTGATATTTTTTTAAGATTTCCTTAGCTATTAATACTCTGTGAACTTCATCAGGTCCATCAGCTAGTCTTAATGTCCTTGCTCCCTGATACATGCCCGCGAGAGGTAAATCTGATGAAACACCTTTCCAACCGTATACTTGAATTGCTCTGTCCACGACTTTGTGCATTGCATTTGGTACGTAAACTTTTAGTGCAGAGATATCAACTCTTGGGTTGCCTTCAGCTTCCATAACCTCAGCACAATGGATAGTCATTAGTCTGGCTGTTTGAATATCTATATAAGAGTCGGCAATGAAACCTTGTATAAGTTGTTTGGTTTCTAATTTTCCACCATGAACTTCTCTTTCTATAGTTCTCTTAAGCATCAGATCAAAAGCTCGCCACATTTGTCCTATAGAATTCATGCAATGAAAAACCCTTCCTGCACCTAATCTATCTTGAGCAGCCTGGTGACCTGATCCTCTCGCACCTAGTGTATTTTCTATAGGAACTCTGACATTCTCATATTTAATTTCTACATGATCTCCCCCGGTATGTCCCCATATAGGAACTGATCGAACAATATTGAAACCCTCTGAGTCTGTTGGGACAATAATTTGAGACATTCTTGAATTCACGCCTCCAGATCCATCTTCTTCTTCTGTTCTGCACATAACAATAGCGAAATCAGCTCTAATTCCATTGGACGTCATGACTTTGTGACCGTTTATGACCCAGTGGTCACCATCTTTTTTTGCGGTTGTTTTAATTGATCTGGGATCAGAACCGGCATTATCAGGCTCAGTCATGGAAAAGCATGACTCCATTTCTCCTTCTATCAACGGGAGTAGCCATTTTTTCTTTTGTTCTTCTGAACCGTATTTAAGAAGCACTTTTTGGTTGCCCGAATTAGGAGCTATCACTCCAAAAAGTCTGTTGGATAAAGGAGACCAGGCCAAAATTTCATTCATATAGGCATGAGCTATGAAGCCTATTCCCATTCCTCCATACTCTTCTGGTAGATGAGGAGCCCATAGCTTTTCTTTTTTAACTTCTTGTCTAATATGTTCTCGAAGAGATTTGGATTTATCTCCACCTGAATAAATGTCTTTTTCATTGGGAATAATATGTTCCGCAACAATATTTGCTGTTCTAGTTCTTATGTCATTTACTTCTTCTGAAAGCGTAGGTATTGGTTTTATATCCATAATTTGTCTCCTCACAAAGATTCTATCATTGCCCTTGCAAGCTGCAAGAATTGAAAGAATAATAAGAAAAAGGAGTTTTTATGAAGGAAGTAGATTTTTACTTTGATTTTGCAAGCCCAAATGCTTATCTTTCGTTAATGGCTGGTAAGGAGCTAGAGGATAAGTTAGGTTTTAAATTCAATATTAAATTGGCTTTACTAGGAGGCATTTTTAAATTGACTAATAATCAACCTCCCATGGTGGCTTTTGCAGGGATCAAAAATAAACTTGATTATGACGGTGTAGAAATGCAGAGATTCATCAATAAGCATAATCTTTCAGATTTTAAAATGAATCCAAATTTTCCAGTGATTACTCTTCAGATTATGAGGGCAGCTGTGGTTGCCGAGAAAGAAGGTTTTCTTATGGACTACGTCCAAAAAATTACAAGATCCATGTGGGAAAGAGAAAAGAAAATGGATGATCCTGAGGTTATCAAGGCCGAATACGATCATTGGGGTTTTGATTCTTCCCTGCTGATGGATGGTATGAATGATCCTGATATTAAATCCTCTTTGATGGATAAAACTTCTGAAGCAGTGGAAAGAGGAGTATTCGGGATTCCAACTTTCTTTGTTGGCAATGAAATGTTTTTTGGAAAAGACAGGTTAGGACAGGTCGAGGAAGAAATCTTAAAGTAAATTTTGTGGATTTTGATCTACTGGAATTGTTTAACTCTCTGAGAGGTCAAAGCAATCTTTTAGAGGGTTTAATGCAAATCTTAAGCAATAATTTGTTTGGATTATTTTTGGCTTTTTGTGTTATTCCTTATTTTTTTTATAAATCTCAAGAGAAGTTGCTTTGGGTATTCATAGCTTGGCTTTTAACCATTGGAATAACCGACTTTAGTGCAAATCTTTTAAAAAGCTACTTTTTAGACTTTAGACCGTGTTTTTCTGATTATTCATATCTTTTAGATGACAAGGGCCAACTTTTGAATCAATGTTCTGCAACTCTGACAGGAATGCCCTCAAATCATTCAGCTAATTTTTTTGCAGGTTCATTATTTTTATTAACTATTTTTAAAGTAAATAGATATTCTTTAATTTTTCTCTTAATTTCTTGCTCTGTAGCTATATCTAGAATTTATCTAGGAAAACACTTTCCTTATCAAGTTTTTGCTGGTTCGTTCTACGGTGCTATTCTTGGCGCTATAGGAGGATACGTGTATTTAAAAAATTTTAGGAATTCTCTAAATTAAATCTATATCTCAGAAATACCAAGCTTACAAAAACTAAAAGAAGCATAGAAACTAACTCTGATACGCCAATTAATTCAAGAGTTACTCCTGTTAGGGCAAGTAGGGAAGATATGACTAAAATAACGAAAGAAACTCTTAGACCCTTTAGGCCAAGTCCATCTAGCACATGATGAACATGACTTCTATCAGATGTTAGCGGAGATCTTTTATTCGAAAGTCTAATAATTATTGTAGATATCGCGTTAAATAAAACAAATCCAACGATCCAAACTGCTGTTATAGGATTCATATAATCAGCCCTTTCCATTGCAAAATAAATTAAGCACCATGCCACAATGTATCCACAAAACATTGAGCCATGATCTCCCATAAAGATGACAAATCTTTTACCTAAGACTTTAAGATTCATAAGTGCATAAGGAAGAAAACAAATTACAAGAAATAAATAAATTTGCTCAATGAAAATGGAATTGTTCGCAGATAAAAGTATTAAAGGAGCGGTGATACCGACCAGAAATTGGCTGGTTAAACCACCATTAAAGCCATCAATCCAATTAAAAGCATTCAGAACACCTATTACACAAAAAATTGTGAATAAAACTCCTAAAGCTGGATTGAGTTTAATAGAGCCTAAACCAAATAAATTTCCTAAATTATCTATATACAAACCAGACTGAGTAATAAGAATTAAACAAGATATAGCTTGAAATAAAAATCTCGTTGGGACACTTAAACCCCATAAATCGTCAATTAAAGTTACAAAAGCAAGAATGATTCCTGTAATTAACATCCATATAAAAAAGGGCGGAACATTAACATTAATTTTTTGATAGTAAATTGACTCATCGCCATTGATATTCACAGTAACTTTTGGAGGTAACAGTGTTTCTTGAACGTAATTTGAATTAGCCTCGAAACCATCACCTTTAATTTGGAAAAAACCAGTTTCATCTTTGTATACTTCCATCAACTCCGTTTCAAAAGTTTTCTTGTTTATGACTTCGACAGCTTGAGAATTTTCATTTATACCTACAACTTTAATTTCAAAAGAATCATTACCAATAAGATCAATTTTTTTACTAAGATTTTGATTTAATGAACTATCTTCTTTAATAGAGTCACCAACAAAAAAGCCATTCCAGGATAAATTGAAATTTACCCCTGCAAAGAAATCAAAGATTAGAACTGCAAACATTAATGATGCTATGAAAGATATGCCTCCAGAAAGAGGTATATCATTCTTGTGAAGTTTCTTTACTCCGTCGGGCTTATCTACCCAGCTTAAAGATTTGAAGATTTTCCTAAATGCAAAATTTGCCAGAAAGGAAAAAAACAGCACTACCCCAAGCAAGTAAACAAGAAACATGGCCTAATTTAAGAAGCTTGGATCTTTCTCAAGCATTAAGTCGTACAGAGGCTGATAACTTGCCCACATAGCCATATCCGAACCAACTTGTGATTTTGTCAATTGAGCTACATCATCAGGAATTCTTTCCATTTGCCCAACGGATTCTGCCAAAATTTGAGATTGACAGCATCTATCCATTGATAAGAAAGCCCAAAGCGCTTCATCCACGGTCCCGCCTGTAGTTAAGAGACCATGATTTTTAAGAATAGCAGCCTTTTTATCACCTAATGCGGCAGCAATTCTTATACCTTCATCTCCTTCTAGAACCACACCTGTGTAATCATCAAAGAGAACATGATTATCAAAAAAAGCACAGGAATCTTGAGTTATCGGCTCAAGAAGTCTGCCGAAAGTTGAAAAAGTTTTGCCATACATAGAATGAGAGTGAGCTGCAGCATTTACATCTGGTCTTGCATCATGAAGAGATGAATGAATTGCAAATGCAGCCGTATTTACTGGCTTATCTCCTAGTACTACTTCACCGTCCTTGTTTACTAGTATTAAATCAGAGACACAAATTTGATTGAAATGCATTCCAAAAGGATTTACCCAAAAATGATCTTCGTGTTCAGGATCTCTATATGTAATGTGACCAGCTATTCCTTCATCAAAACCAAAATGAGCAAACATTCTAAATCCTGAAGCTAATCTTTCTAGGTTATATCTCCTTGTTTCCTCAATGGATTTACATTCTATTGGAAGTAAGGAACCTTTTTCTTTTTGATCCAATTTTCCTTTTGAGACATCGATATTAAGGTTATTTGTCATATATTTCTCCTACCTACTTAATTTCCATATTACAATTTTACTAGTTTAAACTAATCAATAAAATATACATAAGTCCCATGGCAAAAAAAGGTTACAGAGAAGAATCAGATAGCATTGGAATTGTTTACGTTCCTCGAAAAGCTCTATACGGTGCACAAACGCAAAGAGCCATAGACAATTTTCCTATCAGTGGTATCAAAATGGATTTTCCTTTTACCAAATCCTTTGTTAGTTCCTTAGGAATAATTAAAGATGCTGCAGCTAGAGCTAATAATAAATTGAAGCTTCTATCTAATAAGAAGGCCAGAGCAATATCTAAGGCTTCTAAAGAGGTGTGGCAAGAAAAACATCATAATGAATTCCCTATCGATGTATTTCAAACAGGTTCTGGTACTAGTTCGAACATGAATGCAAACGAGGTTATAGCTAATTTAGCATCAGTATTTTCTGGTGAAGAGGTTAGCCCGAACGATGACGTTAACATGTCTCAAAGCAGCAATGATGTGATACCAACGGCAATAAAAATCAGTGCACATATGGATTTAACTAAAAAGTTATACCCAAACTTAGAAAACCTTATCAATGCAATCGATAAAAAAGCAGTTTCTGTTAGAGGGATAATAAAAACAGGAAGAACTCATCTCATGGATGCAATGCCTGTAGATTTAGCTGATGAATTATCTGCGTGGTCTAGTCAATTAAAGACTTCTTTAAAAGCTCTAAAATTTTTAGAGGGAAGGCTTTTGGAGCTTCCTCAAGGCGGAACGGCCGTTGGAACAGGAATTAATGCTCACAAAAGATTTGCCAAAGTTTTTGCTCAGGAAATTACCAAATTATCTGGGAACAAATATAAAATTGTTGCAAGTGATAACTTTTTTCATGAGTTAAGTTCTCAAGATACAGCCGTACAATTATCTGGGGAACTAAAAAACTTAGCTGTTGCCTTGATGAAGATTTCAAATGATTTACGATGGATGAACAGCGGACCTTTAGCTGGATTATCTGAGATAGAACTCCAGGCTTTGCAACCAGGAAGTAGTATTATGCCAGGCAAGGTAAATCCAGTAATTCCAGAAGCTGTAACCATGGTCTCTGCAGACGTCATAGGGAATGATGTAAGTATTACCGTTGCAGCTCAAGGAGGTAATTATCAGTTAAATGTGATGCTTCCCGTCATAGCTTATAACTTACTTAAAAGTATTAATCTCCTCTCAGGCGCTTGTGATGTTCTCGCAAACAAAGCAATTAAAACCTTCAAGGTGAATAAGAAGAATTTGGAATCGTCCTTGGCAAAAAATCCAATACTTGTGACAGCCCTCAATCCAATTATTGGGTACAAAAAAGCTGCCGAAATTGCTAAAAAAGCTTACAAGGAGAATCGACCGATCGTTGATGTTGCCGCTGAAGAGACAAATCTTTCCGTGACAAGATTAAAGAAGTTATTAGATCCAGCTAAATTAGCAAAAGGTGGAATCCAGTGAAGATCAATAACCTTCTAGATTCTACTTGCGAAGCATGCAGGGTTGATGCTCCCAAAGTTACAGAAGAGGAAATTAAAGAACTCAAGCCTTTAGTTCCCTCTTGGGAAATTATTGAAAACAATCAACTGAGGAAGCTCATTTGCTCCTTTGCGTTTTCTAGCTACAAAGAAGGTGTAAGTTTTGCAAATAAAATTGCAGATTTGGCTGAACAGGAAGATCACCATCCAGAAATTCTAATTGAGTGGGGAAAGGTAACTGTGACTTGGTGGTCACATAAAATCAAAGGTCTTCACAAAAATGATTTTATAGCTGCCGCAAAGACAGATCAGATTTTTTCTGGCTCCTGAATTTGACTTGCTAACACTACTGAAATCAGCGCAACCACTCCCATTATGTTAAAGGCCACGAAGTAGGTATCTTGAAATCCAATTAATATGCTTGTTATGAGGATTCCTATTGGTTGAAGTGGGGAAACAATTGGAGAAGAAATCCCCCTAGCTTTTCCAAGATTATGTGCTCCAAAAATTCTTAAATAACAAGCGGTCATCAGAGGCATTGCAGCACCAAAACCTAAGCCAAAGATAAACGCACTTAAAAGAAATATGCTCGGTTCATTGAAATAAGTAATTCCAAAGATTCCAATAGCTTGAAGAAACATTGCCATCATTGCAGGATATGCAGCCTTCATCATATCCATAAGATATCCAAATAGAATTTTTCCCAACACTCCACCAAAAGCAGATAGAGCATAAGCAAAAACATATTGTTTAACCGGCAGGCCTAAAAGGTTCCAAGTTTCATCTAATCCCATCTTGCTTGCATGAACGGGTAAAAAGGAAAGCACACCCATCATGGAGAGAAATTGAAAAGCAAATGCTAAGGAGATGATCCAAAATACTTTTTTAGATAAAAGATCTTTTGCCGTCATTTCCTGAGGTGAGGATTCTTCTTCATTATCTTTTTTAATTCCATCTTTGACTTGGTCAACGCTCTTTGGATCATCAATCACTGTAAAAAAGATAAGGGGTAAAACAATAAAAAGGATAACAGAGGCAAAGATTACATAAACATTTCTCCAGCCTACTAAGTCAAGCAAGGGATCAACTACCAAAGGAAGCACAACGCCTGAGAAAGAAATACCAACTGCAGCAATTCCTAAAGCTTTGCCAGCATTCTTATCAAACCAATTTGAGATCAATTTAGCTACTGCTAAATTTCCCATCATGATTGAACCTAGAGCAAGAATAGTAAGATAAATTGTCAGAAGCGACCAATAAGAATTTATGAAACTTAGAGAGAAAAGTCCTATGGCGTAAATGACAGCTCCAATCATCATAAAATTTTTAACTGAATACTTATCGAGAGCTCGACCGATAATAATTGCCAAAATTGCCACAGGCATAAAATAAAAAGCGGAAACCATTCCAAGCTGGCTTTCGGTCATACCTAATTCTGATATTAGGTAAGGCCAAATCACTGGAAAGCTATAAAAAAGAAACCCTATAACAGTAAATTCAACGGTAAGACCCGTAAACACCATTCTCCAACCAAAAAACTTCATTTTTTTGTTTTTTTAGAAATTTATTAAAATTCTAGCAATCCTGTATAATTTTTAAATGTTGCGGCTTAAAGAAACAGCTCTAACCTTTGACGACGTCTTATTGCTCCCTGACTATTCAGAAGTCCTACCCAATAACGTTGATTTAACCACACGTCTAACAAAAAACCTAAGCATAAACATTCCAATAATTTCATCTGCTATGGATACCGTCACTGAATCCAGAATGGCAATTGCTTTGGCAGAGCTTGGCGGAATAGGAGTCATTCATAGGAATTTGAGTATTTCAGATCAAGCTTCTGAGGTAAGAGCAGTGAAAAAATTTGAAAGCGGGATTGTAAGAGATCCATCTACAATTTCTTCAGGGAGTACAGTTGGTGACCTTATTCAATTAACCAAAGAACTAAATATTTCTGGAATGCCAGTAGTAGACGACGATATGTTAGTAGGAATTGTCACCTCTAGAGATTTTCGTAATGAGTCTGATATGAGTGCAACTGTGAGTTCAATCATGACACCAAAAGAAAAATTGGTTACGGCAAAGGAAAATGAATCCATTGAAAACATAAAATCTTTACTTTATAGGAACAGAATAGAAAAAATTCTCCTCGTCGATGATAACTTTGGTTTGAAAGGTTTAATTACCCTAAAGGATATTAATAAATCAAAAGATTATCCTTCTGCCACTAAAGACTCTGAGGGGCGATTGCTTGTGGCAGCAGCCATAGGCAATGCTGATGATACTGAAGAAAGAACTGAAAAACTTGCTCAAGCTGGCGTAGACGTTCTTGTTGTAGATAGCGCGCATGGACATTCGCAAGGTATTTTAGAAAGAGTAAAAAAAGTAAAAAAAGATTATCCAAATATAGAAGTCATTGGTGGAAACGTTGCTACCGCAGATGCTGCTACCGCCTTGATGAAAGCTGGAGCTGATGGAGTGAAAGTTGGTATCGGTCCGGGTTCTATCTGCACTACGAGAATTGTGACAGGAGTTGGTGTTCCCCAAATAACAGCTATTGCAGATGTGGTATCTAGTATGAAGAAAAAGGGAATTCCAGTTATTGCAGATGGCGGAATTAGATTCTCTGGTGATTTTGCCAAAGCAATTGCTGCAGGAGCAGATAGTGTCATGCTGGGTAGCATCTTAGCTGGAACAGAAGAAGCTCCTGGTCAGGTAGAACTCTTTCAAGGAAGAAGCTATAAAGCCTATAGAGGCATGGGATCTGTTGGAGCTATGTCAGGTGAATCCTCCTCAGGGGATAGATATTTTCAAGATAATCAACAAACCGACAAATTAGTGCCCGAAGGTATAGAAGGAAGAGTTGCCTACAAAGGTTGGGTAGAAACTACTATTCATCAAATGTTAGGCGGCTTAAGACAAAGCATGGGTTACACTGGATGCAAAGATATCGATACGATGAAAACCAAGCCAAAGTTTGTTCAAATCACCACTTCTGGAATGAGTGAGAGTCACGTGCATGACGTTAGTGTCACTAAAGAAGCGCCAAATTACCGAATTACATAATATAAATGCTGAAAATTGATCAAGATAAGATAGTTATCCTTGATTTTGGTTCGCAATATACACAGCTGATTGCAAGAAGGATAAGAGAAATTGGAGTTTTATCAGAAATAGTTTCGTGTGAAATATCCCCAAAAAAACTTTTAAAATTAAACCCAAGAGGCATCATTTTTTCTGGCGGTCCAGAATCGGTTAATTCCAACTTTAAACCTAATTTTAATTCTAAGATTCTTGAAATAAACCAACCTATTTTAGGGATTTGCTATGGAATGCAATTATTAGCGAACCAATATAAAGGAAAAGTAGATTTGTCGGCGAAAAGAGAATTCGGTCATTCAGAATTAGCATTTAACAAAAATATTCTTTTCAAAGGAGTAAATAGGAAAAAAACAAAAATTGATGTATGGATGAGTCACGGCGATAAAGTTGTAAAGCTACCGAAACAATTCAAAAGAATTGCCTCGTCGACAAATTCAAAAATTGCAGCGATTGCATCGAACGACGGACAACGCTTTGGTGTGCAATTTCATCCCGAAGTGTCTCACACTGATCAAGGACAAAAAATACTAAGTAACTTTGCTTTGGATGTTTGTGGATGTAAGAAAAATTGGACTTCAAAAAATATTATCGATGATTTGGTTCAGAGTATTAAAGATCAGGTTGGAAAAAAACATGTTCTCTTGGGAATTTCGGGCGGAGTGGATTCCAGTGTCGTAGCCGCTCTCATTTCAAAAGCTATCGGTAAAAGGTTACATTGTATTTTTGTTGATAACGGGCTTTTGAGGAAAGATGAATCCATTCAAGTTAATCGTGATTTAAAAAAAGGTCTTGGCTTGAAGATTACGACGGTAAATGCCGAAGATATATTCCTGAAAAAACTTAAAGGAAAGACAGATCCTGAAGAAAAAAGAAAAATAATAGGCAGAACTTTTATAGATGTATTTTCAAAAGAGGCAAAAAAAATAAAAAACATAGATTATTTAGCCCAAGGAACTATCTATCCAGATTACATTGAGTCAGCAGGAAAAAAGGGTGGTAAAGCGCATGTCATAAAATCGCATCACAACGTTGGAGGATTACCAGAAAAATTGAAGTTCCCTCTAGTTGAACCACTTAAATTTCTTTTTAAGGATGAGGTTAGAAAGATAGGAAGAAAATTAAGATTGCCAGCTTATCTAATCGAAAGGCATCCTTTTCCAGGTCCAGGGTTAGGCGTTCGATTGTTGGGCGCGATTGACAAAAATAAATTAGAGATATTGAGAGAAGCAGACGCAATTTTCATGGAAGAATTAATCAAGCAAAAGCTCTACAACAAAATCAGTCAAGCTTACGCAGCTTTTCTGCCGGTTAAATCAGTTGGAGTGGTGGGTGATGCAAGAAGGTATGAATACGTAATTGTCCTGAGAGCTGTAGTAACACTAGATTTCATGACGGCTACTGTTTTTCCTTTCAAACAAGAATTTCTTAATCATGTTTCAACAAGAATAATGAATGAAATAGATAAGGTTTCTCGAGTTGTTTATGATATTTCGAGTAAACCTCCCGCAACTATTGAGTGGGAATGAATAAATAATATGAATGATTGGAGAAATTTCATGGTTGATATCATGAAGGAACTTGGAAAAGAATCTAATCTAACAAAAGACATATATCCTTTAGTAGAAATTAGAGGGGAAAATTTAGGAACTAATTGGAAAGCAAGAGTGAGAGCAACTCTTGAAGAGAATTCTTCAGATGTTGATGGATGGTTAGGAAAATATGATTTATTCCATAATAAAGATAAAGGAGAGGGTAATTGGATTTTAAGAGAGTTGGATGAATCTTCTCATGAGGGAAGACTTAATCTTTGGAAGAAAATTAAAAAAATTCCCGATGGTGAAATTGATCCCTCTTATATTAGAGAATTAAAAATCTATAAAGGTGCAACTGGAATATGCAGAGATGATTCGGGTATTTGCATATCAGTTTTAAACACAGGAAAACATTATCCAGATGACATTTTTGATGAGGGTATTCTTTATCATTATCCAAATACACCAAAGAGACCAAAAACATTTGATATAAATGAGACAAACTCTGTTAAGGAATGCGCATCTAAGGGACTTCCTTTATTCGTAATTCTGCCAGGCAATAATTCAAAAAAGAGAAGTATTCGACTTGGATGGGTTGTAGATTATGATGATGATTCTGAGCAATTCTTAATTAAATTTGGTGAAGCAAAACCTGAACCAGTTGTAGAAAAAGAGGAGCAAGGTTTTGTTGGCAAGACAAAAAGAAAAAAGAAATTAAAGGAAGTTGCCACAAGGTCTAATAATCAAACAAAGTTTAGGTTTGATGTTTTAAAAAGATATGGATCAAAGTGCGCACTTTGTAATATTGAAAATAAATATTTAGTTGATGCTGCGCATATAATTCCTGTTGATGAGGATGGCACAGATGATCCAAGAAATGGATTAATACTTTGCAAGAATCATCATGCAGCATTTGATAGAAATCTTTTTAAAATAGACCCCAATGATTTTTCAATTGTTGTTAAAGATAATCTAATCAATATCTCTGAAAGTAATTTAATTACAAAAACTGGAAAAATGCCTCATATCGAAGCATTGGAATATAGATTTAATAAATGAGTAAGTTTAAAACTTTGACAAAGTGGCAAAAACACAAAAAGGCACTCGGAAACACAGTCATAGAAGGGGTTTCAGAGGTGGTGTTTTGTGCAACTATTGAGTGGGAGTAATATAGATCAACGAAAGCTAAAAAGATTTATTTTTTTTTGATATATTAAAATCGCTGCCTAGGAGAATGCTTATGAAACGAATATTATTTTTCTTAACAATATTTATTTTATTATCCTGTTCAGATAATCAATCTCAAACAAATTTAGATGAAATAGTGAAAAAGGCTAATGCACCTTTGCTGGAAGGATTAGGCAATCACTCGTTCAAGATTTCTTCAAACATTAAAGGCACTCAAAAGTATTTTGATCAAGGTCTAATTATGACATTTGCTTTTAATCATGCGGAATCAGTTAGAAGTTTTAAAGCGGCACAGAGATTAGATCCGAATTGTGCCATTTGTTTTTGGGGCGAAGCTTTAGCTTTAGGTCCAAATATTAATGTGACAAGTGACGGAAAAGCAGTTATGTCTCCAAAAAATAGAAGAGATGCCCTTAAAGCTTTGAAGATTGCTGAAAGTCTGAAAGAGGGTGCTTCAGCAATAGAAAAAGATTTTATAGAAGCTCTGAAGCCACGATATAACGGAAATCCAGAGACCTCAAGAGTTGATTTGGATCTAAATTATGCTCAATCAATGGAGTACTTATACAAGAAGTATCCTAATAACACTGATGCAGCTTCTTTATATGCTGAAGCTCTTATGATTACCATGCCCTGGAATTATTGGGCAGAAGATGGAAATCCAAAGCCTGACACTGTGAAAGTAATATCTACCCTAGAAAGAGTTTTAGAGCTAGATGAAAATCACCCTTTAGCAATTCATTTATACATTCATGCAGTAGAAGCCTCCAGTGATCCGGGTCGAGCCGAATCTGCTGCGGATAGGCTTGGTAAATTAGTTCCTGGAGCAGGCCATTTAGTTCATATGCCCTCGCATATATATTGGAGAGTTGGCAGATACAAAGACGCATCGCTGGCAAATATAAAAGCTGCAAAGGTTGATGAGGACTACATAGCTCAATGTAATGCTCAAGGTTTTTATCCTGCATTATATTACCCACATAATATTCACTTTTTATGGGCTGCTTCAACTATGGAAGGTAAAAGTGCTTTATCAATTGAGTCTGCTTTGAAGGTCTCAAGCTATGTATCTGAAGATCAAATTAGATCAGTTCCCTTTTTAGAATTTTTTCATACTCCGCCTCTTCTTTCTTATGTAAGGTTTGGAAAATGGCAAGAGATTCTCGATTATGAAAAACCAATTGAAGATTTTAAATATTCCCAAAGTATCTACAACTATGCGAAAGCTATTGCTTACGCTGCAACTGGAGATATAGAAAAAGCAAAACAACATCAAAAATTAATAACTCTTCATATAGATACTATTGAAGTAGAGGCAATGGTGAAAGCAGGACACCCAACTAAACAACTCATAGAAATAGCTAATAAATTAGCTTTAGGTTCAATAAGCCAGTACCAGAATGACTATTCATCTGCAATAAACCATTTGGAAAAAGCGGTCATAATTCAAGACCAATTGCCATATACGGAACCACCTTTTTGGTATTACCCAACAAGACAAACATTAGGCCATGTTTTGATAAAATCTGAAAAATTTAATGAAGCAATTAAGACTTTGAAAAAAGATTTAATAGATTATCCAAACAATGGTTGGTCTTATTATGGACTTCATAAGGCTTATGAAGGAATTGGAGATACTTCAAATTCCCAAAAATCTTTGAAAATGTTTGAAAAACTTTGGCAAGAATCAGACATCAAAGTTTCGTCTTCTGTAGTTTATTGATATGAAAAGCTTAAAAGATGAAATTAAATTTCCATGTGGCTTATCTATGAAAAATAGATTTATGCTTGCTCCATTAACAAATACTCAGAGCCATGAAGATGGAGTTCTTTCTGATGATGAGTTTAATTGGTTAACCATGAGAGCCAAAGGTGGTTTTGGACTTACCATGTCTTGTGCTTCTCATGTTCAGGCAATTGGTAAAGGTTTTCCTGGCCAATTAGGAATTTTTGGTGATGAACACATAGAGGGATTAAAAAGACTAACCGATGAAATTAAGTCTCATGAAAGTTTAGCCGTTGCCCAATTACACCACGCTGGAATGAGATCGCCTGAAGATACTATTGGAGAACAACCTGTCTGCCCTTCAGATGATGAGGAGACAAACTCTAGAGCATTGACGCTTGATGAGGTTAAAAGATTGAGAGATAACTTTATTGAAGCAGGAGTAAGAGCAAAAAAGGCAGGGTATGAAGGGGCAGAAATTCATGGGGCCCATGGCTATATTTTGTGTCAATTTTTAAGCTCTGATATCAATAAAAGAGACGACGAATACGGAGGAACTTTAGAAAATAGATCCAGAATCATTTTTGAGATAGTTGACGGTATTAGAAATGAATGCGGCTCTGAGTTTCTATTAGGAGTTAGATTGTCTGCAGAAAGATTTGGGATTAAATTGGGAGAAACAAAAGAAGTATGTAAGAAACTCATTGATACCAACAAAATAGATTTTTTAGATATGTCGCTTTGGGATTCTTTTAAGGAACCGGTAGAAGAAGAGCACAAGGGTAAGAACCTGCTGGAGCATTTTACAGAACTTGATTTCAAAGATGTTCAGTTAACGGTAGCGGGTAACATAAGAACAGGTAAAAACGTTCACGAAGTACTTAATAATAAAGTAGATTTTGTAACTGTGGGTAGAGCAGCTATTCTCCATCATGATTTTCCTCTAAAAGTCATAGAAAACTCAGACTTTGAACCCATAGAGCTTCCGGCTCCAAGATCTCACTTAATTAAAGAAGGACTAAGCGATAAATTTATAGAATATATGGGGGCTTGGACTGGTTTTGTGGGTGAATAAAGAAGTTGAATTAACTATTAAAAGCTTCTGAATTTTTGAGCATGTGAGCAGGACCATGATTGAGATTAATGGCTGCATTTTCACCAAACAACATTTCTTTCTGATAGCCAAAGTTTTTTCTATCGGTTGCCAGCGGGGCCAACTCTTCTGCTTTCTTTACGGCCAATTCAGGTAACTCTTCAAACGAGCTTGTTGCTTGCACAATCCCAGCATCAAGCGCATCAGGTCCAGTCCATCTTTTTGATAACTGAACTGTTTCATAGAAGGCATTTGCTGGAATTTTATGCTTGAATAAAGATAGCTCAGGTCTTGGAATAGATAAGCCTAGTTGCATTTCGTTGGCGCATAAATATCCTCTATCTTCTCTCATAATCCTTACATCATGAGTTAGAGCAAGCATAAATCCGGCTCCAAAAGCATGACCGTTAATCGCACAAACTGTAGGTATTGGCAACGTTATAAAACGGCCCATCAGATGCATAAATTCTTTTCCAAAAACATCTCTATCGCCTCCATCAGGATTATTTTTAGGATCTTGCATCCAATCAAGATCTAAACCATTTGAAAAGAACTTAGGATTATCAGATGAGGTGATTAATGCTCCGGGTCCTTCATCTTTTTCAATTTCATCAAGCGCTTTGGCTATCTCTCTTACAAAAGTAGTGTTCCAACGATTTTCATTGGCAGCTAGGTTTAAAAAATAGATTGATTCTTTTTTCTCTAGTTTTATCACAATGTTTTTTTAATAGAATTACTTTTAAAACATCATACATAAAAACCAAACAAATTAGATACAAACTTTCTTTAGATACTTTAAATATCCTCTTTTAAAGAAATTTATAGGAAGGAGTTGGGATATAAAAAAATACCTGTCGGATTTGGTTTTTTCAACTTAAGATAAACTAATGGAGATCTATTATCATCATGTAATTTTATAAGGTTTAGTCGTTTCCTTTTTCAGTCAAAGACAATTTATACATCGATAAAAACTATGAAAAATCTTAACCTTTAATTTGAACACTTGAATAGTTTAAAAATCCAAAAAAAATCTCCTCCAATTTTTTTATAAGAATCTTTATTCAAAAATTGTAAATTTTCTTTAAGTCTTTTTGAAAAAGGTACTTCAATTTTGATCAGAACTTCAGAATTTAGAAATTTTTCAGATATCTTGTCTTCAATAGCTGTCATATCTGAAAATGACGTTGTAGCTATATTTAAATTTCCACCTTCATTTAAAAAACTTTGAGCTTCATCTAATACTTTTAAAATTAAATTAGACCCTGTCTCATCTGCTTTAGGCACGTCGCCTGGAAACCATCCAGTCATTTCAGCAACTCTTTTGTCTACACCAGAGACATCACAACAAATCACATCATATTTTTCTTTAACGTTACTGAATAAATCTGAATAAAAAATTTCTATATCAACTTCATTCAGTTTTGCATTATTCCTTGTAAACTCAAGATGTTTCTCAAAGATATCGCAAGCTGAAACCTGTCTTGCTCCATTTTTTGCAAAATAAATTGCTAGAGGTCCAATCCCACAACCTAAATCAAGAACACATTTATCTTTGAAATCAGTGAGTTTCGCACAATTTTCAGAAATTAAAGTTGGTCTAAAAACCTCATCTGAATAAGCTAATTGTATACCTAAGAAATCTAAAACATTTTTCATTTATAAATATTATAGAAAGAAAAGTGTTAATGGATGATTATTTTTGCTTAAATATATGGATGCATCCAATTGGCAAATGGCACAAATTAATCAAATCGAATGATCCAGATAAATTTGATGAATTATTAGATGAAAATTGTACTTTTTTTTCTCCTGTTGTGTTCACTCCAATTAAAGGCAGAGAGATGACAAAAATGTATTTAATGGCTGCAGGAGGGGTTTTTGGAGAAGGTCCTACTAAAGCTAAAGGCGAAGAGAGCATATCAAAGCCCTTTAAATATATTAAAGAAGTAATTGATAAAAATTCAGCAGTTTTAGAATTCGAGTCCACAATCGATGGAATTTATATAAATGGAATCGACCTAGTGACGTGGAACGATAAAGGTAAAATAACTGAATTCAAAGTAATTGTTAGGCCTCTTCAGGCAGTAAATAAGCTTCATGAGCAAATGCAAAACATGCTTGAGCAGATGAAAACTGCATAAATAATTTGTCACCAAAAGTCTCAATCGTCGGAGCGGGTATTTCTGGCCTAACTGCGGGTATTTGTCTTTTAAAAAAAAATATTCCCTCAGTTATTTATGAGAGAAACTCTGCGATATCAGAGGTCTCAGCTGGGATAAATTTGTCTCCAAACGCTACAAATCTATTACAAAAAATTGGAGTTCTTGAAGATTTAATTTCCCTGAGCCATAAACCATCAAAAGTGGTTTTCAGAGATCACAAAGGTAAAAAAATCAGCTCTTATAAGTTGAATAGGGGCGATGAAAAGTATCTAACTCTAAACCGAAAAAGACTTGTTGGCGTGCTTTATGACAAATATCTAGAGCTTGGCGGCGAAGTTGTTTTCAATAACAATATAGAGGATTTTAAAAATAATGATATTACACCTAAAGATAAATCATTCGACGCAGAGTTGATTTTTGGTTGCGACGGAATTAATTCTTTATTAAGAACAAAAAAATTCAAATCTATTCCTCCTATATTTTCTGGATTCACAGCATGGAGAAGCATCAAGGAATCTTCATATCCATTTGAAAAAAATAATGGAGAAGACATAAATTTCTATTTAGGTCCAAATTCACATATTGTTACATATCCAATCGGAGAACGAACCTACAGCGCAACCTGCATCATTAAATCTAGTGATTGGACTGAAGAATCATGGATATTGAAGGGTTATAAAGGCGAGTTCAAATCTGACTTTAAAGATTGGAATGATGATTTATTATCTTATCTTTCAGATTCTGAACTTTACAAATGGGGAATTTTTCAAAGGCCTCTATTGGAAAGCTTTTCTACTAATAATTTATTCCTTTTAGGGGACAGTGCTCATGCAATGGTTCCTTTTTTGGGTCAAGGTTCTTGCTTAGCAATAGAGGATAGTTATTGTCTTGCAGAAATTTTAGAAAAAAAAGAACTCACGGATGAAGCTAAAAAAATATTTGATTATTTGAGGCTATCGAGATGCAGAAATATCTATAAAAGATCTCTCAGACAAGCCAAGCTTAATCACATTTCTAATCCACTATTAATTTTTTTAAGAAATAAACTTTTGAGTTATCTGCCTTTAGCAAATTTTATGGTTCGAGATATTCACAGCTATGATCTTGATGCAGAGCTTAAAAAAATTATCTAGTTACCTAGAACCTTGACCATCATCTATTTTGATACATGTACCTGTTACACATTCTGATGATGGAGATACCAAGAAAAGTAGGGTCGAATCCATTTGCTCTGGAAGTCCAATCCTCTTCCTTGGAAAAGCCTGACTAATATCACCAACCCTTTCGATCATGCCATCCATCATCTCGGATGAAAAAGCTCCAGGCGCAATTGCATTGACATTGATATTTTTTGCAGACCATTCAACTGCCAAAGCCTCTGACATCCTAACAATAGCTCTTTTAGTTATGGAATATAAAGATGCTGCTGATTGTGGCGTTGTGTTGTAGGCAGCTATTGATGCAATATTCACCATCCTTCCAGGCATATTTTTTTCAATTAATCTTTTTGCTACTTCTATAGAGAGCAGATAAGGCCCAGTTAAATTAGTGCCTATGACATTATCAATTAGTTCATCTGATTGTTTTATAGCCCATTGAGCGTCAGGAACCCCAGCATTGTTTATCAACGTATCGATGGTTCCCAACTCAGATTCGACCGATTGAACTGCAGCTCTGATGCTTTCTCTGTCAACCATATCAATGGGAACAACCGCACATTCCCCTCCATCATTTTTTATTTCTTCAGCTAAAGCATCCAACTTATCAACTCTTCTGGCTGAAATCGCTACTTTGGCTCCACATTTTGCTAATACTTTTGCAAACCTATATCCCAAACCTGAGGAAGCTCCTGTCACGAGAGCTACTTGGCCTGTTAGATCAATTGAAAAATTTGGTACTGTATTCCCCATCATTTACTCCTTTTTTTTCTTTATACTATATTAAATTTCAATCTATAAAGATGGGGGATCAATTATGCTTTGGTTGAAAACATTAATAGGAATCACCGTTCAAGCTTTTTTGCTTGGAACATTTATTTATTTGCCTGCATGGACTTGGTATTGGGAAGATGCGATAACTTGGTTTAGCATTTTTTACTTCATGACGTTTTTTTCATGTATCTATTTGCTGATTTATAAGCCTGAAAGCTTAGAGGCAAGATTAAATATGCAACCCAGTAGCCAGCCAAGAGAAGATAAAATTGCAACTTCTTTAATGGTTTCTGCTATGGCGATAGGACTAATATTCTCTCCATTAGATGCGTTTCATTTTCAAGTTACTCCTTCCTTCGAGGGTATATTAAAAATATCAGGTTTAGGAATCTTTGTAATAGGTTATATCTTCATATTAGCTTCGATGCTTGCTAACGAATTTGCAGAAATGACAGTAAATATCCAAGATGACAGAGGACAAAAAGTAATTGATACTGGAGTTTATGCTTATGTGCGACACCCAATGTATACAGGGTTTATTTTTTTTATTCTAGGCACAAATCTTTGGTTAGGAACTTACCTTTCATTTGGTATCTCTGTGATAGCTCTGACTGTAGGTCTTCATTTCAGAATTCGTATAGAGGAAAAAACACTGATAGATGAATTGGACGGCTATCAAGATTATTTAAAAAAGGTCAAATTCAAAGTAATCCCATACATCATATGATTTCAAAAATAGAACATCCTTTAGAAATGTTATCAACAGAGGAAATTTCTCTGGCATATGAAATATATAAAATATCAGAGGGTTATGATGAAGCAACTCATTTTAGTCAAATCTCTTTAGTGGAGCCTTCAAAAGAGTTTTTAAAAGATTTTAAATCAGGAGATCCTTTTGAAAGGGAAGTAAAACTTATTGGAAGAGACTCAGCTCTTGATGGGGGTTTTATAGCAACCATCAACCTGTCGAATAAAACTCTTAATGTCAAAAGAGTGTCAAATTCAGCACAAGTTCAATATACCGTGCAGGATATTTTTACAGCAATGAATCTTCTAAAAGAACATCCAGATTATCAGGCAGCTATGAAAAAAAGAGGCGTTACCGATATGGAAAAGCTACAAATCGATCCCTGGCCAGCTGGTGGTATTGTTCACGAAAAAATCAAACAAGGGCATAGAGCTCTTAAAGGCATATCCTTTTTTAAGGAGGAAGCTGGAGATAATCCATATGCAAAACCCATTAACGGAGTAATCGGTCACGTTGACTTAACCCTTGGAGAAGTTGTCTGTGTTGAAGATCATGGAGTAGATCCTATTCCAGATGCTAAAGCTAATTACGATGCAGCATCACAAAAAATCTTGAGAAACGTACCAAAAGAAATAAAAATCACTCAACCTGATGGAGTTGGTTTCAGCGTTGATAGAAATAAAATATCTTGGGAAGGTTGGGATGTGAGAGTTTCTTTAACTCCCGATGAAGGAGTAGTGCTGCATGAGCTTTCTCTCAATGATAGGCCTATCTTATTCAGAGCTGCAATGTCAGATATGGTTGTACCTTATGGGTCAGCTGATCCCATGCATTCATGGAAAGCAGTCCATGACGGAACTGAATACGGTTTTGGTAGGCTTTCAAATTCACTTACGTTAGGTTGTGATTGTCTTGGAGAGATTCATTATTTCAATGCTAATGGTATATCTTTTGATGGTTCAGTCGAAGTCATAGAAAATGCGATTTGCCTGCATGAAGAGGATTATGGGATTCAATGGAAGCACAATGATGGAATGGGAGCACCTAATGAGGTGAGAAGGTCTAGAAGGCTCGTAATCAGTTCGATTTCAACAATAGGTAATTATGATTACGGTTTATTTTGGTATCTATATTTAGATGGCACCATTGAAGCCGAAGTTAAATTGACTGGTATTGTTGGTATCAGCGCTTACAACGAAGAGAAACATAATCCAAACCAAGACTTAAGAATTTCAAAGGAATTGGTTTCTCCAGTTCATCAGCATCTTTTCTGTATGCGATTAGACTGGAATTTAGATGGAGGCAATAACCAATTATTTGAGAGCGAAATTGAGTTGATGCCTGATGATGATAACAACCCTCACGGTATGCAATTCCAATCCGTTTCTACTCATTTAAAAACTGAAAATGAAGCTAAAAGAGATATTTCTCATGCAACAAGTAGAATATGGAAAGTAGTTAATCCGCAGAAAAAAAATGGCATGGGACTGCCGGTAGCATATAAATTACTGCCGGGAAATACACCTAAATTGCTTGCGCGGGATGATTCTCCGCCGGCTAAAAGAGCCTCTTTTGGAAAACATAACCTATGGGGAACGCCATTTAACGATGGTGAATACGCCGCCGGAGGAGCAAACTCAGTGATGCATTCTGGAGAAGGTGGATTGGAAGATATTACTTCTGGAGATAGAGACATAAGTAACTGTGATTTAGTGACGTGGTATACTTTTGGAGTAACACATGTTCCAAGACCCGAGGATTGGCCAGTGATGCCTGTTGAATACTGTGGTTTTCATTTGATTCCATTCGGTTTTTTTGATGAAAATCCAACAATTAATCTTCCACCTAAATGCTCCAAGAAAGTTGATAATTAAACAATTTCTTAAATTTGTATTTTTGTCATTTATAATGCACCTACATATATAAACTTATCAGTTATTGAATTTGATGGCTGGCAAGCAGGGCATATATAAATGAGTGAACTAAACGACGATCAAAAAAGACTGGCAGATGCTCTTGAAGATTTAAAAGAACATAATTTCATGAGAATCCATGAATCAGCTTGGAAATTTTTGTATTACAACTTACTAAGGGGTTTGGCCATCGGGCTAGGATCTGTTGTAGGAGCAACTTTATTAGTAACTATTCTCATACAAATTCTTGCTCAAATAGAATTTATTCCTATTTTAGGCAACTATGCTCACCAGATTATTGAAATAATTGAGAGACTAGAAAAGAAAGGTTAATTACTTTCCTTCAAAAACAGGTTCTTTCTTTTCCACGAATGCTTTGACAGCATTTCTGTGATCATGAGTTTGTCCGCAATGAATATGATGAGTTGCCTCTAAATCTAGACAATCATCTATATCACCGTATATAGCTCTATTAAGGTTTTCTTTCATGTATCTGAATGCAACAGCAGGCCCAGAGGCAAGTTTTTCTGCAATTTCTTTTGTTTTAAGCTCAAGATTACCTGGATCAACTACCCAATTAGTTAAGCCTAGTTCAAGAGCTTCATCAGCAGAAATTCTGTCTGATAGAAAATATAATTCCCTTGCTTTTGCTGATCCAATAAGTTGAGTCATGAAATAGCTTCCCCCGTAATCACCAGAAAAACCAACTTTCGCAAAAGCTGTTGTCATAAAAGCTTCAGAGGACATTATTCTTAGGTCGCAAGACAAAGCATACGATAGTCCTGCTCCGGCTGCAGCGCCTGATAAAGAAGCAATAGTAGGCTTAGGCATCTTAAATAGTTTTCCCGATGTACTTCTTTGATGATCTCGTTGTTTATGGATTGCAGCATCTATAGTGTTATCACCGATAGTTCCATCACCTCTGGAAGCCATTCCTTTAACATCTCCGCCGGCACAAAAGCCTTTACCTGCTCCTGTCAAAACAATACATCTGACTTCGTTATCGAGTTCAAAAGCGGCAATAGTTTCTTGCATGGCTTTGTTCATTTCTTGAGACATTGCATTTCTTGCTTCAGGACGATTCATCACAAGATACCCAACTCCATTTTCCTTTCTTGCTAATAAATCTTGTGTTCCAGTATCAATTGTTGTCATTTATTCCTCACTCCATTTTTATTTGTTATTCTACAAATATTATGAGGATAAGACAGTTAGTTTTTGTAGCAAGGGAAAGAGATGAGCTAGCCCAACAAATTTGCGATTTATTTGAATTAAAAGAAACGTTCAATGATCCTGGAATTATTCATTTTGGATTAGAAAATGTTCTCATACCTTTGAATGACACTTTTATAGAAATCGTAACCCCAGTTCAAGAAAATACTACTGCTGAAAGATTTCTTGATAAAAGAGGGGGAGATGGAGGCTATATGGTCATCTTGGATGTAGATGATTTCGAGGCTGAAAAGAAAAGAGTTGAAGATGAAGATATATCTATTGTTTGGAATGCCGATAGAAAAGAAGAAGATATACATGCTAGAGCAATTCATCTTCATCCCAAAGAAACTGGTGGCGCCATTTTATCCCTAGATAAAATGATTCCAGAAGATGCATGGTTATGGGCCGGAACAAATTGGAGGAAAGATATCAGCACATCCTTAGTCGACTGCCTTACCGGCGTTATCCTTCAATCAGATGATCCGGACTATCTATGCTCTAAGTGGGAAAAAGCACTCGGCAAAACAAAATCATCGAATGAAATAGCCATCGAACTTGATAGTTCTAAAATATCTTTTTTAAAAAGTATTGATGGTAGAGGAGAAGGAGTAAACGCTTTTGTTATCAAAACTTCTAATAAAGATGAAGTATTTAAGAGAGCTGACGAAATGAATCTTCTTACCAAAGACGAAATTATGTTGGGTGGAGTAAAAATGATTCTAAAGGATTGAGGAAAGATGGAATTAGATTACAGAGACTATTCATCGGTTGAACTTGCAAAAAAAGTTAACTCAAGAGAATTGAGTGCAGAGGAACTTATAAAAGCTTCCCTTAAAAATATTGAAGATGTGGATAAAGAGATTAATGCTTTTTGTTCTATAAATCCTGAACTATCCATTAAGGAAGCAAAAAAAGTAGATGAAAGAATTTCTAAAGGTGAGAACTTGCCACTTGCAGGTTTAGCTTTAGGGGTAAAAGATTTGGAGGATGCAGAAGGTTACGTTACTACTTATGGTTCTGACTTCCATACAAATGATCAACCAGCAAAAACAGATTCAATTCTTGTAAAAAGGCTTCGTGCTGCGGGAGCAATTGTTGTAGGAAAAACTAATACTCCTGAGTTCGGTTACAAAGGAGTAACCGATAATGTTCCTTTTGGAGCTTCGAAAAATCCTTGGAATGTAGAATATACCCCTGGAGGATCATCTGGTGGATCATCGGCCGCTTTAGCAGCAGGCATGATACCGATTACTACAGGATCAGACGGAGGTGGGTCAATTAGAATTCCAGCTGCGTTATGCGGGTTGAGCGCAATAAAAACTTCGCAAGGTAGAGTTCCTAATGGTGGTCCAACACCTCCTGGATCGGGCATTTTAACTGTTAAAGGTCCGATGACTAATAAAATAGATGAAGCAGCTTACTCATTGGATAACTGTATTGGTCCTGAGTCTTCTGATATTTTTTCATTACCTAAACCTAAAGAAAGTTGGTATGAAAATTTAAATGCCGACCTTCCAGAAAGAATTATTTGGACTTCTACTTTTGGATTTGCTGATGTTGATAAGGAAATTAAAGAAAAATGTGAGGAAGCAATTTCCAAAATAGAATCAGCAGGTTGTGAAGTCATTCGGGATGAGGAAATATGGAAGGAAGATCCTGTCAGTTCTTGGTTGGTTTTTTGGACTGGTGCAAGAGGAAGGGCTCAAGGACATCTTAGAGGAACTCCAGACTGGGAAAGAATTGATTCAGATCTAAGACCGCAAATTGAATGGGGCATGGATAATTTCAGCGCAGCAGATTATGCGGCTGCTTTCGACCAATGTCATTATCTGAGCCTTAAACTTGAGGAAAGATTTCAAAAAGCTCCCCTAATTCTTTCACCGGCTACTTGTGGGTTAACACCAAAAATATACGAACAAGGAATTGTTAATGGCAAAGAAACACCTGCCTGGGTTGCTTTTACTTACGGAATTAATATGACTAGAAATCCAGCTGGGACCTTTCCAATTGGTTTGAGTACTAAAGGCTTACCCATTGGTATGCAAGTAATAGGTTCTCAGCAAGATGATTTGGGAGTTCTTCAGGGCATCAAGAATTTTGAAAATATAATGAACTTCAATATTAAGGCTTCATAAACAATGTCCAATCATTCTGCTTATAGAACATTTGTAGATAGGCTATCGAAAACCAAAGACTCTGTAAGAGAAAAATCTACAAAGAAGAGAAAAAATTTAGGCCTTCGAACTGCCAGAGAGAATCTTGATGATCTAGTAGATCCTGGGAGCTTTCTAGAGTTTGGAGCTTTTGCAGTTGCTGCGCAAAGAAATAGAAGAGATTATGAAGAGTTACAACTTGAAACGTCTGCCGATGGCATACTGACAGGATTTTGTAATATCAATGAGGATGAGGTGGGAGAAGATAATTCTCATGCAGTAGCAATAATTTATGATTATTCTGTCTTAGCAGGCTCCCAAGGTTTTTTTCATCATCAAAAACTAGATAGGATTTGTGAAAAAGCTGAAGAATTCTCTTTGCCTGTTGTAATTTTTACAGAGGGTGGAGGAGGAAGACCTGGAGATACAGATGTCACTACACAGATAGCAGGGCTTCATATTCCTTCATTTTCAACTTGGGCAAGACTCACTGGAAAATGTTTAAAAATTGCAGTCAATAATGGTTATTGCTTTGCAGGAAACGCAGTCCTTTTTGGATGTTCGGACTTTATGATTGCAACCAAACAATCCTGGATTGGCATGGCTGGACCAGCAATGATTGAAGGAGGAGGGCTAGGAGTTTATGATCCCAAAGAAATAGGTCCTGCTGAAGAACAATACAAAAACGGAGTGCTTGATTATCTAGCTGAAGATGAAAAAGAAGCAACTTTTATTGCAAAAAAACTTCTTTCTTATTTTCAAGGTAATTTATCCGATTGGTCTATTGATGATCAAACCAAACTAAGAGACATAATTCCTGAAGATCGACGATGGGCATATCCTGTTAGAGATGTAATAGAAATTCTTTCAGATAGAGACTCTTTTTTGGAACTTAGAAAAGTTTATGGAAGAAGTGTTATCACTGGGTTCATAAGAATTGAGGGAAAACCATTTGGCCTTGTAGCCAGCGATTGCCAGCAACTTGGAGGAGCTGTAGATTCCGAGGCAGCTGAAAAAGCTGCTGCATTTATTGAAATATGTAACGCACATAATTTACCAATTTTATCTTTGGTTGATACTCCAGGATTTATGGTGGGCCCTGATAGTGAACTAGAAGGCTCTGTCAGGAGAATGGCAACATTATTAGTGTCCGGGGCAAAAATAACTTCTCCACATATAGCAATTTTTTTAAGAAAAGGTTACGGGTTAGGAGCTCAGGCAATGGTTGGGGGCAGTTTTCATGATCCCATTTATACTGCTTCTTGGCCTACAGGAGAATTCGGCGGAATGGGGCTTGAAGGAGCTGTAAAGCTAGGATTTAGGAAAGAACTCGAAGCAGAAACAGACCCAAAGAAAAAAGAAGATCTCTATAATAAATTAGTTGAGAGATCTTACGAGAAAGGAAAGGCTATAGAAGCTGCTGCACATTTAGAAATTGATGCTGTAATAGATCCTGCTGATACTAGGAAGGTGATATTAAAGGCCTTAAAGAATAAATTTATTTAACCTTATCTTCTGTATGCCTTTCACCGTTGAACACGGCCGCAAATTCTAGAAGTTCATCAGACTCATTGAAAACTCTATGGAACGCTCCATCCGGAACAGGAATTACATCCCCTTTGTTAACTTCAAATTTGTGGTCATTGATTTGCATGATTCCAGTCCCAGAAGTGAAAACATATACTTCTTCTTGGCCATCATGACTATGACCACTGGTTGCTTTATGCGGATTTAGTTTAGTAATGCTTGGAACAAGTTTGTTTAATTCCTTGTTGTCCAAAACGACATATCTGTCATCTTCTTTTACTACATACCAATTACTTTTATTCATTTATTAATTATACTAAATTTCCCTATATAAGAAGAAACTTAATGTGAAATGTCTGATAACTTATTATTAAAAGGTCTGAAAGTTATAGATGCTGGAAGCTTTATTGCAGGACCAGTTTCAACAACCATTCTTTCTGATTTTGGGGCTGAGGTAATTAAAATTGAGCCACCCAAAATAGGAGATAGCCTTAGACACCTCATAGAAAGAACAAAAAGAGTAAATCCGAGTGCCGAAGAAGATTATTGTTGGCAACTCACTTCTAGAAATAAGAAAAGTTTAGCCTTAGATTTAGGCTCAGAAAAAGGCCAAAAAATACTTCACAAACTCATTAAAGAAGCAGATGTATTTGTGACTAATATGCCTCAAAGGATCAGAGAAAAATTAAAAATTAACTCCTCTGATTTATTGCCATTAAATGAAAAATTAATATATGGATCTCTTACTGGTTACGGCGAAAAAGGCCCTGATTCACACAGGACTGCTTTTGATACAATGGCTTGGTGGGCAAGAAGCGGTTTGATGGATATAGTTAGACCTTCAGAGAATTCTGCTCCTGCAAATCCTCCCATTGGAATGGGCGATCAACCCACTGGCGTAGCTCTATTTGCCAGCATAATGACGGCACTCTACCGAAGAGAAAAGACTGGGAAAGGAGGTGAAGTGCATACTTCTTTGATGGCAAATGGAGCATGGTCTAACGGATCATTTATCCAAGCTGGACTATTTGGAGCACAGTTTCCTGAGAGAAAAGAACCATCTCCGCTTCATCCTTTTGGTGGCAGATACAAAACAAAAGATAATAGGTATTTGATTCTTGCTATTATCGATGCAAATAAAGAATGGCCTAAATTATTAAAAGCTCTTGATATTGAATATTTAAACGAAGATCCTAGATTTTCATCCTTCAAAAAAATGAATGAAAACTTTACTATTTTATACGAGGAGCTCGAAAAGATATTTATACAATATTCATTAAAAGAAATTACTGAAAAATTAAGGTTCTCAGAAGTTACTTTTGGCATCCTAAGTCATTCAAATGACCACTCGAAAGATCAACAATTCATCGAAAGTGAAGTATTAGTAAAATTTGATGAAGGTAGTTTTGATGAGGATTTCTTGACAGTAAACAGTCCTATTTTTTTAGATAATGAATCAAAAAAAATTCCTACGAAAGCTCCAAAGTTGGGAGAACACACGAAAGAAATACTTTCTTCTTTAGGTCAAGACGAAGAAGAGATAGCTCAGCTTAAACAAGATGGTATCATTGATTTTTAATTCTCTGATTTTAAAAAAAAATGCGTTTTATTCTCTTTTTTCTTCCCTTAATTAGCATCTCAGTTTATTCAATGGATATTAAAATCTCTAAAAATATCTGGGAATTTACACCTGATGGTGTGATGGGAGGTAAATCCAACGGTTCAATACAATTTCTAAATACGGAAGGTTTTGACTACATTTCTTTCAGAGGAAATGTCAATACGGATGGCGGCGGATTTCTTATGTTCAGATCCAAAATAGATGAAAAGGATTTAAAAGAATTTTCACAGATAAGTTTTTTGGCTAGAGGAAATGATGAAAAATACTATTTTCATATAAAGTCGAGGGGGCAAGTTTTACCATGGGTCAGACACCTTAAAGAGTTCAAAGTTGGAAAAGATTGGAAAGAATACGTTTTAGATATTGAAGACTTTGTTGGGTACAGCAATAGTAGGACTTTCAATAAATCCATAAATCCAAAAAAAATAAAACTTCTTGGGATTGAAGCTTATGGAAGAGATCACGAGGTAGAGCTAGATATAGCAAAAATAAAAATTTTCTAATTATGATTACAAAAGCCGACGATTTTCCAATCCATCAGATTTCAAAACCAGTTGCTGAAACAGGAACCGAAAGAAATTTTTATGATAGATATTTTTTTAATGGATATTCAAAAGATGAGGACATTTACTTCGGTGCTGTTTTGTGTGTATATCCAAATCTTAATATTATGGATGGCTCATTTACTCTTGCATATGAAGGTAAACAATACAATTCAAGGGTATCTAGGTATCTGAACTTAGAACGTCTTGACACCAAGGTAGGTCCTCTAAGCGTGGAGGTAATAGAGCCACTTAATAAACTCAAAGTCACACTCGCTGATGTTGAAAACGACCTCGACGTTTCCATAGAATTTACAAGTAGATTTGCTCCCATGAGAGAACCCCAAATGCAACTTTTCAATGGACCAAGAATGATTATGGATACATGCAGAATGACGCAGCAAGGATCTTGGTCTGGAAAAATTGTTCATAATAAAAAAGAGATTAGTCTTGTTAATGATTCTTTTATAGGAACAAGGGATAGATCTTGGGGCGTTAGGCCCGTTGGAGCTTACGACAGTCAACCAATGGTTCCTTTTTCAATGCCACAGTTTTATTGGTTATGGGCTCCAATTCACTTCGATCATTCAGCAGCACATATTTATTTTGTCGAAGACGAGAAGGGTAATGCCAGCTCAACAATTGCTATTGCACAAGGTCCTGAGTACGAAGATGAATTCATAATTCAAGACATTAAAAAATCTGTTTCTTATCATCCTGGTACCAGAAGAGTTAAAAAAATGGAGATATCTGGAACAGATGATCAAGCTAAACCCATAACAATTTCAATTGATTGTGGTATGCAGGTTTTTATGTGTGGCTTAGGTTATATGCACCCTGAGTGGGGTCACGGACATGATAAAGGAGAATTAGCCTCTTATTTCGATGATTATGATTTAAATGATGACCCTGGAGATCCACCCTTTCTGCATGTGCAATCTGTTTCAAATGTGACGATGAAGATAGGAGATAAAAGCAAGACAGGTCGAGGTGTTCTAGAGCAACTCATATTGGGTCCCCACGAACCGAGTGGCTTTAAAGATCTCTTTGATAAACCCTAATGCCAGTTTCAACTGAGAAGGATTTTCAATCTAAGATTGAAAAACTCGAAAATTGGCTTGCCTCTAAAGAAGGACCCCTCAAATTAACTCCTCATGAGTCCTCTTTGGCTTCAGGTTTTTCCAATGAAACTTTTGTTTTTGATTTAGAGAAGGAGAATTCAGTGGAGACCCTGGTTTTAAGACTCGAACCAACAGAATATCAAGTTTTTCCAAATTACGATTTGCCCATGCAAGCATCAATAATGAAGGTTTTGAGAGGAAAGAATATGCTTACTCCTGAAGTTATTTATGAAAATTATGACAAAAATATTTTAGGTTCTGGTTTTTATATTATGAAAAGCATCAATGGCTCTGCTCCTAGTGATAATCCTCCTTATCATATGGATATGGAAGGAATGATGGGAAGGGCTACTCCAATTGAGAGACACAAGGTGTGGGTGGAATGGCTTGATCATTTATCGCATTTCCATAATTTAGAATTTTCGAGTGATGAATTGAGGGATTGCAAAATAAATACAGATAAAGATCCTTTGGGAATGCATTTAGATTATTATCAAAGTTTTTTGAATTGGGGCATGGAAGGCAAACCTCATGAAATTTGTTCAAATGCTCTTGTTTGGCTTGTTAAAAATAAGCCACCTCTTCAAAAACGAACATTGTGCTGGGGTGATGCTAGGCCTGGAAATGTACTTTATGAAAATTTTTCAGCAAAAGCCTTACTTGATTGGGAAATGGCTAATTTTGGTGATCCTTTAATGGATTTAGCATGGGGATTTGCAATAGATGATGCAAATAGTCTTGCGTTGAATGTTTCAAAATTAGAAGGAACTATGGATGAAGAAGAGGGTAGGACAATTTGGGAAAATAAAACAGGATTATCATCCGAATTTTTTACTTACTATCGGATATTAGCTTTATTTAAGTTTTCAGTAATTATGGTTAGAGTTGCAAAACGACTAATATTTAATGAGATAATGCCATTAGATTCTGATTTTCATATAAATAATCACGTTGTAGCTTTTTTAGATAAGGAATTAAATGAAAACAATTAAAGAAAAAGAGATTTTTTCAGTCAATGCACAAGCGATATGGGATATTATTTCTGATCCAGCAAATTCAAGTTGGGTGCCTACCGTTGAAGAGATTTCTTTAGACGGGGACGTCAGATCCTTCTCTATGGAGGGTATGGGAGAGCTAAAAGAAAAAATATTAAAAATTGATCACGATAATAAAATTTTTCAGTACTCTGCTATTCAAACTCCTGCTGCAATCGAGCATCATTTAGCGACCATACAGATATGTCCTTTAGATAATGATAATTGTGAATTTTCTTGGACAACAGAAATTGAACCCGAGATCTTCGCTGAAGGAATTCATCAAGGGATGCTTATTTCTCTCAAAGAACTTAAAAAAATATTTCCTTGATGCAAGGCTTTTCGGATGCATTTTTTATGCAAAAAGCCCTTGAACAAGCTAATTTAGCTTATGAAAAAGATGAAGTGCCAGTTGGGGCTATATTGGTTAAGAATAATGAAGTTTTATCTGCAGCGCATAATTTATCAATCACAAAAAACGATCCTTCTGCTCACGCAGAGATTTTATGTTTGAAAGAGGCAGGAAAGGTTCTTAATAATTACCGACTTATAGGAACAATATTGTATGTGACTCTTGAGCCTTGCATGATGTGTGCCGGCGCAATTATCCATGCAAGAATTAGTAGGTTGGTGTACGCAACCTCAGATGAAAAAACAGGATTCATAAATTCAAGGAATAATTTAGATGAAAATGAATGGTTGAACCATAAGTTAGATATCAGTTCCGGGGTACTTGATAGAGAGTGCTCAAAGCTAATTAAAAGCTTTTTTAAAGATAAAAGATCTAAATATTAAACTTTGTCCAAACTGGTGCGTGATCTGAAGGTTTTTCCATTCCTCTAATTTCATAATCGATTTCAGAAGAACTGATCAAATCTTTTAAGCTTTCAGTTACCCATAAGTGATCAATTCTTAGCCCTCTTTTTGGATTGTCATCGAAACCCCTGCTTCTGTAATCAAACCAACTAAAAGTGTTGTTTTCCTCAGGATAGAGGCATCTGTAGGAGTCATATAAGCCAAAATCTTTCAAATTTTCTAGCCATTCTCTTTCTTCAGGAAGAAAACTGCACTTTCCAGTTTGCAGCCATCTCTTTCTATTATTTTCTCCAATTCCAATATCAATATCTTCAGGTGAAATATTAAGATCTCCCATCACAATTAAATGACTTTCAGGATTAAAATCTTTTTTAAGATAATTTATGAGATCTTTATAAAATTTTTCTTTGTAGGGGAATTTAATCGGATGATCTCTGCTTTCTCCTTGAGGAAAATATCCATTAAATACAAACAGGGGACCTTTTTTTGTCTTATATTCTAGCCATACAAGTCTGCATTGAGCATCCTCAGGATCTGTTGGCATTCCAATGCCATGATTTATAGGTTTATTTTTGGACATCAAGCAAACTCCGTAATGACCTTTTTGACCATTAATGATCACTTCATAGCCTAAATTTTTAATAGTCTCGAGAGGAAAATTTTCATTATCAACTTTGGTTTCTTGGAGACCAATAATATCTGGTGAGTGCTTGTCTATTAATTTTTCCAGTTGATGAATTCTGGCTCTAATTCCATTGACGTTAAAAGATACTATTTTCAATTTAGTTTGAATTTACTGTTAATAAGTTATTGCTTTGATCAGCATTAAATTCTATTTGATCTATTAAAATCTTTGCTGCCTCCTTAAGAACTAGATCATTAAACTTTTTATTTCTCTCTTCATCATCTGCATCTAAATATTCATCAAAATTTTTAAATGGCTGTAAGTCCAAATTTCTTCTTAAATCATTTTCTAGAGATAATAAATTACTTTCGTATTCATTTTGCTCATCAATTCTCTTAGCCAGATCAAGATCAATATATTCTCTTGAATCTCTATCCTCAGAAAGACCGTTTTTCTTATCAACATAAGAAGTCAAAAAATTAGTGTTATTCCTATTTTTTGAGTTTGTATCTGTTCTTTTAATATTTTTAACTTGCCTAAAGTCTGTCACCCTAAGAGGTTTTATGAAATCTTCTTCAAGAGAATTATCATAAGAGCTTTCCCCAACTTCTTGGCTATTAAAAACAAAGGGCAATTCAATATCAGGAGTGACTCCTTTATTTTGAGTACTCTCCCCAGTAACTCGATAGAATTTTTGCTCGGTATACTTAAGTTGTCCATAAGGCAGTTCTCTCAATCTTTGCACAGTACCTTTGCCAAATGTTTGACTTCCAACAACCAAACCTCTTCCGTAATCTTGAATTGCACCTGCCAATATCTCTGATGCTGAAGCAGACATTTTATCAACCAATATTAACACCGGCCCTGAGTAGTTTTGGATACCAATAGAGTGGCCTAGAGGGTATATAGAGCCATTTGAAGTCATCACCTGAAGTACATTGCCTCTTCCTAGAAAAATTTTTGCAAGGCTGTAGGCCTCATATAAAGATCCTCCTCCATTACCTCTTAGGTCTAGTATCACACCATCAGAATTTTCATTATCTATTTCCTTAATAAGTTTTTTAACATCTCTTGTTGCGCTACGATAATTAAACCTATTTTTCTGATATCCCTCAAAGTCCATATAAAATGCGGGCAAGTCGATAACCCCAAACTTATAGGATTTTTCAATATCACTGACTTCGATAATTTGTTTTTTAGCGGCTTGATCTTCTAATTTCACAAGATCTCTTTTTATTTCAATAACTTTCCCATCCGCTTCAGGAGGAGAAGATGACGGAAGAATTTCTAATTTTACTATTGTTCCTTTAGGCCCTCTTATAAGTTTTACTACTTCATCTACTCTCCAATCTCGTACATCAACTATTTGACTATCTTCTCTTGTGCCAACTCCCACAATTTGATCATTATTCTTTATTAATCCTGACTTGATTGCAGGACCTCCTTTTATAAGTTTTGTGATTTTGGTAATTCCATCATCTGAGGTAAGCATCGCACCAATTCCTTCTAGAGATAAACTCATGTTAATCTCAAAATCCTCTGTCACTCTAGGAGACATATAATTTGAATGAGGATCATATAAGGAGGTTTTTGAATTCATTATCCAAGAAAATAAATCATCTTCAGTAAGCTGCTCTAGATTTTTTAATCTTCTATTTAATCTTTTTTTAAGTTTATTGACTGATTTTTCAAATTCTTCTTCCTTGATCATTATTGAGATTAATTCACTCTTAGCCAAAGATTCATAATAATTTTTTATCATCGATAAAGAATTAAATCTTTCTTGATCCTTCCTATTTCTGTGAATTCTTTCCGAGCTAAATAAGTCAATTTCATTAAGTTCATTGATATGTTGAATTTGATGGGCAAGAAGAGTTTTGTATCGTTTTTTGTAATCATTGAGAATATCAAAACCAACCTCTAATAATTCTTTGTTACCTAGATCAAAATTGTTTTTAGACAAGGAAATGTAGTTATCTACCTCCTCATCAGTAAAAATTAAATTTTGTTGATCTATATTTGAAATTAATTCCTCTATGGCATCAGAGTTTTCAAAAGCGGTATTTTTAAAAAAATGATGTTCGCCAAGAATCTTGTCAACTTCATTTAAAGTATCTATGTAAAGGGAAGATTTTTCCTGTGCAGATACTGGCAATATTGCAGTAAGGAAAAAAGCAGTAAAGATTAATAATCGCTCAAGAACCATATTTAAAATTTATTTTCGTTGATTAGTTTATCTTTTTTGTACCATATTTCATTGAGCCAATCTTTAAATTCTTTTCTTAGTCCATCATTTTCATGAAGTTGATCATTTTTGAATTTATCAGGAATATCCAATGACTGCACAAATATTCGTGCATTGTTCATATTTCCCCTCAAGAAATCCCAGAAGCTCCTCTTTTTTGATTCGTAAATAATTGTGAAGTCAATAATCTTATCGAGTCTTGGCATTGTTGATATTGCTGCAGCCAATCCTCCTTCTTTAGGTTTAAGCAGATGATTGAAGGGACTATTCTGATTTTTATGCTTTTGTTCTGTGAATCTTGTACCTTCGGTAAAACTAAAAACAGAGATCGGATAAAGACTATACTTTTTAAAAGATCTCTTCATAGACGCAAAGTCTTTGCCTCTAAGAGAAGGATTTCTTTCTAGTTGATCTTTTGTATATCTTTTTAGAAATGGCATATCCAATGCCCACCAACATATTCCGATAACAGGAACGTAAATAAGGACAAATTTCATAAAAAATTTAAGCATAGGAACTTTTCTATTTGTAATCATTTGGACAATAAATATATCAGCCCAAGATTGATGATTAGATAACGAAAGATACCAGGATCTTTTATCCATTTCCTCGAAGCCTTCAACGGTCCATCTAGGTTTTAGAATAAACTGAATCCAAAGGTTATTTATATCTATCCATAATTCACCAACTTTGATTATGAAGCGCGTTAGAAGATGTTTCAAAGATTGAATTGGGAGAACAATCTTAATGATGCCTGCAACGATTAAGAAAATCGAGAGAGTAGCTGTGTTGATGCATAAAAGAAGAAAACAAAATGCGGCTTTAATATGTGAAATCTTATCCTCCTTTTTCTGCCCTCTTAATTTTTTTCCACATAGCTGTTTGTTCCTCTTTGGTATGTTTTTTACTTTTGTCGAATACGTAAGGATGCCTTCTGATTAACTTTTGTTTTAAATTCTCAACCACATCAAAAAAGTCAAATTCCTTATTTTCTTGTGATATCTGAGAGTGAAAAATCACCTGAAGAAGGACATCGCCAAGTTCTTCCTTGATATTATCTGAGTTTTTGGACTCAATAGCTTCTATTAATTCCTGTGATTCTTCTTCAAGATATGGGATAAGGGAGTCATGATCTTGTTCAAGATCCCAAGAGCATCCCTTAACAGGATCTCTAAGTTGTTTCATGACTTCCAAGAGATGACTTACATCTTCTATGTTTGCCATCAATAACCTGTCAATTCTGCGTATCTATCTTTATGAAATTGAACGTTGCCAAATATCTGTTCTGCTACTCTGGCTCTCTTAAGATAAAAACCGATATCGTATTCATCTGTTACACCTATACCACCATGCATTTGTACGGCTTCGTTAGATACTAAATGAAATACTTCCCCTATTTTTGCCTTAGCTAGACTAGCTAATCTAGGTATGTCGTTTGAACCTTCATCAAACGATGTTAGGGATTCCAATACGCATGATTTACATAGCTCAATTTCACTGAACATTATCGCAGCTCTGTGCTGTAATGCTTGAAAGGATCCTATCTTTGAACCAAATTGATCTCTTTCTTTTAAGTAATTCAATGTCACGTCAAAAGCCTCTTGGATACCTCCAAACATCTCAGCGGAAATCACCGATCTTGAGATATCTAATACTTCTTCGATAATTTGATCTGAGCCATTTTCTTCGCCAATCAGATCAGATGAAGAGAGCTTTAAGTCATTGAATGTAATATTGGCAGAATTTCTTGAGTCCACCATTGGCGTTGCTTTAATATCAATGCCCTTAGTATCTTTATTAGCAATGAAAAGAGATGTTCCTTTACCACTATCAGCAGCAATTATTAAAAAGTCAGCAAAACCACCATCAAGAACAAATGTTTTTTCTCCATTTACAATGTATGAATCTCCATCCTTTTTAGCAACTGTTTCAAGATTAGTAGGAGAGTGTCTGCTTGATTCTTCAAGAGCAAAAGCAAGCGTTACATCTCCAGATGCTATTTTAGTTAGATACTCTTTTTTTTGATCTTCATTCCCAGCTTCCTTGATTAAGCTTGCACAAACGACAGCAGTAGAGAACATCGGAGAGGGAGTTAGAGTTCTACCGAGCTCTTCAAAAATAACTCCTATTCCAGCAACTCCAAAATCTGAACCGCCATATTCTTCTGGAATAAGTATTCCCGACCAACCTAGGTTGGCCATTTCCTTCCAAATTTCACGATCAAAACACTCAGGATTTTCTGAGTCTCTGACACCTCTAAAGTGACTAACCGGAGTTTTGTTTTTTGCAAAATCTCTAGCGGTGTCTTTTAGATAAGATTGTTCCTCATTTAATACAAGTGACATTTTTCCCCCTAAACAGTATCTTATTGCGGAAGTTCTAAAACTCTCTTAGAAATAACGTTTAATTGTACTTCTGAGGTTCCGCCTTCTATAGAGTTAGCCTTAGTTCTTAGCCATTCTCTAGTGATTGCAAGTTCTTCAGGACCAAATTCAGCACCATCCCAACCTAAAGCTTTAGTACCCATAGCTTCAAGCATAATTTCATATCTAAGCTTGTTGTTTTCTGTTCCATAATATTTAAAGATCGATGAAGCTGCGCTAGGACCCTGATTGGATTTTTTTGATTCTTCAGCTGCTCTCCTCAAAGTAAGCGCAAACGCTTGAGAATTCATATCGTGATCGATGATTTTATTTCTAAGACCAGAATCATCGAGTTTATCTTCCTTTTCACCAACGTATCTCTTAGCCATTGTCGCCAAGCCGGAAGTTGGTTTTGCATCTGATTTTTTAGAGGATCCAGAAGATGCTGAACCAAAACCCATCCCTGCAATCATATTTCTTTCAAACTGAAGTAATCTTTTAGCCACAGACCATCCTTTGTTTAAACCTCCAACAAGATTTTCTTTAGGAGCAGTAGCATTATCAAAGAAAGTTTCACAAAAAGGTGATTTCCCAGATATTAGTTTGATTGGCTTTGTAGTTACACCTTCTTGATCCATATCTATAAGAAGAAAACTTATCCCTTCATGTTTTGGTTCTAAAGGACCTGTTCTAACAAGAGTAAAAATCATATCGCACTCATCTGCGTATGAAGTCCAAACTTTTTGACCATTAATTAAGTATTGCTCGCCTTGATCTTCAGCCTTAGTCTTGAGACTAGCAAGATCAGAACCGCTTCCAGGCTCACTGTAACCTTGACACCATCTAATTTCTCCTTTCACTATTTTTGGAATATGTTTCAATTTTTGTTCTTCTGTTCCATATTCAAGAAGTGCTGGGCCTAACATCCAAATACCAAAGCTATTGAGTGCAGGTCTGGCTTTAATTCTCATTAATTCTTCTTGCAGGACTTTATTTTCTTCAAAATTGAGTCCGCCGCCACCATATTCTTTAGGCCATGTAGGACAGGTCCAACCTCTTTCACCCATTCTATCCATCCAAACTTTTTGATCAGGATCCTTAAATTCAACTTTTCTTCCACCCCAAACAACATCTCCTTGAGACATTGGAGTTCTCATTGATTCTGGACAATTTGCTTCTAACCAATCCCTTGTTTCATTTCTGAAAGAGTTTAAATCTGACATAAGTACCTCATTTATTATGTACAAACACCTAGAATAATCTATGCTACGCAAGCTAACAATAATAAGTTTATGAATTTTTTTTCATTTCTATCAGAAAACCCTGAATTATTATGGGTTTTTACAGTTTTTTATGACTTATCAATTACTGTTATTTTATTTAAATTATTTGGTCTTAGAGGTCTTTACATTGCCGTCACACTCGGAATAATGTTGGCAAATCTTCAAGGCGGCAAAGTAAGCGACCTAAATCTTTTCGGTCAGACCTTTACAGTTAGTATGGGAGCTATAATGTACTCTGGAATATATTTTGCTACTGATTTGATAAGCGAAAGATACAGCAGAAGAGAAGCAAATATAGCAGTAATACTTGGCGCAATATCAAACATAGTAATTATGTTTACCTTAGTTCTAAGTACATACTATCTACCTTCAGAAATTGCTGCATCCTCGCAATCAGTACATTCAGCAATTCAAACTCTTGCATTCTATTCGCCTATATTCGTAATTGGATCAATTAGTGCATACTTAATCAGTCAAACTTTTGATGTATGGCTTTTTAATAAAATTAAAGACCTGACTAAAGGCAAATACTTATGGCTTAGAAACAATATTTCAACTCTTTCCTCTCAGGCACTGGATACATTTATTTACACTTTTGTCTGGGTTATTGCTGGAGAGCTAACATTCATAGTTGCACTTTCAATAGCATTAACTAAATATATTTTTAAAATTATAATTGCGATATTGGATACCATATTTATCTACATTGTGAGAAATTGGACTCCTTATTATGAAAAAAATTAACAAAATTTCAGTGATTTTATCTGGCTCAAGGAAAACGGATGAGATTCTTTCGTCTGTTGAAAAAACTATAGAAAATTCTGGAGCGTCCCTTGTTTCATCAACGAATATTAATTCTATAAGCGGTACGAGCATAAAAAAGATATCAGAATCTGATTTGATACTTGTTCTAGGTGGTGACGGAACAATGATAGGATCCATAAGAAGTCTCAATGATTTGAATATACCTTTTTTAGGAATTAATCTTGGAAATGTAGGTTTTTTAACAGATTTACAGTTAAGCAAGATTTCTAATCTTTCGGATATTATCAAGGGCAAATATTTACAAGAAAAGCGTCCTATTTATGAAACCTTCTCCGTGGAAGGTAAAAAAGAAATATTTGTGAACGAAGTAGTTATTCATTCTGGTTCTGTAACTAAGATGTTGGAACTAGAATTAAGTATTCAAAATCAAGTTATTTATAATTTACGTGCTGATGGTTTGATTGTTTCTTCAAGTACCGGTTCAACAGCTTATTCCTATTCTGGCGGAGGCCCAATCATTTCACCTAAATTGGACGCTCTCTCCTTGTTACCTATGTTTTCTCATAGCTCCTCATCTCATAGTTTGCTTCTATCGGGTAAAGAAGAGGTAAAAATAAAGATTAAAAATAAAGACCTTAGCAGCATCCAAGTTTTTGTTGATGGAAAGAAAAATTTAAAATACAAAAGAAACGGTCTTAAAGTTCTTAATACAAAAAAAACTTTTAAACTTTATCATCCAAAAGACTATAATTACTTTGAAGCATGCAGAACTAAATTGGGCTGGGCAGTATCCATAGAAAACCTTAAAAAAATTCAATAATGTCATTTTTTTCTAAGTTTTTAATTTTTATAGCAACTTTTGCATCTTCTTTCGGTTTTACTCAATCACAAGAAGACTTAGAATTGCTCAATATGCTGCCAGCTTCTCAAGCTGAGAGCATCACAGCTAAACTAGGAATCCAAACTGGTAAGCCCATTAGAGAAGAAATTAAGATGGATGACTTTGATAATCCTTCTTTTCAAAGCTCAAAACCAAAAATTCTCAATAATGATTTAGCCAATGAAATAAATTTTGATTCTTTGTATTCAAATAAAGTTTTCGGTTTAGATTTATTCAAAGAATCTCCATCAACATTTGCTCCTATTGATCTAGCTCCAGCTCCAATGGACTATACTCTAGGTCCTGGAGATGAACTAAAAATCCAACTTTTTGGATCTATAACAGTTAACAGGCTTGTGCCAGTTAATAGAGAGGGAAATATCACTATTCCTGAAACAGGCTCTATAGAGGTTTCAGGTTTAAATTTTCAGGAAGCTAAAAATAAAATAAATTCAGTCATTAAAGCCTCCTTAATTGGGGTAAGTTCTGATATTTCTCTAGCGAAAATTAGGTCTATCCAAATTTTTGTTTTAGGAAACGCATATAGTCCTGGCGCTTATACGGTCAGCTCTTTGTCTAATATATCTAATGTTCTATTTTTTTCTGGAGGACCCTCACAAAATGGCTCTCTGAGAAATATATCTGTAAAAAGAGACGGTCAGGAAATTGCAGTTCTAGATTTTTATGAATTCCTAATAAAAGGAAATATAAAAAATGACATAAAACTTCAATCTAACGATGCCATAGTCATCAACCCAATAGGCAAGGCTGTCACTATATCTGGGCAGGTTAAAAATCAAGCGCAATTTGAATTAATCAAAGATGAAAACTTTTCTGATTTGATTTCTTTTTCATCCGGTTTTACAAATAAAGCAGATCAAAATAATATTACTTTGAGTTCATATGCTGAAAACGGCGAAAGAATATTCAAGAACTACTCTCTCAGAGAAATAATAAATGTTCCATTGAAGGACGGCGATGAAATATTTATCCACAGCCTTCCAAATACCCCCAGAAACGTTGTTAAAATTGTTGGAGAAATTTCTGCTTCCGGTTCTGTTGCATTTGAACCTAACCTTACCCTTGAAGAATTAATCAAACCTGAAGATTTTTATGAGTCAACGTATGCTCCATTTGCAATAATTGAAAGAGAAAATAATTACGGTTCCAAAAGTCTTTTAAAGACAAATTTATATGACAACGATGGTAGCAGTACCAAACTTCAGCCAAATGACATAATTTATGTTTTATCTAAAAAAGATATAGCTTTTTTGAACTCTATTTTGGTTGCAGATGCTTTAGGTATATTAAAAAATAAGGAGTCCGAAGTACTTTCTGATTATTTTAAGCGAAGTAATTTAGATAGATTTCAGTGTAAATCACTTCAAATGTTGGCTAAACAGTCATTATCTTCATCTATAAAATTTGTTAAGTCTAAATACCTTCCAAATCCAGATATAGATCCCATTGATCAACTCGAATTTGTTGATGCATGCCCAAGAATTTTTGAAGCTAAGCCTTATTTAGTTATATTTGCTTTAGAAAACTCTTCTGTTCTTTCGGGAGAGATAAGAAATCCAGGAATATATCCATCTTTTAATATTGCTTCAATCTCAGATTTGCTTTCTTATGCTGGCGGCGCATCAGATAAATTTTCAGGAATTATTGATCTCTATACTGATGATGGTATTTCCTTAAAATTAAATGATGCTTCAAATAAAGATTTAATTGAATTAGGAGTTAATTCTGGTTTTTATGCAAATTTATCATCAAAAGTTCAAAATGATATCTTTTCAATTTCACTGGAAGGAGCTTTTAAGAATCCAGGCATCTACGGAGCAAAACAAGGAGATAGATTATCTGAAATTATAAGAAGAGCGGGTGGATATAAATCTAACGCCTTTCCATATGGTGGGATTTTAGCCAGAAAATCTGTAGCAGAAAAAGAAAAAATTGCATTTTTAAAATCTGCAGATCAATTAGAACAATCCATTGCAACGGCAATTTCGAGCGGAAGAATTTCTTCGGTTGGAGGAGATCCAACATTGGCATTAACATCTATATCAAGACTCATTACTGATTTAGAAAATATTGATCCTATTGGGAGAGTTGTGACTGAGTTGGATTTAGATACTTTAGAAAAATTTCCAGAAAGAGACATTCTTCTCGAGCCAGGAGACAGAATTTTTATCCCAGATAGGCCTTCAACTGTAACAGTTTCTGGTCAAGTTTTATCTCCAACCAGCTTTACTTTTAACCCTTCATTCAAAGTAAAGGATTACATTAATCAAGCCGGAGGGTATTCTGAAGAAGCAGATAAAAATCGTACCTTGGTCATTTATCCAAATGGTATGGCATCAAGAGTCAGAAATTGGCCAAACTCTCCAGACTTAGCGCCTGGTACCTCGTTGATTGTCCCAAGAGATCCTAACCCATTTGATTGGTTGGTATTTTCTCAAGTTCTGTTTCCAATAATTTCAAATTTCGCAACTAGCGCTGCCGCTATTGCAGCCTTAGGAAATAACAATTAAAAAAAGGTTACTTTTTTTTTTAATTTTTTCTGTAAGCATCCATGGCTCAATAGAAGACTATATTTATTCAGATGTTGGACTTACTTCTAATCTACATGGAGAAATTGGTCTAATAAATATACCCTCTTCAAGAATTCTCAAGGAGGGAAATTTAAAACTTCACCTTGTAAATTCAGATCCCATAAACTCCTTATTCATCACCGCTAATCCTTTTGACTGGATGGAAGTTTCTTTGAGATACGCTGATATTAATACAAGTAAATACAGTCCATATAAATCTTTTTCCGGTGACCAGACTTATAAAGATAAAAGTTTTAATTTAAAAATTAAATTGATTGAAGAGACAGAAAGATTTCCTGAGTTAAGTATTGGATTTAGAGATTTTATCGGTACAGGAAAATTTGGAGGAGAATATGTTGTAACTTCAAAAAAGATTGGTGATTTTGATCTTACAGCGGGATTAGGATGGGGCTCTCTTTCAGAAAGTAAAGGTATTAAAAATCCTTTCATTGATATTGATGAGTCATACTCAACAAGACCAACTGGTTATGGATTAGGGGGAGATTTAGAATTCAAAAAATTCTTTAGAGGCCCTAAAGCGTCTGCCTTTTACGGCTTCTCTTACTTAAATAAATATTCGGGAATAAGATTTAAAATGGATTACGATAAATCCAATCCATTCAATCTGAAAAAAGAATCAGATTATAGCTTTGGTTTGGCAATACCTGCATCAAAATATTTTGACATAAATTTATTCAAGCACCGTGGAGTTGATATAGGTTTTGGACTTTCTTACAAGGCAAATTATTCCAGACAGCTAATACCAAAAAATGAAGTCATCAATCCTATTAATTTCTCAAAAGAAGACACAGATCTTTTATCATCCAGTGATGCAGTTTTCTCAGGAACAATTAATCTCCTGTTATCCAGATACCAAATATATACTCAAGAAATCTATATAAGAAATAGCGATCTCATGATATCAGTGGATCAATCAAAGTATAGGAACTTAAACATAGCCGCTAAAAGAGTTATCCAAATTATCGATAAAGTTCTTTTAACCAGAAACATAAAGAATGTATCAATTATTTTTCAGACCGGAAACGTTAAGACTGGATCAATTAAATTTCCATTAGATAAATTCAGACAATTTATGAATAATTCCATCTCCTTCGCAGAAGTAAAAAAATATATTTCTTACGAGAACTTTTATTTAGATAATGACGAAAACAGAATTTTTAAGGGAAACATTAATTTTCCTTTATATACCTGGGGGATAAAACCCGATTTAAAAAATCATGTAGGGGCTCCTGAAGCATTCTATTCTGGTCAAATTGGACTTCTGACTTCCGGAGGTATAATTTTAAATAAAAATACTTTTTTTGATTCAACTGTTGGACTGGGAATCTTTCAGAACCTTGACCAATTGAGACTAAAAGCTTATTCGAGACTTCCAAAAGTAAGATCTGATGTAAGAGAGTACTTAAAAGAAAGATATGTCCTAAAAAAACTTACTTTCTCTCATATGTTTAATCCAATTTACTCAAAAGATTATCTTTTTTTTGGAGGACTTAAAATAGGACTATTTGAGGAGATGTTTGGAGGTGTCGGAGGAGAGGTTCTATTTAGAGATATTAAAAAACCATGGTATCTGACTGCTAATTATTATTGGGTCAAGCAAAGAGAATTTAATCAAAGATTTAGTTTTAGGAATTATGAGACCTTTACAGGTCATTTAAACTTTATATGGGAAACCCCTCTAGATGGCGTAAAGATGATTTTATCAGGAGGAAGGTATTTGGCTAAGGACTCAGGCATTACTTTAAATCTTTCAAAAACTTTTAAAACAGGCTTTACTGTTGGGTTTTTTGCCACAAAAACAGATATCTCAGCTTTTGAGTTTGGAGAAGGAAGCTTTGATAAAGGTCTTTATTTCTCAATTCCTTTAGACGTTGTATCTAGTAAGTACAGGAAGAATAACGCGAAGTTTGTATGGAAGAATTTAACAAGAGATGGCGGCGCAATGTTATCTGGATCATTAGATTTAGGCGGGTTTATTGAAAATTCTTCATCTCACTTTTTAGAATACCTCAATGAAGGATTTTATGAGTAAATTAAGACAATATTTATTTATTTTTCCAATAGTACTTGTATCTTGTGCTAACGGAGATATTTATTCGGAGATGGTGGAGAATCTTAAAAAAATCTTCTCTACCCCTGATGATATTTCAGCTGAGTTAGTAAATTCGATTCCTTATGCTTCTATGCAAGTTAGACTTGGGAGAAATCAAAATACTTTAATTATTCTTGAAGAAGAAATAGATGATATTTTAAAGTGGACCTCATCAAACTTAATAAAAATTTATACAAAAAATGGATTCATTATCAGATTAAAAGGTCTTGATAACGAACTTGATTTAATAGAGCTTGATAAAAATCATCCAATAGAATTAGGTGCTTTTTATCCAGATTTAAAAGGTAAAACATTTACTTCTTTTTATACTTTTAATAATCCAAGACTTTATAGATTGCCTGTTAAGACAAAGCTGAGTTTTTTGAAGACAGAAAATATTGAAATTTTAGACAATTTATACAATGTAAAAGTTTTTGAAGAAGAGTCTTTAGAGAATTTAATTTCTTGGAAATTTAAAAATATTTATTGGGTTGATGAAAATGATCAGATCATTAAAGCTGAACAAAATTTTACTCCTAAAAATCCAAAAATATCTTTCACCATTACTAAACAATACAAAAAGCCTGAGTGATCAGGCTTTTGTGGTATTAAAAAAAATTTATGAAGTAGAGGTAGCAGTGCTAGTGCTAGTGCTTGTGCTAGTGCTTGTGCTTGTGCTTGTGCTTGTGCTTGTGCTTGTGCTTGTGCTTGTGCTTGCGCTGGTGCTTGTGTCTGTTGAAGCTGGTGTGTCTGTAGAATCATCAGTGGAATCATCAGTGGAATCATCTGTAGCCGCTGGAGCAATAGGTGCAGGAGTTATAGCATCCTCTCCATCTTGTGCATCTACAATAGCTGCAACTGCTAGAACGGCAGCCGCAATAGCGGCGATAACGCCACTAGAAAGAGTGCCAGCAGAACCAGCTGCACTTGATCCACCTGCGCTTTGTGCAAAAGACAGTGGACTTAATGAAAGAGCAACTGTGATTAATAAAATTTTAAATGACTTCATTTTAACCTCTCGAACATTTTTGTTCTAAATAAATGCAATAATATAGCAATAATATATATGAATTTAATTATATGCAAAGCCTTTCGAAGCTTTTTTTGATAAATTTATCAAAATTTTACTGCATTTTATTGATTCCAAAGACAAATTTTGAAAAATTACTTTTATAACATTCTTCTAGCTACTTTAAGAATTCTTCCCCCAGAAATTGCTAGCAAAATCAGCCTGTTTTTTTTGAAAGCTTATTTTAAAGTTTTGAATAGACAAGATTCTAATTCTTTCAGATATTCTGGAACTCAGAATGTAAAATTCAAGCATTTAAATTTTAATAACCCATTGGGTGTGGCTGCAGGGCTAGATAAAGAGGGTAATTACTTCCCCGCCTTAGCTTCTTTAGGTTTTTCTTTTGTGGAGGTTGGAACATTTACTCCTAAGAAACAAAAAGGAAATGAATATCCAAGAATAAAAAGGAATATCCAAGAAAAATCTTTGATCAATAGACTCGGCTTTAATAATCCTGGGATTATTAGCGGAGTTGAAAACATAAAAAAAAATAAAAGAAACTTTAGCGGTGTGCTTGGTGTCAGCATCGGCAAAAATAAAACTACGTCTCTCGATAGGGCATTTGAAGATTATTTATATTGCCTTAAGGCTTGTTATGAAGTTTCTGATTACATTGCAGTGAATATTTCCTCGCCCAATACAATAGGGCTTAGAGATTTAACCAAAGAAACATATTTCTCAGATTTGATGGATGAAATCAAAAAGGAATATGAGATTCTTTCTTCTAAAAGCAAAGTCAAAGTCCCATTAATTTTGAAGCTTTCACCAGACGAAGATGATGAAAATACTAAATATCTCGTGGAAAAAAGTCTTGAAAGTAACTTTTCAGGATTCATAGTGTCTAACACAACTAAGGGCGAGTATATGGGCATGCAAGGAGGCTTGAGTGGAAAGCTACTCAAAGAAAAATCATTGACTATGTTAAAAAAGGTTAACTCTTATCTAGACAAAGAATCATTATTAATATCCTCAGGAGGAATATCATCAAAAGAGGATATCGAAGAAAGAATGGACAACGGAGCAAAGCTAATTCAGATCTATACAAGTTTTGTCTTCGAGGGACCTCCTGTAGTAGATAAATTACTAAATTAGATTGACAAAAAATTTTTTTTTCAATAAAACTAAAAAAGAATGAAAAATTTAGTGATAGTTGAATCTCAGGCGAAAGCAAAAAAAATACAGGGTTTTTTAGAAAAAGAATTCCCGTCGCATTCATGGAAGGTTCATGCTTGTTTAGGCCACGTCAGAGATCTTAAAGACGATGAGTCTGCTGTTGACCCTACAGATTGGAATAATTTGAAGTGGGAATCTACAGCAAAAGGAAAAAAGACATTAAAGGAAATCAGAGAACTTTCAAAAGACTCTACAGGTATATATCTTGCTTCTGATCCAGACAGGGAGGGGGAGGCTATAGCATGGCATATTTTAGATCACCTGAAAGACAAAAAGCTAATTGAGGGAAGGCAAATTCATCGTATTTCATTCAATGAAATTACTCCTTCAGCAATAAAATACGCAGTAGAAAATCCTAGAGACTTAGATCAATTTCTTGTTGAGGCTTATTTAGCCAGAAGAGTCTTAGATCATTTAATTGGATTCAAAGTAAGCCCTCTTTTATGGCGGCACGTACCTAGAGCAAAATCAGCAGGAAGAGTCCAGTCCCCTACCTTAAGGATGATTTGTGCTCGAGAAGATGAAATTGATGCCTTTTGTCCTAAGGAGTTTTGGCCGCTAAACGTTAACTTCAAGACCAAAGAGTGCACTTTTAGCTCAGATTTAATAAGTCAAAATGGAGCGGATTTAAAAAAAGTACCCATTATTTCTGAGATTGAAGCTTTAAACCTAAAAAAAGACATAGAGAGTTCAAAATTTTTCATTAAAGAGATTAAAGATAAGGAAGTTACATATTCTCCCAAGGCACCTTTTAGAACATCGACGCTTCAACAAGCAGCATCAAGTAAATTATCTTTTAATCCAGACAGGACAATGCAAGTTGCTCAATCATTATATGAGTCTGGCTTGATAACTTATATGAGGACAGATGGTATAGGTATTAGTTCCGAGGTTCTAAATGAAATCAGAAGTTTAATATCTTCTGAATTTGGAGAGAATTATCTTCCGGATAGCCCAAAAGTATACAAATCAAAGGCTGCAAATGCTCAAGAAGCTCATGAACCAATTAGACCAACCGATATCAGAAAGAAACCTGAAGATAATAGTGGATTAAATCAAGATCAACAAAATTTATACAATTTAATTTGGCAAAGAACAGTAGCTAGCCAATTACAAAACTCAAGGTATCTCAGAAAGACAATCTTGATTGAAGATCAAGATAAAAAGTTTCAACTTAGGACAAGCGGAAGAGAAATCATATTTGATGGTTTTGAAAAAGTGCTGAAAGACGAGACGGATACGGAGGAATCCCAAAAATTGAAAGGTATCTATGATGATTCTCTGCTTGATATAAATGATGTTATTACTGAACAAAAATTTACTTCTCCGCCAAGAAGATTTTCTGAGGCATCTATAATTAAAAATATGGAAGATGAAGGTATTGGGAGACCTTCGACTTATGCCAATACTGTTAAAAATCTTAGAGACAGGAAATATACTTTTGGAGCTAAAAGCATTAATCCTTCTGACTTAGGCAGAATTTTGGTTTCCTATCTATCAAAAGCATATAAGTCTTTCTTTATAGAAATAGACTTTACTGCAGAATTGGAGAAAAGCTTGGATCAGGTATCCTCAGGTTCAATGCTATGGACAAAGGTCTTAGATGATTTTTATGCCAAATTACTAGAACATATTTCAAAAATTGAAGAATTTAGGACTAGAGAAGTCTTAGATATGCTCAACGAGCAAATTGGGCACAGAGCTTTTCCAAAAAATATCAAAGGTGAGGTTATAGTTGATTGTCCTAAATGTGCTAATGAAATTAGTATAAAACATGGTAGATGGGGATTTTTTGTTGGATGTGGAGAATGTCAATGGACAAAGCCAGTTTTTGAGAAATCAATCAAATTTGAGACATATGCGCAGCTTCCAAAAGATCTTGGTGCCCATCCCGACACAGGTGAGCCCGTTTATGCCGATATCAGCATAAATGGCCCTTGTATATGGACTTTAAATGAAGATAATAAGATTTTTGGTACTCCTGACGAGGATGAAGATATTCTGGATATCGGACTTAACAGAGCACTTGAGCTGATTGAGAGATCAAATAAAGAAAATATTTTATTTATTGAACCTAATAGTGGCATTCCAGTAACTTTGAAAAATGGAAGATTTGGAGAGTACACTGAATTTAATGGATTTAATAAGGCTACCAAACTCAAGGGAAGAGTTACTTACGACCCTGATGCTTTCAATTATCAGGATGAAGGTGATCGGATCAAGGTTTTGAAATCTCTGAAAATCTTAGGTTTTGAAGAGGAATCTAAGATACCAATTGGAATAAAAATTAAAAAATTAGGAAAAGCATTTAAGTTCAAAAAAGTCATCAAATTTGGAGAAGATGAATTTGAGTGTCCAGATAACTTTTATAAGCTTGATGAAGATGAGCAAAGAGAATTGGTAATAGAGGCTATTAAGCCAAAGAAAATATTTTTTCTAAAATAAAACTAATTATAATTTCTTAGAACCCCAAGACATTTTCCTTCAATGTCAAAGTTTTCAACAGCAGGATTGATTTCAATATCTTTGTAGTTTTTATTTTCAGGCCTCAAAATAACTTTTCTTTTATCCAAGTGAAAGAGAGTCTTAACTGTTACATCATCATTTATTCTAGCGACGACAATATCGCCAGGTTTGACGTCTTTTCTTTTATTTATTGCAATAAGATCTCCCTCAACAATGCCAACTTCATTCATGCTATCGCCTTTAACTCTCAAAAAATAGTCAACAGAATCAGAAAAGATATTACCATTAAATTCAATTCTTTCCTCAACGTTTTCAACTGCTAAAAGAGGAGAACCTGCCGCAACAGAACCAACTATGGGAATTCCTAAAAAAGGTTTATTTAAAGATATCCCGCGGGAAGTTCCACCGTGAAGATCAATATATCCCTTTTTATCAAGAGCTTTCAGATGCTCTTCAGCAGAATTTGCTGATTTGAAGCCAAATTTTAAAGCTATTTCCTTTCTTGTAGGAGGCATGCCTTCATTTGAAATTACATCTGAAATGAAGGTCAAAATTTCAGATTGTCTGACAGTCAGGTTTTTCATACTGTTTATTTATACAGTAAAAAATGGAAAAATCAAAAAACTATATATAATTTTTTACCAAATTATACTTTTTTTTATAATTTTAGGTTATATAATAAATTTATGAAATTTCAACAATTACTATATGTGCGTGAGGTAGCTAGAAGTAATTTGAATGTCTCTCAGGCTTCAAAAAATCTCTATACCTCTCAACCTGGAATAAGCAAGCAAATAAAACTCCTTGAGGAAGAATTAGGAATTGAGTTGTTTGAGAGATCCGGAAAGCATCTGGTAGCCATAACCCCCATAGGCAAAAGAATACTGGAACAGATTGAAGAAATCCTTGCTCTTGTTGATGGCATTAAACATGCTGCTACAGAGTTTTCTAATGAGGACTATGGTTCATTGGCTATTGCTACAACACATACTCAGGCTAAATTTACCTTGCCACTAGTGGTGGATAAATTTGTTAAAAAATATCCAAATGTCTCATTTCAAATGAATCAATGCACTCCAGATGAATCAGTAGAGATGGCAGCCAAAGGTGAAGTAGATTTAGCGATTTGGACAGAAACATCTGAAAAAGGTGAAACATTAATTAAACTCCCTGCTTACAAGTGGTCCAGGAGTTTAATAGTCCCTAAAGGGCACCCTCTTGCAAATGTAACTAAACCAAAACTTAAACATCTAGCTGAATTTCCAATTGTTACATATGTTTTTGGATTTACAGGCAGCAATGATCTGGATAGAGCTTTTTTTGAAAGGGGCTTGAAAGCAAATGTAGTTTTTACAGCTACCGATGCAGACGTGATCAAGACATACGTCAAACAAGGAATTGGAGTTGGAATTATTGCTTCTATGGCTTTTAATGAGCAAGAAGACAAAGACCTTGTTGCTATTAATGCTAATCACCTTTTTGATTCAGGGACCACATATATTGGTTTCAGAAGAGGGACATATCTAAGAAGTCATTTGTATGAGTTTATTCAGATGTTTGCTCCACATTTAAAAACAGAATTAATAGCAAAAGCTTGCGCAACCAAATCAAAAAAAGAATTAGATAAAATATTTGAATCCGTCAAACTCATCAGGAGATAATTTGGATTATTTATGTCTAGATTTTGAAGGAGTTTTAATACCCGAAATATGGCAAGAAGTCTCTAAGGCAACTGGGATTGAAGGTCTGATGCTAACAACGCAAGATCTTGAAAGCTATGAAGAACTAATGGACATTCGTCTTAAACTAGTTTCCGATAACAACATTACAATTCATGACATCATGGGGATTGTAGAAAAGATGGAACCCATGGATGGCGCTGCTGATTTTTTATCTTGGGCAAGAGATAATTTTCAAGTTTCCATTGTTTCAGATACCTTCTATGAGTTATGTTGGCCCTTAGTTAGAAAATTAAACTATCCGCATGTGATTTGTCATCATTTAGTGCTCAATGGTTCTGAAATAACTGGTTATAAACTAAAACAAGATAACAATAAACAAAAAGTTATTGAGGCTATTAAAGGAACCATGAAATTTAAAGTTTTTGCCGCTGGAGACTCATACAATGACATCAACATGTTGAATACAGCAGATCAAGGGTTCTTTTTTCAAGCTCCGTCCCATATAAAAGAAAAATATCCACATTTAGAAACTATTCAAGACCATAATGAACTTAAGTGTAAGTTAGAGAACTATTTATGAGCTGGGAAAAATTAATAAATGAGAACAAACCTCTAGTCGTTACAGGCACAATAAATGCTTATTCCGCTCTTTTAGCTGAAAGAGCAGGCATTAAAGCTATTTATCTTTCTGGAGGTGGAGTAGCCAATGCTAGTTACGGACTCCCTGACTTAGCTATGACTTCTAGAGAAGATGTTTTAGAAGATGTCAGGAGAATAAGGTCGGCCTCAGAACTTCCCTTATTAGTGGATATCGATACAGGCTGGGGATCGGCACTAGCCATTTCAAGATCTATAAAAGAAATGATATCTGCAGGGGCATCGGGTGTTCACATTGAAGATCAAGTAAGCGAAAAAAGGTGCGGTCATAGACCCAATAAAGAAATAGTTAGTCTAGAAGAAATGGTTGATAGAATCAAAGCAGCAAAAGATGCTCAGACTGATGATAATTTTCTGCTCATGGCAAGAACAGATGCATTTGCAAAAGGCGGATTACAGGAAGTTATTGATAGATCAAATGCTTTTATAGAGGCAGGAGCAGGGGCTATATTTCCAGAGGCAATTTCAACTTTAAAAGATTATGAAGAAATAGCAAAAAATGTATCAAAGCCCTTACTGGCTAATATTACTGAGTTTGGCATGACTCCTCTTTTTTCTCACAACGAACTTGCTGAGGCAGGCGTAAAGATTGTTCTTCATCCTTTATCTGCTTTCAGAGCTATGTCCAAAGCTGCAGAAAAAGTATATGCTACTCTAGCTTCTGGCGGGGACCACGAAGGTTTGCTAGATAAAATGCAAACTAGAGATGAATTGTATGATGTCCTGGACTATCATATGTACGAAGAGAAAATTGATAAACTTTTCGAAAAAAACTAATTAATAATGGCTGAAAAGAAACTAGAGGGTGCTGGCCTTCGCGGACAGGTAGCTGGACAAACAGCTCTCTCAACCGTAGGAAAAGAAGGAAAAGGACTTACTTATAGAGGATATGCAATTGAGGAACTTTCTGAGAAAGCTTCATTTGAAGAAGTTGCCTATATGCTTTTGTATGGGAATTTACCTAACCAATCAGAGCTGAGCAAGTATAAGGAAAAATTAAAAAAATACAGAGAACTTCCGTCAGAATTAAAAAAAGTACTTGAACTGATTCCTGCTTCCGCGCATCCGATGGATGTCCTTAGAACAGGCTGTTCTTTTCTGGGAAACATAGAACCAGAAGGAGATTTCTCTAATCAAGCAGATATTGCTGATAGATTGATATCTATATTTCCATCAGTTGTTTGTTATTGGTATCGGTATTCGCATGATGGTGAATCCATTGAAACCGCCACAGATCACGACTCTATAGGAGGCCATTTTCTCTCAATGCTTACGGGAAAAGAACCAAGTAAAGATGATGCAAGATGCTTAGATGTTTCTTTAATTCTCTACGCTGAACATGGTTTCAATGCTTCGACTTTTACTGCAAGAACTTGTGCCTCAACTTTATCTGATCTTCATTCATGCATTACTGGCGCTATTGGTACTCTAAGAGGACCTTTGCATGGAGGAGCTAACGAAGCTGCAATGGAAATGATTGAGAAATTTTCTTCTAGAGAAGAGGCTAATGCTGGCGTAAAAAAAATGTTAGAGGCTAAAGAGAAAATAATGGGATTCGGTCACGCGGTATATTCAACTGAAGATCCAAGAAGCGATATTATCAAGTCATGGGCAAAAAAATTAAGCGAGCAGAATGGCGATGATATTCTTTATCAAGTTTCCGAAGAGATTGATAAGGTCATGGATGAAGAAAAAAATCTTTTTCCAAATACTGATTTTTACATGGCTTCTGCCTACTCGTATTTAGGCATTCCTACAAAAATTTTTACTCCCTTATTTGTCATAGGCAGAACCTCTGGTTGGTCTGCAAACGTCATAGAGCAAAGAACTGATAATAGAATTATCCGACCAAGCGAAGAATACATTGGCCCTGAAAAATCCGATTGGGTCGATATAGAAAATAGATAAACTTCTTATGTCTTCAAACGTAGATCAAAATGTACGTCCAGATTTTGATGAATTAATTCAAAAGATTTCTGACTACTCACAAAGCGATACTGAATTTAATGACCTTGCCATGGAAACAGCAAGACATTGCTTGATGGACACATTGGGTTGCGGTCTTCTTGCGCTTACTTTTGATGACTGTAAAAAAATGCTTGGTCCCTTTGCAGATGATGTAAAAGTTAAAAACGGTGTGAGAGTTCCTGGAACAAGCTTTATTCTTGATCCCGTGAAAGGTGCTTGGGATATCGGAGCGATTATAAGGTGGTTAGATTTCAACGATACATGGCTAGCTGCTGAATGGGGCCATCCATCAGATAATTTAGGTGGAATTTTGGCTGCAGCTGACTATATCTCTCAGCAAAATAGAGAAAATAATAAGGAACCTCTTAAGATGAAGGCTGTTTTAGAAAGTATGATTAAAGCCCATGAAATTCAAGGAGTGTTAGCAATAAAAAATAGCTTTAATCGAGTGGGTCTCGATCACGTTCTTCTAGTTAAACTCGCCTCCACATCTGTGATAGCAAAATTATTTGGACTCACTAAAGAACAATCTTTAGATGCAATTTCACAAGTTTTTGTTGATGGTCAAAGTTTAAGAACTTACCGTCACGCACCCAATGCCGGTCCAAGAAAATCTTGGGCTGCTGGGGATGCTACTAGCAGAGCAATGCAATTAGTTTTATTTACTATGAGAGGCCAAATCGGTTATCCAAGTGCTATTACCTCGAAAACATGGGGTTTCCAAGATGTCTTATTTGAAGGTAAAGATTTGATTGTTGAACAAGACTTTAATTCTTATGTAATGGAAAACGTTTTGTTTAAAATATCATTTCCAGCTGAATTTCATGCTCAGACCTCAGTTGAAGCAGCAGTAAAACTTCATCCAGAAATCATTGATAAATTAGAAGAAATTGAACAAATCAAAATCACGACTCATGAGTCAGCAATTCGAATTATCAGTAAAGAAGGTGAATTGAATAATCCAGCTGATAGAGATCATTGTCTCCAATATATGACTGCTATTGGATTGTTGAAGGGTGATCTAGTTGCTGAGGATTATGAAGATGATGTTGCTAGCGATCCTAGAATTGATGAGTTGAGACAGAAAATGCTGATTGAAGAGGATGAAAGATACTCAGCTGAGTATCATGAACCCGATAAAAGATCTATTTCTAATGCATTGCAAATCATTTTCAAAGACGGAAGTTCAACAGAAAAGATTGAGGTTGAATATCCAATTGGTCATAAATTTAGGCGAGAAGAGGGTATTCCAATTCTCTTAGAAAAATTCAAAAGAAATCTACTAACTCAGTTTGATGAAGAAAAATCAAACCAGATATTTGAGTTATGTCAGGATAAAGACAAGCTTCTGGATACTCCTGTAGACGAATTCATGAAGATGTTGGCTAAATAATTCTTTCGGTACTAATCTTTAAATATTCGCAAAGTTCTTTAATCGATTCAATATGATCAACAACCTTTATAGTGGTTATCCCTAAAGCTTTTGCTGGTTTGAGATTAATTCCCAGGTCGTCAAGAAAAATTACCTCTGCAGGGTTACATCCTGTTGTCTTAAGAGCAATTTCATAAAATTTATCCTCTGGTTTTCTAACTCCAACTTCTCTTGATTCAATGAGGTAATCAAATAGTCCAAGAATTTTTTGCCTATCTTGATTGTTGTTATCTAGGGCTGACTTATCTTCGTTTGCATTAAAATTATTTGTTAAACAAGCCAACAAAAACGACTCCTCCTTAAGTACTTCAAGCATCTTCACCATTTCAGGAATAACACTACCTTGCAAAAGTTCAAGAATTTTAGATCCCTCAATTTTAAAGCCTAGATTCTCGCTTTCTAAGGCGAATAATTTATCAAATTCTTCCAAAGATATTTTTGAGGACTCTAGTTTTGCCCATGCATTTTCGTAAGGATTAGTTGAATTGACCCTCCTGATAAAATCTTTTGGCAAATTATTTTCATTCTCAAAGCTAGAAAAAGCTTGAAAAGGACTTGAAGTTATTACTCCACCAAAATCCCAGAATACAGCCTTAAATTTTTTGTCTATCATTTCAGTTTTTAAAGGGTATGAGCGTATAATCGTGCAGTTTATTTTAAGCAATGAGTGGAAATAGTATAGGTAAATCTTTCACCGTAACTACTTTTGGTGAAAGTCATGGAAAAGCACTGGGGTGTATCATAGATGGATGCCCTCCAGGGATTGCTATTTCTGAACAAGATATTCAAGTTGAATTAGATAAAAGAAGGCCAGGCTCGAATGCATTTACGACGCAAAGAAGTGAAAAAGATAAGGTTCAAATACTCTCAGGTATTTTTGAAGGGAAAACTACAGGTACTCCGATTGGAATGATTATTTTCAATGAGGATCAAAAAAGTGAAGACTACGATAATTTGAAAGATGTTTTTCGTCCATCTCATGCTGACTATACTTACTTAAAGAAATATGGATTGAGGGATCACAGAGGAAGCGGTAGAGCTTCTGCAAGAGAAACCGTGATGAGAGTTGCTGCAGGAGCAATTGCTAAAAAATATTTGAAAGATCATCTAGCAGTTGAAATAACTGGTTATGTTGAACAAGTAGGTGAAATAATTGCAGATCATATTGATCTTAAAGAGATCAATAACAATGCTTTCTTTTTTCCTGATGAAACAAAATTGAAATCTATAGAAGATCTTATTACCTCTTTGAGAGATGCAGGAGATTCTGTTGGTGCAAAAATAAAAATTAATGTGAATAACGTTCCAGCAGGCTTGGGAGAGCCAGTATTTGATAAGTTGGATGCTGATTTAGCTCACGGGTTAATGAGTATTAATGCAGTTAAAGGAGTTGAATTAGGTCTAGGATTTGATGTCGTTTCAAAAAAAGGAAGCGAACATAGAGATGAGATAGATCGAGATGGATTTGCTTCTAACAACGCAGGCGGAATTTTAGGCGGCATTTCTTCGGGCCAACCAATAGATATTGCAATTGCTTTAAAACCTACATCGAGTATCAGCACAGAAGGTAAAACTATCGATAAATCTGGAAAAGAAACAACTGTTCAATCAATTGGTCGCCACGACCCATGTGTTGGCCTGAGAGCAGTCCCAATAGCTGAGTCCATGGTCGCAATAATTTTATTGGATCATTATCTGAGAAATCGTGCTCAAAATAATGATATAGAAAACTCATCTTATACGATTCCTTCAAGTGAATAATTCTAATCCTAAAACCCTATACGATAAGTTATGGGATTCTCATTTTGTTGGTAGTAGATCTGATAACGGTAATTTGCTCTACATTGATCTTCACATGGTTCATGAAGTTACTTCACCGCAAGCGTTTGAAGGATTAAAGATTAAAGGTATTGGTCCAAGAAGAGTAGATTCTATTGTTGCGACAGTTGATCACAATATACCTACAACAGACAGATCTAAAGGATTAAGAGGAATAAAAGATACCATTAGTAGAGATCAAATTCAGGCACTGCAGATCAATTGTCATGATTTTGGTATAGATTTGATCGACCTAAACGATTTGAACCAAGGAATTGTTCATGTGGTTGGTCCAGAGCAAGGTTTTACTCAACCAGGAATGACAATAGTTTGTGGTGATTCACATACTTCAACTCATGGTGCATTTGGATGTCTTGCAATGGGAATCGGAACAAGCGAAGTTGAGCATGTTCTTGCAACACAATGCTTAGTCATGAACAAACAAAAAAACATGAGAATCTCTATCAATGGGCTTTTGAAAAAAAATGTTTTTGCTAAAGATTTAACAATGTTTTTAATTGGAAAGATTGGTACAGCAGGAGGCACAGGTCACGTCATTGAATATGATGGATCTACAATAGAGAGTCTCTCTATGGAAGGACGCATGACTGTTTGTAATATGGCTATAGAAGCAGGTGCAAGAGCTGGGATGATCGCTCCAGATGAAAAAACATTTGATTATCTCAAAAGTAAGCCTCATTCCCCGAAAGGCGATGATTATGAGACAGCTCTTAGTTACTGGAAAACATTTCATTCTGATGAAAACTCCAATTTTGATACTGTTCATAACTTTTTTGCTAAAGAAATTGAACCGCAAGTTACTTGGGGAACTTCACCTGAAATGGTGATAGGAGTAAAAGATCGAATACCATCTGAGGAGGATTACACCTCACAAACTGAAAGAAATAACTTTGAGGCAGCTTTAGATTACATGGGTTTAAGTGCTGGAGACTCTCTAGAGAATTACTCTCTCGATCAAATTTTCATAGGCTCATGTACTAATTCAAGAATTGAGGATTTAAGGAAAGCAGCAGAAATTTTAGATGGCAATGTGATTTCTAAGAAAATAAAAAGAGCTATGATTGTTCCAGGCTCAGGATTAGTTAAAAAACAGGCCGAAGAAGAAGGTCTGCATGAAACTTTTATCTCTAGTGGATTTGAATGGCGGGAGCCTGGATGTTCTATGTGTTTAGGAATGAATCCAGATCAATTAGGAGAAAAAGAAAGATGTGCTTCTACTTCTAATAGAAATTTTGAGGGCAGGCAGGGTCATTTAGGTAGAACCCATCTTGTTAGCCCAGCTATGGCAGCAGCTGCAGCTTTAGCTGGAAATTTTATTGATATCTCGTCATGAATAAATCTATTTCGAATATTTTTTCTGGAGAGGCAGTGTTCTTGGACAAAGCCAATGTTGATACAGATCAAATAATCCCTAAGCAATTTTTAAAATCTATAAAGCGAACTGGCTTTGGTCCAAATTTATTCGATGCATGGAGATATCTTGATAAAGGTGATTTGAATTCAGATAACTCAAAAAGAAAATTAAATCCTGATTTCATTCTCAATCATGATCTTTACAAATCTTGCAATATTTTAATAACCAGAGAAAATTTTGGTTGCGGATCAAGTCGGGAACATGCTGTTTGGGCTTTAACTGATTACGGCTTTACAACTATCATTGCTCCATCTTTTGCTGATATTTTCAAAAATAATTCCTATAAAAATGGTCTATTACTCATTGAAATAGATAAAGAAAAAATTGAAGAAATTTTTAAACAAATAACAGAGAAAAAAACAATTAACATTGAAGTAGATGTTCATAATCAATTTATATATTTAGAGGAAAAGCAAATCCAGTTTGAATTGGATGACTTTAAGAAAAAGTTTCTTTTAGATGGAATTGATGAAGTAGGTTTTACACTCCAACATCAGAATGAAATAGAGGATTTTGAGAAAAATTATAAAAAAACTGTACCTTGGTTGTTTAAATGAAAGACACTGATTTACTTCTTTTAAGCGGTGATGGCGTGGGTCCAGAGATCATGGAAAGTGCAGTTTCTTTGCTTGAAAAAATCCAATCAAGTTTCAAGATTAACTTCAATTTGATCGAAGGTCTTATCGGTGGAGCTTCAATTGATGCCCATGGACTACCAATATCAGATGAAACTTTGAATCAAGCATCTCAAGTAGACTCAATCTTATTTGGTGCAGTGGGAGGTCCTAAATGGGATTCTCTTCCTCCTAATGAAAAACCTGAAAAAGGGTTGTTAGAACTAAGATCTTCATTAGGCCTGTTTGCAAATCTAAGGCCCGCAATTTTATTTGATAGTTCCTTAGAAGCATCATCCTTAAAGCCCGATATCATAAAAGATCTTGATACGCTTATCGTAAGAGAGCTCACTGGTGGTATATATTTTGGTGAACCTAGAGGAAAAAAATCATCTTCTGCTTTTAATACAATGATTTATGAAAGGCATGAAGTTGAAAGAATTGCCAGAGTTGCTTTCGATTCTGCATCTTTAAGAAACAAAAAAGTTTGTTCAGTTGATAAATCAAACGTTCTTGAAGTGTCTGAATTTTGGAGGGAAGTTGTAATAGATGTATCAAAAGATTATCCAGATATAGAATTAAGTCATATGCTTGTTGACAACGCTGCCATGCAACTTGTAAAAAATCCCAAACAATTTGATGTCATTCTTTCAAGCAACTTATTTGGAGATATCCTCTCTGATATTTCGGCAATGCTTACTGGATCTATTGGAATGCTTCCTTCTGCTTCCTTGAATAACAGAAATAAAGGATTGTATGAACCAGTTCATGGCAGTGCTCCTGATATTGCAGGACAAGGAACAGTAAACCCGATCGCGATGATTCTTTCAGTTGGGATGATGTTTAGGTATTCACTTGATCAATTAGAGATATCAGAAAAGATAAAAAGCGCAGTCTCAAATACTCTAAATGATGGATACGCTACTGAAGATATTGCTGATAAGAATAGTAAAATTTGTTCAACTAAAGAATTAACAAAAATAATTATCGATCATGTCTAGTATTAAGTTAGCAATAGTAGGTGCCACAGGTGCGGTTGGAAGAGAATTTTTGAGAATTCTTGCAGAACAGCAGTTTCCCGCTGAAAATCTTTTTTTGGTTGCTTCATCTAAATCTGCAGGTAAAGCAATTAAATATTTTGAAAAAATTATAGAAATTGAAGATCTTCAACATTTCGATTTTAGTAAAGCTAGCGTTGCATTTTTTTCAGCTGGATCGTCAGTTGCTGAATCTCACGCATCCCAAGCTATCGAGAAAGGTTGCACTGTCATAGATAATTCATCTTTTTTTAGAAACAGAGATGATCTAGAGCTTATTGTTCCTGAAGTAAATGAATCTAGATTAGAGGATCTTAATTTGCCTGCAATAATTGCTAATCCAAATTGTTCCACTGCCCAAATGGTAGTTGCTCTAAAGCCTTTTCATGATCTGTTTAAGATAAAAAGAGTAGACGTAGCTACTTATCAATCAGTATCAGGAACAGGACAATCAGCCTCTGAAGAACTTAAAGAACAATCTAGAAAAATTCTCGATGGTGAAGAACATTCTAATAATGTTTACCCAGTGCAAATAGCTTTCAATTTATTACCTCTTGCTGGCAATATCTTAAAAAATAATTATTCAGAAGAAGAGATGAAACTTACGACTGAGACAAAGAAGATATTTGCAGATGACATCGAGGTATCAGCAACATGCGTTAGAGTTCCTGTTCAAAGAGGCCATGGAGAGGTCATACACTTGGAAACAGAAAAAGAAATTAATTTAGAAGAAGTTAAAGATTCAATTAATACTCAAAATGGACTCATACTATGTGATTCTGATGAAGATTTTTTCCCAACGCCAGTTACTCATGCTGAGAAATCCAATGAAGTTTTTATAGGCAGATTAAGAAAAGATTTATGGAAAGATAATAGAGCTAATTTCTGGATTGTATCTGATAATTTAAGAAAAGGAGCAGCTTGGAATAGTTACCAAATCCTTTCTTCACTTATTAAAAATAAGTCGCATGAATTGCTCAATGATGAGTATGCAGAAGTTGGTGATCCTATTGATGCAAGATTAAATTTAGCTGTTAGTTATATCGAAATGGGAAAAGCATACGAAGCAAAAGCTATCATTTATGAGGTTTTTGATTTAAGTCCTAATTTTGAGCAAAAAAACAAAGCCGACACCCTTCTTCAAAAGATAAATGACCAAGGAAGTTAAGAAGTACGCGCTTGGGTTAGAGTACATAGGTACAAATTTAAAAGGCTGGCAAAGACAAAAAAAGGGTCTAACAACCGTACAAGATATAGTTGAAAAATCATTATCAAAATTTCTTGATCAGAAAATAGCAACAATTTGTTCGGGAAGAACTGATTCTGGAGTTCATGCATTGAATCAAGCTATTCATTTTGAGACAAGCAAAAGTAGAACTGATGAATCTTTCCTCAAGGGGCTTAATTCCTTAATGGGGACTCAAGTTAAAGCAATTTGGATAAAAAAAGTTGATAAAGATTTTAGTGCAAGATTTTCCGCCATTAAAAGAA